>CAYQEN010000007.1:0-71330 GCA_964416545.1 uncultured Bacteroides sp. | reverse complement strand
TTCAGCCTTTTTAATTCTAAAGCTTACGAACTTGTCGGCGATGTCGAAATGGATTGCTTGAATTCTTACGATCATGGTTCTGATCCTTTCTTTTGTGCACGGGGATGTGCGAGTTGGTAATTATGTTGTAAGTCACGGTATGTAATATGCGTATAAATTTGTGTTGTTGCCAACGAAGCGTGTCCGAGCAGTTGCTGGACGGCGTTGAGTTCGGCACCGTTGTTGAGCATGTCGGTGGCGAATGAGTGTCGCAGTACGTGCGGACTCAGTTTCGGTGCGTTGACGTGCCCTTCGAGTTGTTTGTGGACTACGTTGTAGACCAGTTTTCGGTATAGCGGCCGACCGTCTGAACGGACAAATAATTCGTCGGCTCGAAGTCCGGCTTTGTCGCGTAGAGTGCGGTAGTCGGTAATCAGTTTGGCGAGTTCGTTGCCGAAAGGTATTATTCTTTCTTTATTACGTTTTCCGAGTACTTTTAGTTCGCCCCGAGATGTGTCGACGTTGATGTCGCGCAGCCCGATTAGTTCGCTGCATCTCATGCCGGTGGAGTAGAGCATGTCGGTAATGAGTCGGTTGCGAACTTCTGTGAAGTTGCATCTGTCGAATCCGGATTCGAATAGCTCGGCTGTTTCGCCGGGACGAATGTAGACCGGGAGTCGTCGAGGAATTTTGGCTAATGCCAAGTCGGCGGCGGGGTTTGATTCGAGCCCATGAACTTTCATGAGGTAGTGGAAGAAGGCTCGTAGGGATTGGACTTTGCGTCGGATGGTGCGGTTGCAGCATCCGCGTCGGGCAATGTCGGCAATCCAAGCACGAAGCATGGCGGTTGTGACGAGTCGGTAGTTTTCTGCAATGTCGAGAGCTTCCATGTAGTCGCGCCACTGTCGGAGGTCGGTGCGGTAGGCATCGACTGTGTTTTGCGACAGATTGAGTTCGCAGCGCAGGTATGTGAGGAAGTTTTCGATCATTGTGAGGAAGACTGATTTATGCTTCGCAGGGGTGGAATGTGCCGATGTGTCGTTTTTTCTTTTCTTCGAATATTTCGGATATTGCAAAGAATATGCCAGACTCTTCGACGTTGCCAAACTCGTCGTTGATGGCTGTGCCGAACATTCTCATGGTTGGCGAGAGGCTCATGTAGGCGTTGACGAGTGGCGGGATGTTGTAGCCGTGGCTTCGTATCGAGTCTTTTAGGATGCGGTAGTCGTCGGCAAAAGTAGAGCCTGTAAACAGGGCTTTCATTTTGGAGTCGTCGATGTCGGTATGAAGCGGCGTGATGGGTTTGACTAAAGAGTCGTGGTCGGGGAAGTGCTTGTGGAGAAAGTATAGAATCATGTCGCGGCATGGTCGGGAGTAGCTTGGGTACATTGTGACTTTGCCGAACAGGTATTTCATTTCGGGGTGGACGACGGTGAGCGCCCCAAGACCGTCCCAGAGGTTGTCGAGGACGTATATGGCTTTGGCTCCTTCGCGCGTGGATTGGTATTCGGTGCGGACAAATGAGCGTCCGAGTTCGATGGTCTTTGGAAGGTATTCGCTTATGAATTCGTCGGAGAATCGGAACATGTGGGATGTGGCGATTCGAGGAGTTCCGTCGTTTTGTATTTGAATGTCAGGGCCGATGATGTATCTGTAGCCGCCGAGAATTTGTCGGGATTCGGGATCCCAAACGACAATTTGTCGGCATGGCGGGTTCATGGTGTCGAATTGGTCGATGTCGCATGATAGTCCTGTTCCTCCTCCGGCACCGCGGAAAGCGATTTCGCGGAGTCGTCCGATTTCGCGCATGACGTTTGGTGCGGAAGCGGCTTCGACAACGTGGATTTTGTTGCCGCCCTTGTTTGTGTCGCGCAAAAAAGTGTCGGGGGTGAGCTCTGCTTCAAGCAGACTAACGTCGACCGGATCTATGATTTTTTCTTCCACGGCAATGGATTGAGGTTGTACACAATTTTCTTAATGGCTTTCGCTTCGATGTTGGCATTGGCTCCACCTTGTAATTTTCCGAATGGAATGGGTCGGCCTATTGTGACTGAGAAGTGCTGTCCTTTGCAACGGAAGACTTCGGCCGGAAGACGGAGCATCTCGAAGTTGAGTTTTATGCCAAGTCGGGTGCGTAGCTTTGCAAATGTATAAAAAAAGTTTGAGTTCCGTCCGCTAAAGAATGCGGGAATTATGTCGCGATGTCCGGCGATGGCTTTGTTGATAAACATTTTTTGCCATTTTAGGTCGCAAATCTCGCCTTCGGCGTTGCGTCGCGATACGAGTCCGGCCGGGAAGATGATAATCGGGCGGTCGGATGCGAGGGCTTCGTCGAATGAGTCGGAGTAGGCGCGCGATTGTCGTCCGTGTTTGTTGACGGGTACGAATATGTCGCGTAGCGGCTCGATGGCCATAAGCAGGTCGTTGACGATGAAGAATGGCTGTACGCCGTAGTGTCGGGCAACCATGTCGATGAGCATCATGCCGTCGAGCCCGCCGAGCGGGTGGTTGCAGACGATGATGCAGCGCGGCGATTCGGGGAGGGAGCCTGTGACGTCGTAGGTGATGTCGAGGTGCCGGAGTACGCCACGGCAGAAGTCGGCATTGCGACGGCCGTCGTTGACTTCGAGCATGTGGTTGAGCTGCTCTTGGCATATGGTGCGCTCCACCCATCGTATAACGGGAGATGGGATGTAGCGGTAGTGGCGCGGAAGCCGCTCTCGTAGCAGTGTGTCAACGTTGATTCGTATCACGGTTTAGTATGCGGTTTGGGTTGTATGGAACTACAAATGTACACACAAATTCGAGAAATTGGCGTATATTTGTGGCATTATGTCGGCAATAAGTTTAGAAAAAATAGCAGGAGCAATGGGTAAGTTTGCTCTGACGATGAAGGGTGCGGTGAAGATATTGCTCCAGTCGCGCCCGTGTAAAATAGGGAGCGAAATGAAGCGTGGCGAAAGACTGATAGTGATGGGTAATGGTCCGTCGCTTGCCGATACGATTCGCGATAGTCGTGACTCTCTGATGAATAATGCTACGTTGGCGGTGAATTTTGCCGCAAATACGCCGGAATTTTTCGAGTTGAAGCCGGACTATTATGTGATAGCCGACCCGGTGTTTTTTGCTTCGGGAAATGAAAAGGTGGATGCGCTGTGGGCAAATCTGGCGAAAGTGGATTGGCCGATGGTGTTGTTTGTGCCGATGAGGGAGCGCGGGCGAAGAGTGGCTTCGGCTTCGGTGTCGGTGGAAGGATTTAATTTTGTGGGTGCCGAGGGCGTTGACGCACTGACGCATGCGGCTTATAGGCGTGGACTTGCCATGCCGCGTCCGAGAAATGTGCTTGTGCCGTCGATAATGTGTGGTATGAAACTTGGCTATAAGGAGATATATCTAACCGGCGCCGACCATTCGTGGACGCGGACTCTGGACGTGAGCGACGAGAATGAGGTGGTGACCGTACAACCGCATTTTTATAAAGATGACGAGGCTGAGAAGCGAAGGGTGGCTACGGTGTATCGCAACATACATTTGCATGATATATTGCTGAGCTTTCATATCGCGTTTAAGTCGTATTTCGATATACGACGTTTCGCGGAGGCGGAGGGGGTTGAGATTATCAATTCTACTCCCGGAAGTTTTATAGATGCTTTTAAGCGTGGCTCTCTTCCAGAAGTATAACTGAAAGTGTGCGGCCTGAATTTATGCCCAAACGGCGTGCTGAAAAGTAGGTGTCGGGGTGGCATCGTGAGCATCCGCAAGATAGCGAAATGTTGTGGCGCGGGACACCGCACTGCATGAGGGTGTGGGCAATGGCTTCGGGGAGGTCGATGTGTGGTTTGGTGTGGTTGCGGTCGATGACTGATTCGGGAAATCCGGCCTGAATGAATTTGTTGGCGACTTCTTCGCCAACTTCAAAACAATGACGACATATGCAAGGCCCCATGACGGCTGTTATGCGTGACGGAGCGGCTCCGAGCTGCACCATCGCGTCGATAGCGTTTGCCGCAATGCGTGCTACTGTGCCTTTCCATCCAGAGTGGACGGCGGCGATGATACCGTTGCTGTTGTCGGCCATGAGTAGCGGTACGCAGTCGGCGGTGTGTATGCCGAGAGCTACGCGGGGGAGGCGTGTGACGATGGCATCAATGCCGTCGAGAAGTTTGGCCGGGTATGGCAGGCGGTCGATGATAGCTACGCGGTCGGTGTGGCGCTGAAGCGGAAGAATCAGTCGAGTAGCGTCGATGGCAAGTTGGGATGCCAAGATATTTTGACAGGCGGCTATCCGAAGAGGAGAGTCGCCTGTGTAGTAGCAAGTGTTGAATCCAGAATAAGGCTCTTCGGGTCGGCATTCGCCACGCATTGTGGAGAATGCCGTGATGCCAGAGCCAATGTTTAGGTCAACCTTTGAAATCGTCATTGTCAATTCCGTATTCAAAGTCGAGATTGTCCCACGATTCGTCGAAATCGTTGTCGAAGTCTTCGCCAAAGTCTTCTTCGTCTTCGTCGGGAACAGCGTCGGGAGTGTCGAATATAAATTCGTCTTCTTCACGCACACGGTGGTGTCCGTCGAGAGGACGGTGGGTGATAGCCGGAGTGGCGATGCGGTTGCGGTCGTCGTTTACGGCACTCCAAAGCATGTCTTTCAATTCGGAAATTCCTTGTCCAGTGACGGCCGAAATGAATACGTGGGGTAAATCGGCGGGGAGAGTCTTTTCGATTTCTTCCATCAGTTCGTCGTCGAGCATGTCGCTCTTTGTGATGGCGAGCAGGCGTTCCTTGTCCATGAGCTGCGGATTGAACTTTTCAAGCTCGGAAAGGAGAATGCGGTATTGCTCTGCGATGTCGTCGGAGTCGGCGGGAACCATGAAAAGGAGGACGGCGTTTCGTTCGATGTGACGGAGGAATCGGAGACCGAGCCCCTTGCCTTCGCTTGCGCCCTCGATGATGCCGGGAATGTCGGCCATGACGAAGGAGCGATTGCCACGGTAGGAAACGATGCCGAGTTGCGGCTCCATAGTGGTAAAGGGGTAGTCGGCAATTTTAGGTCGAGCAGCGGAAACGGCTGACAGCAGAGTGGACTTGCCGGCGTTGGGGAATCCGACCAGTCCGACATCGGCGAGCAACTTCAGCTCTAAAATGACGGTTCGCTCGATAGCCGGTTCGCCTGGCTGAGCGTAGCGCGGAGTGCGATTGGTGGCACTCTTAAAATGCCAGTTGCCCAGTCCACCACGACCACCGCGCAGGAGCTTTACTTCTTCGCCGTCGTAGTTGACCTCGCAAAGGAATTCGCCTGTTTCGGCATCGAAAACCACTGTGCCACAGGGAACTTCGATGATGACATCGTTGCCGTCTTTGCCGAAGCTGCGACCGCCGGAGCCGCTCTGTCCGTTGCCAGCAAATACGTGGCGATTGTATTTGAGCGGAAGGAGCGTCCACATGTGAGAATTGCCCTTGAGGATGATGTGACCGCCACGACCACCGTCGCCGCCGTCGGGACCACCCTTTGGAACGTATTTGGCTCTGTAGTAGTGGCGCGAGCCGGCGCCTCCCTTGCCTGAGCGACAGAGGATTTTAACGTAGTCTATAAAGTTGGAATCTGCCATGATGTGAATTGTCGAAGTGTTTGTAGAAAGGGTTGATTATCGTCCGTAGAGTGCGCGATGGCGCATGAGTTCGTTTGCCTGACGGAAGTCGGTGGGTGAACCAATGTCGATCCACGTGCCCGAAATGGGGTAGTAAGTGACTTTCAATCCGCTATTTATGGCCTCGTCGATGAGGTCGGTAGCGTCGGTGCGGTGGGAGGGGGAGAGATTTCGTAGTAATCGATTGGAAATGATGTAGATACCGGCATTTGCGAAGTAGGAGTATGAGGGCTTTTCCTGTAGCGCGGTCACGCGGTTTCCGTCGGTTGAAAGAATTGCAAACGGGACAGAAACGTTGTAGGGTATAGCCGCGATTGTGAGGTCGGCCTGCTCGGTGGTGTGGGCGAGGTACATTTCCTCGAAAGATGCGGTGGTGAGAAGGTCGGAGTTCATAACCAACGTGTCGCCTTGTTCGGGTAGGGGAACGAGAGCCGCGGCACCGATAGTGCCTAAAGGACGGTCTTCGCGCACACATTTTACACTGACGCCGGAGATGGGGGAGGAGAAATGCTGTTCGAGCTTCTCTGCCAGATAGTTGACGGTAACGTATATGTCGGTGATGCCACATGCGGCAAGAGCCTCAATATTGTAGTCGATGATGGCTTTTCCTCCCACTTCGAGCAGAGGTTTCGGAGTGTTGAGAGTGAGCGGACGCAGGCGTTCACCACGTCCTCCGGCCATCATAATGGCAGATAGAGGGAGGCGAGTGTGGGTAATCGACGTGTCGATGATGTCGGTGATGCGTCCGTCGGAGTCGAGTATTGGAAGGAGCCGCATACCTGCAAGCCGCAGTTCGCGCAGACGGGCGATGTCGATTTTGCCGCCTAGGAGAGCTTGGAAATTGCGGTTCATTACTTCGCTTACCCGGCATTCGGGCTTAGCACCGGCAAGCAGTCCGCGTCGAATGTCGCCGTCGGTGAGCGCACCGGTCATGCGTCCGTCGGCATTGACGGCAAATAGCGTCATGACCTTTCCGCTAAGAGCGTTGAGCTTGTCGAGCGCTTGTAGTATGGTGGATTGTTCGTCGATTATGTGTCGTTGCATACGCAATCAGAAAGCTATATCGTGGAAATGTTTTTTGCGTAGTCGCTCCATCGGGGTGTCGGCGATAGCATTGACGATGAGGTCGAGCGTGTCGTGACGGAAGTATGGATTGACGGTGTTTCGAGCCGCGAGCCTAAATTCGGGCGAGAGGGCGCGAGCGATGGCCGATGCAATTTCGTCGGCAGAGTCGCCACAATGGATAACCGAATCGGCGGCAAGACGCCCTTGCTGTCGGATGCCGATGTCGACGGTGGGAATACCGGCGGTCGGAACTTCGATGATGCCACTTGAAGAATTGCCAACTACTGCACTAACGTAATGTAGCGCAGATAGATAGCGTCGACGTCCGAGCGATGGGATAGAAAAAACGGTGTCGGGGCGCGAACTGCGGTAACGCTCAATCAGGTCGATGATTACAGCCCCGCGAGCGTCGTTGTTGGGGTATGTGAAGAGAACCGGCAATTCGGGGAAGCGGTCGAGGGCTTCGAGGAGTTGTTCAAAGCGGATTTCCGGCGCTACGGGGTCGAGTGTAACGGGGTGGTAGGTGACGAGGAGCGTGTCGGGAGAAAGGGAGTGGCCGAGCGATGCTTCAAGTTCTGGAAGCGACATGATTTGCTCGGTCATATTGTTGTAGACACCGATGGCGCCGGTGGCTAAAACCAATTCCGGGTCTTCGCCCATCTGGATGACACGATGGCGGTATTCGTCGGTAGAGGTGAGGTGGAGAGATGCCATTTTAGTGATGGCGTGGCGAATGGAATCGTCGACAGCCCCTTCGGTGATTTCGCCACCGTGGAGGTGGACAATAGGTATGCGCATTGTGAGCGCCGCCGCCGCCACAGCGAGCATTTCGGTGCGGTCGCCAAGAATTACGGCAATGTCGGGGCAGAGCTTGTGGAAAGCATCAGCCATGCCGCTAAGGCAACTGCCCATTGCGCGAGCTACGGAAGCTTCATCGTTGCCTTGTGGCAGAGGAACGCGGGCATCGATATGGAAGCCATCGGCCTCGATTTCGTTGACACTAAGTCCGTAGCGTGGGTCGAGGTGCATGTTGGTCACCACGATTTGTAAGCATACATCGGTGCGAGCCTTCAACGCACGGGCGATGCCGCTGAGAAGACCCCACTCGGCACGACTGCCGGTGATAATGCATACTTTTCGCTGAGTCATGATTGTCCGTTAGTAATGAGGAATGCGGTGTAGGCAATGAAGCAAGCTACCATGAATGCCCCTTCGGCACGAGTGATGGTGCGCTCCTTGATGACCCATCCTGTGAGCCAGAAAATGCAGGCAGAGCCTACGAGCGTGAACATGTCGACCATGCCGATACCCTGGAATGGAAGTGGGCATATTGTGGCTGTGATGCCGAGGATGGCAAAGATATTGAAGATGTTTGAGCCAATAACGTTGCCGATGGCAATTTCTGTTTTTCCTTTGATAGCTGCAGTGACCGACGTGGCTAATTCCGGCATCGAAGTGCCGGCAGCTACAATAGTGAGTCCGATGACAGTTTCGCTGATACCCATAGCGAGGGCGAGCGATGAAGCACTGTCGACAAAGATGTCGCCACCGTAAACGAGAGCAGCCAACCCACCGAGAACGTAGACGATAGACAGCCATGCAGGTATCGCTTTGAGGGAGGGGGTGGCAGGATCATCGGGCGCGGCGTTTTTAGCCTGCGAGAAGGTGTAGCGCATGAAGATAATAAAGAAGAGGAGCAGGAGGATACCGTCGACGCGCGAAATAATCGGCTCAGATCCGTCGAGCCACAGCGATGAACCAATAGCCATAATGGCTATCGAGGCGAGTATGACCAGTGGAATCTCGTTGGTCATGATGCTCTTCTGAATCTTGATGGGCGAAACGAGAGCTGTGATGCCTATGATGACAAGGATGTTGAAAATGTTTGAACCTACAACATTGCCGATAGCCATGCCACTACTTCCGCCCAGTGCGGAAATCAAGCTGATGGAAAGCTCGGGCGCAGATGTGCCAAAGGCTACGACGGTAAGACCGACTACGAGGTCGGAAATGCCGAAGCGTTTGGCGATGGCCGAAGCTCCATCGGTGAGGAAATTGGCACCACCGAGAATCAAAGCTATGCCGACAAGCAACAGAATAATGTCGAGAATCATGATTGGGTCGGTAGATAGGGATTAGTCGATGGTTATTTTGCCACTATCGATGAGGTAGGCGAGATATTCGTAATCGTCAGGCTCGTCGAGGTCGAAGCAGATGTGATTCATCGCGTAGATGAGCGAGCGCGAGGTGACGGCGCGAGGATCGTCGCAGTCGAGCGAAGCACGTCGGTAGACGTAGATAGAGCCATTCATATCGTAGACCTTCGGCGAAGACTGGCGCGTGGTGAAATGACCGTCGCAAACTACAGAATAGAAGCCGTTTTGCTTCTGCTCTACTTGGCAGAAGTAGGGGTTGCGTCCGCAAGGATTGACCGAGAAGATGGTCAGCGCCTGAGGGTCGGCTTCGATGAGTTTCAAGCAAGATTCGATGTCGTCGAGAGTGCGAATCGGAGAAGTGACGTCGAGGTCGACAACATAGTCGTATGTCTTTCCGAACGTCTTTTCAGCCCAAAGCATAGCGTCTTTGATGGCATCGGGTTTGCCACAAGTGTCGTTTGCCAATATGGCCGGGCGTCGGTAGTCGGTGGGGAGTCCGTAATCGCGACCAACATCGAGAATAGCGTCGGAATCTGTCGAGAGAACGAGGTCGGCACCGTGGGCATCGGCAAACTTTTTAGCAATGCCCGCCGTGTAAGCCAGAAGCGGTTTTCCACCAACGGGTTTGATATTCTTGCCGGGAATGCCTTTAGAGCCTCCGCGAGCGCATATTGTGACGAGAATATTTGGCATAATGTTTGAGTATTTGGTGCAAAAGTAATGAATTATTTTATTACCTCCGCCTTAATATAGGTGAAAGGCGGATAAACTGCGCATTGGTGTGAAGAAAAAATCGTAACTTTACGGCAAAAATAAGCTGTATGGAAAGTAAGAAAGTATTGGTGACCGGAGCCGACGGTTTTATCGGGTCGCATCTTACGGAGCGACTTCTATCGGAAGGTTATGAAGTGAGAGCCCTTTGTCAGTATAATTCGTTTAACGATTGGGGCTGGCTCAATAGTGTTCGTCACCCGAACCTTGAGATAGTGACCGGAGACGTTCGCGATCCGGATTTCTGTCGTCATATATCGCGCGGATGCAAGACGGTCTATCATCTTGCGGCGTTGATAGCAATACCGTACAGCTATGTGGCTCCCGACAGCTATGTGGATACGAATATCAAGGGCACGCTGAATATGTGTCAGGCAGCACGCGACTGCGGAGTTGAACGCCTTGTGGTGACGTCGACCAGCGAGGTGTATGGCACGGCGCAGTATGTGCCTATAGATGAGAAACATCCGCGCCAGCCGCAATCGCCATATTCGGCAACGAAAATCGGAGCAGATGCGATAGCCAAGAGTTTCTTCAATGCCTTCGACCTGCCGGTGGTGATAGCTCGTCCGTTTAATACGTACGGCCCGCGTCAGAGTGCGCGTGCAATCATTCCGACCATCATAACCCAGATAGCGAATGGCGCAAAGGAGATAAAAGTGGGCGACCTCACTCCGACTCGAGACTTCAACTACGTGGCAGATACTGCAGCCGGGTTCATAGCTCTCGGAACGACTCCGGGAATAGAGGGTATGGAGATAAACATAGCCACCGGAACAGAGGTGTCGATGAAAGAGACCCTCGAAACGATAGCTCGCATAATGGATAGCGATGTGCGCTATGTGACGGATGCGGAGCGTCTGCGTCCGGCATCGAGCGAGGTGTTCCGCCTCTGTGGCGATAATTCGCTCATCACGTCGCTTACCGACTGGCGTCCGCGTCATACACTCGAAGAGGGTCTGCGCCAAACAATTGAATGGTTTACAAAGCCGGAAAATCTGGCAAAGTATAAATCGGATATTTACAATCGCTAAGAAATATGTCAGTAGAACTTCCGGCATATCTGATAGGTGGCGGTGGTCAGGCGGTATCGCTTATGGCTACCGGCAATGTGCATATCGATGGATATGTGGATTGCGCTCCGATGGCAAATCTTGAATTGCCGTATGCCGGGACGGATGCCGAGTTTATGGCGTTGCATCCCGAAGGGACCGCCAAAGTTCATATTGCCATTGTGGCACCCCGAGGGTGTGACATGCGATTGCGCACCAAGCTCATAGACGCCTACAGCGGCTATGAGGCATTTTCGATAATAGCATCGACGGCGATAGTCGTGGCGTCGAGCAAAATCGGAGTCGGATGTGCGATAATGCACGGCGCAATAGTGAATGGCGCGGAAATAGGCGAACACTGCGTGGTGAATACCGGCGCAATCGTGGAACATGGTTGCAGAATAGGTCGCAATGTGTTTATAGGTCCCGGAGCCGTGATATGCGGAGGTGTGGAAATAGGCGACAATGTGTTTATAGGTGCCGGCGCGACAGTGCGAAACGGCGTAACAATATGCGCTTCAGCGGCAGTGGCAATGGGAGCTGTTGTGACGGCCGACGTGACAGACTCGGGACTCTATTGCGGAGTGCCTGCAAAAAGAAAGGAGATTGAGCGGTGATAATAATAGCAGAAGCCGGAGTGAATCATAACGGAAGCCTCGAAACGGCGCGTCAGCTCGTAAGAGCAGCGGCGTCGGCAGGTGCGGATTATGTGAAATTTCAAACATTCAAGGCTTCAGACCTTGTGGCCGCCTCGGCGCGAAAGGCCGAATATCAGATGGCGAATTGTGGCGATGGCGACACTTCGCAACTGGAAATGTTGCGCCGCCTGGAGTTGAGCTACGACGGATTTCGCGATGTGGCGGAAGAGTGCCGCCGCTGTGGAATAGGCTTTCTCTCGTCGCCGTTTGACTGCGACAGCGTGGACTTTCTTGCAACGATAGGTCAAGACTATTGGAAGATACCTTCGGGTGAGATAACAAATCTGCCTCTATTGCGCAAGATAGGAGAGCTGAAGGGGAGGGTGATACTCTCGACAGGCATGTGCGAACCGGAAGAAGTGGTTGCTGCAGTGGATGTGATAGTCAAGTCGGGAACGGCGCGCGAAGATATAACACTGCTGCACTGCAATACGCAGTATCCGACACCGATGGAGGATGTGAACCTAAGTGCCATGCTTTCGCTGAAAGAGGCAGGGTGTGGGGCGATAGGGTATAGCGACCACACGGAGGGAATCGAGATACCGATAGCGGCGGCTGCGCTTGGTGCGGAGGTGATAGAAAAACACTTTACGCTGGACAAGCAGATGGCCGGCCCGGATCATAAAGCGTCGCTCAATCCGACGGAACTTGCCGAAATGGTGAGATGCGTGCGCAATGTGAAAGAAGCTCTCGGCGATGGAAAGAAACACGTGAGCCGAAGCGAGCGTCCGAACATTGCCGTGGCACGGAAAAGCATCGTGGCGCGACGTGCAATACAGCGTGGCGAGATATTGTCGGAGTCGAATCTGACAGCCAAGCGTCCCGGAACGGGGCTGTCGCCAATGTTGTGGGACAGTGTGGTCGGAACGGTAGCCGTGCGCGACTTTGAAAAGGATGAACTAATAGAAATGTAAAACAGAAAAATAAAAAACAACTTATGAAACTTAGAAAATTTTTAGCAGCAACTATTGCTGTTCTCTCTCTTGGTGCTGTTTCGTCGTGTAGTACTACCGACTATTCGGGTCCGCAGACATCTGTAGCAATAATCGATAACAGCGCTTTGGTATTTGACGCAAACGGCGTATGGGAAAAGTGGAAAGAGGCAGGAGCGTCGAATGTGCTTGCCGTAAATGGTATAGTGTATTCGCGTGAAGTCAACAAGGCATATAACTCATTTACCGGATTCCAGCCCTCGCAATCGCGCGAAATGATAGTGCCTGAAAGCTACTGGCCCGATCATCAGTGGGGCGTGGTGGACAAATCGACATCGTCGACCGAAAAATACACATTCCTCGTGGGCTATTGGAATTCGGCGGAGTCGACAACCATACTGCCTCAGTCGCCTTCGTGTCGCTTGAGCGTGGCCGGTGTGAATTCATTTGTTCCTCGCTATTTGATTTTGGGTAATAGCGCTGTAACTTATACCGCCATGACACAGGGTCTCTATACTGCACGCAAATTGCAGGAAGGTGATAAGGTGTCGCTTCTTATCTATGGCGTGAAGAACGGCATTCGCACCGAACCGGTGGAGTTGGTGCTTGGTCAGTGCTCAAACGGTTCGACTACAGTGGTGGACTCTTGGCAGACCGTTGATGTTCGCGCTCTCGGCGAAGTGGAATACATTTACTTCCAGATGACTTCGACCGATACCGGTGAATATGGCATCAATACTCCGACATATTTCTGCTTCTACGGAATGCAGTTTGACTGGACTTACTAAAAAGACGATACTTAAATTATGGCAATCGACGAATCGCTCGGACTACACCTACATCAGCGACAGCAGCAGACGCTCACGCCAATGCAGCTGCAATTTGTGCGTGTGCTTGAGATGAACGGTCCGGAGGTGGAAGACGAGGTGCAGCGCGCCCTCGACGACAATCCGGCGCTGGAGGTTGCCGATGATGTGGAACAGACTCCCGAATCGGAGGACTTCCATGAGAGTGCCGAGGAGATGCAGATGGCCGATTATCGCAATGAGGATGATCTGCCACCTTACCGACTTGAAGCGAATAATCATAGTGCCGATGATAGCTACTATGAGCCGATGGCGGTTGATCGTGGCGAGTCGCTGATGGGAAATCTGCTCGGACAGATGTCGGAAATGGAATTGTCGGAGCAGGATATGATAATAGCCCGTCAGATAGTGGGAAATATAGATGATAACGGATATATGACCCGCGACCTGCTGTCGATAGCCGACGATGTGGCCTTTCAGGATGGCGAAAACGTGGAGATGGAAGACGTGCGCCGAGTGTGGCAGATAGTGCGTTCGCTCGACCCTGCCGGAATCGGGGCTGTGGACTTGCGCGACTGTCTGCTACTTCAGCTACGCCGCCTCGATGCCGGCGACAGGCATACGGCAATAGCTCGCGAAATCGTTGAAGACTATTTCGATTTGTTTTCGCGTATGCACTATGAGCGATTGGCGCAGATGCTTAATGTTGGCGAAGAGGATTTTCGCGGTGCAATCGGCGTGATACGTTCGCTCAATCCGAAACCCGGTTCGTTGGTGACCGGCGTGACGGAGGAAGACCGAACCCGACAAATAACGCCGGACTTTTTGGTGGAAGCCGAAGAGGATGGTCATGTCAGCGTGACGCTGCTCAACAGACTGCCACAGCTGCAAATAGAACAGTCGTTTGAGGTGGATCCGGATAAGGGCGGTGCTCGCTCGTCGGCCGATGCCGTGCTGTTTGTGCGTCAGAAGCGCGAAGAGGCAAACACCTTTATCAAGGTGATAACGATGCGTCAGCAGACATTGTTCAGAGTGATGAGCGCGATAGTGCGTATTCAGCACGAATTTTTTATGACTGAAGACCCACTGAAGCTGAAGCCGATGATATTGAAAGATGTGGCCGCAATAACGGGCGACGATTTATCGGTGATAAGCCGCGCAACGACCGGAAAGTATGTGGCAACCCGTCAGGGAGTGTATCCGCTGAAATACTTTTTCAACGAAAAGCCGAAGGATTCGGTTGATGCGTCGTCGCACGAAATATTGGCCGCGTTGAAAAAAATAATAGACGGCGAAGATAAAAGGCGTCCGTTTGCCGATGCCGCTCTTACCGAGGAACTTAAAAAGGCCGGTTACGATATAGCCCGACGAACAGTGGCGAAGTATCGCGAAAAACTCGGTCTGCCGGTGGGGAGGTTGAGGAAACAACTTTGACGCTAATACGTTAAGAATATATCAAAACAATAAAATTCTTTTATCATGCTCGAAAAAGTAGCTCATTTTCTATCGTTTGTATTCTCTCCGTTGTTGGTTCCGACCTACGGAGTAGTGATAGCTCTCAATACGACGGTATTGTCGGTACTGAGTACCGGAGTGAAATGGGGCGTGCCGAGCGTTACACTGCTGATAACGTGCGTAATGCCGATGATAGCTATCGGAATCATGTGGAAGCTTGGAAAGGTGAAAGATTTCGGACTTAATAATCGAACCGAGCGCACGGTGCCATATCTGGTTGTGACGACGTGCTATCTGCTGTGTGGTATCTATCTGTATAAGGTGCACGCTCCGATTTGGCTTGTGATGTTTATGTGTGGAGCTGTGCTCGCGGCTATAGTGTCGCAGATAGTGAATCGGTGGTGGAAAATCAGTGCTCATATGACAGCTATGGGCGGCCTGCTTGCCATAACCATGAATATTGCATTGAGCGATTTCGCTGTGTGTGATATGATGTGGGTGGTGTGTGGCGTAATTTTGTGCTGCGGACTTGTCGGAACAGCTCGCGTAGGTTTGCAGCGTCATACATTCGGGCAGGTGACAGCCGGCACAATCAATGGATTTGTCTGCGTGACACTGCTCTCATATTTAATAAAATAACCGTATAAATCAATCATACAATGAAGCCTCAAGTAAGCATTATCATGGGAAGTATGTCAGATCTTCCCGTAATTCAGAAAGCTGCCGCATTTCTTGACAGCATGGAAGTGCCTTTCGAAATGAACGCCCTGTCGGCACATCGTACACCTGCAGAGGTGGAGAGTTTTGCTCGCGGAGCTGCCGATCGAGGAATAAAAGTGATAATTGCCGCTGCAGGTATGGCAGCAGCCCTTCCCGGAGTGATAGCTGCGATGACTCCGCTTCCCGTAATCGGGGTGCCTCTTAGCGCAACGCTGGAAGGTCGCGATGCTTTACTGTCGATAATTCAGATGCCTCCGGGTATAGCCGTGGCAACTGTGGGTATCGATGCGGCCATGAATGCCGCTGTGCTTGCCGTGCAGATGCTTGCACTCTCTGATGCTGCCGTGAGCGAGCGATTTAATGCTTATCGTAGCAGCCTTTCAGAAAAGATAGTGAAGGCTAATGAAGAATTGAAGCAGGTGAAATATGGCTTCAAAACAAATTGATAGATTTAACACCCGACGCCGCCCGACGGTGGCCGTAGAGGTGGGAAATATAGAAATCGGCGGAAATAATCCGGTGCGCCTTCAGTCGATGGCATCTGTGTCGACTATGGATACAGATGCAAGCGTAGCGCAGTGTCTGAGTATAGCTGCCGCCGGCGCAGAGCTTGTGCGGTTTACGGCACAGGGAGTGCGCGAAGCAGAAAATTTAGGCGAAATACGCCGTCAGGTGCGCGAAGCAGGATGCGAAGTGCCTATTGTGGCCGATATTCACTTCAATCCCCGAGCAGCATTCAGTGCCGCCGAGCGAGTGGATAAAGTGCGCATCAATCCCGGAAACTTTGTGGATCCCGGACGTACGTTTGTGCGCCTTGAATATACCGATGAAGAGTATGCCGCCGAGCTGAAGCGCGTGGAAGATGCTCTCGTTCCGTTGTTGAAGCTCTGTAAAGAGAAATCAACAGCAATACGTATCGGAGTGAACCACGGCTCGCTGTCGGATCGCATAATGAGTCGTTATGGCGATACCCCGGCAGGAATGACTGAAAGTGCGATGGAATTTCTGCGCGTGTGTCGCAAGCATGACTTCAATAATGTGGTAATTTCCATCAAAGCCTCGAATGTGAGGGTGATGGTGGAAACCGTTCGCCGATTGGTGAAGGCTATGGATGCGGAGGATATGCACTATCCGCTACATCTTGGTGTGACTGAAGCCGGTGATGGCGAGGATGGTCGCGTAAAGTCGGCAGTCGGAATCGGTTCGCTGTTGGCAGAGGGTGTCGGCGATACGATAAGAGTGTCGCTGTGTGAAGCTCCCGAAGCGGAAGTGCCTGTGGCTCGCGCTATTGTGGATTATATAGACAAATTGGCTGTGGCTCCTGCCATAGAAGGTGGAGCGGCTGATGGATTTGATGATATTTGTCCTGTGCGTCGCGAGTCGGAGTGTGTCGGTGTGGTAGGCGGAAATCAGCCTACTGTTGTTGCATCGACTTCAGCTGAAGCTGAGTATGCCGACGATAATCGCCCCGACTTGATGCTTGCAAATGACGAATATGTGTATCTCGATGCGGCTAATCCGCTACCCGAAAAGATTGATTCGGGCAAAATCGTGGTGCTCGGTTCGACACACGCAAATTTCCCAGGAAGTGTGCAAGCTGCGCTGCATGAAATGATGTGTCGCGGTATTTCGAATCCGGTGATAATAAAGGCGGTGTATAACGGAGTATCGGCCGATGAAGTGGCTATCCGAGCATCGATAGATTTAGGAGCACCGTTGCTTAACGGATTTGCCGATGGTGTGATGATCGAGTCGGATTCGCTTGCGGAAGATGAGGCTTCGCGTCTGGCATTCACAATATTGCAGGCCGTAAGACTGCGCACGGTACGAACCGAGTATATAGCCTGTCCGGGATGCGGACGCACGATGTTTGATATTCGTGATACGCTGGCTCGCGTGAAGAGCGCAACTTCGGCACTGAAAGGCTTGAAAATAGGAGTTATGGGCTGTATAGTGAACGGCCCCGGCGAAATGGCCGATGCAGATTATGGCTACGTAGGTGCAGGAGTGGGCAAAGTGAGTCTGTATAGAGGTCGCGAGTGTGTTGAAAAGAATGTGCCTGCAGGAGAGGCTGTTGAGCGACTTCTCGCCCTCATAGAATCGGATAGGAAATGATAGAAATTCAGGCCGCGTATATGCGGCGTGCGTTGCAAATAGCTCGTGGCGGACTCGGAAATGTGGCACCAAACCCGATGGTGGGTGCTGTGATAGTGGTCGACGATAAAATCGTTGGCGAGGGTTATCACCGCCGTTGGGGCGAAGCGCATGCTGAAGTAAATGCCGTGGCTTCGGTAAAAGACCCGGCGCTTTTGCGCCGGGCCACTATGTATGTAACTCTAGAACCTTGTTCGCATTACGGCAAAACGCCACCCTGCGCCAAACTGATAATCGATAGCGGAATTCCGCGAGTGGTGGTGGGGTGTCTGGATCCGTTTGAAAAGGTGAGCGGACGAGGAGTGGCAATGCTTCGTGAAGCCGGAGTGGAAGTAGCTACAGGTGTGCTCGAAGAGGAGTGTCGCGAGCTGAACAGGGTGTTTATGACTGCGCATTCAAAGCGCAGACCATTTGTGACCCTAAAGTGGGCAATGAGCGCGGACGGCTATATGGATTGTGTGCGCACACCCGATCAGCCCTCAGTAAAATTCTCGACAGGAACGACTAAAACTCTCGTGCATCTGCTACGCTCGCGCCATGAAGCGATTATGGTGGGTAGCGGAACGGTGATTTATGATAATCCGCGACTCGATGTGCGCGGAGTGGCCGGTCGTCAGCCAGTGAAAGTGGTGTTGGATATGGCCGGCAGAGTATCGGCTGAAGCCACGGTTTTTGCTTCAGGACGTACGCTCTATTTCGGGTCGGAACGCGGAGATTTGCCTGCCGGCGTAGAACGAATGGCACTTGACGAAACGTCGAGCGTGGAGTCGATATTGTCGCGTCTTTATGAATCGGGAATTACCTCGCTGCTGGTGGAGGGCGGAGCGGAAACGCATCGCCGCTTCATAGAGTCAGGACTTTGGGATGATTGCAGAGTGGAAATTTCGCCTGTGAAACTTGGAGAAAGTGGTCGCTGCAAGATGAATTTGCCTATCGGAGAGATAGAATTTGTGACTGAACAGGGTGATAATAAGATAGTTTTAATTAGGAATATATCTTTTTAAGACTGTTAATGTAAGAAAACGTAAAAAATAGAGTTTTTTTATTGTGGGGAGGGCGCGGAGATGTGTTAGTTGCTGAGAAATCAGCGGGTTACGAATTTTAACTTTGCGCTACTAAAAGATAAAGAAAAACTTCTTAACTTTGCATGTTGAAAAATAATGTTTTATGATTAAAAGATTCCCGTTATATCTGCTGTTGTCGATAGTGCTGACCGGAGTGGTCGTATCGTGTAATGATGACGATGACTATACGTCGTTTACAATCGATGATAGCGAGCTCTTTAATGTGTCGCTCAACTCCTTTAGTCTTGCGGCCGATGACTCGGTGCTTGAAAATCTTGACACCGTATTCTTCTCGATAGACCTCGACAAGGGAAGAGTGTATAATGCAGATTCGCTTCCCAAGGGTACGAATATCAGCCGACTGCTGGTAAATATCGGTCTGCCTACTGTCAGCTCGGCAAAACTGATTGTGCCGAATCCTGTGGCCGGAGTGCCTGATACGATCAACTATCTTGAGACTCAGAAGGACTCTGTGGACTTCAGCAACGGCCCTGTGACCCTTCGCGTGATTTCGTATAATCAGCTCAGATCGATTGACTATAAGATACAGGTGAATGTGCATGAGATGGATCCGGATTCGCTTTATTGGAATGAAACGTCGTCGATGGCGCTTCCCGGTGGAATCGAAAATCCTCTGACACAGTCGACTGTAGAATTAGGTGGTAACTACTATACATTTGTTGCTGAAGGTGCGCATGTGGTGCGCTCGATGACAACAAATCCGGCAACCGGCGTTTGGACATCGATGGATGTAGAACTTCCCGCCGGAGCAGAAGTGAGCACTATCACATCGGCCGGCACCGCTCTATATCTGTCAGACCGCGCAGGAATGCTCTATAAGTCGGAGGATGCAGGCGAAACGTGGAGCGAAACCGGAGTGGCAATGAGTCATATTTACGGTTCGCACGGTAACAGCGTGTTTGGAGTACGTCATAATGATGACGACAGCTATACATTTGTAACATATCCCGCCACTGCGGAAATGGCTATTCCTGCCAATTGTCCTGTGAGCGGAACATCGCAGTCGATAACCTATACTACAGAATGGTCGGAAGAGATGATGACCATAGTGATGGGTGGACGTACAGCATCGGGTTCGCTTAGCGGTGACGTTTGGGCTTATGATGGTTCAAACTGGTCGAAAATAACCCAATCGGGCGTGCCTGCCACTGAAGGAATGGTGGTAGTACCATACTTCACATTTAAGACCGATGATACATGGGTTGTGACTCGCGAAACTGTGCTTTTGGCGTTCTCGGGACGTCAGGAAAAAGGCGTGTTCAACACTGTCACATATATGTCAAGCGATAGAGGCTTGAATTGGAAAAAAGCTGATGCTTCGCTTCAGTTGCCGAGCTATATACCAAAGATGGTTGGTGCGCAGGGATTGGTGGTAGAGAATACCATAGAGTCTAAGGCTGCATCGACATGGATGTACTATGGCGACGGAATGATGTCGCGTGCGACAGCACCCATAACATCGTGGGAGTGTCCCTACATCTATCTGTTTGGCGGAAAACTCGCCAACGGCAATGTGAGCACAACGATATGGCGTGGTGTAATCAATCGCCTTTCGTTTAAGCCAATTCAGTGATAAATAACTACAGATAGTGACGCTATATCGCATAATACCGATTGTAATGCTATTTACTGCCATCATTACTCAGCCACTCAGCCTCAGTGCGCAGGATGAGAGCTATAAGTATGATGTCGGTGTGGCCGGCGGTGTGAGCGGTTATCTCGGAGATGCGAATGAAAGCAATTTTTTTCATAGTCCGGGATGGTCGGTGGCGATGTCGGGACGGTATTTGTTTGACCGTCGTTGGGCGTTGCGAATGCAGATCGGAGCGCAGAGGATAAGTGGCAATACAGCCGATTTTGATAATGTGATGCCGAAAAATGTGTCGTTTGACACAACAGTAGCCGACTTGACACTGCGTGGTGAATATAACTTCTTCGACTATGGTATCGGTCCGGCGTATATGAAGTTGCGTCGAATTTCGCCGTATTTGTCGGCCGGAGTGGGCGTGGCTATGACAGCCACAGATGATACCAAAGTGGCATTCGTAGTGCCTATGGGTATCGGAGTGAAGTATAAACTGAACAGCCGAACCAATATCAGTGCAGAGCTGACCATGACGAAGACATTTTCGGACAGTATGGACGGTAGAGAACTTTCAGACCCATATGGAGTGAAGAGTTCGGCACTGAAAAATACCGATTGGTATGCGTCGCTGAGCATGGGCATAAGCTATGAGTTCGGCTCTCGATGTGCAACCTGCAATCGTATAGATTGAAACAATATAAACTAAAAACTGATTATCACCTGAAGCAATGGAAACTCTGCTCGACCAAATAGACCGTAAGCGACTGCCGCACCACGTGGCTGTCATAATGGACGGTAACGGCCGTTGGGCTAAGGCTCGTGGCCTTGACCGCAGCTGTGGCCATGTAGAAGGGGTAACTACGGTGCGCAAAATCACCGAAGCAGCCTCGGAAGCCGGCGTGAAGTATCTGACTCTTTACACCTTCTCTACCGAAAACTGGGGTCGTCCACAGTCGGAAGTAGACACGCTGATGCATCTAATCGTGACTGCTATCGAGCGCGAAACACCGGATTTGATAAAGAATAATATCCGACTAACGGCAATCGGCGATCTTGGCAGAATGCCAGAAGAAGCGTTAGAGCGACTGAAGCGTTGCATGGAGGATACGTCGGCTTGTACGGGTATGACTTTGGCATTGGCTTTGAGCTATTCGTCGCGCTGGGAAATCACCGAAGCGTGTCGCAAGATAGCCGCGGCGTGTGCTTCGGGGGAGCTTGAGGCATCGGAAATCAACGATGAAACAATCTCATCGGCTCTGACAACTGCGTCGATGCCCGATCCCGACCTGTTGATACGCACCGGCGGCGATATTCGTATAAGCAATTTCCTGCTGTGGCAGATAGCTTATGCGGAGCTGTATTTTACAGAAACATTCTGGCCCGACTTTTCTAAAGAAGAGTTTTATAAGGCTATATTGCAATACCAAAAGAGGGAGCGCCGTTTCGGTCAGACCTCCGAACAAATAACATCCAAGTGAATTAATCAATCATTATGCGTCATCATAAGCTGCTACTATTTATTTCTTCAGTGCTGTTTGCGTGTGCGGCGTTTGCACAGGCTCCAACCGATACTGTGTATAATCCGAAAATCGTTTACAGCGGACTGCCTCATACTTATGAGATAGCCGGATTGTCAGTGACCGGAGCGGAAAACTATGAGGATTATCTGATAATCGGATATACGGGTCTGAAAATCGGTCAGCGCGTAGATCTTCCGGGCAGTGAAATCACTGAGGCTGCAAAGCGTTTGTGGCGTCAGGGACTGTTTGGCAGCGTGCAGATACTTGCCGACAAAATCGTAGGCGACAAGGTGTGGCTTACATTTAATTTGCGTCAGCAACCGCGTATCGGCAAAATCGTGTATAACGGTGTGAAGAAAGGCGAGCGTCAAGACCTCGACGAGCGTTTGCAGCTCCGTGAGGGCAACCAGATAACGCAGAATATCGTGAATCGCGCAGAAGCGATAGTGAAGAAATACTACTCGGAGAAAGGTTTCGGTAATGCCGATGTTAAAATCGACCTTCAGGAAGACCTTTCGGCCAAGAATGAAATGGTGGTGAACATCAATGTGGACAAGAACGAGAAGGTGAAAGTCCATAAGATTTATATCGATGGTAATGACGTGCTGTCGGATCATGCGATTCAGCGCACAATGAAGAAAACCAACGAAAAGGGTAAGCTTATAAACCTGTTCCGCCAGAAGAAATTCGTTGAAACAGACTATCATGATGACTTGAAGCGCATTATCGAAAAATATAACGAAAATGGTTATCGTGATGCAAAAGTGCTGAGCGATAGTGTCGTTCCATTCGATGAAAAGACCGTGGATGTGTATATCAGCCTCGAAGAAGGTAACAAATATTACATCAGCGATATATCGTGGGTGGGTAATACGGTGTTTAACTCTGTAGACCTTCAGCGTATACTTGGAATGAACAAGGGCGATGTCTACAATCAGAAGTTGCTCAAAAAGCGTACTACCGACGACGAAGACGCCGTGGCCAGCTTGTATCAGAATCAGGGCTATTTGTTCTACGACCTTGTGCCCATTGAACGTAATGTGACCGGCGACTCTATCGCTCTCGAAATGCGAATGACAGAAGGTCCGCAGGCTACAATCAACAATGTGATAATCAATGGTAATGACCGACTGTATGAAAAGGTGATTCGTCGTGAGCTTCGCACTAAGCCGGGTCAGCTCTTCAGCAAGGACGACCTGATGCGTTCGTATCGTGAAATTGCTCAGACCGGTCATTTCAACCCTGAAACCATTGACCCGCGTGTAGAACCGGATGCCGAAAACGGAACGGTGGATATTATCTGGAATCTTGAGTCGAAGCCCAATGACCAAATCGAGTTTTCGCTCGGTTGGGGTCAGACCGGCGTAATCGGAAAGATGTCGCTCAAGTTTAACAACTTCTCAATAAAAAATCTCCTGCATCCGAGCTCGTATAAGGGTATTATTCCGCAGGGTGAGGGTCAGACATTCACTCTATCGGCTCAGACCAATGCCCGCTACTATCAGGCTTACAGTGTGTCGTTCCTCGATCCGTGGTTTGGCGGCAAGCGTCCGAACTCTTTCTCACTATCTGCATACTACAGCCGTCAGACCGGTGTGAACTCCTCGTATTACAGCAACAGCTGGTCTAACCCCTGGATGTATAACGGATATAACTACGGAAATATGTACGGTTACGGTTCGGACTATTACTCGCAGAGCATAACCAACGCATACGACCCCAATAAGGTGCTTCAAATGGTGGGTATAACCGCCGGCTTCGGTAAGCGTCTGAAGTGGCCTGATGACTACTTCGTGTTCCAGACCGAGTTGTCGTACAACTGGTATTATCTGAAGAACTGGGATTACCTCTATTATATGAACAACGGTACGTCGAACTCGATTGTGCTCGGCCTTACGCTGTCGCGCAACAGTACGGACAATCCGCTGTATACACGCTATGGTTCGGAATTTTCACTCGGTATTCAGTTGACGCCTCCGGCATCGCTCTTTGGCAAAAAGGACTGGAAGAAGCTGTCGGAAGAGAATACAACAGAGTCGAAGAAAGAGCTCTATCGCTGGATTGAATATTGGAAGCTCAAGTTCCGCTCTCGTACATATACTCCGCTAACTCCGAGCGACAAGTATACGCTGGTGCTTATGACTCGTGCCGATATCGGATTGCTCGGCAGCTTCAACAAGTATCTCAAGTCGCCGTTTGAAACGTTCTATGTGGGTGGTGACGGTATGAGTGGTTCTTACACATATGCAACCGAAACAATCGGTCTGCGTGGTTATGAAAACGGATCACTTACTCCTTGGGGCTATGAAGGCTATGCCTACACTCGCTTCGGTATGGAGCTTCGATTCCCGTTTATGCTTGAAACCAGTACGACAATCTATGGCTTGACATTCGTTGAAGGCGGTAATGCCTGGACAAGCGTGAAAAACTTCTCGCCGTTTGATATGAAGCGTTCTGCCGGTGCCGGTGTGCGTATCTTCCTGCCGATGGTAGGTATGATGGGTATCGACTGGGCATACGGTTTCGACAAGGTGTTTGGCTCGCGTGGTGGCAGCCACTTCCACTTCATCCTCGGTCAGGAATTCTAAGCTAACAATAATTAAGATTCCGCATTCTAAACTTTCATTCCATAGGATTGTCTATATAAACAAGACGCCCCGAGCGTCGAAACGGATAATAGAAAAGACTTATGAAAACTGCAATCAGACGTTTTGTAGTGGCTATGATAGCCATAGTAGGTGTGGCCACTTCCGCCAGCGCACAGAAATTTGCTCTGGTGGATATGGAATATGTGCTTGAAAATATCCCCGACTATGAAGTAGCTAACAATCAGATTGAAGTGTTGTCGCTTCGCTATCAGAAAGAAGTGGAGGCGCTGGCGAAGGAGTCGGAAACGATGTATAAGAACTATCAGAGCCAGATGCCGTTTCTGACTGACGAACAGAAGAAGGCCGAGGAGGCTAAGATAGTAGCCAAAGAGAAAGAGGGTGCTGAGCTACGCAATAAGTATTTCGGCCCGGAGGGCGAACTCGTGAAGCGTCGTCAGAGCCTTATGCAACCGATTCAAGAAGCCGTCTATAATGCGGTGAAGCAGATAAGCGAGGAGCGAGGCTATATGTGCATATTCGATAGGGCATCGTCGGCCGACATAATTTTCGCTTCGCCGCGTATCGATATAAGCAATGAGGTACTCGCCAAGTTAGGAATTTCAAAATAAATAGCTTATCTTTGCGCCAAACTTAATACAAAATAATAATTCCAATCACAGATATGATTAAGAAACTTTTGCTCGCGGTGATGATAGCACTCCCCGCATTTGGATTTGCTCAGAAACTTGCTGTTGTCAACACGCAGAGTGTAGTTGAAGCATTGCCCGATATGGCTGCTGCTCAGACTCAGCTTGAAAACGCATCGAAAAAGTATAACGACGAACTGAAGAACCTTCAGGAGGCTTTCCAGAAGAGCGTAACTGAATTTCAGACTCTCGAAAAGGACGCTTCGACTCCTCAGTCGATTAAGGACCGTCGTCTTGAAGAACTCAGCGGTATGCAGCAGAAAATCGAAGAATTCCGCGCTACTGCAGCTCAGGATATGCAGCGTCAGCAGGAACAGCTTATGGCTCCTATTCAGCAGAAAATCGTAGAAGCTATTAAGGCTGTAGGTACAGAAGGTGGCTATTCAATGGTGTTTGAAAATACTACCGCTATCTTTACCGGTGCCGATGTAGAAGACGTGACCGCTAAAGTGAAGGCTCGTCTTGGCATAAAGTAAGCTCGGACGCATATAAACCTTATTTGAGAAGCGAAACGCACCCATCGGTGGTGAGTTTCGCTTCCTTTTTGTATTTTTGCATTAAGCAATGGAAACAGACGAAAAATATCCACTCGGTCCAATCGGGGTGTTCGACTCCGGCTATGGCGGTCTGACAATACTGAAGGAACTTCGGCGCGAACTGCCCCAGTATGACTATCTCTATCTTGGCGATAACGCACGTGCGCCGTATGGGTCGCGTTCGTTTGATGTGGTCTACAAGTTTACGCTCGAAGCGGTGCGCTATCTATTCGGACGTGGATGCCCGTTGGTGATACTTGCTTGTAATACGGCTTCAGCTAAGGCACTACGCACTATTCAGCAGACAGACTTGCCGGCTATGGGTAGGGGACTGCGTGTGCTCGGTGTGATTCGTCCAACGGCTGAGGCTGTAGGTGAAATTTCACCGAATGGTAAAATTGGCGTGATGGGTACGGCCGGAACCGTGTCGAGCGGAAGTTACGATATGGAAATATCGAAGCTAAATCCGGGATTTTCGACTTATTCGCAGGCGTGTCCGATGTGGGTTCCGCTGGTGGAAAATGATGAATCTTCATCGGACGGAGCTGACTATTTTGTGAAGAAATATGTGGATTCACTCCTCGAAAAGTCGGCTGAGATTGATACGCTTATTCTTGCATGTACGCACTATCCGATACTGCTTCCGAAGATACGTGAAGCTGTGCCTGAGCATATAAATATAGTGACACAGGGTGAAATCGTGGCTCGAAGTCTTGCAGATTATCTTCGCCGCCATCCGGAAATGGAAGTGCGACTGTCGAAGGAGGGCGGAGCTAAGTATCTTACCACAGAAGATCCAACTAAGTTTACCAGCTTGGCTGCCATATTCTTAAATGATCCGGTAAATGCCGAACATATATCGCTAACATGAAAATAAAGTACGCTATGATTGTGGCTGCTGCGGCGATTGCCGTGAGTGCCTGTGGTGGTTCCGAAAAATCGGGAACTGCTGTTGAAGAGTTGGAAATATCGGAAACGGTATCGGCAGATAGTTGTTACAGCAGAGAAACTACCGAGCGTATAATCGAGCTGTCGAAACAAAGCGCGATGAGTCAGGGGGACTATGCTGTGGCTATCGGTCAGTGTGCGGCTATCAACAAGCTGTTGATGCAGAAGCTTGCCTCGATAAACTTTAAGGAGGATATGACTGATCAGGAGTTGCAGGCCGCGGTGGATAAGCTTGAAAATGATCCTGAGCTTCCCAAATTGGAATCTCAGAATAAGCAGCTACTCGAAATACTCCAAAAAGCCCATTTAGACCGCGAAAATACGCGTAAATATAACGCAATGGTAGAACAGGTGCGTCTTGGTCTCGGAGCTATCTGAGGCGACGATAT
Source organism: uncultured Bacteroides sp. (assembly GCA_964416545.1). Taxonomy (GTDB): domain Bacteria; phylum Bacteroidota; class Bacteroidia; order Bacteroidales; family Muribaculaceae; genus Paramuribaculum. The sequence continues at coordinate 44,539 of CAYQEN010000007.1, read as the reverse complement.
TAGCGCGATAAGAAAAAGAACCGAGGCATTCTCCAGTCGGGAGAATGCCTCGGTTGTGTTTATGGGAGGGTGGGATTATTTTTTGGTAGCGAGGTAGTCGATGCCTTTTTGTCCCATCATGTAGTCGGCAACGATGGTGCGGAGTTCTCCTTGTTCGTTGTCGCAGGTGTATTCCCAGTACATAGCACCGAGGATGTCGTTGTCGAGAATGTAGCGACATTTGATTTCGATGGCTTTGGGGTCGTTGTAGCCGAGCACGAGTTCGCCTTTTGAATTTTCGATGTAGGGAACTTGAGCTTTTTCGTCCCAAACGATTTTGCAACCATCGAATACCTTGAGGTCTTTATAGTCCATGTAGTCAGGGTATTCCTTGAATCCGCGACCATAGAAAGGCAGTCCGAGTGTGAGCTTTTCTTTAGGAATGCCTGCAGCGAGATGGGCTTTGAGTGCAGAGTCGGCTGAGAGTTTTGTGTGCTCCGAGTTGTAGAGGGGAGACTGGTGGAACGGAACAGCACCTATGTCGTAAGACATGATGTTGATGAAGTCGACATAGGGGAGGATGGCGGGGAAATCGTAGTATTCGGCACTGCCGGGGGTGGCGAGAGTCAGTAATTTGCTGTCGCCTATGCAGTTGCGGATATCGCGCATCAGCAGAGTATAGTTGTCGGTGTCGGCAGGCGAAGAAGAGATTCCTGAGCTTGAGCTGGTGGGATATTCCCAGTCAATGTCAACGCCGTCGAGGTTGAATTCGTCAATGACGCGCTTGCAGTCGGCAGCAAAAGAAGTGCGGTTGATTGAATCAGCAGCCATTTCGCTGAAGCGACCGCTTCCCCATCCACCTACAGAGAGAACAACTTTGAGTTCGGGATTTTCTTCCTTGAGAGCCGCAATCTTGTGAAGGCGCTCGGGATTGTCAACACGGATGCCGTTGAAAGAGTCGGTAACGTGGCCGAAAGCGTAGTTGATATGAGTCATAGCTTTCGGATCGGGCATAACGTCGCTACCTGCAGTGACGTAGGCAATGACGAGTCGCTTTGCCGCTACGGTGTCGGTCTGTTCGGCGGTGGCATTGCTGTTGGTTTTGTTGCATGCTACCGGCATGAGGGCTGTTGCCGAAATGAGAGCTGCAGCCACGGATTTCAGTATTGTCTTGTTCATAAAAGATTGTATTGAAATGTTTGACAATGATTATTTACCACCGGGGATGTTGATTTTGATGGGTGCTTTTTTGCCTGTGTCTTTGACAGAGAGTCCGCGATTGCGCAGGAGAGCATCAACATTGGGCTGATGACCGCGGAATTTTACGTAAAGCTCCATGGGATCTTCGCTGCCACCGGCTTCGAGAACGTTTTCTTTGAATGATTTGGCTGTGGCAGGGTCGAATACGCCTTTTTCTTTGAAGAGTTCGAAACCGTCGGTATCGAGTACTTCAGCCCAAAGGTAGGTGTAGTAGCCAGCAGCATATCCGTCGCTACCAAAGATGTGGCGGAAGTATGTGCTGCGATAGCGGAACTGCACTTCTTTAGGCATGCCAAGTACGTCGGCAACCTGCTGTTCGAAGGCAGCGACATCGATGCCTTTGCCTTCGGTGTTAACTTTGCCCCACTGGAGGTCGAGAAGAGCTGCGCCAACGAGTTCGGTGGTTGTGAAGCCCTGGTTGTGAGTGGCAGAAGCAGCGAGCTTTTCGATTAGAGCGTCGGGAATAACTTCGCCAGTTTTGTAGTGGAAAGCGTAGGTTTTGAGAAGTTCGGGTTCAAGCGCCCAGTGTTCGGTAATCTGTGAGGGGAGTTCAACGAAGTCGCGGTCGACATTAGTGCCAGCCTGGCTGCGGAGTTTAGCACGAGTGAGCATGCCATGGAGACCGTGGCCAAATTCGTGGAACATGGTTTCTAGTTCGTCGAGGGTGAGGAGCGATGGCATTTCAGCTGTTGGCTTGGTGAAGTTGCCAACGTTGTAGACAATGGGACGCTGAGATGTGCCGTCTGGATCGACGAATGAGCCTTGAAATTCGCTCATCCATGCGCCTTGACGCTTAGATGCACGGGGGAAGTAGTCGGTCATGAATACGGCAATGTGTTCGCCGGTTTTGATGTCGGTTACGTCGTAGACCTTAACTTCGGGATGGTATTTAGGAGCGTCGGGGAGTTCGGTGAACGTCACACCGTAGAGACGTTCAGCCATTGAGAAGATGCCCTTGCGAACGTTGTCGATGGAGAAGTATGCGCGAACTTCGTCTTCGTCGAGGTCGTACTTATCTTTACGAACTTTTTCGGCGTAGAAATAGTAGTCCCACGGCTCGATTTTGATGTTGTCGCCGTTGCGGTCGGCAAGCGCTTGCATTTCAGATACTTCTTCATGGACACGCTCAACGGCGGGTTCCCAAATCTTGAGCAGGAGCTGTTCGGCGTTGTCGGTGGTCTTTGCCATGACGTTTTCGGTCATGTAGGCGGCAAAGTCGGAGTAGCCGAGGAGTTTAGCCTTAGCCGAGCGAGCGATGAGAATTTGGTTAATAATGGGCTTGTTATCGTACTTGCCAGATGAAGCAAGGTTGATATATCCGTTGTACATGTCGCGTCGCAGGTCGCGGTCTTCGGCATATTGAAGTACCGGCAGGCGGCTCGGAGCGTGGAGAGTGAACATCCAACCGTCTTTGCCTTTAGCTTTAGCCTCTTCGGCAGCAGCGGCGACATTGCCGGCCGGTATGCCCTTCAGGCGGTTGCTGTCGGTGATGACAATTGAAAATTCGTTTGTTGCGGCCAACAGATTTTTATTGAACTTGAGGTAGAGGTCGGTGAGTTCGGTGTTGATTTTCTTGAGTTCTTCCTTTTTCTTCGAAGATAGGAGTGCTCCGCTACGAACAAACTTCTTGTAAGAATCTTCGACGGCACGCTTTTCGGCCTTAGAGAGGTTCATTTTGTCGCGACGGTCGTAGATGTATTTTACGCGCTTGAACAGCCCGTCGTTCATCATGATTTCGTCGGAGTTTTGCGACATCATCGGGTATGCCACTTCGGAGATAGCCGTCATTTCGGGCGTGTTGTCAGTTTCGTCGAGGCTTGAGAAAACAAGCATTACGCGGTTGAGCAGATTGCCCGCCTTTTCCATAGCCAAGATAGTGTTGGTGAATGTCGGAGCCTGACGGTTGGATACGATCGCTTCAATCTCCTTGCGCTGTTCTTCGATGCCTTTCTTGAAGGCAGGAAGATAGTCGTCGTAGGTGATACGGTCGAATGGGGGAATGTCGTAAGTGGTTCCGTAGGGCGCCATGAACGGATTGACGCGCTCGGCAGCGGCAGACGGACAAGGAATAGCCGCTGCAAACAAGCCTACTGCGGCTGCAGTCGTGAGAATTGTTTTGTGCATGAGATATGATTAATGGGTTATGTTGTTTGTATTATCAAAATTAAATGTCGTCATGATTGGGAAATGGTCGCTGCATCCGTCGGCAATGCGTCGGGAGCTGACGGCGGAGAGGGGTGCGCGGAACAGCATGTGGTCGATTCGAAGCGACATGCCCCGCTTGCGGTATGTGGCGGCAAATCCGAATGCTGATTCCGTGTATGCGTTTTTGAGATCGGTGCCGCTGATGGTGCGAATGGCATAGCAGAGGGGGACGTCGTTGAAGTCGCCACACACGATTAGCGGGCCGGAAATGCTGTCGATGAGTTGTCGCACTTCGTGGGCTTGTCCGGCACGGATGCGCATGGCGTTGGCTATTTTTGGTAGAAGCTCATGGCGAATGATGCTTATATCCTTGCGTTGGGTGCGCATGTAGCTTACGTCGTGAACCGATAGTTTGGCCTCGTCGGAGAGCATGAGCGACTGTAGATGTAGACTTAGAATGTTGAGTTTCCGGCCACGGATGTCGACTGCATAGCGCGTGACGCTGAATGAGGGTGACGCATCGGTATTTATGTCAACCTGGATTTCGGTGACTGGGAATTTGGATAAAATACAACTTGAACGGCCGTTGGAGAGTCGGTAGGGGTAGCGCGAAGTGAGAGAATCGGAGTCGGTAGTACCGATGTATGGTGTGCGGTCGGGGAATGTGACCGGAGCGCATTCTTGCAGGAGTGCGATATCCGGATCGGCAGCTAAAATAGCCTTGACCGTGGAATTGGTATCGGGAGCCGGAAGAGTGTCGGATTTATAGTCTAAGAAGTAGTAAGTGTTGAAGGTCATGACTGAGAATGTGCTATCAGAGTCGTGGCCGGACATAGAGGAGTCATTGTCGCCGATATTTAGCGGACATATGGTGAGAGCTTCAGGCAGACATATCAGTGTGGCTATAGCTCCGGCTATTGCGAGTCGGCGGAAAAAGAAGATGGAGGCAACGGTGATGATGACGGTTGCGGAGATGAGCCAGGGTAAGGCCATAGTGACGAGCCCGGGCAGGGGGGTAGTGCGCGGATCTACGGCGCCTCCGTGGGCTGCGGCAATAGTAACGATAAATACGCAGACTGCCACAAATGCCAATGGTATGCGAATGGCTTTTTTCATTGTTTATGTGGCGTTTTAGTGCGTGTAATGTCGAAAAGAATGCGACGCTCGCTTGGAGTGAGTGAGGCGTGACCGGAAGTGCTGATTTTTTTGAGAATCTGTTCGATGGATGTCGACTCATCGGCAGTGGCTTCAACGAAGCGGAAGCGACGAGAGCGACGGAAGAGAGCAAATGCCACACCGAGGGCTGCACCACCGGCATGGGCAATTGATGAGTTGGCTGAACCCGGTAGAGCCGAAATGATTTCAATGACAATGATTGCCGTTGCGACCCATTTGAGGCTTACGATGCCGGCAAGAGGAACAGACACCTTGCGGTCGGGGTGGAGAATGGCCGCTGCTACGACGAGAGCTGTAATTGATGCCGATGCCCCAATCAGGTAGCCTTGCGGAGAGGATTGCAGTGAGCATGCGGCGATGAATGCAATGCCACCGGCAAGTCCGGCAGAAATGTATAGCGTAAGCAGATGGCGAGAGCCACAGCTGCGTTCAATGATGCCTCCAAACCAGTGGAGCATCAGAATGTTGATAAGCAGATGGAGGATGTCGAAGTGGACAAACATGTAGGTCAGGAGAGTCCATGGCTGAGAGATGAGGATGGCAGCCGAGGCCGGAAGTTCGAGCCAGCTTTCGATAGTGTGGGTAGAGGCGGAGTCGGCAAATAGCAGAGAAAGGCGTACGACAATAAAGACCGCGGCATTGACTACCACGAGTTTGCCTACGGATGAGCCGACGGCAAAGCGACGAATGCGGTCAATAATATCGTCCATTTATGGCTCCCTTGTGCTTCCAGTAAAGAATGATTAAGAATCCGAAAATCATGCCTCCGAGGTGGGCAAAGTGGGCGATGGTGCTTCCGGGCTGAGTGAGACCGATGAATAGCTCGATGACGCCGTAGCCAATCACCATCCACTTGGCTTTGATGGGGATGGGGATGAACATGATGTATAGAGGCATATTGGGGAATATCATGCCGAAGGCGAGGAGAATGCCGAAAATGGCACCTGAAGCACCTACGGTGAGCATGCTGTTGAGGAATGGGAGGTCTTGTCCCATAGCTTGCGCTTGGTCGATGATGGCACTCATAGTGGCAAAATCAGTGTGGTTGAGATTTGCCAGAATTTTGGTGAAAGTGTCGTGCCAAGTGAGAGCCCATACGAATTCTTGTGTCAGAGCGGCACCTATTCCACACGATATGTAGTAGAAAAGGAATTTTCCAGAGCCGAGAACACGCTCAAGGGTGATGCCGAACATGAAGAGCGTGAACATATTGAAGAGGATATGTGTGAATCCGTCGTGCATGAACATGTATGTGATGATCTGCGCGGGATTGAAGTTGGATGCCGAAAAATAGTGGAGAGCGGCAAATTGAGTCAGGTTGAGATTGAGCTTTTGACCGCAAACTTGTGTGAATAGCCACACGATAAAGTTGATTATGATGAGGTTTTTCGTGACGGGAGGTGTGGCGTTGAATAATTGTCGTATATAGCTCATGTTATTTTTGTTATGGTTGCAAATTTACAAAAAATGACGGCAAGTGTAGATAGTTTGATAGACAAGGAGTGCTTAATTACGCTTTTTTTGTTATTTTTTTTGCTTTTCTTGTTGGAATTAAGTTTTTAACCCTATATTTGTGACAATTAAACAAATTTACTCAAAAAAATATCAACAATGAACAAGACAGAGCTTATAAATGCGATTGCTGAAAAGGCAAATTTGACAAAGGTACAGGCCAAAGCGGCTCTTGATGCTACTGTGTCGACTATTTCTGAACAGCTTGCTAAGGGTGATAAGATATCCCTTATAGGCTTTGGCACTTTTGCGGTGGCAGAAAAGGGTGCTCGCAAGGGTATCAATCCGCGTACAAAAGAAACAATTGAAATTCCTGCACGTAAGTCGGTGAAGTTTAAGGCCGGTGCAGAACTCAATGAAGTTGTTAAGTAAAAAAAAAGGAATTAATTAAATCAGCTTTCAAAAACACCTCTATAGCGGTTGGCTCCCATCGGGATGCTGACCGCTTTCTTTTTGTGCGTAGCCGATTAGATAAAAAAGAGACGCCGCTCCTTGAGGCAAGGAGCAGCGTCGCGTGAATGGAGTATAGAGTGGATGTTGTTGAGGTTTACATCATGCCGCCCATGCCACCCATTCCGGATGCGGGCATTGCAGGAGCGGGATTTTCTTCCTTCTTGTCGGCGATAACGCATTCGGTGGTGAGGAACATTCCTGCAATCGAAGCTGCATTTTCGAGAGCTACGCGGGTAACCTTAGCGGGGTCGATGACGCCGGCTGCGAGGAGATTTTCGTAGCTGTCGGTGCGGGCGTTGTAGCCGAAGTCGCCGGTGCTGTCCTTAACTTTCTGAACAACCACAGCTCCTTCAACGCCAGCGTTGGCAACAATCTGGCGAAGCGGTTCTTCGATGGCGCGTTTGATAATCTGGATACCTGTTGTTTCATCGTCGTTGTCGCCCTTGAGAGCTTCGAGCTTGGCAACACAACGAATGTATGCAACACCGCCACCGGGGACGATGCCTTCGGCGATGGCTGCGCGAGTGGCAGAGAGAGCGTCGTCGACACGGTCTTTCTTTTCTTTCATTTCTACTTCGCTGGGTGCACCAATGTGGAGCACTGCTACGCCGCCGGCGAGTTTGGCCAGACGTTCCTGGAGCTTTTCGCGGTCGTAGTCGCTGGTGGTCTGCTCAATCTGAGCCTTGATCTGAGCAACGCGAGCTGCGATGGCGTCTTTGTTGCCAGAACCGTTGATGATGGTGGTGTTTTCTTTGTTTACTTCAATCTTTTCGGCGCGACCGAGAAGTTCGACAGTGGCAGATTCGAGCTTCATGCCCTTTTCTTCAGAGATAACCACGCCACCGGTGAGTACAGCGATGTCTTCGAGCATTTCCTTGCGACGGTCGCCAAATCCGGGAGCCTTGACAGCGCAGATTTTCAGTGAGCCACGCAGGCGGTTGACAACGAGGGTGGCAAGAGCTTCCTGATCGACGTCTTCGGCGATAATCAGAAGGGGACGTCCGCTTTGAGCTGATGCTTCGAGGATGGGAAGAAGGTCTTTGAGGTTTGAAATCTTCTTGTCGAAAAGGAGGATGTATGGGCTGTCCATTTCGCATTCCATCTTCTCGGTGTTGGTGACGAAGTAGGGCGAGATGTAGCCACGGTCGAACTGCATGCCTTCAACGATGTCGACAGTGGTTTCAGTGCCTTTTGCTTCATCAACGGTGATAACGCCTTCTTTCTTAACCTTCTTCATGGCTTCGGCGATGAGGCGGCCGATGGCTTCATCGTTGTTTGCTGAGATGCGTGCTACGTCTTCGATCTTCTTGAAGTCGTCGCCTACTTCCTGAGCCATTTCCTTGATGTTGGCAACAACCACGCTGACAGCCTTGTCGATACCGCGCTTGATGTCCATAGGATTGGCTCCGGCAGCAACGTTCTTGAGGCCAACGTTGATGATAGCCTGAGCGAGAACGGTGGCAGTAGTAGTGCCATCGCCGGCATCGTCGCCAGTCTTAGAAGCGACTTCCTTAACGAGCTGTGCGCCCATATTCTGGAAGGGGTCTTCGAGTTCAACTTCGCGAGCTACGCTGACGCCGTCTTTAGTAATGTGGGGAGCGCCAAATTTCTTTTCGATGATGACATTGCGACCTTTCGGGCCGAGAGTCACTTTTACTGCGTCGGCCAAAGCGTCGACGCCTTTTTTGAGTTCTTCGCGAGCTTTAATCTCGAATTTTATTTCTTTAGCCATGATTTTTCTGTTTTTTGATGTCTGTGTGAAATTTTTTTGTTGCTGTTATGCTTCGATCTTAGCGAGGACGTCGCTTTGGCGCATAATCAGATATTTTTCGCCTTCAAACTCTATTTCAGAACCTGAATACTTGCCGTAGAATACGGTGTCGCCTTCTTTGAGTTCCATTTTTTCTTCGGCAGTACCGTTGCCGGCGGCCACTACAGTGCCTTTGAGGGGTTTTTCTTTAGCGGAATCGGGGATAATGATACCGCCTACGGTAACTTCTTCAGCAGCTACGGGTGCGATGAGCACTCTGTCGGCCAGTGGTTTGAGTTTCATAATGATTATTTTATTAAGAGTTTTTTGATTTAGTATTGGGTTTTATTTTCTGAAAAACTGTATTGCATATTTCGTGCCAATGGCGTGAGGCTGTCATTTTGTCAGTCTTGCTGTCGTTGTACCGACTAAAGAATACAACAAGCATCTGTGCCCGAAAGTTGGTTATCGGACAGTGTAGGGGAATGAACGGCTTTTTTAATTGGGGCGAGAAAATCCTTCGGGTGGAAGGCATGAAGCTATGGCACTGCGACTTTCGTCGATTAGCTTCTGCAAATCATGGCCTGTTGCGGGGTCGGGGTGAATAGGTCGGTGGATGGTGATGGTGATTGAACCCCATTGTGGCAAAATGCGCCATCGCGGCAACACGGCATAAGCGCCGTCGATTGTGACAGGAACGACCGGAAGGTTGAATTCAGTGGCAAGGAGATATGCTCCTCTTTTGAATTGGTGCATTTTGCCATCGAGCGTTCGTGCTCCTTCGGGAAATACGGTAATCGACATGCCTCCACGTAGCAGTGACTCGGCACGCTCCATAGTGTGGCGCAGACGTGAGGCTGATGAATTGTCGACATATATCTGATGTGCTTTTTCGCAGGCGTATCCAACGAGAGGGATGCGACGAAGCGATGCTTTCATCATCCAGCGAAAATTATGACCGAGCCATCCGGCGATTGCAAAAATGTCGTAAGCACCGGTATGGTTGGCTACAAAAACATAGGAGGTGTTCGGGTCGATGTTTTCGCGACCTTTGACACTTACTCTTACCAGTGTCAGCCAGCAGAAGAGTCGCGACCAAATGACCTGCGGGACGTAGCCACTCCATCGGCCACACCCAATCAGTGCGCCAATGATGGTGGTCAGAGCGGTTATGGTGGTGAAAACCAATAGTAGCGGAGCCATTATGAAAAGCTGGTAGATGCGGTAGAGAAGTAGTTTCATAGAGTTTGATTGGATGTATTGCAAAATTAATAACGAGAATCACAAAAACAAGCGAAAAAACGCTGAAAAAAATAATAATCTTATCAGGAAAAATATTTAACTTTGCGTGCAATAAAATCAAAACGAACCCATCAGCGTTATGTCATTTATTGCAGATAAAGTGAAGATGGACGGGCTCACGTTTGATGACGTGCTTCTTATTCCCGCCTATTCGGAAGTGCTTCCCAAGGAAGTCAACCTTAAAACTAAGTTTTCGCGCAACATTGTCCTCAACGTACCTCTCGTGTCGGCCGCAATGGATACCGTCACTGAGGCTCGTCTTGCGATAGCGATAGCTCGCGAAGGTGGTATTGGTGTGATTCACAAGAATATGTCGATTGCCGAGCAGGCTCGTCAGGTTCATGCTGTGAAGCGTGCAGAAAACGGTATGATCTATGACCCCGTAACCATCAAGCGCGGTAGCACCGTGGCAGATGCTCTTGCAATGATGGAAGAGTATCATATCGGTGGTATTCCCGTGGTAGATGATGACCGTATGCTTGTGGGTATCGTGACTAACCGCGACCTTCGCTTCGAGCGCGAGTTGAATCGCAAAATCGACGAAGTGATGACTTCGGAGGGTCTGGTTACAACTACCCAGTCGACAAACCTTGAAGAGGCATCGGATATTCTTCAGCGTCATAAAATTGAAAAACTTCCCGTTGTTGATTCTGAAGGACGTCTTGTAGGTCTTGTTACATATAAGGATATTACCAAAGCTAAGGATAAACCTAACGCATGTAAGGATTCATTCGGACGTCTGCGCGTGGCTGCCGGTATCGGTGTGACAGCAGATAGCATGGAGCGTGCTGACGCACTTGTTGCAGCCGGAGTTGATGCCATCGTAATTGACACAGCTCACGGTCATACCAAAGGTGTAGTGGGTGTGCTTAAAGCCGTTAAGGAAAAATATCCTAATATCGATGTCGTTGTCGGAAATATTGCTACCGGTGAAGCTGCTCGCTATCTTGTAGATAATGGCGCTGACGGCGTGAAGGTAGGTATCGGCCCGGGTTCAATCTGTACTACCCGTGTGATTGCAGGTGTGGGTGTTCCCCAGCTTTCTGCTATCTACGACGTAGCTAAAGCACTTGAAGGAACCGGAGTGCCCTTGATTGCCGATGGCGGTATTCGTTATTCCGGAGATATCGTTAAGGCTCTCGCTGCCGGCGCATACTCTGTGATGATGGGTGGTATGATAGCCGGTGTTGAGGAATCGCCGGGCGACACTATCATCTATAACGGTCGTAAGTATAAGGCTTATCGTGGCATGGGCTCGCTTGAAGCAATGGAAAAAGGTTCGAAAGACCGCTACTTCCAGGCTTCGGAAAGCGATGTTAAAAAACTTGTTCCCGAAGGTATTGCTGCTCGCGTTCCGTATAAGGGAAGCCTCTATGAAGTGGTTTATCAGATGCTTGGCGGTCTGCGTGCCGGTATGGGCTATTGCGGAGCATCGAGCATAGAGCGTCTGCACGATGCTAAGTTTACTCGCATCACAAATGCAGGTGTTGCTGAAAGCCATCCTCACGATGTGGCTATTACCAGCGAAGCTCCTAACTACAGCTCTTCTCATCAGTAATAGAAAGATTTTATTACAGTATAATTATTATGAAAAACACGGGCTTATTAAGTCCGTGTTTTTTTGCCTGTGAATATGAAAAAATTGCTTTTCGCTATTTTGCTATTCAGCCCGGTGCTAATGGCTTTTGGCTCCGACCCGGTGTTGATGACTATCGACGGTGTCGATGTGCGTCTCAGTGAGTTTGGCTATCATTATCATAAGGCTCGCGCGGTGGCGGTGGATACACTCAGTGCGGATGAATATATCGACATGTTTGTCGACTATAAGCTCAAGGTGAAGGCTGCCGCAGCTGCCGGTGTGGATACAACTATGGAGTTTCGCATGGAACTTCGGCAAATGGAAGTCGACCTGGCGCAATCGTTTCTGGCAGATACGGCAGGTGTTGACAGTCTGCTGAGAGAGTTGTATGTGCGAATGGAGCGAAATGTGGATGTAAGTCATATACTGCTTGATAGCGGTGATTCGATTTTGGCTGGCAGCTTGCAGAAAATTGTTGCCGAAGGAGGTGATATAGCTCCGCTTGCTGCAAAATATTCTGTGGATGTGTCGGCAAAAAGCGATAGTGGCAGAATTGGTTATTTGTCGGTCGGGATGCTTCCGTATGAGTTTGAGAATGTAGCTTTTGCATTGCCGGACGGAGGAGTGTCTGAAGTAGTATCGTCGCGCTACGGGCTGCATATCATCAAGTCGCACGGTTCGCGTAGCGATCCCGGAGAGGTGAAGGTGCGCCACATACTGAAAATGACCGCCGGACTATCGGCTGAAGATTCGCTGAAAAAGGTGCAGGAAATTGATTCGATATATGGATTGCTGACTGCCGGAGCCGACTTCAAAGAGATAGCTTCGGTAGAAACAGACGACCCTTCCGGTCGCGACAATGGAGGCGATTTGCCGTGGTTCGGCGTGCGACGTATGGTGCCGGAATTTGAAAAAGCTGCATTTGAAATGGCAGATAGTACATTCTCGCGTCCTGTCAGAACAATGTATGGCTATCACATACTATTCAAGGAGGCATCGCGTAAGCAGCTGCCTTTTGATGAGGCGGTTGTGCAACTGCGAGAAATCGTAGAAGCAGACGGTCGAGCCGAAGCTTTAAGAAAGCGAAGGATGGAGCGCGCGGTGAACGCTCACGGCTCTATGTCGGGAGTGATTGAGTGGTTGAAAGCTGAAAATCCGGAGTATGCAGCGCTTGTGCGAGAGTATCGCGAGGGTCTTATGGTAGTAAATGTCAGTGCGGATGAGGTGTGGAATCGCCCCGATAACGACCGCGAAGGATTGTGTCGCTATTTTGATGCGCATCGTGCGGATTTTGCGTGGAAATCTCCACGCTTCAAAGGATTTATCATCATGGCTGAAGCTGATTCGGTAGCGGTAGCGGCGAGAGAGTGGCTCGACAGTACAAATGTGGCATCGGTAGATATAGTGCAAAATGTACGACGACAATTTGGTACTGATGTGCGTGTTGAGCGGGTGCTTGCACCTGTGGGCGTAAGCGGAGTTGTAGACTTTGTGGCCTTTGGTGGTGCGCGACCAGCATCGCAAGGGAGATGGAATGCATATTTGCCGTATCGCTACAGAGTGATAGCTCAGCCTGAGAGTGTGGACGATGTGCGCGGACAAGCGAGTGCCGCATATCAGAAAGAACTTGAAAAAGAGTGGCTGTTGAAACTACATAAGCAATATACGGTGAAAATCAATGATAAAGCTCTGCGTAGTCTTGAGATTTAGGCTATTTTTACATAGTATATTAAGTGCGTGTGGCAAAAAATAATTAATTTTGGCGTTTGAACTTAACGCGATATTTATTGTGAAAATAAGAAAAATACTTGCAGCATTGCTGCCCGTAGCAGCCGGAATGGTGGTTGCCCAGACCAACGTTGTAGAAGAAGTGGCGTGGGTAATCGGAGACCAGCCGATATGGAAATCGGAAATCGAAGAACAGTACAGCAATATGATGTACGAGCGTGTCGACATATCCGGCGACCCTTATTGCGTGATACCTGAGCAGCTTGCTATAGAAAAATTGTATCTCCATCAGGCCGACCTGGATACACTGGAAGCGCAGGATGCAATGGTGCAGGCAGAGGTGGATGCGCAGATGAATATGTATGTCACCAGCCTCGGTTCGCGAGAAAAAGTTGAGGAGTATTTCCGCAAAAGCTTCCCAGATATGCGTGCCGCGCTGACAGAAATGACGCGCAATCGCTATCGTGTGCGCATGGTGCAGCAGTCGATTACCGAAGGAGTGACTTCGACTCCGAGTGATGTACGTCGATACTATGATTCATTGTCGAAGGACAGTGTACCCTATATACCGCTGAAAGTGGCTGTGGAGATTATTAAGATTCACCCCGTGATTCCGCGTCAGGAAATTGACGACGTGAAAGCTCGTCTGCGCGACTATGCAGACCGTGTAAATCGTGGAGAGAGCGATTTTTCAACGCTTGCCATCCTTTATTCGGAAGATAAGGGCAGTGCATCGCGTGGCGGTGAACTCGGATTTGCGGGTAAAGCTACTTTTGAACCTGAATTTGCAGCTGTAGCTTTCAACCTCAACGATCCTAAAAAAGCATCGAAAATTGTTGAAACGCAGTATGGATTTCATATCATACAGTTGATAGAAAAGCGTGGCGACCGAGTGAATGCACGTCATATTCTCCTCCGTCCGAAGGCAAGCCAGAGCGAAATAGAGGATGCAATGCACCGTCTAGACTCATTGCGCACGGATATGGTGGATAGTCTGAAGTTTACTTTCGAACAGGCTGTAATGGTGTCAAACGATAAGGATACCAGAAATAATCACGGTCAGATGGTGAACTCAAATGACGGAACAACGCTCTTCCAAATGTCGGATCTGCCACAGGAAATAGCTCGTGAGGTAAGCACTATGGAAGTTGGCGATGTGTCGAAGCCATTTGTTATGATTGATCCGAAGCTCAATCGTGAAGTGGTGTCGATGGTGAAACTTACCAATCGCGTGGAGGGTCATAAGGCCAACATAGCCGATGACTATCAGACAATCAAAACAATGTATGAAAACGCCGAACGCAACAAATTGTTGCGCAAGTGGCTCGAAAAGAAGATTGCCGAAACCCATGTGCGTATCGAAGACGGATGGCGCAATTGTGAGTTCTCACACAAGGGTTGGATTAAGGAAACTTCGACAAAGTAAAAATAATAACGTCAGAATATGCGTCACAAGCGTGACTATATCAGAACGGTACTCAGTGCGCCAGTAGCTCGACTGCTCGGCGCACTGACTGCTGTGTTGCTTTTGACTGTGCCATCAATAATCGTGGCACAGCGTCAGTCGGATAAAAAAGCGAAAGCACCCCAGGCGCCTAAACGAGAAGTGCTTAAACCGACAATACCGACAGCCAACCGCTATCAGCCAGGAAAAGTGTTTCTCGAACATGCAGACCAATTGTATTTCCATGAAATGCCGGGTGGGCTGGCTGAAGACCAGTATCAGGTGCTTGTAGGTAATGTAAAGCTACGTCGCAACGATATGTTTATGTATTGTGACAGTGCGCATTTCTACGAGTCGGCCAACTCTGTGAGTGCGTATGGAAACGTGCGCATGGAGCAAGGAGATACACTGTTTGTATATGCTGATGAGCTTGACTATAACGGCACTGATGAAATGGCAATACTTTATGCCGATTTCAATAAAAAAGTGCGTCTGATAAATCGTGATGTGAAGCTTGAAACTGACGTGTTTAACTATGATTTGGCTCGCAATGTGGGCTATTATGATGTAGGTGGTGTGTTGACCGATGAGGCTAACACATTGTCGTCTAGAGAGGGTGAGTATTATCCAGATACGAAGTATGCCTACTTCTATACAAATGTGGTGCTTGAGGGTAATCGCAACAAAAGTCCGCTTACCATGACCACTGACTCGCTTATATATAATACGGCAACAAATATAGCCGAACTTGTTAGCCCGACCAAGATAGTGAATGCTGATGGCGAGATAGAGTCGTCGTCGGGAACGTATAATACTAACAGCGGACTTGCTGACCTGTATCAACGGTCGATGGTGCGTACGCGTCGTGGCAATACCTTGTCGGGCGATACACTCTTTTATGATCGCGACAAGCAGTATGGCGAGGCTCGTGGCAATATGGTGTTGACGGATTCGGCTCGTCAGTCATCGCTACATGGCGACTATGGATATTATGATGAGGTGCGCGACAGTGCATTTGTGACCGGTCGTGCAATGGCGAAGGAATATTCGAAGGGCGATACACTCTATCTACACGGAGATACGATAAATGCTTATCTTGACTTGGCAGATTCGACCCGTGTGACCAGTGCATTTCATAATGTGAGGTTCTTTCGCAGTGATTTGCAGGGTATATGTGATTCGCTCAGCATAACGGAGCGTGATTCAACACTATATATGTATCGTTTGCCGGTGGTGTGGAGCGGAGAGCGTCAGATAAACGGCGAGGTAATATTGGTGCACCTCAACGATTCGACCGTTGATTGGGCACGTCTCCCCAAATCCGGAATCGTGGCCGAACATATAGCCGAAGATTGCTACAATCAGATAGCCGGAACGGATATGACTGCGTGGTTTAACGATTCGACTGTGAAACGTCTCTATGTGGAGGGTAATGTGCAACTTATCACGTTCCCTATGGAGAAAGACTCGACTTATAATAAGTTTGGTTTTGTGGAGAGTAGTTTTATGGATGCCTATTTTAAGGATAACACTGTGGAGAGCATCCATTTCTGGCCGGAAACGACATCAAAAATCACCCCTCTCTATCTTGCAAAGCGCGGTTCTTATTTCCTGCCACGATTCAAATGGTATGAACTTCTGCGCCCTGTGGACAAATTTGACATATTCGTTGTGCCTGAAGAGATGGCGGAATTGCTGAAAACGGCACCAGCAGTGACCGATGATATTCGTAGCGTTGCGGCATCGAAGAATAGTCCGAATGCAAATGCTCCTGAAGATAAGTCGGTCGGTGTGCCTGATGCAAATCGCATGGAAGCACCGAAATTGATACCTGGAGAAGTGCCCGAAGGAGTTCCCGGAGCGCGTCCGAAGCGTCCGGATAGAACCGTGCGTCCGGTGATGCCGGAGCCACAGGTAAAATAAAGTTATCAACAAGTTATTAACATTGTGGGTCGGCACTGTCGAAAAGAGAGTTTGCCGAATGAAACGGACTGTAGTAACTTTGCATAGGTTAATATAGTAATATGAACGATGTAATCAGACTACTTCCGGATTCAGTGGCCAATCAGATAGCTGCAGGTGAGGTGATACAGCGTCCCGCATCTGTGGTTAAAGAGTTGGTGGAGAATGCTGTCGATGCCGGCGCTACGGATATACAGATAATCATAGTCGATGCCGGTAGGACGCTGATACAAGTGGTGGACAACGGTCGCGGAATGAGCGAAACCGATGCCCGCATGGCATTTGAGCGTCATGCTACATCGAAAATCGAGCAGGCTGCCGATCTGTTTTCGCTTCGTACGATGGGATTTCGTGGCGAAGCACTTGCATCGATAGCTGCGGTGGCTCAGGTGGATCTCCGAACCATGCCCCACGGCGAGCAGGTGGGTACACGCATACAAATCAGCGGCTCGCACGTTGAGAGTCAGCAGCCCGAGGCTTGTGCTCCGGGTAGCAACATGATGGTGAAAAATCTGTTTTTCAATGTGCCTGCGCGAAGGAAGTTTCTGAAAAAAGACGCTGTAGAACTGAGCAACATCATGCGCGAATTTGAACGCCTTGCGCTGGTGAATCCTGATATAGACTTTACGCTGATGAGCAACGGGGCTGTGGTGCATAAATTGATGCACTCGTCGTTGAAACAGCGAATTACTGACCTCTTCGGTCGCGGACTCGATAAGCAGTTGCTACCGGTGACGACAAGTACGTCGATAGTGCGATTGGAGGGATTTGTATGTCGTCCGGAGTATGCTCGAAGAAGAAATATGCTGCAATATCTGTTTGTCAACGGACGTCATATGCGCCATCCGTACTTTCATAAAGCTGTGATGAGTTGCTATGAGCAAATGCTTCCGGCAGATATGCAGCCTAACTATTTTTTGAATTTCTACGTGGAGCCGGATAGCATAGATGTGAATATCCACCCCACGAAGAGTGAGATAAAATTTGAAAACGAAAGTGCCATCTGGCAGATATTGACCGCAGCTATCAAGGAGTCGATGGGGCGTTTCGGAGCCGCGCCGGCTATAGATTTTGATGCTGTGGATGCTCCAGGAATACCGGTGTTTAATCCGGATATGGACGCTACTCACGAAATAGAACTTGATACCTCCTATAATCCGTTTGGAATGGAAAATGTGGAGGATGTTCAGATGCCATCAGCGGGTGCTATACAGTCGAAAATGAGTTCGGCCGGGTCGGTTGGTCATCAACGTCAGTCGTCGTTGCAAGATTGGGATAAGTTATATGAAAGCTTCTCGTCGGAACGTCCTGATGAAGGAGTGGAACTGACTAAGGGGAGTGCGATGAACGAGCTATTCGCCGATGAGCTCTCTGTAGAAGAGCCGTCGGGAATCGTGTCGGGGCTTGTCGGGAAGGCAGAAACACCTTCGTCGGATGATGTGGGGAGTATTCAGCTTAAAAATCGATACATCCTGTCGGCGTCGAAGTCGGGGGTGATGGTGGTAGATCAGCATAGAGCGCACGTCAAAGTGTTGTATGAGCGCTATCTTGCCATGCTTGAGAGTGGTTCGGCAGCCGGATGCGGACAGAAAGTGATGTTTCCGGAGATACTCCGATTGTCGGCATCGCAAAGTGCAATATTCAGTGATATTGAGAGCGAATTGTCGCGTAGCGGATATGAATTGACTTTTCTTGGCGATAACAGTTGGAGCATTAATTCAGTGCCATCGTGTGTGGACGCGTCGGCCAATGCTGTAGAAATGCTACATAGAATTATTGAGAATGTAAGCGAGCACGGTTCCGACGCCCGAGCCGACCTGCGTAGCCTTGTGGCTGAATCGATGGCTTCGGCAGCAGCAATTCCTGCCGGTAAAGTGCTAACTGCAGGGGAGCGCGAGCATCTGCTTTCTGAGTTATTTCAGCTACCGTCGCCAAAATACACGCCCGACGGAAAGTTGGTAGTAAGCATCATTTCCATCGAACAGATAGCACAGCTGTTCTGAGCGATTTAAAAATGAGCTTCAAAAATTTAAACGAACAATATTAATCCGTATATTTGTATTGTGATTTCGATAACTGAACATATACAGTATTTGATAATGCGCCACGACTGCGTGGTTGTGCCCGGTTTCGGAGCCTTTTTGGCTCAGAACGAACCTGCACATCGCGATGCGTCGGGAAATTGGGCGCCCCCCATGCGCTCGGTGAGTTTCAACGCCGGAGTGCGCCATGATGACGGACTGCTCTGTACGAGTGTCGGCCGCCGTCAAGGGGTGTCGTATGATGCGGCGAAAAATATTGTGGCCAATGATGTGGCGTTGCTTCGTCAGAGTCTTGAGTCGGCAGGTTCGGTGGAAATTTCGCGCATCGGCAGGTTTGCACTTGTTGATGGAATGACTTTGTTCGATCCATCTGTAGATCAATCGATTATCTCAAATCGCTACCTCGGTCTCCCTTCGGTTGTGTATCAACCAGCTGTAGCTGAGTGTGTTAGTAGTGAAGAGGATGCCATGATGGATGTGCCAGTGCACCGCAATCGCGTGGGTGCGTGGTTGAAAGTAGCTGCTTCAGTAGCAGTGCTTTTAGGTCTTGGCGTGACGCTGACTACTCCTGTGGCAGTGGATAGAAGTGAACTTCAATATGCATCGGTAGGTGCGCCCAACTTATCTCTGCCGACGGCAACGATTGTATTTGACCGTCATCAGTCGGAGGGTAGTCTTGTCAGTATTCGTCCATTAGAAAGTGAAGCTACTGCGAAGGTGGCGGAACAGCCCACGGCTGTTAGCGACAAGGCTTCGTTGCTATCATCGATTATCGACGCTCCTGTGAGCGGTCGCCACTATGTAATTGTGGCTTCGTGTGAAACCAAAGCGAAAGCTATTCGATTTATTGACCGCCGTGCCGGTAGCGGATTGCGAGTGTTGCCAAGTGACGGTCGTTTTCGCATTTATGCAGCATCGGCAGAAACTCTTGCTAAGGCTGAAGAGCTTAGAAATACATTGCGGTCGAGCTATCGCGATGCGTGGGTATACACTTCGCGCTGAAAAAGGATTGATTTATTTTTTTTGTGAAATAAAAAAGAGTCGCGCTATTAAGCGCGACTCTTTTTGCATATGTACGTTGAGTGGATTATTTCAGAGAAAGACGGTCGGTGGCGGGATTGTAAGTCACGGTGTAGACACCACCTTTACGAGTGTCAAATTTAAGTTCTTTGCCTTGATAGAAGACTTCGGCCGGAGATCCTGCGTGAGAGCGGATGACAGCCTTTTTGAGCTTGCCGTCAGCGTATTCTATGTCTAATTCAAAGTTGCCACGAGCGCGGATGCCCTTGATGTTGCCATCGGTCCACTGAGAGGGGAGGGCGGGAAGGAGATTAATCTTACCGGTATGACTCTGCATAAATAACTCAATGATACCTGCAGTGCCACCGAAGTTGCCGTCGATCTGGAACGGGGGATGAACGTCCCAGAGGTTGTTTCCAGTGCCATTTTTCAGTAGATTTTGGAATAGGATATAGGCGTGGTCGCCGTCGTGCAGACGCGCCCAATGGTTGAGCTTCCAGCCCATACTCCAGCCAGTAGCAGCGTCGCCACGTTCACGTAGAGTTTCCTTACAAGCTTCGGCGAGTTCGGGAGTGGTGAGAGGGTCGATGCTTGTGCCCGGATGTAGTCCGAAGAGGTGGTTGGTGTGACGGTGTTGGTCTTTGGGATTGTCGATATCTTCATACCATTCCTGAAGCTGACCGTAGCGACCAATGCGATATGGAAGCATATTGTCGAGTTTTTCCTGCCATTCGGCTACAGATTCTTTGTCGACACCGAGGATGTTGGCAGCCTTAATGGCGTCGGAGATAACTTCGCGAGCAACGGCATTGGCATATGTAGCTCCGAGGTCGGCTGTGCCGTGTTCTGGAGAGTAAGAGGGAGCCGTGGTGTATTTGCCATTGGCCTTGAAAAGGAGGTCGACCGAAAAGTCGGCACTCGACTTGATAATGGGGTAGCCAATTTCGCGTAGCCAATCATTGTCACGGCAGTAATCGTAGTATTCCCAAATCTGAGTAGCAAGCCACGGGCCAGCAGATGGATTGTAGTTCCACGACATGTCGCCTGAATTGAGGGGGGCGGTAAAACCGAAGATGTTGGTTGAAATAGGTGCTGTCCAGCCTCTTGCACCGTAATAGCTCTTAGCTGTGCGTTCACCGGGTTTGATGAGTCCGCGTACGTAGTCGATGAGCGGTTGGAAGGTTTCGGTAAGGTTGCCACACATGGCAGGCCAGTAGTTCATCTGGAGGTTGATGTTGTTGTGGTAGTCAACGCGCCATGGGCCGTCAAGGTTGTTGTGCCACATACCTTGAAGGTTGGCGGGCATAGTGCCGGGACGCGAACTTGAGATGAGCAGGTAGCGACCGAATTGGAAATATGTCTGTTCGAGTTCGTGGTCGAGAGTGCCTTCGCGATAGCGTTTCAGACGCTCGGGTGTGGGTATATTAGAGAACTTTTCGTCAGGGTTGATGGTCATGCTGACGCGGTTGAAAAGTTCCTTATAGTCGTTGAAATGAGCGGTGTATAATTTTTTGTAATTTTTAGTGGCAGCACCATCAATCATAGCGTTGACCGAAGCTATCGGGTCGACACCAACGAAAGCCTTATTGTCGGTCATGTCGGGGTCGAAGTTCATGCGGTAGTCGGTGTCGGCGGCGAGGAGGAACTCCACATTAGAAGAGCCAGTTACGGAGATTGTACCGTTGGCGGTGTCGGTAGTTACGACGCCTTTACCATCGGCTGTGCGAACCATGACGCGGAGAGTCCACTGCATCTTGTTGTTGTCGATACGACCACTCCAAAGAAGACCATCTTTGGCTTTTGTAATTGTAGCAATGGTCTGTGGTGTGACAAACGAGAATACAAGATTTTGCGGGGTGCCCTTAGAGCGGAAACGCCAAACCATTACGCTGTCGGGGAAAGAAGCGAAGTATTCGCGAGTGTATTCAGTGCCGTTGGCGTTGAATTGAACCGTAGCGAGCGACTTGTCGATGTTGAGTACGCGCTTATAATCGGAAACTTTAGACTCGTCAATACCGGTGGAGATGTAGGCTTCGCCGAGCATGCTGAATGTACCGAATACATGGCGGTCGTAGTCGACAGTGCCACTATAGTTCGTAGCAACAAGGCGGTGAGCCTCGCGGTTTTTACCTTCGAGAAGTAGCTGACGAATCTTGGCGAGAGTGGAGTCGGGAACCTGACGGTTCATGTTCCAATAGCGTTCAGCTCCAGTGCCGGGTCCTCCGTGCCAGAGAGTTTTTTCGTTGAGAACTACGCGTTCACGGTTGACGGCACCGAGGATATTGCCACCAAAAGAACCGTTGCCGATTGGGAGAGAGTAGGCTTCCCAAATGTGGTCGGGATTTACGGGCGTGGAGCTAAAATCGTTGATTTTCCAAGCCTGAGCACCTTCGGTGGACGAAGTCGGCTTATCAAACCAAATAGTGTGACCGTCAGTGATGTCGGTCTCACGAGCCATGCCATAGGGTGCGCATACGGACAATGTTAAAACAGCAGCCAGTGCGCTTTTGAAGATCTTGATCATGGTGATGTATAATGAAATGGTTATTGTTCTGTGCACGAAAATACTAAAAAAAGACCGAAGTGCATAGTGGCTGTTGTCAGGAATGTCAAAGTGTCTTCTCTCTTTTAGTAATAATTAGTAAATTTGCGTCATATAAATGAATTATCCATCGTAATGACAGATTTCCACGAATTATTGGTGCGTCGCCACAGTATAAGGCGTTACACCTCAGAACCGCTTACCGCTGACGAAGTGAAATTGATACTCGAAGCTGCTCTGCTGGCTCCGACATCGAAAAATACTCGCTCGTGGCAGTTTGTAGTAGTAGACAATCGCGAAAAACTCGAAAGACTTGCCGAGTGTAAGCCTGCCGGAGCTGTGCCAGTCGGCCGATGTGCTCTTGCTGTAGTTGTTGCCGGCGATCCTGAAAAGACCGACCCGTGGGTAGAAGATGCGTCGATAGCTGCGGCATATATGCAACTTCAGGCAGAAGACTTGGGCCTTGGCTCGTGCTGGATTCAGGTGCGTGGTCGTTTTACTGCTGATGGAATACCCTCAGAAGAGTATGTGCAAGAGTTGCTTGGAATGCCCGATACTCTTCCAGTACTCTGCATAATGACATTCGGACATAAAGATGAAGAACGCAAGCCCGTGGATACCTCTAAACTCCTTTGGGAACGTGTGCATATCGATACATGGAAACCGGTAGAGGAGTGAAGCTGCGAGCAGTAGCCTTCGGCGCCGGAAATGTAGCATCGCATCTTGTGCCGGCACTTGCAGAGAGTGCCGGACTGGAGTTTGTTGCCGTATGGAGTCGTACAGCAGAGCATGCCAATGCGCTCGCTGAGCGAATCGGTGGGGCTGTGGCTACGACGGAAATAAATGAGGTGCCTAAAGATGCCGATGTGTATCTTATCATGGCTGCTGATGATATGGTGGCTCGAATAGCCGAACAATTTCCGCGCACGGAAGCATTGTGGATGCATACATCTGGGAGTGTGCCGGTACAGTCACTTGCTTGTGTGACACCAAATTACGGAGTTTTGTATCCGTTGCAGACGTTTACACGTGGAGAGCAGCTCGATATTTCGGACGTGCCATTTTTTGTGGAGGGCTCGAATGAAAAAGTAGTAGCGTCGATAATTGATGTGGCTCGTGCGGTGTCGCGACGAGTGTATGAGGCAGATAGCGAGATACGTAGTAAAATGCACGTAGCGGCAGTGTTTGCGTGTAACTTTGCCAACTATATGTGGAGCGTGGCAGACGGAATGCTTCACCGTGATGCCAATTTGGATATATCGGTACTCGAACCACTGTTGCACGAAACACTTCGTAAAGCTATGTCAATAGGCCCGTCAAAAGCACAGACAGGCCCTGCGCGCCGTGGAGATGTGGCTGTGATGGAGAAACATAAGTCTATGCTCCCCGAAGATGAGCGTATGATGTATGACTATTTGTCGAAGAAAATTTTAGAAAAATATTATAAATGAGTTCAATCAACTACGATCTGACAAAAATACGCGGTGTGGCATTTGACGTGGATGGCGTGTTATCGCCGTCGACCATACCGATGAGTGCAGCCGGAGAACCCCTTCGCATGGTCAATATAAAGGATGGCTATGCACTGCAACTCGCTGTGAAGTGCGGATTGAAACTTGCCATAATAACCGGAGGCGACAGTAAAGCCGTTAAAGTTCGCTTCAATGGCCTCGGAATTGAAGACGTGTATCTAAAAGCATCGCAGAAGGCAGAAATATTTGCGAAGTGGATGGAAGAAAACGGACTTACAGCCGAGGAAACAGCGTTTGTTGGCGATGATGTGCCGGATTATGCTCCAATGCTCCTCGCCGGTCTGAAAGTAGCTCCGGCAGATGCAGCGTCGGATATAATATCGATAGCAGACTATGTGTCGCCGGCAAATGGCGGATACGGAGTTGGCCGCGATTTGATAGAGCAGATATTGCGCGCGCAAGGAAAGTGGGTTATGAATGAACGAGCATTCGGATGGTAGACACAATGGATAATAAGAGAGTATTTCCAGAGGGGATATCTCGCTACAACGTAGTGTTGGCAAGCGGGTCGCCACGACGTCGCGAGCTTATGGAAATGCTCGGACTCGAATTTGAAGTATACTCACTGAAAAATGCCGATGAGTCGTACAGCGAGATGATGGAAGCTGAAGAAGTGCCTGAATATCTGTCGCGGAAGAAAGCGGCGGCTTATCTGTCGGAACGAATGCGACAAGGCGATTTGGCGGTGACTTCGGACACGGTGGTTATCGTAGACAACGAGGTGCTTGGAAAACCTAAGGACGAAGCCGATGCATATAGAATGTTGAAACTTCTTAGTGGAAGGACTCATAAGGTGGTGACAGGCGTAGCTGTAACCGACGGTAAGCGTGTAGAAAGTACACGCTCGGTGACGACGGTGGAGTTTTCTGAGCTAAGTGAAGAAGAAATACGATATTACATAGAGCGTTATCGCCCATTGGATAAGGCCGGTGCATATGGTATTCAGGAATGGATAGGATGTATCGGTATAAAACGAATAGAAGGTTCGTTTTACAATGTGATGGGGCTACCGGTGCATGTTTTATATAATCTGCTCAAGGAGTTTTTGAAAAAGTAATTTTCATTTTGCTCCCCGGGGTGGACAGGTCGATGGCTCCATCGGGAACGATATCTGGAGTAGTGCGGATTATGCCACTTTCGCCGTCGGCAATCAGTCTTTCGGCAAGGTAGAGAGCAAGAACACCCATAGTCATGCGTAGGTTGACCTCCATGCACGGATTCAGACCGGATGAATGGCGTAGCATATCGATGCCAAGCCATCCAGAATAGTTATGTCCGATAAGTGTGGAGATAATCGGCTGAAGTGCTGTGGCTGCGTCGAGAGCGTCGCGTCCGGCAAGATTGGCAAGGTCGTCGCGCTTCATGACAAGATTGCCTCCATAGCGTCCTGCACCTGCGCTGACAGTGGAAGAGAATCCGCGGAAGCGAGCGATACCATCGTCGCAACGGAAAAGAGCCGCAATTTCGCGCTCAACTTGATACTCAGGCTCAATCATGACGCAACCTTGTCGACGGATACTACCGTCGATGCGTCGGCGGAGTTCGTCGGGGCGACATAGTCTGGAGAAGAAAACACCACGTCCGCTACATGACCATGGAAGCTTGACAACGGCATGTCCGAAATCGGCTATAGCCCGTAAAGCTTCGTCGGTGGTGCGAGCTTCGACAGGAATGGCATCGCTGCCGAGCAGTCGATGAATTTCTGCGGTGATGCGACGGTGGCTGAGATGGCGAATTTTGTCAATTTGCTCAGCCGATGGCAGGCGGTCGGCCGGAAAACCGGCGTTAAGCAGACGCCTACGAGTGGAAAGGCTCCAGCCCCACGGTTCGGCAACTGATGCCGATGAGCCGATACGTCCGTTCAGATTGAAACGTTGTCGATAGCTTTCTGCTTGGGAGCTAAGATGTTCCGGAATAAGAACGGTGTCGCCAGGCTCAGCCCACCAAAAAGGGAGAAATGCTCCAGCTGTAGACATCTCAACAGCTGCAGATGGGGGGGTGAAATGCTCCAGCCCAGATGCTAAGGCAAGGTCGTTTTCAGGATTGTAGAGCAACAGTCGATTCATAATGCAAATGTAGCACAATAATGTGATACGACATTACGTTAAAAATAATATGGTGCCAGTGTAAGTGTGGCGGATATCGAAGATGAAAAAGATAGTCATAATATTGATGCTGATTGTACGAGCTGTATTGCCGAGCGTGGCATTGAGTCCGTTGGATCGAATGCCTAATCGTCTGTATGTAGATGATAAGCAGTGGACTATGGGCTTCTCGGTTGGAACACATGTGCAGAATATAAAATTTACTCATAATGGCTTTATTGCAGCGGAAAGGGAGAGGTGGTTTATAGAGCAGCCATCGTATTCTCCGGGATTCTGTGTGAATGTTCATGGTACGTTGCGTCTGAACGAGTATTTCAGTCTGCGTGTATCGCCAGGAATGTATTTCGGCAATCGCGATATAACGATGCGCGAGTATGAGAGCGGAACGACTGTGCGCCAAAATCTGAAATCGGCATACGCTGTGCTACCCGTGGATGTGAAGTTTGCATCACAACGAACAGGGAATATGAGGCCGTATCTTACAGCCGGAATAATGCCGACGTGTGATGTGACGAAGAAACAGTCGGACTATTTGAAGTTGAAATCGGCCGAATTGTTTGCCACTGTGGGTGTGGGTTGTGACTTCTATTTGCCATATTTCAAACTTATACCGGAATTGAAATTCTGTTTCGGATTGACAGACGCATTACAGCACGAGAGGGGAGATCTTGCCGAAGAGCCTGATAGATTGAAGTTTACGCAATCGCTAAAAAAGGCGGTGTCGCAGATGGTGGTATTGACATTTTATTTTGAATGAAACGAATTGCAATATATCTATATAGCGTAATCGTCGGAGTGCTTTCGATATCGGCGCAGGAATACAACGATACGTATCTGACGCATTATTATGCTATGCCGGCGGCGTTTAATCCGGCAGCTGCGGGTGTGGATGCACGGCTGAATATTGTGGCAGACGGAAGATTGCAATGGACAGGCTTGAGCGATAATCCGCGTGCGGCTTCGTTGAGTGTCGATATGCCCCTGCGACTCGGTAAGTATCGGTTTGGTGCGGGTGTGGTCGGACGGTATAACAGTGTCGGCACAATGCGTTACGGTACGGCAGCGATGCAATTTTCATATCAGACCAATGAGATTTCGGTTGGTGTCCGCGCAGGATATGTTGGTGGAGAAACTGACGTAGAGATTCCGCTTACTGATAGCAATGGAGGTAGCATAGATTTGGGGCTCGGATTGTGGTGGAATAAAAGAAATTTCTATTTAGGAGGTTCGGTGTTGCATTTGAACGAGCCTAAATTTACATTCACCTCCAATGATGAAAGTAAGGGTGAAAATGAGAATGCAGATGAAACAGCGCTTGTGTATAGGATTAAGCGCACTGCTTTTTTTACCGGAGGAGGCAATATTACGCTAAAAGATTCGTTTATAGAATTGCAACCGTCGATATTTGTGCGAACGGATTTCACACACTTGCGCGCAGAGGCAACCGCCCGTGTGCGCTATCGGCAGATGTTGACCGCCGGTATAGGCTACCGACATGATGATGCCGTGATAGGAATTCTCGGAGGAGAATTTGGCGGACTTTTTGTTATGTATAGCTATGGATTTAATATATCCGGAGCAGGAAAGGAATCGCATGGCAGTCATGAAATCGTGGCCGGCTACAGAGTGAAACTCAATGTGGCTCCGAAGCGAAGATTCAAACATAAGAGTATTCGAATATTATGAATAAATTGACAAAATATATCAGTGAAATAGTATTGGCAGCAACGCTTGCTTCGTGTGCAGCCGGCAGTCGTGTGGCTACCGGTGGCGAAGTGACCGGAGTGAGCGGAATGCGCTACACGGAGCCTACGCCTTATGGGATGGTGCTTGTGAGCCGCGGCTCGATAATAGCCGGCACGCAAGATGCTGACAGCGTGTGGGGAACGCGTGCGGATGCACGCGGAATATCCGTGGAAAACTTCTGGATGGATGAGACAGAAGTGACAAATGCAAAGTACAAGCAGTTTGTATATTGGGTGAGAGACTCAATAATTCGCGAGCGATTGGCAGACCCTGCGTATGGCGGAAATGATGATTTTCGCGTAGTGGAAGATCGTGAAGGAAATCCAATAACTCCGCGCATTAATTGGGATATACCTATACCCTGGCGAAATGCAGATGAGGATGAGGCACGAGCAATAGAGAGTATGTATCGCAGAAATCCTATAACCGGAGTGCGTGAGCTTGATTCTGAACAGCTGAACTATCGCTATGAGACGTATAATTATGCGGAAGCCGCCCGCAGAAAGCATCGTCTGAATCCGGCTCGTCGTGAATATAATACGGATAAACCTGTGCCTACCGAAGTGCCTCTGATATCGAAAGATACGGCTTATGTGAATGACATGGGGGAGGTGACGCGATATACGATAACTCGCGGATTGACCGGTGATTACGATTTTGTGAATACTTATATCGTAAATGTGTATCCAGATACGACAACGTGGATAAATGACTTTGATAATTCGTTTAATGAGCCTTATGTGCGCAGCTATTTTGCATACGCCGGATATGATAATTATCCTGTAGTCGGGGTCAGCTGGGAGCAGGCCAATGCCTATTGTAATTGGCGTACGGAATTTATGCGTCGCGCCCTCGGAGCCGATGGCGTGTATATGGAGCCGTATCGTCTGCCGACAGAGGCAGAGTGGGAGTATGCAGCTCGCGCCGGAGTGACAGCCAATAAGTATCCGTGGCACGGCGACTTGCCGATGACTGAGGATAAGGGTTGTTATTACGCAAATTTCAAGCCTCAGGATGGTAACTATGTGCAGGATGGAAATCTGATAACATCGCGTGTAGGGTCGTATGCACCAAACGATTTCGGGCTGTATGATATGGCAGGTAATGTGAGCGAGTGGACATCGACGGCTTACACCGAGAGTGTCAGTCAGTTGACAAGTGACATAAATCCGGAGTATCGCTACGATGCAGCAATGGAAGACCCTTACAGACTGAAACGCAAAATAGTGCGCGGAGGTTCTTGGAAGGATGTTGCTCGTAATATACGCTCAAACATAAGAATGTGGGAGTATCAGAATGAGCAACGGTCGTTTATCGGATTTCGTTGTGTGCGCACGCAGGTGGGATTTATAAATGGTAAAAAGTGAAACAGCCGTGGGTAAAATAAAGAGATATAAAAATAGTATCGAGAGATTTCTGTCGGGCGAAAACGGACAGCGATTCTTCAACTTTGCATATAGTATCGGTGCCGCCATTGTGATATTGGGTGCGCTGTTTAAGATACTTCATGTGCCTTACGGCGATATATTGCTGTGTGTAGGTATGGGTACGGAGGTGCTGATGTTTGTACTGACTGCATTTGACCGTCCTGGACGCGACTATCGCTGGGAGGAAGTGTTTCCGGTACTTAATACTAAAAATCCAGAAGACAGACCACAGCTCGGCGGATATACGTCAGTCCCCGTGGCTCGTTCAGGAGAAGTGTCGACAGCGTCAGTAGCCGATGAGATAGAGCAACTGCGTGCTACAGTTGCATCGCTCAACAGAGTCGGTACGACACTTCTTGAGAACTATAAGGGAATGGCTGAAAAACCGGAAGAATTTGCCGCCGGTTCGGCCGGATATGTGGAGCAGATGCAGACACTAAATAAGAACATCAGTGCGCTCAATACGATATATGAGATTCAGCTGAAGAGTGTGTCGTCGCAGCTTGATGCGATAGATAATGTGAATCGCGGAATAAAGGAAATAAGCCGGATGTATGAGTCGACGGCCGAGCGTAGCGATATGTATATCCGTGAGACCGAGCAGTTGGCAGAAAATATGCGCCGATTGAATCAGGTGTATGAGAAGATGCTGACTGCCATGACTGTAAATATGACTAAGTAGCAATGGGACAGGCTGATCGCAGATTTTCGCCTCGCCAACGCATGATAAATTTGATGTATATCGTGCTGACGGCAATGTTGGCTCTGAACGTGTCGAGTGATGTGCTTGATGCGTTTGATCAGATGGACGACGGACTTGAGCGCACGGGAGAGAGTATGTCTCGGCGAAATGATGCTGTGTTTGCCGATATTGAAACAGCTGCGCAAGTGAATCCGGCAAAAGCCGGTGGCTGGTGTGATGAAGCTGTGGCTCTTAGAGGTCAGGCGGCAGATATATACCATGTCATCGACGAACTGCGTATGGCGATAGCTCGTGAAGCGGACGGAGATGATGGGAATCCGGACGAAATAGAGAATCGTGAAGATCTTGAAGCGGCATCTGTTGTGATGCTGAATCCTATAACCAAGCGTGGTGCTCTGTTGAGAGAAAAGATAGCATTGTTTCGTGATGCAGCTGTTGAGTGTGTGGCTGATACTGTGAAGCGTGCCGGTATAATGGCATCGCTTGCTACCGGACCATTCGAGCGTCGCAATACGACGGTAAGGGTGTCGTGGGAAACGCTTAATTTTGATGCTCAGCCAGCTACGGCAGCTGTGACACTGCTGACGAAGCTGAAAAACGATGTGCGCTATGTGGAGGGAGAGGCTCTGACTTCTCTGCTCGTAGCGATAGATAGTGGCGATGCCAGAATGAACAGACTTACTGCATTTGTTGTGCCAGAGTCGCGCTACGTGGTGAGAGGGTCGCAGTATAAAGCAGATATAGTGCTCGCTGCGGTAGATTCGACATCGCGTCCGAAGGTGTTTGTAAACGGAACGGAAATAGATGGTGGACATTTCAGTGCGTCAGCATCGGCATCGGGAACGTACCGCTATTCGGGATATATCGAAGTGCCACGTATGGACGGTAGTTTTACACGTCATGAATTCGCATCGGAATATACCGTAGTCGAGCCGTCGGCAACGGTTTCAGCAACGATGATGAACGTGATGTATGCCGGAATAGAGAACCCGGTGAGCATATCTGTGCCAGGAGTGCCAAATGCGTCGGTCGGAGCAACGATGACCGGCGGTGTCTTGACACGCAATGGCGACAAATGGTCGGCACGTCCGAGCGCGGTAGGAAAGGATGTTGCAATAACCGTGACAGCCGATGTAGACGGAGGAGTTCGAAAAGTGGTAAATACAACTACATTTAAAGTGCGAAAGTTGCCCGATCCGACAGCATATATCGAAATCGGTCAGACGCGATATCGCGGAGGGCGTCCGACGTCAAAGAGCGGATTGCTATCGTCGGGAGGACTCGGGGCCGCAATAGATGATGGTCTGATAGATATACATTTTAATGTATTGGATTTTGAGACAGTGTTTTTTGACAGACTTGGAAATGCGATGCCAGAGCTTTCGGACGGAAGTAAGTTTTCGGCTCGTCAGCTTTCGCGCATACGTCAGTTGTCGTCAGGAAAAAGATTCTATATTTCACGAATTAGAGCCAAAGGACCTGACGGCATCGAGCGTGTGTTGAGTCCGGTGGAAGTAATAGTAAATTGATAAAGTTATGACTATAAAGCGATTTTTATCATTGCTCATAATATCGACAGCGACATTTGTTGCTGTGGCGCAGACAAGTACGGCGACGTTGAGTCGCGGTAAGCGAAGTGAGTCGACTTCGGGTGTTAATCAGGCTGAGGTAAAGACTCGTATGGCTCTGAAAGCAGACGAGAAAGAAATGTCGGATGCAGATAGAGCATGGAGTCGTGTGGTATATCGTGAACTCGGAATAGAATGTGACGATAATGCCCCTCTGTTTTATCCTGAAGAAGCTACCGAAGGCGAAGAGAATCTATTTCGCTTGATGCTTCGGCTTGTGGCAGCCGGAAAAGTGCCGGCATATGAATATGTGGACGGCAAAGAATCGTTTACGGCAGCTAAGCAAGTGAATGTGAAAGAGATGCTTGAACGCTTTCGTATCCCCGCAGAGGAGGGGAGGGGAAGCAGTGTGCGCGCACCACACTATGAGGTGGCTGATGTTGATGTCCCTTCGGCAGAAGTGCGCAGCTATTACATGATAGAACGATGGGAGTTTGACCTTCGCACGAGTCGTAAGCGAGTGAGAGTGGAAGCACTATGTCCGGTGCTACACCGCGCTAATGATTGGGGCGTTGATGTGAAGAAAACACCTATGTTTTGGGTAAAATATTCTGATATGAAGCCTTATTTGTCGGGTGGCGAAGTGGTAGTGTCGGATGTCAATACTCAGATGACTGCAACTTACGACGAACTCTTTACGCTTGGACTATACAAGGGGGAAATATATATGCTGCGAGGTCGCAGTAATCGCCCGCTCGTAGAAATGTATCCTGATGCAGAAGCTCGCAGTCGTGCTGCGGACAGTATTCAGGCATCGCTTGAACGATTCGGTACAGGATTGGGAGTGCCTTCACCTGAAGAATTGAGGGGGCCGCAAGCAGATTCAACAACCGTGGATAGTTCGGCTAAAACGCCTAAAAAAGTGAAGTCTGCCAGCAAAATAACAAGGAGGGTAGATTTGAATCAAAAGCCAAAGACACAGAAGTTTAAGAACCCCGGAAGTAAAAGAGGGGCGGCAACTAAGAGTGTTCGAAAAAGAAGACGTTGAGAGAGAGAGTGCGTCGTCAATGATTGACTCTGTTGCGGTGAGTGAATCGTTTGCGCAAGTTGATGGCGCGACGGTATAGCTTCATGGCGTGGAGCCAGATGGGCGACGGCGTAGTAGCAATGTCGGCGGACATAGTCTCTGCCATTGATGGGACTTCGCTGATGGTGCCAAACTGCTCGGGATATATGATGAGCAGATTGTTTTGAGCAAAGTATTTTTTCAGGAAGTCGGGCAGTTCGTCCATCTCAGATGTGAATGAGAGGGAGGCGCGACGAGCATTGACGATGACAAACAGGTCGTCGTCGAGGACTTTGTTTGTCATAAGAATGAAGTCGTCCCACTGTTCGATTGAATGAAACTCGCTACGGATGTCGTAGTTGTTGGCTGAGAGGACCGCTCGGATGGATTGTCGCGTGGCTTGGTAGCAGTAGAAGATTAGTCGGCATCCGATTTCACGAGCAAGATTGCCAAGAGTTTTAACCCACAGAGGGAACCCTGTTTCGTATTCGGCTTTTTCGGGTACGAAGACTACGATGCGAGTAATGGTGTTGACGGGTATAAAGCATCGTGAAATCATGATAGTGCGGTTTGTGGCACGTATGAGTTGCGATAGCTTTTCGCCATAGAAAGAGTCGATAACGTTGTTTCGTCGGTGTAGCCCGATGATGACTTCGTCGATGTCGCGCTCTTCGATAGAATTTAATACGCCGGTGACAAAGTTAAGGTCGTATCGCTCAACAGGTTTAAGTCGGACATCGGCACTTGCAGCAACTTTTTCGGCCATTTCAAGGGCACGGCTGCTAGCAGAACGAGATGCGGCTCTATTGTCGTTGCGCACGGTCAGAGCATAAAGACGACTGTGAGAGCTTTCGCTATTGCGTGTCATCAGAGCCAAGTTGACAAGCTCTTTGGCGGTGTCGGGATTGTCGACGGCAACGAGGGTGTTTGGTTCACGACGTTTTGGATTGTCGGCTTTAGTGGGAGTGCTTTCAAGTTCGCGCAACTTCATGCGCATGGCAGCGCGAGAAGTGCCAATCGATGAAACGGTGCAGGTGACGAGAATCATTATCACTGTGCCGTTGAGAATTTCTTCGCCGAAGATGCCGAGTCGGTAGCCAATCATAACAACGGCAAGTGCTACTGCCGTGTGGGCGTTAGACAGCTGATAAATCATCGATCGGTCGAGCTTGGACATTCGGAAAGCTTTCTGTGTGACGAATGCCGCGAGCCATTTGCCAAGCATGGCTACAGCCGACATAACGGCGGCAACGTAGGCTGTTTTCCATCCGGATGTAATGACACCGACATTTATCAACATGCCTACGCCAATGAGGAAGTAGGGGATGAAGATAGCGTTGCCGACAAATTCGAGTCGTGTCATCAGAGGCGTGCGTGCCGGGACGTATCGATTGAGCAGAAGTCCGGCAAAGAATGCACCAAAAACGCCTTCGATGCCAATCCAAGTGGCTGTGACGGCCGCAAGGAATACCATAGCGAGGACGTAGATGAATTGCAGAACTCCGTCATTGTAGTGCTTGAAAAACCATCTTGTCAGCCTCGGATAAATATATAATGTGACGAGGCAGTAGATGATAAGGTTGGCGAATAGCTTTAGGAGCGAGGTGATGTCGAAGTGTCCGGTGGCTGCTGTTCCGGCGATGCCAGCCAGAACCATTAGAGAGCCGAGGACAGTAAATATAGTACCTGCAATAGCAATCACGACCGGACTGCTCTTAGTCAGTCCGAGTCGTGACACTATGGGGTAGGCGATGAGGGTGTGGGCGGCAAACATAGAGGCCAAAAGAACGGAGGCCATTGCATTTAGCCCGAGGCAAGACATGGCTACAGCCGTGCCGGCAGCGAGCGGAATGACAAAAGTGAACAGCCCGAAGATGGCACCCTTGCGTATGTTCTTTTTCAGGTGGTACATGTCTATCTCAATGCCTGCGAGGAACATTAGGTAGAGAAGTCCGACCTGTCCGAAGACTTCAAAACTCATGTCGCGAGCCAATAGATTGAATCCGTATGGACCAACGCACACGCCTGCAACGATGAGACCTATCACATGAGGAATCCGGAGCTTGTTGAGCAACAGCGGAGTAACAAGGATAATCAACAAAACCACGAGGAAAATCGCCATAGGCGATGTGATCAGCGGGTGGGTGGCAGGTATGGCGAGCGACAAGAGCATCGTCTTGGATAGAAATGATAAGCGTTGAAAATGTTTAGGCTCGGAGATGGCTTAGAATTTCTTGCCGTGAGCAAGCATATACTGAGCAATCTGAACGGCATTGAGGGCAGCACCTTTCTTGATTTGGTCGCCAACAATCCAGAATGTAAGACCCGAGGGGTCGGCTAAGTCCTTGCGAATGCGACCAACGAATACGGGATTCTGTCCGGCAATGTCGAGGGGCATGGGGTATTTCTTGTCGGCGGGTTCGTCGACAACAACGATGCCTTCTGCCTTAGCGAATGCTTCGCGAGCGGCTTCAACGCTTACAGGCTCTTGTGTGTTAACCCAGATGGCTTCGGAATGAGCACGCATGACGGGAACACGAACACACATGGCGCTGACGCTCATTTCGGGGGCGTGCATGATTTTTCGTGTTTCGTTGAACATCTTCATTTCTTCTTTAGTATAGCCGTTGTCGGTGAATACGTCGATCTGCGGGATGACGTTGTAGGCGAGCTGATAAGCAAACTTGTTGACGGTGGGCTTTTCTCCGCGACCGATTTCGGCATATTGTTCAACGAGTTCGTCCATAGCAGAAGCACCGGCACCGCTTGCAGCCTGATAAGTGGCTACATGAACGCGCGAAATGGGGCTAATATCGTTGATGGGCTTGAGAGCTACAACCATCTGAATAGTGGTGCAGTTGGGGTTGGCAATGATGTTGCGAGGAGTGTTGAAAGCATCGTCGCCGTTGACTTCGGGAACAACCAAAGGAACGTCTTCGTCCATGCGGAATGCGCTTGAATTGTCGATCATCAAGGCGCCATGAGCAGTGATGTCGGCAGCATATTCGCGCGATACACCGGCACCAGCCGAAGTGAACGCTATCGCAACGTCTTTGAAGTCGTCGGGGTTGTGGGTTAGTTCGCGCACTGTGAGTTCTTGACCGCGGAAGTTGTATTTGCGGCCAGCGCTACGTTTAGATCCGAAAAGGAGAAGTTCGTCAAGAGGGAAGTTCTGCTCTTCGAGCACACGGAGAAATTCTTGTCCAACGGCGCCGCTTGCGCCAACGATAGCTACTTTCATTGCTTTATAATAATGGTTTGAATGTCGTTTTTCGGTATGTTGTGTCGCAGTCGTCTGAAGCAGACTAAACGACTGCGCAAAGGTAGTAAAAAAATAGAGAGTCTGCCACAATAATCTGACAGACTCTCTATAAATATGCGCGGATAATACTATGAAATATTTTACTTAAATGTTTGCACGGAATCCAATTTGGATGATGCCTTGAGTGCCGAAGCCAGCTTCGCCGAAAATGCCACATCGGGGAGTGAGGTTGACGTAAGCGTGAACCGGCGAAATTTGGAATGCAAAGTATGCTTTGTTTTTTGAGATGTCGTTGAATGTCTGGTGCATTATAACAGTGCCGACGCCTGCGTGTCCTGATACGCTGACGATGCTATTTCGGTAGTATTCGTAGCGACCATTGAGGAGGATGCCGTGATAAAAGAATTTGTTGTCGTCGATGTGTTTTCGCGAGGTGCTTGAGAATGTGTAGGAGGGTCCGATGTATAGCTTCGGCGCAACATTGAAGTTGACTCCGACGTTGAGCGCTCCCCAAGCGGTGTTTACATCAGTGCCGCCGTCGTGGCAGTCCATAGCATCCATTTGAGTGTAGCCACCGTAGCTGACAGTGATGTCGGTCTGTGCCGATGCGGCTGTTGCAATGCCTAATACGGCAACAATAGCAAGGAAAAGTTTTTTCATAATCTTGTTGCTGAATATGGTTGAACAATGAGATTTTCAAAGATATGGAAAAATCTTTTATTTAAGAGTCATTGTATGTAAAACGAGAAAAATTGAATAATGTTCACGGAGATTTGGCTATATTTGCATTTAACTATGGCAAAGACATCGCATCTTCAGAAAACAAATGCCGCTCGTATGCTTGACAGGCAGAAGGTGGCTTATCGGCTCGTTCCTTACGAGGTGGATGAAAACGATCTTGCAGCAACTCACGTTGCCGAGCAACTTGGCGAGGATATCCGACAGGTGTTTAAGACGCTTGTGCTTCATG
This sequence comes from uncultured Bacteroides sp., assembly GCA_964416545.1. GTDB lineage: Bacteria > Bacteroidota > Bacteroidia > Bacteroidales > Muribaculaceae > Paramuribaculum. Next base: position 8,266 of record CAYQEN010000007.1, on the reverse strand, counting down.
GCGACCGATGCGGTTATTTCGTGTGTGTAGTGCCCGGCGATTGCGAGGTGGATCTCAAAAAAGCCGCTCGCACGGCCGGAGCTAAAAAGGCGGATTTGATACCGATGAAGGATTTGTTGCCATTGACGGGGTATATTCGCGGAGGATGCAGTCCGCTTGGAATGAAGAAGCCGTTTCCGACGTATTTTCATGAGTCGGCATTGGAATATGACGAAATCTTTGTCAGTGCCGGAGTGCGCGGGTTGCAAATCGGTGCCGCTCCACAAGATTTGATACGGGCATCGAAAGCTCAAATAGCCAATTTAATAGCAGAGAAACAATGAATAGTTTTGGCCGAATATTCCGATTGACGACATTCGGAGAGTCGCATGGAGCGGCTGTTGGCGGCGTGATAGACGGGATGCCCGCAGGTGTCGAAGTTGATATTGAATATATCCAGCATCAGCTTGATCGTCGTCGTCCCGGGCAATCATCAATAACCACAGGCCGAAACGAGGCAGATAAGGTTGAGATACTTTCGGGAGTGTTTAATGGTGTGACAACCGGAACACCGATAGGTTTTGAGGTGCGCAACGGAGACCATCATTCGTCGGACTATTCGGAAATGGAGCATAATTTCAGACCATCGCATGCCGACTTTACGTACTATTCAAAATATGGATTGCGCGATCATCGCGGTGGCGGACGCTCGTCGGCACGCGAAACGCTGTCGCGCGTAGTGGGTGGAGCTTTTGCGCGATTAGCTCTAAAAAAATTGGGTATAAACGTGTATGCCTATACCTCGCAGGTTGGGAATCTGGCGCTCGATGGATGCTATACAGATTATGATCCCGAATTGATAGAGAGTAATGCTGTCAGATGTCCTGATCCTGAAATGGCTCAAAAGATGTTTGAGCTGATAGAACAGGTGCGCTCGGAGGGAGATACAATAGGAGGTGTGGTGACCGGCGTGGTGACCGGATGTCCGGTCGGTCTCGGAGATCCCGTGGGCGATAAACTCCACGCATCACTTGCAGCAGCGATGATGTCGATAAATGCAGCGAAGGGATTTGATTATGGTCTCGGGTTTGCAGGAGTCGGAGCTCGTGGCAGTGAGGTGATGGATCTGTTTGAATCAACAGATGGACGGATAACTACTTCGGCTAATTATTCCGGAGGTATTCAAGGCGGAATTTCGAATGGCGCAGATATATATTTCAGAGTAGCTTTTAAGCCAGTAGCAACGTTGATGCGCGAAATGCCGAGTGTTGATACAAAGGGATGTCCGTCGGTGATAAAGGGTCGTGGACGACATGATCCGTGTGTGTTGCCTCGTGCAGTGCCTATTGTAGAGGCTATGGCAGCTATGACTGTACTTGATGCTTATCTCGCTAACAGATGTAGCCGAATATGACGTATCTTGATTTTAGCGGTTTTATATCAAAGTATTTTCGCGGAAAGATGCAAAAGCTGTCGGTGGATGGCGGCTTTACGTGTCCGAATCGTGACGGAACTGTGGGGCGCGGCGGTTGTACGTATTGTAATAACGCATCGTTCAGTCCCGGATATTGTCGCGAGCATGATTCGGTGACGGCGCAGCTTGAAGCCGGAAAGTCGTTCTTTGGACGAAAATATCCCGATATGCGGTATTTGGCGTATTTTCAATCGTATACGGGTACGCATGCGGGGATAGATCGCCTTGTATCGTTATATCGTGAAGCTCTTGCGGTGGATAAGGTGGACGGGTTGATAATAGGTACGCGCCCGGATTGTATGCCGCAAGAATTGCTCGACTGGCTTGCCGAGGTGCGCAAAGAGAAATTCGTAATGGTGGAATATGGTGCAGAAAGTGCGTGTGATGCGACACTTGTGCGCGTGAATCGTTGCCACACATGGGCGGATACAGCCGATGCCGTCAGAAGAACGCATGCGGCGGGAATACAAGTGGGACTTCACTTCATACTTGGATTGCCAGGAGAGGATGAGGAGGTGATGATGAAGACCGTGGATGCTATAAATGAGCTTCCTGTGGATGTGGTGAAATTTCATCAGCTCCAAATAGTACGCGGTACACGGCTGTGTGCTGACGTAGAGGCAGGTCGCGAAAGCGTGAAGTCGTATACTGTGGATGAGTATATCGACTTGTGTTGTGACGTGGTGGCGAAATTGCGTAAGGATATTGCTATAGAGCGTTTTGTGTCGCAATCGCCTGCTGACTTACTCGTGTCGCCACGCTGGGGTCTTAAGAACTATGAATTTACTGACAGACTGCGTCGCCGACTGAGTCAGCGGTAGGAGTCGGTGGCTTGATGCAGAGCTTCAAACATGCGAATGTCGGCATCTGTCAGCTCGACATTGCGACGCGCCATGACTTTCTTGGCTGTGGAGAGGAATTTTGATAGCTGAACTTCGTTGAAGCCGGCAGTGGAACCTTCGCTAAACGATGCAACGAAATTGCGAGGGAAACCAGTGCCGTGAATATTGACACCCACACCGATGACTGTGGCGGTGTTGAACATGGTGTTTACGCCAGCTTTTGAGTGGTCGCCCATTATGAGTCCGCAGTGGAGAAGCCCGGTGCGCAAGAAGCGGCACGAGCGGTAGTTCCATAGCTTTATTTCAGTGTAGTCGTTTTTGAGATTAGAAGCAGTGCAGCCAGCGCCGAGGTTGCACCAACTGCCTATTACTGCATTGCCGAGGAAGCCGTCGTGAGCCTTGTTGGAAAAATCGTGCATTACCACATTGTTTAGCTCTCCACCAACTTTGCAGTGGTAGCCAATTGTGGTTGCACCGTAGATTTTCGCGCCCATTTTTACAGTGGAGTGGTGTCCGATTGAAATCGGGCCTCGCAGGCATGCTCCTTCCATAATTTCAGCGTTGCGACCGATGTAGACGGGGCCTTGACGGACGTTTATAATTGCTCCTTCGACCGATGCCCCTTCCTCGATGAAAAGTTGCGAACTGTCGCCTATGAGAATGCACGATTCCGGGAGCGGTTGCGACTGTCGGTCGGCTGTAATTGTGGAGAAATCGTTGCGCAAAAGTTCGTCGCAAAGAAGGAATAAATCGTAGATGTGCTCTATTTTTTTGTGAGAATTGACGGTCGGGCGTAAAGAGAGTGAAGCGAATGGTAATGAATTGTTTATGACTTCTGCTGAGCCGCGAAACGCAATTATGGAATTGTCGGCGTCGGTGAGTGCTTCGCCTGGCGCGAGCGACAGAATTTCGTCGCGCAGTGCAGTTGTAGGTAGGTAGTGGGAGAAGATAATTATATTGTCGTCAGTGGCGATGGTAGGGAATAGCTCAGATAGGTAATCAGTGGTGGCGTATGAAATGGGGGAGTCGAGAAGTTTTTGCCACTTTTCTGCAATTGTCGAGCTTCCGACGAGAAGGTTAGAAACCGGACGGGTGAAAGTGAGGGGGAGGAGATTTTCGACGGTAGTAGCGTCGTCTTTTAAGATTATATTCAGGTTGTTCATGATGTCTATTTTCGGTAAAAATCGCCCAAAATTAATATTTTTGTAATTCTAACCCAAAATTGATACGATGACGAAAATAAAATGCACACGTTGCGGCTCGCGAGGGGATGATTTTGCAACAAAAACGCGACTCAATTCGCTTTGTTGAAGAGGAGGCTGAGCGTCGTCGTAGGATGGAGGAGGATACGGTCGCGGATTTCGGGCGGTATGTCGTAGTGGATGAAGGCGCTGAATACTGAGCCTGAGGAGAATCGGCTATTGAAACGGCTGTCGGAGGAGGCTGAAAAGGATGTGGCGAAACCGAAGATGATTTTTGAGAGAAATTATTCGATATTTAGGTGTAGAATTATTTGGTAATTAGAAAATTAGTTAGTAATTTTGCATCGCTTTTGAGAACATGAAAAGTCTGGTTATCGTTAATCGATTGATTGATAGGGCGGTAATTGGGCGTATAGTGTGTGAAAAGCACTGATTTCTGAAAAAAATAAAGAAGACAGAACTGATTTAATAAACGAAAAGTAAAAACAAAGAACTAAGATGCCTACGATTCAGCAATTAGTAAGAAAAGGACGTGTAGCTCTTGAGGATAAGAGTAAGTCGCCTGCACTCGATTCGTGTCCTCAGCGTCGCGGTGTGTGTGTGCGTGTCTACACTACTACCCCCAAGAAGCCTAACTCGGCAATGCGTAAAGTGGCTCGTGTACGCCTCACTAACGGAAAAGAAGTTAACAGCTATATTCCCGGTGAAGGACATAACCTGCAGGAGCACTCGATCGTACTCGTACGCGGTGGTCGTGTAAAAGACCTTCCCGGTGTACGTTACCACATCGTACGTGGTACTCTTGATACCAGCGGTGTGAAGGATCGCACTCAGCGTCGCTCGAAGTACGGTGCTAAGCGTCCGAAAGCTGCTAAGAAGTAAGTTTTAGTTTGTGATGCGAGGTGATATTGCCTTGCGGATGAAACTTACGAAAGTGAAAATCCTATCGCTTCGGGATAAAGGAGCGGATAAAGAAAAAATGAGTTATTAAACTTCGTTTTTGATTTATTGGCAGGCTAATTCAAAGGTTGAGTAAATGGCGCGTAAGAGTACGGCTGTTGAAGATGAAAGAAGCAGCAACCAAGCAAAGCAAAAAACGACAATTTTGTAAAAAAACAAATGAGAAAGGCAAAACCTAAAAAACGGATAGTTTTACCCGATCCCGTTTTTAATGATGTAAGAGTATCTAAATTCGTCAATCACTTGATGTATGACGGAAAGAAAAACACTGCTTACACAATATTCTATAGCGCGCTTGAGACTGTGAAGTCTAAGCTTCCCAATGAGGAAAAGACTGCGCTCGAAATTTGGAAAAAAGCCCTTGAAAACGTGACTCCCCAGGTGGAAGTTAAGTCGCGTCGTGTCGGCGGTGCAACATTTCAGGTCCCTACCGAAATTCGCGCTGACCGCAAGGAATCGATATCAATGAAAAATCTTATTCTCTATGCCCGTAAGCGTGGCGGCAAGACTATGGCTGATAAGCTGGCTGCCGAAATCGTAGACGCTTTCAATGATCAGGGCGGTGCATTCAAGCGCAAGGAAGATATGCACAAGATGGCTGAGGCAAACCGCGCATTCGCACACTTCCGCTTCTAATTTCATTGATCTCTCACACTCCAATATATAAAACTTATGGCAAAATTAGACGAACAGCTTAAGTTTACCCGTAATATAGGTATTATGGCTCACATCGACGCCGGTAAAACAACTACGTCGGAGCGTATCCTTTTCTATACGGGTCTTACTCACAAAATCGGTGAGGTGCACGACGGTGCTGCTACCATGGACTGGATGGAGCAGGAGCAGGAACGTGGTATCACCATTACTTCTGCTGCTACTACCGCATTCTGGAACTATGCAGGTGATAAGTACAAAATCAATCTTATCGACACTCCGGGGCACGTTGACTTCACTGTTGAAGTAGAGCGTTCGCTTCGTGTGCTTGACGGTGCTGTTGCAGCATTCTGCGCTGTAGGCGGTGTAGAACCTCAGTCTGAGACTGTTTGGCGCCAGGCCGACAAATATAATGTTCCCCGTATCGGTTATGTTAACAAGATGGACCGTTCGGGTGCAAACTTCTTCGAAGTTGTACGTCAGCTGAAGGATGTACTTGGTGCAAATCCTTGTCCTATTCAGATTCCTATCGGTGCTGAAGAAACTTTCAAGGGCGTGGTTGACCTCGTTACCATGAAGGCTTATTTCTGGCCTGATGAAAATATGGGCGCTGACTATGTAGTAGAAGAAATTCCTGCAAATCTTGTTGCTGAAGCTGAAGAATGGCGTGACAAGATGCTCGAAAAGATCGCTGAGTCTGACGAAGAACTCATGGAGAAATATTTCGAGGATCCTTCGACTATCACAGAAGAAGAAATCCGTCGCGGTCTTCGTAAGGCTACCCTTGCAATGGAACTCGTGCCGATGACTTGCGGTTCTTCGTTCAAGAATAAGGGTGTTCAGTGCTTGCTCAACAATGTATGTGCATATCTGCCTTGTCCTGTTGATGCTGGTGCTATCGAAGGTACTAATCCTTCAAATCCTGAAGAAGTAGAAGTACGTCAGCCGTCGAGCGATTCACCTCTTTGCGCACTTGCGTTTAAGATTGCTACCGACCCGTATGTAGGTCGTCTGACATTCTTCCGCGTTTACTCTGGCGATATGGTTGCCGGTAGCTATGTGCTCAACTCTCGCTCGGGTAAGAAGGAACGCGTATCTCGTCTGTTCCAGATGCACTCGAACAAGCAGAATGCAATGGACGCAATCGGTTGCGGCGATATAGGTGCCGGTGTAGGTTTCAAGGATATCCGTACCGGTGATACTCTCTGCGCTGAAGATGCTCCTATCGTTCTTGAAGCTATGGACTTCCCCGAACCCGTTATCGGTATCGCTGTTGAGCCTAAGACTCAGAAGGACCTCGATAAGCTCGGCGTTGGTCTCCAGAAGCTTGCAGAAGAAGACCCCACTTTCCGTGTTCAGACTAATGAAGAAACAGGTCAGACTGTTATCTCGGGTATGGGTGAGCTTCACCTCGATATCATTATCGACCGTCTGCGTCGCGAATTTAAGGTAGAATGTAATCAGGGTCGTCCTCAGGTTACTTACAAGGAAACTATCACTCAGCCTGTTGAACTCCGTGAAGTGTTCAAGAAACAGACCGGTGGTCGTGGTAAGTTCGCAGATATCATTGTTCGCGTAGAACCGGTTGACGAAGGCTTTGATGGTAACCTCCAGTTTGTTGACGAGGTTAAGGGTGGTAATATTCCTAAGGAATATATCCCCTCAATCCAGAAGGGCTTCCAGACTGCAATGAAGAATGGTGTTCTCGCAGGTTATCCCGTAGAGCAGCTTAAGGTGACTGTTATCGACGGTTCGTTCCACCCGGTTGACTCTGACCAGCTTTCATTCGAACTCTGTGCTATTCAGGCGTTCAAGAAGGCTTCGGAAAAGGCAGGTCCTGTTCTTCTTGAACCTATCATGAAGATTGAGGTTGTAACTCCGGAAGAGAGCATGGGTGACGTGATCAGCGACCTTAATAAGCGTCGTGGTCAGGTGGAAGGTATGGAAACCAGCCGTAGCGGTGCCCGTGTCGTTAAGGCAAAGGCTCCTCTGGCCGAAATGTTCGGTTATGTAACCGCACTCCGTACAATCACTTCGGGTCGTGCAACCAGCACAATGACATTCTCTCACTACAGCGAAGTAAGCTCTTCGATTGCACGTAACGTGCTTACCGAATGCCAGGGTCGCGTAGATTTATTGAAGTAAACAATTCCTTACATTCAACAATATGAGCCAAAAAATCAGAATCAAATTAAAATCTTACGATCACAATCTGGTCGACAAGTCGGCAGAGAAGATTGTAAAGACCGTGAAGACTACCGGCGCAGTGATCAGTGGTCCGATACCCCTGCCCACTCACAAGCGTATCTTCACTGTCAACCGCTCGACTTTCGTTAACAAGAAGTCGCGCGAACAGTTCCAACTCTCGTCGTTCAAGCGTCTGATCGACATCTACAATTCAACTGCTAAGACTGTTGATGCTCTTATGAAGCTCGAACTTCCCAGCGGTGTAGAAGTAGAAATCAAGGTCTAATAGACGAGTGAGATTTTAAATTGAAGAAAAAAGAAAACAAATTAAAAAACTTAGAGAAATGCCAGGATTATTAGGAAAGAAAATCGGAATGACTTCCGTTTTCAGTGCCGACGGCAAGAATGTGCCGTGCACTGTTATCGAATTGGGTCCCTGCGTAGTTACTCAGATTAAGACTGTCGAGACCGACGGCTATGAAGCTATCCAGCTCGGATTTGAGCAGAAGAAGGATAAGCACACCACAGCGCCTATGGCCGGTCACTTCCAGAAGGCAGGAGTAGCTCCTCAGCGTCACTTGGCCGAGTTCAAGGGTTTTGAAGGCGAATATAAGCTCGGTGACACTATCACTGTAGACGGTATCTTTAATGAGGCTGACTTTGTAGACATACAGGGTACTTCAAAGGGTAAAGGCTATCAGGGTGTCGTTAAGCGTCACGGTTTCGGCGGCGTAGGTCAGTCGACTCACGGTCAGCATAACCGTCTTCGTGCTCCCGGTTCAATCGGTGCTTGTTCATATCCCGCAAAGGTGTTCAAGGGCATGCGTATGGCCGGCCAGATGGGCAATGAGAAGGAAAGGACACCGGTCGCAAAGCACAGCTCAACGACGAAGTGTTTGCAATCGATGCCAACGAGCATGCCGTATATCTGCTCGTTGGCATCGATTGCAAACACTTCGTCGTTGAGC
>CAYQEN010000006.1:69527-71389 GCA_964416545.1 uncultured Bacteroides sp. | reverse complement strand
ATATTTCCCCGACGACCATAATCGCTAATATTTCATATCATGGCGGACAATTCTAATCTCCAATCAAATCAGGCTGCCAACGAGGTGCCTGTCTCTCCCTTGTTCTCACAAAAGTTGGCTTATTGGTTGCTTATTAGGAAAAGTAAAACCCCTCAACTTAAGTAAGTTAAGGGGTTTAATTTGTGCCCAGAACAGGACTCGAACCTGCACGCCTCGCAGCACTCGCACCTGAAACGAGCGCGTCTACCATTCCGCCACCTGGGCTTGCTTTGCGCTTTTTCGCTTAAAGCAGTGCAAAGATAGGTGATATTTTTTCTTTGTGCAACTTTTGTGGGCGTTTTTTCGGCGGATTTTTTGGCTGTGGGTCAGATTTCGTAGGTGAGCATAAATTGCAACCCGATTTGATCGCTGATGATTTTTGGGTTGATGACGATTGTGTTTGTTCCGTCGGCGTCGATGGCTTTCCAGTGTTTGTAGGATGAGTTGCGGTGGTACCAGTCGAGGCTTAGGGTGGCGAATAGTCGGTGTAGGATGGGGTAGTTGAGTCGGAGTTCGAGGTGGTTGAATATGGCTGATGATTCGTCGCCTTGTACGTTGACGGGTTTTCCACCGGGAGTGATTGACCATTTGATGTTTTGTTCCCATCCGTTCCATGTGTATAGGTTGTAGAATTGGTTGTTGATGGATAGGCTTAGTCGATTGCGGTATTCTGTCCAGCTGAGTGCGGTTTTGATGGCGAATCCTGATGCCCAGTTGTAGTTGCGGTGGTAGACTCGGTAGAAGTCGCTGAGTATACCTCCGAGGATTACGGCGTTGAGGTGTGCTTCGGCGTTGATTTGCCATGATTTGTGTCCGGTGTATCGAAGCATTGATCCGAGTCCTACTGATGCGGGTATGCCGAGTTTGTATGGTACGACGCAAGGGTCGAGTGGGTGTAGTGGGTTGCGTCGGCTGATGGTGTCGGAGTCGAAGTAGTCGAAGTGTTGCCACATGCCGAGAGTCATGTTGAGTGGGCGTGTGTCGACGATGGCTCTTGAGAGGAGTCGTCCTTGTATTTCGATGCGTGAGAGGAGTGGTTGGGTTTTCATGGCGTTTAGTTCCATGAGGAATGTGAAGTAGTCGTAGGGGGCGTGTGATGTTTCGGCGAATCGGTCGCCGTATTCGGCGTCGATGCGCATTGAAGCTCCGGATTTGGTGAGCTCTTTGTCGTCGTGGAATGCGAGTATGCGTGCTCCGGCAGATATGGCTACGCTGATGGGTGGTGTTCCGAATTGTCGTCCGGTGGTGGTGTGGTGTCGCCATGCTTCGCCGTTGATGATTCGTGTGAGTCCTCGCATTGGTGAGATGATGAATGCGGCGGTTTCGCGTCCGAGTCGTCCCCATCCTTGCCGTCGGTTGTCGATGACGAGGTCGGAGGCTCGGTAGAGTACTTCGCCGAGTGCGGCTCCGCCGATTGGTGTGGCTATGATGTCGTTTGTGGAGGGGTATTCGCGTTCCATGAATAGTTCCCACATTGCGCTTCCGCTGATGGCGAATAGGCTTGAGCGCCAGAAGTTGTAGCCGTTGGAGCGTGCGGCGTTGAAGAATAGTGAGCCGTTGTAAGGGTGGGCGAACATGTTGGTGCCGAGGTGGTCGTTGTCCCATTCAAATCCGTTTTTCAGGTTGGCTTTTATGGTGTTGAGTGAGATGTAGGCGTATGGGCCTTTTTGGATGTATCGGTCGAATGCCCATAGTCCGATGTTCATTCCGAAGACTTGTGCGGCTGCTTGTGTGAAGTTTGTGGTTGTGGCGCGTGCGACGTCGATGGAGTCGGGGAGGTGTAGTCGGCCGATTGTGTGGCGTAGGGATTGGGAGGGGAGGGG
>CAYQEN010000006.1:66309-69427 GCA_964416545.1 uncultured Bacteroides sp. | reverse complement strand
CTGCTTTTTATCAGGTTGCTGATTCTTTTTAAGCTGTTGTTTCTTGTCGGGGGGTTGGGTGGGGTATGCATGTTGCGTTTGGTGGGGGTGTCTTTGTTTTAACGTTGTGGGGTTGGGTGGGGTTTTGGCAAAGGTATAATTTTGGTTGTTTTTTTGTGTTTGGGGGTTGTGTGTTTTGGTCTTTAGGGATATTTTTTGTGTTGTTTTGGATATAATAAAGTAGTCGAGCGCGTCCCCCCTTTTTTTTTGTGGTGGGGACGCGCTCGATGTGATGTTTTATCGGTGTTTGTTGTGTTGCGGTTTTATCCGAGTTTGCTGTCGATGACGGCAATTTTCTGTTCGATGTCGGTGAGGTCTTGGCGTATGCGCTGCATTTTGCGTTCCATTTCGTGGACGATTTGTTCGCCGGATTTTGATTTTGAATTGAAGAAACCCATGTTGTTTTCGTAGGTTTTCAGTTCGGTGCGGCGTTGTTCGTATGCTCGCATGAGTCGTTCGCGTTCGCGCATCAGTTTGTTGCTGTCGGATCCGATTTTTTCGATTGAGGATTCGAATGTAGCCATTCGTGCGCGGTTTTCGCGGATGTCGTATTTGTCGAAGAGCTCTCCTACGATTTGACGGTATTCGTCGTGTAGTTTGTCTTTTTCGCGGAATGGTACGTGGCCTGTCTGCTGCCAAGATTCGCGTAGGGAGTTAATTTCGGCGATGGCTTCTTTGCGTTCGGCGGTGCATTCAGGTGCGTTTAGCTCCTTGAGTCGAGCAACGATAGCTTGTTTTGCTTTGAGGTTTGTTTGCTCGGTTTTGCGAGTGTCGGATGTGGATTTCTTTTTCTGCTCGAAGAAGTGGTCGCATGCTTCCATGAATCGGTGCCATACGGCGTCGCTTTGCTTTTTGGGGACAGCTCCGATGGTTTTCCATTCTTTTTGCAGTTGTACGATTTTATCGGTTGTTTTTCGCCATTCGGTGCTGTCTTTGAGGGCTTCGGCTTGTTCGCAGAGTGCGGTTTTCTTTGCGAGGTTTTCGGAGAGTGAGTTTTTGACTCCTTTGAAGTATTCGGCTTTGGCTGCAAAGAATTTGTCGCATGTGGCGCGGAAGCGTGTGAAGAGGGTGTTGTTCATTTTGCGTGATGCAAATCCGAGTTTTTTCCACTCTTCTTGTGCTTCAATTATCTGCTTTGTGATGTCGTTCCATGCGGCAAATGAGTTGATCGATGGGATGTCGATAGCTTCGATGCGTTCGCAGAGAGCGGTTTTTGCGTCTTCGTTTTCGCGTTCGCGCGCTTTCTTTTCTTCGAAGAATGTCTGGTAGCGCTTGTTGATGATGGCTGATGCGTCTTTGAATTTGTTCCAGATTTCTTCGCGTATTTCTTTGGCTACGGGGCCTATTTCGCGCCATTTCTGATGGAGGTCTTGCAGGCGTTTGAATGCTGTGATAACGTCGGCTTCAGTTCCGAGAGCTTCGGCTTCGGTGAGCAGGAGCTGCTTTTCGGAGAGGTTTTTCTTGAAGTCGTAGTCGCGTAGCTCTTTGTTGACTTTCCATTGGTCGTAGAAGTGTTCGACGGCTGCGGTGTATTGTTTCCAGAGTTCGGTGACTTCTTCTTGCGGTACGTCGCCTATGGATTTGAATTCGGCTTGTAGTTCTTTTACGTGCTGGTGGTGTCGGTTGACGTTGTCGGTGTCGGCGCTCATAGACATTAGTTCGTCGATGATGGCGCGTTTGCGCTGGCTGTTTTGCTGTAGCTGCGCATTAATACGTTCGCGTTCGGCTGTTTTTTTCTCTTTTATTTCGGCGAGAAGTGCCTTGAATTCAGTGGCTTCGGCGCTAATTTCTTCGACGTAGTCTTCGGGTGTTCCACCATTTAGGATGAAGGTGTCGAGATTTGCTTTAGATGCTTCGTTTTCAAGACTATAGAATTGTCGCTTAATACGCCCAACTTCGTCGGCGTCGATTTGCTGTCCGTCGGATGCGGCGATTTCGCGCAACCGATTGAGCAGGGAGGCTTTGTCGACGGGTTCTTCGATAACTTTACTTTCGCATTCTACTGCTTGGGTTGCAGCCTCGGGCTGTAATGCAGTTTCTTCTTTAGGCATCTGGTCCGCTTCGCGCTCTGGCATTGCGGTACCTTCGGGGAATTCCATAATCAAGGATTTGATGGTTTATACATGGTTTTTGCAGGATTTTGGCTGACTATGGTCATTGAAATCCTGACGTACGCCCCAAAATTAACTATAATTTTCTATTTGGCAATAGATTTGCTTGATTTTCGGGTGTGTGGCGGTTTGTGGTGTGTTTAAAAAGCAGGACGGCTATCTCACGATAACCGTCTTACTTTTTTAACCTTAAATCTAATACCATGAAAAAAACACAATGATTATTGTAGTATTTACGCTAATATAACAGGTGGGGCGCGAGATTGTTCTCGCAGTGGTGTAGTTTTAACTTGATTTAATAAACGGGAGTGCGGATTGGTCGCTTATGGGGTGGCTGCAGGGGCTATCTTTGCAGAAAAATTAATCACTAAAATGTATTATATGAAGGACGTTATGAATGGTTTTGAATCGGAATGGAATAGGATGGTTTCGGGTGAACGTTATAAGGCTTTGCATCCTCGATTTTTGGAGTTGCTTTCGGAAACGCGTGAGAAGCTGTGGGTGTATAATAATTTGCGACCGGGTGATGTGGAGGCTCGTGATGAGATAATTAGAGGTCTGCTTGGGCGGACGGGTGTGCGGTTTCATATAAATCAGCCGTTTAGGTGTGACTATGGGTGTAATATCTGTATAGGGGAGAATTTTTTTGCGAATTTTAATTTGACGATTTTGGATGAGGCTGCTGTGACGATAGGGGATAATGTGTTTATCGGTCCGAATGTCGGTATCTATACGGCTTGCCATCCGTTGAATCCTGTGGAGCGGAATACGGGTGATGAGTGGGCGGAGCCGGTGACGATTGGTGATAATGTGTGGATTGGTGGGGGTGTGACGATTCTGCCGGGTGTGACGGTGGGTGCGAATAGTGTGGTGGGGGCTGGTGCTGTTGTGACTTGTGATGTGCCAGAGGGTGTTGTTGTGGCCGGGAATCCGGCTCGCATTATCAAGCGTGTAGATATGTAGGTATG
>CAYQEN010000006.1:16612-66209 GCA_964416545.1 uncultured Bacteroides sp. | reverse complement strand
TTGTTGTGGCCGGGAATCCGGCTCGCATTATCAAGCGTGTAGATATGTAGGTATGGGTAGGGCTCGTAGTGGGGTTCCCTTGTGTTTTGACGGATAATAGGAAGGTCGTTGTTGCTTTTCGGAAATTTTTTTGCTTTAGAATGAACAAAACGCGGTGTGGTGCGTTTTATCAGTACATAGCGAAATTACTTTTTCCATTGCAAGAAATGTGATAATGATTGGTTTATTAGCCGGGCGGGGGGACGTTGTGAAACATCCCCCCGCTTGGTTTGTGTGTATTGCTATGACGGCTGTGTTTGGATTATTTGTGCCATGTGCGTGCGAGTCCTCCTTCGCCAGTTTCTTTGTAGATGGACGGGAGGTCGTGTCCGGTCTGCTTCATGACTTCTACTACGCGGTCGAATGAGACGCGGTGGCTTCCGTCGGTGAATGCGGAGTAGAGGTTTGAGTCGAGTGCTCGTGCGGCGGCGTAGGCGTTGCGTTCGATGCAGGGAATCTGTACGAGTCCGCATACGGGGTCGCATGTCATGCCGAGGTGGTGTTCGAGTCCCATTTCGGCTGCGTATTCGATTTGCGCCGGGCTACCACCGAACAGCTGGTTGGCTGCGGCAGCTGCCATTGCGCATGCTACGCCGACTTCGCCTTGGCATCCGACTTCGGCTCCGGCGATGGATGCGTTGTGTTTGACGATGTTGCCGATGAGTCCGGCCGTGGCGAGTGCGCGGTAGATGCGAGCGTCGGAGAAGTCGCGACTTTTCTTGAGGTGGTAGAGGACTGCCGGGAGTACGCCGCAAGATCCGCAGGTGGGTGCGGTGACGATTTCGCCACCGGAAGCGTTTTCTTCGCTGACGGCGAGGGCATAGGCGAATACGAGTCCGCGTGACTGTAGGCTGCTTTTGTAGCCGGATGCGCGGACGTGGTATGTGGCAGCTCGTCGGTGCAGGCATAGAGGTCCGGGCAGGACTCCTTCGCGGTCGATGCCTCGCTCAACGGCACGTCGCATGGTGTCCCACACTTTGGCGAGGTAGTCCCATATGGCTGATGATTCGCATTTTTCGACGTATTCCCAGTAGGAGCATCCTGTTCGTTCGCACCAGTCGAGAATTTCGGCCATTGTTGACATGTCGTAGACGTCGGGTCCGCCGATGCGCGGTTTACCTTCTTCGGCGAGTTCACCTCCGCCAATGCTGAAGACAGTCCATTCGTCGAGTTGGTGATTTTCGGAGTCGAAGGCTCGAAATTGCATTCCGTTTGGGTGGAATGGTAGGAATGTGGATGGTTGCCATATGATTTCGGTGGGCGCTGTCGGTGTGAGGCTTTCGAGTATTGCTACGTCGGTGAGGTGGCCTTTTCCAGTGGCGGCGAGAGAGCCGTAGAGTGTGACTTCAAATCGAGCTGCAGAGGGGTGTTTTGCGGCAAATGTTGTAGCTGCGGAGCGTGGTCCCATTGTGTGACTACTTGAGGGACCTGTGCCGATGCGATAGAGTTCGGTAAGTGATTTCACGGTTGGGTGTGATGATATAAAAAATCGACCCGAGCGATGCGTGAAGCATTTGCGGCCCGGGTCGATAATGTGTTATAATTTTGTCTGATTTTCTTCCCGGAAATTAGTTCTGGAAGAATTCGAGCAGGTTGTTCTTAACTGTGCGGTTGCCGAGGAGAACAGAGTTGAAAGCCTGGCTGATAGCCTGAGCTCCGCGAGTGCGTCCGAAGAGGATGGCGTTTTCGTCGAAGTTGTAGGGGCGAGCCTGATTGTCAACAGAGATAACCTGCATAACCACTACGCCGTTGTTGCCCTGCATGGGACCAACGAGTTTGCCTTTGGGAGAAACTGTGGCGATTGTGGCAACTTCAGCACCGGCGAATCCGGGATTGAAGGGAGCAATCTGACCGAAGTTGACAGAAGCAGAGTCGACTTTGACGTCCATGAGTTTGGCGTAGCCTGCGATGTCGGTGGCTTTGCCGTTGTACTGGGCGATGAGTTCCTGTGCTTTTTTGTTGTTGCGGATGCGAGTGGCGAGCTGCTGCTTAACCTGCTGGTCGGTAGCGGGAACGAATTCGTCGTAGATGTTGTTGACAGCAGCGACGATGTAGCGTCCGGTCTGTTCGTCGCCGAAGATGGGCGAAACGTTGCCTTTCTTGGCTTTCATAGCCCAAGAAACGACGTTGCGAGTGTCGGTCATGCCGGCCACGGTGGGAGTAGAAACGCTAACAGTGGTGGGGATGGCCTGGTAGCCAGCCTGCTGTGCGTTTGCGGCAAATGTGTTGGCGTTGTTGTTTGCGTTGATGAATTCCTGCAATTTTGCGTGGAGCGTGTTGACAGTGGCGGGAGATGCTTCAGCAGTGTAGTTGATGATGGCAATGTCGGCTACTGTAACGGGTGCTTTGCGGCTGTTGACGCGGAAAATCATACCACCCTGTGTGGCTGCGGTGTCGGGAGTGAAGTATGTGCCGACGGCGGCAGTAGAGAGGGCGTTTTTGTATGTGGAAATCTGCGGGTCGAGCATTGATACCCAGAAGTCGTTCTGCGCACCCTGAACGGCGGCGAAGCGACCGAGAGAGTCGATGGAAAGACCACCGCGGAGAGCAGTGAGAACTGAGTCGATAGAGTTTTTGCCACCTGCGACCATGATCATGTCGATGTTTACAGAGTCGACTTCGGCGTTGCGCGAGAAGAGCTTGGCGAGAGTGAAGTCGTTGCCCATGCGGGTGACCATAGCTGCTTTGCCAGTAGCTGCGGTGTCGGCAAACTGCTTGAGGCGAGCGTCGGTGATGTTGGCGGTTGCTACGCGACGACGGTCGGCTACGAAATCGTTTTTGCCATCGATGCCTTGGAGGTCGTCGGTGGTGTTGAGAGCGGCGATAACGTCTTCAACTTCTTTTTCAGAGGCGGTGACGTCGGCGGCAGAGGGTGCGATTTCGATGGCGATGTAGTTGATTGTGCGCATTTCTTCGGGAATGCGGTATTCATTTTTGCGTTTTTCCCATTCGGCTTTGATTTCGCTGTCGGAAACTTCGAATTTGGGGTCGTTGTCGGCGAGCGAGCTGAATGGCTTGCGAGCGTAAGCTACCTGAGTGGTTGCGGCGTTGTCGTCGTAAATTGCTTTAGCGTCGAGTTCGTTGGCAACGAGTGTGCCGGCAAAGAGGGTCTGGAACTTCTGCTGCAGGAGCTGCTGCTCGGTCTGCTTTTCGAGGCTAACCCAGTAGTTGCGGAGCTGCTGAGCAGTTTCTTCGTTCATGCCGTATTTTGCGGGGTTGAAAGCCATGTCGTGGAGCATTGAAGCGCTTTCAACGCCTGTCTGCTGGCGGATGATGTTGTCGATTCCGGCAGAGGCTTTGCCGATCATAGCTTGGGTGAGTTCTTCGTCGGTAACAACGATGCCGAGCTCGTTGAGTTCTTCCTGGAAGAGCTTTTCGGCAATCATGCCGTTGAGCACTTGCTGCTGAAGCATAGCGTGGTCAACTTTCTGACCGGCAGCTTGAGCTTGCTGGTTGGCTTGTTCAACACGTTGCTGGAAGTCGGTGACGCTGATCTTTTCGGAGCCAACTTTTGCTACGGTGTCTCCGGCGCCGAGAAGGGTACGACCCGATGTGAAAAAGTCGCCGATGATGAATGCAATAAGCGCGGCGCCAATGATTACGAGCAGAAGTACTGATTTACTTCTGATTTTTTCTAAGGTTGCCATTTATAAGTATATCTATGTTTTTATTTATTCCATTGGTATTTTTGCGTCGAATGCACTATGATATGTAGCCTTCGTGCAATAAACGCACAAAGATACATTTTTTTCGTGTGGGAGCAAAAATTTTCAGGCGTTGACGCCAAATTCGTTGCGGAAGGTGTCGACTAAGTCGAGCTTTTCCCAAGTGAAGAGCTCAACTTCAATCTCTTTGGCGGGTTCGTATTTGGAATGGAATTTTTTGACAACTTTAATAGGTGTGCGTCCCATGTGACCGTATGATGCGGTTTCGCGGTAGATGGGCTTGCGGAGCTGCAGACGGCGCTCGATGGCTTTGGGGCGCATGTCGACGAGCGAGGCCATGCGGTTGGACAGTTCGGCGTCGGAGAGACCGTCGATTTGGCATGTTCCAAATGTGTTGATGTATAGGCTTACGGGTTCGGCAACACCAATGGCGTATGCAACCTGAACGAGAGCTTGAGAGGCGATGCCGGCAGCGACGAGGTTTTTGGCGATGTGGCGCGCTGCGTAGGCTGCCGAACGGTCGACTTTAGAGGGGTCTTTGCCGGAGAAAGCTCCGCCGCCGTGTGCTCCGCGGCCGCCGTAGGTGTCGACGATGATTTTGCGTCCGGTGAGTCCTGTGTCGCCGTGGGGGCCTCCGACTACGAATTTGCCGGTGGGGTTGACGTGGAGGATTACGTCGTTGCCAATCATTGCAGCAATTTCGGCGGGAAGTGTTGCTTTGACGCGCGGGATGAGGATGTTGCGTACGTCGTCGGCAATGCGCTGCTGCATCATGCTGTCGGCTTCGGCCTGGCTGAGGGTGTCGGTCGGGGTGATGAATTCGTCGTGCTGAGTGGATACGACGATGGTGTGAACTTTGACGGGTGTGCCTTCGGGGGTGTATTCGACGGTAACCTGGCTCTTTGAGTCGGGGCGGAGGTATGTCATTTCTTTGCCTTCGCGACGAATGTCGGCGAGCTCGCGGAGGAGGATGTGGCTGAGGTCGAGGGGGAGCGGCATGAAGTTGGGGGTCTCGTTGCATGCGTAGCCGAACATCATGCCTTGGTCGCCGGCACCTTGTGCGTCTTCGTCTTCGCGAACGACGCCGCGGGCGATGTCGGGGCTTTGTTCGTGGATGGCTGAAACGATGCCACAGGCGTCGCCGTCGAATTTGAGCTCGCTACGGTCGTAGCCGATTTCCTGAATGACGCGACGGGTGACTTCCATGAGGTCGACGTAGGATTGGCTTGTGACTTCGCCGGCGAGGACAACCTGTCCGGTGGTGACGAGAGTTTCGCAGGCTACGCGCGATTGAGGGTCGTAAGCGAGAAATTCGTCGAGCAGGGCGTCTGAAATCTGGTCGGCAACTTTGTCGGGGTGTCCTTCGGATACGGATTCCGAAGTGAAGAGGTAATTTTTTTTGTCTGTCATAGTTCGTATATTTTCCTGTGGTCGATTGTGTGTTGGCGGATGTCGACGGATAGAAAAAAATGGAACTGCACCAAAGCTAAAGCCTCGGCGACAGACCAATTTTCAATTATGGAATATGGTGGAAGTCGTTGTGCGGTTTTAGCATTTTTTTGAAGTGGTTGCAAGCAGCCAAATTTTTCCACTCGTCGAGCCGTGTGGCAATCGACGCTATTTTCTGTCTGCAAAGGTAGGAAAACAATGCGAGATAGCCAAAGAAATCAGTGGCTATCTCGCATATTTAATGTTTTTGCAATTTAAAATTCTGAAAATGCGAGGGGTAGGAGGGAGTGGATGGAGGGGAGAAGGTAGATATCTTGCTCTCCTACAAGCAGAAGCGGAATGTCGTGGCCGGCGAGCGTTTCAAATTCGAGTAGGGCTTGTCGGCAGGCTCCGCAGGGGGATATCGGGTAGGGTGTCTGCGCACCACTGCTGTCGCGAGCGGCGATGGCTACCGTTTGAAATGTAGCGTCGGGGTATGCAGAGTGGGCGTAGAATGCTGCGGTTCGCTCGGCGCATGTGCCTGAGGGGAATGCGGCGTTTTCTTGGTTTGAGCCGGTGACGATTTGTCCGTTGCTCAAGAGAATGGCAGCTCCAACGCTGAAGTGGCTGTATGGCGCATATGAGCGATGGGTGGCTTCGAGGGCGGCATCGGCAAGTCGGAGCTGGATTTCGGTCAGCTCGTGGCGTTGTAATACCGTTACCGGGACTTCGATGTTGAATTGTTTCATTGCTGCTTGATTTCTACGGTGCGAAGTCGTTCGCCACCGTTGGGGTCGTTGACAATAGAACGGTAGTAGCGCTCGTCGTAGCCGGGGAAGTCGGGGTATTCGGGCATTCCGGTTTCGGTGCGTTCAAATTGTCCGTTCTTTTCGCGCTTGACGTTGCCGTCGAGGTATTTCACCAGCAGGTAGTCGCCGAGGGCTTTGTATTGCTTGACGCTCTTTGCAGCCCAAGAAGATGTGTGGGCGTTGAGTGTTGCGATGGCTTCGGCCGGAGCTACCGATGAGAGGCTTGCGTAGAAGTGGTCGACTTCGGACTGGATAGAGTCTTCGATGGCGCACTGCACTTTGCGAATGTCGGGAATCATCTGCGAGTAGCGGTTGTAGGCCTGATTGGCAACGTAGTTGTTGACCCAGAAGGATGATGTCCAAGAGATGTTGTAGAGGTCGCCGTTGCCTTGGGCAAATTCGTGAGGCACGTTTTGCATGCAGTTGTAGACGGGTACGTAGACTGATGTGTTGGCGTCGTCGGTACCGAACCAGAGGATGCCTCGCATGGGTGCCGGAGCGTTGTCGCGGAGCTGGGCTACGTAGGAGAATCCTGTCTGCTGAGTGGCGATGGCGCGTTCGTGGGTGTATTCAATGCTGTCGACTTTGTAGGTGAGCGGACGCCAACGGTAGGGGACGGCGTAGGGACCGGCACCAACGTCTTTTGTCATGTCGAGGGGTGTGTCTTCGAAATGGTCGCGCATCATCCATTTCATGTCGGCGGCAGAGAGTTTCTTTTCGGGTTTGATCCAAAGGGGCAGGGGTTCGCCTTCGCCTTTGAGAATCCACGGGAGGTATGAGTCCATGCCGGAGACGTATTTGTTGTAGAATGCCCATACACGACCATCGCATCCGCGTAGTGCGCCAGAATCGTAGATGGCGTATGCGCGAGAGAAGCTGAAGTCGGCGTCTTTGCCGTTGAAGTAGCCTTGCTTGCGAGCAAATTCGATGACGTCTTTAGAGTAGAGGGTGTTCTTGTCTTTGAGTGGGAACTTATGGATGCGGCTGTGGTTGGCGTGGCCGGCAATGCAGTCGTCGGGAACGCGACGAGCAACCCAAACGGCGCCCTTGTCGGTTTTGCCCTTGCCGATTAGTTCCATAATCCAAACTTCTTTTGTGTCGGCGATGGTGAAGGTTTCGCCTTCGCTTGCGTAGCCGTAGTCGCGTACGAGACCGGTCATAACGTCGATGGCTTCACGAGCGGTTTTGGCGCGCTGGAGGGTGATGTAGATGAGCGATCCGTAGTCGATGATGCCTGTACCGGCGAGTTCGTGTCGTCCGCCCCAAGTGCTTTCGCCGATGAATAGGGCGTGTTCGTTCATGTTGCCCATTGTGGCGTAGGTGTGGGGAACTTCGGGAATTTCACCGAGGTATTTGCCGGTGTCCCATTCGATGACTTTGCGCATGGTTCCGGCGGGGTGGTCGGCGGCGGGCTGATGGTATAGCTCGCCGTAGAGAGTGTGGCTGTCGGCGGCGTATGTGGCCATGATGCTACCGTCGGTTGTTGCGCCCGGTGCGGCAATGAGTCCGGTGCATGCCAATGCGGCTCCGGCACTCATCAGGAATCCTATTGAAAGAAAATGTTTCAGGTTCATGATACGTTGTTAGAAATGTGAAGTGATAGTTTGTTTTAGCTAAATGCAAATGTAGGAAAATAATTCGGATAATGCTGAAATGTTTGATGGCGTGGTACGGCGGGAGGGTGAAAGTGGGGCGTTTTATGGGGAGTTGCCTTTTTGATGAGGGGTTTTGAGGGTTTGGTTCGGGAATGTAGGGATTTTGTATTAATTTTGGGGTTCAATATATTAACCATGAATATGAAACGAGTATTTTTAGTAGTATTGCTTTTGGCTGTCACTGCTGTGTGGTGCGGTCGGTCGGTTTATGCGGCAAATCCTGTTGTCGGTATGCTTGAGCGTATTGATAAGGGCTTTTCGGATAAGATATGTGTGAAGGTGTCCGGTGAGGATTTGGAAGAGGATTTCTTTGAGTTGTCGCAGCAGGATGGAAAGCCGACGGTGACTGCAAACAGCTATCTGAGTGCGGCTGTTGGCGTGAACTGGTATTTGAAGTATTATGCGGGTGTTCATCTGTCGTGGAACGGTATGACGGCAAAGATGCCTGTGCGTATGCCTGCCGTGGTCGGTGTTGAGCGTCATTCGACAAAGATGGATAAGAGGTATTATCTGAATTATTGTACTCATTCGTATTCGATGGCGTTTTGGGATGCTGAGCGTTGGCAGCGTGAGATAGACTGGATGGCTCTGCATGGGATAAATATGCCGCTTGCTGTGACCGGTACGGAGGCTGTATGGCGCAATGTGTTGCTTCGTTTGGGGTATTCTCGTGCGGAGGCTGATGCGTTTGTGGCAGGTCCGTCGTTTCAGGCGTGGTGGCTGATGAATAATCTGGAGGGTTGGGGTGGTCCAATCTCGGATGAGGTGTATGACAGAAATGTGGTTTTGCAAAAGGGTATTCTTGCTCAGATGCGTGAGTGGGGTATGAAGCCTGTGCTTGCGGGATATTCGGGTATGGTGCCTCATGATGCATCAACACGTCTGGGACTGCCGGTGGCAGACCCGGGATTGTGGTGCGGATATATTCGTCCGGCGTTTTTGTCGCCCGATGCAAAGGAGTTTGGCGAGATAGCAAAGGTGTATTATGAGGAGCTGCATAAGCTCTATGGCGAGGCTGAATATTACAGTATGGATCCGTTTCATGAGGGTGGAAATACTCAGGGAGTGGATTTGAAGGCTGCCGGTCGTGCTATTATGTCGGCTATGAAGGCGGGCAATAAGGATGCGGCATGGGTGGTGCAGTGCTGGGGGGCGAATCCTCGCAGAGAGATGATAGCGGATCTTGACCGCGATGATGTGGTGGCTCTTGATCTTCATGTGGAGTCGGTGCCTCAGTGGAAGTGGCGTAAGGATGACTTTGGCGGTCATCCGTGGCTTTACTGTATGCTGCTGAATTTTGGCGGTAATGTGGGATTGCATGGTAAGGCTCAGTATCTGATAGACCAATTCTATGAGGCTAAGGCTCAGTCGCAGTATATGGAGGGCGTAGGTCTGACGATGGAGGGTATAGAGAATAATCCGGTGATGTATGAGTTGCTCTGCGAGTTGCCGTGGCGTGAAACTGCTCCGAATCGCGACAGTTGGATGGCAGAGTATTCGCGTGCACGATATGGCGCGAAGGTGTCTGCCGCCGAAGAGGCGTGGAAGTTGCTGGGGTCGACAGTCTATAATGCTCCGGAATCTAATCGCCAGCAGGGAACTACGGAGTCGGTGTTTTGTTCGCGACCGACTGATAAACCGACAAATGTGTCGTCGTGGGCGTATGCAGAGCCGTATTATGATGGCGGTGATGTGATACGCGCTGCTCGTATGCTGCTTGAAGCGTCGACTTCGCTGAGCGGAAATGATAATTATCGCTATGATTTGGTGGATGTGACTCGTCAGGCTGTGGCTGAGAAGGCTCGTATGGTGGCTGCAAAGTTTGCCGGCGCACAGACTCGCGAGGAGTATATGATGCTTTCGTCGAAGTTTATGTCGCTTTTGATGCTTCAGGATGAATTGCTGAGTTCGCGTAAGGAATTTATGTTGGGCCCGTGGATTGAGTCGGCAAGAGCGTGTGTGTCGAATCCGAAGGAGAAGGATTTGTTTGAATATAATGCTCGTGTGCAGATAACGACATGGGGTCTTCGTGTGGCTGCCGATAATGGCGGATTGCACGATTATTCGCATCGCGAGTGGAGCGGAATATTGAAGGATTTCTACGGAATGCGTTGGCGCAAGTGGTTTGAGTATCGTTTGAACAATTGGGATAATCCTGATGTCGAGTGGCTTGACTTTTATGCAATGGAGGAGCCGTGGACTCGCGAAACGAAGAAGTATCCCACGGTGGCGCAGAAGGATGAAATAGTAATGGCTCGTAAGGCTCTATCAATAATTTCGGAATGATACGTTGCGCAACAGAAGCCGATGGGGCTGAAATAGCAGAAATTTATAATTACTATGTGGCGCATACTACGGCATCGTTTGATTTCGATGCTGTGGATGCTGCCAACATGGTGGCTAAGATGAAGTCGTGCAGACCTGCATTTTTGGTGGAGGTGGGCGATGACGGACGTGTGGAAGGGTATTGCTATGCTCATCTGTGGAAGTCGAGGCCTGCGTATGCTCATACGCTTGAGACGTCGGTGTATGTGAGGCCAGACTGTCGGCATAAGGGGGTAGGAATGCGATTGATGGAGCGACTAATCGCGGAGTGCAGACAGGATGGCGTGGGTGTGTTGATAGCTTGCATTACTGACGATAATGAGGCGAGTGTGGCTCTGCACGGGAAGTTGGGATTTGAGCAGGTTTCGCATTTTAAGGGGGTGGGTCGGAAATTTGGCCGTCTGCTTGGTGTGGTGGATATGGAACTTGTTCTTTAAGGTATCAATTTTATGAAACAAAAAAGGCGGGTCGGTTGCACTAATGCAGCCGACCCGCTCTTTATTAAATGTGCAGATTGTGCGAGTTTAATTGTCCATGGAGGTGTTTGGTACGACGATTTTGAAGAGCGATGATCCGTCGGACTGCTTGACGTCGTTGAGGTAGAAGTCGCGAGTGCCTGATAGTTGTCCGTTTTCGAGGCGAACATCATTTTCGATGCGCACTACGTAATCACCGCTTGGGAGGGTGAGAGTTACTTCTTTGGTGTATTTGCCTGCTCCGTCGATTTCACCAACGATGATGTATGGCTCAGCTTCGACTAACTGCGAGAGCTGGATGTAGGCGATGTATCCACCGTACCATTTGGGGGTGTAGGCGCGCGAGCCGATCATTGAGGAAGGATTGCTGTTTGATGTGCCTGTGGCGATGGCAGTGGTCTGTCCTTCGAAAGATACAGTCATTGGCTGACCGATGAATGAGCCCATGCTTTCGGGGCGGAGGAGATTTGTGCCAAACTGGTCTTTTACAGAGAAGTAGAGGTAGATTGGGGGTACGGAGGTGTATGTGTAGGGGGTGTCGTCGGAGTTGCATGAAGTGGTAACTCCAGCCAAAGTGACGAAGGCGAGAAGTGCAGAAATAAATTTGCGAATCTTCATAATGGTTGACGTTTAAGTAGTTGTGTATGTAAATTAGATGTATTTTGCGACGGCTTCGCTGACTTTAGCGCAGATGGTTTCCATCTCTTCAGTCGGCAGTGTCTTTTTGCTGTGGAAGTCCATGTCGGCTTCAGTGGTGATGGGAATGAGGTGGATGTGGGCGTGTGGCACTTCGAGCCCAATCACTGCCGATCCGATGCGCTTGCATGGCATGGCTTCACGCAGTCCGAGGGCTACGCGGCGAGCAAATTGTTCGAGCGCGGTGTATTCTTCTTCGTCGAGGTCGAAGAGGTAGCTCACTTCGTGCTTGGGGACAACGAGAGTGTGTCCGGGCGCAACGGGATTGATGTCGAGGAAAGCGAAGAAACGCTCTGTTTCCGCAATTTTGTAGCAGGGAATTTCGCCGTTGATGATGCGGGTGAAGATTGTAGCCATAGACTGATGTATATGTTTTTTTTAGAAAGAGATTTCTACGATTTCGAATTTCATGAGTCCGGCGGGAACTTTAATTTCAACAATTTCGCCGAGCTTGTGTCCGAGCAGACCTTGTGCAATTGGTGTGCTTGAACCGATTTTTTTCTCTTTGAGGTTTGCTTCAGAGTCGGCAACGATAGTGTATTCCATGGTCATGCCGTTTGAAACGTTTTTGATTTTCACGCAGTTTAGAATCTGGACTTCTTCGTTGTTGAGGTTGCTGTCGTCGATTATGCGTGCGCTTCTAACGAGCTCTTTGAGCTGGCTAATCTTCATTTCGAGCATGCCCTGAGCTTCTTTTGCTGCGTCGTATTCTGAGTTTTCAGAGAGGTCGCCTTTGTCGCGAGCTTCGGCAATGGCGTGAGAAATTTCAGGACGTTTCACAGTTTCGAGATAGGCTATTTCTTCCATTTTCTTCTTATAGCCTTCCTTGGTCATGTAGGTAATTGGCATAATGGTAATTTTTTTTGTTTTCGATTGTTTGAGGGGCAACACTAAAGTTCGAATTCGGACTAAAGTGCTGTCGCGAGGGGTATTATTTGATGATAAGAAAAAATTAAGGAATCCCGACCCCTTAACGGGCGAGACCCCAATGCTACGGTCGATTGTCGACTCGGTTGTTACATGATTCTTAGGCAAAGTTAGTCATTCTGTTTGAAATTGCCAAATCGATGACGGTTGAAATTGCCAGGTAGAAAAAAGACCGGCGACTACAATATTGCAGTCGCCGGCAAGGTATTGTAGCAGTATGTGTTAGTCAGCTTCGCGCATGTTGTGGAATACGTTTTGCACGTCTTCGTCTTCTTCGAATTTGTCGAGGAGTTTTTCGAGCTGAGCACGCTGTTCGTCGGTTACGTCTTTGAGTTCGTGAGGTATGCGCTCGAATTCAGAGCTAACGATTTCGAAGTCGTTTTCTTCGAGGTATTTCTGAATGTTTGAGTAGTCCTCAAACGAACCGTAGAGTACGATTTCGTCTTCGTCGGCTTCGAGTTCGTCAACGCCGTAGTCGATGAGTTCGAATTCGAGGTCTTCCATAGATACACCTTCTTTGGGTTTGATTTTGAAGACGCTCTTGTGGTCGAACATGAAAGCGAGTGAGCCTTGTGTGCCGAGGTTGCCTCCGTGTTTGTTGAAGTAAGAGCGAACGTTGGCAACGGTACGAGTGTTGTTGTCGGTAGCAGCTTCAACTACGATAGCGATGCCGAAGGGACCGTATCCTTCGTAAACGATTTCCTTGTAGTCGCCGGCGTCTTTGTCGGTGGCTTTTTTGATGGCGCGTTCAACGGTGTCTTTGGGCATGTTTGCTGCTTTGGCGTTCTGCATGAGTGCGCGCAGACGGGGGTTTGTGCTTGGGTCTGGACCTCCGGCTTTTGCAGCGATGGTGATTTCTTTACCGATGCGGGTGAATGTGCGCGACATGTTGCCCCATCGTTTCAGTTTTCTGGCTTTGCGGTATTCAAAAGCTCTTCCCATTGTGTGAGATTGTATTTAGTTGTTATGTTTTTGATTTTTTGTTATCGGAGTGTTGCTCCAAGTTTGTTTTGGAGGTTTGTGACGATTTTCTTCATGACGGCGTCGATTTGCTTGTCTTGAAGCGTTTTTTCGTTGTCTTGAAGAGTGATGGCGATGGCGTAGCTCTTTTTGCCTTCGGGGAGGTGTTCGCCTTCGTAAACGTCGAAGAGTTCGACAGAACGCAGTAGGCGTCGCTCGGCTTCACGAACTGTGGCATCGACACGTTCCATTGTGACGGATTTGTCGAGCAGTAGAGCGAGGTCGCGCTTGACGGGGTGGGTCTTGGGGAGCGCGGTGTAGGTGACGCTGTGGCGAACAGACATGTCGACGAGTTGCTTCCAGTCGAGCTGGGCGTAGAATACTTCTTGCTTGATGTCGAATTGCTTGAGGATGGCTTTGGAAATGATGCCAAAGTTGCCGATGAGTTTGCCTGAGCGTGTGGTGATGTCGATTGATGCGGCGTAAATCGAAGATGTGCCTTGTGTGAACTTAATTTCACCACCGATGATGCCGAGGCGAGTGAGGATGTTTTCGACGATGGCTTTGAGGTCGTAGACTGTAGAGGGTTGTGCCTGGCGTGCCCAGTTGCCGGGTCGTAGGTTGCCTGTCATCCAGATGCCGAGTCGCGATCCTTCGGAGAATGGTGCGAGGGGCTTTTCGTTGGTCGATTCAGCGTTGGGGTTGAGTCGATAAACGTTGCCAAACTCGTACATGAGGAGGTTGTCAAGACGACGGTTGATGTTGTGAGCGAGTGATTCGAGACCACCGAAGAGGAGTGTGCGACGCATGAGGCAAAGCTCGTTGCTCAGGGGGTTGAGGAGGCGTACGCATGTGTCGATGGGGTATTGTTCGGAGTGTTCGTAGTAGGCTTCGGCTGTCAGCGAGTTGTTGAGGATTTCGTTGAATCCGCATGCGGTGAGCTGGTCGCTGATGATTTCGCGAAGTCGATTGTCGGCGTCGGCTTCAGATTCGTATGAGAGCGACGAGTGGACGGTTGATGAGATTTCGACGTTGTTGTATCCGTAGATGCGGAGGATGTCTTCGACTACGTCGCATGGGCGCTGTACGTCGACGCGATATGTGGGGACGAGGAGGTTGACGCTTCCGTCGTCGCAACGTCCGGCGATTTCGATTTCGAGGGATTGTGCGATGGCGTCGATTTCGTTGTCGGCAATATTTTTACCAATCAGTGAGCGTGCGTAGTCGTATGATAGGTTGACTTCGTAGGGGCTTACGGGGTTGGGGTAGATGTCGATGATGTCGCCGCAGATTTCGCCACCGGCAAT
Organism: uncultured Bacteroides sp.; assembly: GCA_964416545.1. Classification (GTDB taxonomy): domain Bacteria; phylum Bacteroidota; class Bacteroidia; order Bacteroidales; family Muribaculaceae; genus Paramuribaculum. Next base: position 51,922 of record CAYQEN010000006.1, on the reverse strand, counting down.
TTCTTTGACGAGGAGTGCTGCGAGCTTGAGGGCGTAGACTGTGAAGTTGGGGTCGGTGCCGCGTTCGTAGCGGAATGATGAGTCGGTGGAGAGTCCGTGACGGCGTGCGGTGCGACGCACTGATGTGGGGTTGAACCACGCGCTTTCGAGGAATATGTCGGTGGTTTGTTCGGTGACACCTGAGTCGAGTCCGCCGAATACGCCGGCAATGCACATGGGTTTTGATGCCGAGCATATCATGAGGTCGGCTTCTGAGAGCTTGCGGTCGATGCCGTCGAGTGTGGTGAAGGGTGTGCCTTCGTCGCATTTGCGAACGATAATCTTCTGTCCGTCGATTTTAGCGAGGTCGAAGCAGTGCATTGGCTGTCCGAAGCCTTGAAGTATGTAGTTGGTGATGTCGACGATGCTGTTGATGGGTCGCTGTCCGATTGCGGTGAGTCGGTCTTTGAGCCATTGCGGGCTTTCGGTGACTTTGACGCCGCGGATTGTGATGCCTGAGTAGCGAGGGCATGCTTCGTGGTCGGCTACTTCAACGCTTATGGCTCCGTCGGTGCGGTCGGACTTGAATGTGTCGACTTCGGGACGGCGGAGTGTGAGGGGTGTGGAGTGGAATTTGCTCCAGGCGGCTATGTCGCGAGCGACGCCGTAGTGAGAAGCAGCGTCGATGCGGTTGGGTGTGAGGTCGACTTCGAGGACGTGGTCGCTTGTGAGTCCGTAGAATTCGGCAGCAGGTGTGCCGGGCTTAACTTCACGGTCGATGACGATGATGCCGTTGTGTGATGTGCCAACGCCAATTTCGTCTTCGGCGCAAATCATGCCGAATGATTCAACACCTCTGATTTTCGATTTTTTGATTTTGAATTCTTTGTCGCCGTCGTAGAGTGTTGTGCCTACGGTGGCAACAACTACGGTCTGTCCGGCTGCTACGTTGGGCGCGCCACAGACGATCTGTGTGGCCTGTCCGTCGCCGAGGTCGACGGTGGTGATGTGGAGGTGGTCGCTATCGGGGTGTTCGGTGCATGTGAGTACTTTGCCGATGACGATTCCGCGCAGACCGCCACGGATGCTTTCTACTTCTTCGATTCCTCCTGTTTCAAGTCCGATTGAAGTGAGGGCGTCGGATAGTTCTTCAGGAGTCAGGGAGAGGTCGATGTATTGCTTAAGCCAATTATAAGAAATATTCATAATGAAATGATTTACGCCGTAGAGGCATTGCGAAATATGGCATATGCCCAACGGAGCACAAAGTTACAAATCTATCGCGTAACGGCAAAATTTGCCAGCCTATTCGTCGGGAATGAGTTGCGAAAGTCGCCGTTCAAGTTCGGTGGTTGAGAGTCGTGTTGATAGCACTCCTCGGTATGCGACGGAAATATTGCCAGTTTCTTCGGATACGACGATAGCGAAAGCGTCGGTGGCTTGCGAGATTCCTAATGCCGAGCGGTGGCGTAGTCCGAGTGAGCGTGGGACGTTTCGGTCGTGGCTTACTGGTAGTATGCATCCAGCCGATTTGATGCGGTCGTGGGCAATAATCATGGCTCCGTCGTGGAGTGGTGAGTTTTTAAAGAATATGTTTTCGATGAGTCGTGCGTTGATGTTGGCATCGATGATGTCGCCTGACTTTTCGTAGTTTTCGAGCGATATTTCTTGTTCGATGACTATCAGTGCGCCTGTTTTGGTTTTTGCCATGTTCATGCAGGCGTAGACGATGGGGATAATCTGTCGGCGTGCGTGGGATGCGTTGGTGTCTTTTGCGTGGCGGAACAGTGTGCGCAGGAATCGCCATCGCTTGTGGTCGCCGAGTTCGACAAGGAATCGTTTAATCTGGTCGAGGAATATGATGACGAGGATGAGGGGACCGATGTTGACAATCTTGTCGAGCACGGTGCCAATCAGCTTCATTTCTAATATTTGCGAGGCTATGACCCATACCATGATGAAGGCGAGGACGCCGAAAAATACGTTGAGTGTGCCGGATTCCTTCATTATGCGGTAGAGGTAGAATAGAAGGAGTGCGGCTAAGGCGATGTCGAATGCGTCTTTGATGGAAAATGGAGGCATGGCTGGGCTATTGATTGAGGAGGGATGTGAGTGTCAGGGCTTGTCGTGCGGCGGCGACGTCGTGGACGCGAAGGATGGCAGCACCTGAGAGGAGTGATATGGTGTTGAGGACGGTGGTGCCGTTTAGTGCTTCGTCGGTGGCTATGCCGAGTGCTTTTGTTATCATCGATTTGCGCGAAATGCCGATGAGCATTGGTCGGTCGAAGGCTTGTCGGAGTGCGTCGAGACCTGCCATGAGTTGATAGTTTTGCTGCAGGGTTTTGGCAAATCCAAATCCTGGGTCGATGATGATGTCGGCAACGCCTCGCTGCTGAAGCGAGTTGACTTGGTGGGATAGTTCTTCGATGACGCCGGCGACGACTCCGGAGGGGTAGTCTGTGAGGCTTTGCATGGTGGATGGGGTGCCACGCATGTGCATCAGTATATATGGTACGGAGAGTGATGCTACGGTGTCGTGCATGTCGGGGTCGAGGAGCCCGCCGGCAATGTCGTTGATGATGTCGGCGTGGAAGTCTTCGATTGCTCTGCGTGCAACTGATGCGCGGAAGGTGTCGACGGAAACGGGGATGTCGGGTGAGACTTCGCGAAGAGCTTTCATGCCACGCTGAAGTCGCAGAGTTTCTTCTTCGGGTGAAACTTCGTCGGCTCCGGGTCGGCTTGAATAGGCTCCGATGTCGATCATGTCGGCTCCTTCGGCAATCAGTTTTTCGACGCGTCGGGATATGGAAAGAGCATCGGATGTTCGCGAGCCGGAGAAGAATGAGTCGGGGGTGACGTTGACGATGCCCATTATTTGCGGACGCTCAATGAGAAGCATGCGTTCGCCTAAACGGAGCGAAAAGGGCTTGAATGCAGACATATTAGGATGTATAATTTGCTGTTTGCGAAATTACAGATAAATCTGTTTAATTGCAAATCGGGGCGTGATGGGTTGAGGTGGATATCGGTTCGTCGAGGTGGTTGCGTGAGGGTGGGACGGGGGCTTTGCGTTGTGGCGCTTTTTTCTTTTTTCGTGTGGCGGTGGTGTCGGTGCGACGGTGGTGTGAGCGAAGAATGCTGTCGGCTTCGGCAGCGGTGAGTTCGGGTTGGGTGGGTGTTTGTGTGGCTGTAGGCGAGGGGTTGGGTGGTAGAAATGCGTCGGTATTGTATAGGATGACGGCACAGAATATGATGAGGATTGCGGCGAGGACTATGGCACCGCGGCGCTCTGAGAGGGTGTGGCGCGGAGGGGTGGAATTGGGCATGGCGTTAATAAAAAATCAGGCGACCGCCGAAGTGGCAGTCGCCTGTAGAGTTTGTCAAAATTGCGATTTATAACGGCAATCAGAGAGCGATTGCTTCGCTGGGGCAAACTTCGGCGCAAGAACCGCATTCGATGCAAGTGTCGGGATCGATGTGGTAAGTTTCGCCTTCAGAGATAGCCTCAACGGGGCAAACAGGAAGACAAGTGCCGCAAGCAACGCAGCTGTCAGCAGAGATTACGTATGCCATGATAAATTTGATTAGATAATTATTAAACTATAGTTTTTATACGTCCGCAAATGTAGCTGTTTTTTTGCAATAAAAACAAGAAGAAAAGCGAAATTTTTGAACAACGATGTTTTTTCGTTGCAAAATTTCGCTTTTTATGAGTGGGTTTTGTGGGTAGACGGTGTGGTTTATTTGACCAATTCCATGCCTTTGACGATGGCGTCGCGGTTGAGTGGCAGCAGGTGGTGGTGGCGTTCGGGGAGTGCTTTTTTCAGACCTGCCATGACGCTGTCGATTGATACGAGTGGTCGAATTTTGAGGAGTGCGCCGAGGACAATCATGTTGTATGTCTTGGCGTTTTTCATGTCGAATGTGGCTTCCATTGCGTCGACGCGATAAACGTTGATGTCGGTGCGCTGTGGGAGTCGGTGGATGCCGTAGGAGTCGTAGATGAGAGTACCACCGGGTTTGACGGTATTTTCGAATTTGTCGAGGCTCTGCTGGTTGAGTATTACGGCAGTGTCGAATTTATTGAGTACGGGGGAGCTGATTGGGCTGTCGCTGAGGATAACAGTGACGTTTGCCGTGCCACCTCGCTGTTCGGGTCCGTAAGAGGGCATCCAAGTGATTTCGAGGTCGTCGATTAGTCCGGCGTAGGCCAGAATCTTGCCCATAGATAGGACACCTTGACCGCCGAAACCGGCTATTATGATTTCTTCTTTCATTGTTTTGCGGTGTTTTTAAGGTCGCCCAGCGGGTATGCCGGAAACATGTTATCTACCATCCATTGGTTTGCTTTTGCGGGTGTCATTTTCCAACCGCTGCTGCATGTGCTGACGACTTCGACAACAGATGTGCCACGACCTTCCATGGAGTTGCGGAATGCAGCTTTGATGGCTTCTTTGGTTTTGCGTACGGCGGCAGGGGTGTGGACGGCCTGACGGGTGACGTAGCAAGTGCCGGGGAGCTCGGCGAGAATGTTGCTGATTTTTAGCGGGAATCCGTTGAGGTCGACGCGACGGCCGTAGGGTGTGGTGGCAGTGACCATACCTTCGAGTGTCGTGGGCGCCATTTGTCCGCCAGTCATGCCGTAGATGGCATTGTTGATGAAAATGATGGCGATGTTTTCGCCGCGGTTTGCGGCGTGGATTGTTTCGGCGGTGCCGATTGCGGCGAGGTCGCCGTCGCCTTGATATGTGAAGACGAGTTTTGACGGTTCGAGTCGCTTAACGGCTGATGCAACTGCAGGTGCTCGTCCGTGAGCGGCTTCAATCCAGTCGATGTCGATGTAGTTGTAGGCAAAAACGGCGCAGCCTACGGGAGCAATTGCAATGGCGTCGTGCTGCAATCCCATTTCTTCGAGTATTTCAGCGATAAGTTTGTGGACTACGCCGTGGGAACATCCGGGGCAGTAGTGCATGTGGTTGTCGTTGAGTAACGAGGGCTTGCAGTATATCTTGTTTTCGGGTTTCTTGATATCTTCGAGCTGCATGGTCGTCGAGTTTTTAGATGTTAGCCCCAGCTTCGGGGAAGTGGCTGTGGAATGCGTCGAGAACTTGCGCAGGGTCGGGGACAATGCCGCCCATACGTCCGAAGTGGTGTACGGGAGTGCGTCCGAGTGTGGCGAGTCGGACGTCTTCAATCATTTGTCCGGCGTTGAGTTCGACAACGAGAATGCCTTTGACTTTGTCGGCGAAGTCGCTGATGATTTTTGAGGGGAAGGGCCAAAGGGTGATTGGTCGGATGAGGCCAATTTTAATGCCTTTCTCACGAGCTTCTTCGATGGCTTTCAGGCATATTCGAGCTATTGAACCGAAAGCGATGAAGAGGTATTCGGCGTCGTCGGTATAGTATTCCTGATAGCGCACTTCGGCTTTTTCGATGGCTGCGTATGTGCGCTGGAAACGTTCGTTGTTTTTCTCCATTACGGCGCTGTCGAGCTCAAGCGTTGTGACAATGTTTGGCTTGCGAGTGGCAGGTCGTCCGGTAACAGCCCACGGGCATTGCTCGGCTATTTGCTCGGGAGTGCGTCGCGGACGTTGCTCAGGGAGGACAACTTTTTCCATCATCTGACCGACGATGCCGTCGGCGAGAATCATGGCCGGTGTGCGATATTTGAAAGCGAGGTCAAAACCGAGTCCAACGAAGTCGGCCATTTCCTGAACAGATGCAGGTGCGAGTACGATGAAGTGGTAGTCGCCGTGTCCGCCTCCGCGAGTGGCTTGAAAGTAGTCGGACTGTGAGGGGTGGATTGTGCCGAGACCGGGACCTCCGCGCATGACATTAACTACAAGAGCAGGGAGCTCGCCAGCTGCTATGTAGGAAAGTCCTTCTTGCATCAGGCTAATGCCCGGGCTTGATGATGATGTCATAACGGCTTTGCCGAGTGCGGCCCCGCCATATACCATGTTGATGGAGGCGACTTCGCTTTCGGCTTGCAGGACTACCATACCGGTGGTTTCCCACGGCATGAGAGCTTCGAGGGTTTCGAGGACTTCGCTCTGCGGGGTGATGGGGTAGCCGAAATAGCCGTCGACACCGTAGCGCACGGCAGCGTGTGCTATGGCTTCGTTGCCTTTCATCAGTTTGACTTCTTCTTTCATATCTGAGGTTGAATCCTTTGTTGAATTGATGTGGTGTGGTTGAGGAGTGTTTTTATTTTTCAACTACGCGGTAGACTTCGATACATCCGTCGGGGCAAACGAGTGCGCAAGATGCACATCCGATACATTTGTCGGGGTTGACGGTGAATGCAAAGTGGTAGCCGCGGTTGTTCACTTCTTTGGGCTGGAGCATGAGTACGTCGGCAGGACAGGCAACCACGCAGAGGTCGCATCCTTTGCAGCGTTCAGCATTTATTTCTACAGCTCCTTGTCTTTTTGCCATACTAAAAATATATGTTTCGGTAGGAAGAATGGCTTTTGACCATTCTTGTTATAGATGCAAATGTAGTTAAACTTTTTGCAATGTGAGTATATTTAACACATGCTTAACGAATGGCACACGATAGGGGAATGTGTGCTATCTAAGACGTGACATCCTGATTTTCTTACCTTTGAGTCGGGCGGAAGAGGTGCGTTCGATCAGTGTGGATGCCATTCCGGCGGGTACGGCAACGAGGGCGTTATGGTCGCGGACGGTGATGCGCCCGACTTGAGTCTTGTCGAGTCCGCCTTGAGCCATGAAAAATCCGGCTATGTCGCCTTTGGATATTTTTTCTTTTTTTCCGGCTTGGATGTAGATGGTGTCCCAGTGTGATCGGATGGGAGAGTCGGAGTGTCCGGAGGGTGTGTATGGACGGTCGGTGACGATGTAGTCGGGCATGGTGTCGGCTTCGGAGCGAATGACGAATACTGTGCCTTCGGCTTGCTGACGTGCGGTGCGTCCGTTGCGGTGAATCCAGCTTTCGCGTGTGGGAGGGATGTGGTAGTGAATGATGGCACTGATGCCGTCGATGTCGAGTCCGCGCGAGGCGAGGTCGGTGGCTACGAGTATTGGAGTAGTTCCGTTTTCGAGGAGGTCGAGTGCCGTTGTGCGGTCGGCTTGTTCGAGTCCGCCGTGGTAAAGTCCGGCCGGCAGTCGGTCTTTGCGGAGGGCTTGGTGGACGCGCTCGGCACTTTCACGATGGTTGACGAAAATGATGGCTTTGCCGTCGGGGAGGGAGTGTAGGAGGTCGATAAGGGTTTGCAGTTTGTCGCGTGAGGGGGATTCGATTTCGACGATGTCCATTCGGCTACGCGGTTCGGCATTGCAAGAACCTGATATGGTGGTGTGGCCGTCCATGGCTACCCATTTGGGGAGGTCGGCGAGGTTGGTGGCCGAGGTGAGGATGCGGAGTGATGGAGTGGCGGCATGGGAGAGTATGCGGCGCATTTCGTCGGTGAATCCGAGGTCGAGCATCTTGTCGTATTCGTCGAGGACGATGGTGTGGACGTCGGATATGTCGACGGTGGAGCGACGAATGTGGTCGAGCAGTCGTCCCGGTGTGGCTATGATGATGTCGGGGGTGACGGAAGCCGAAGCGGTTTCGTCGAGCATGGAGTGACCGCCGTAGAAAGCGACGGTTTTATATCCTTCGGCTATCGGTCGGATGACTCCGGCAATCTGAACAGCAAGTTCGCGCGATGGAGCAAGGACGATGGCTTGCACTGAACCACACGGTGGGCGAAGCGAGCGTATCAGTCGGCAGGCGAAGGCGAGAGTCTTGCCAGAACCGGTAGGTGAGATGAGTACTATTTTGCTGTCGTCGGAAGCGAGCATCGCTTCCTGCATGGGGTTGAGCGACGCAATGCCGAGTCGGTCGGCTATGCGCTGTTGAATTTGCTGTTGTTTCATGATGATTGAGAATCAGCCGAATTTGCTAATCTTTTTCAGCGTGGGCTCGTCGATGATTTTTATCTGTCGTCCGTCGACAACGATGATGCGCTCGTTGACAAATGCAGTCAGAGTGCGGATGGCATTGGACGTGGTCATATTTGAGAGGTTTGCCAGGTCTTCGCGAGCCATGTAGATGCGGAGAGTGATGCCGTCGTCTTCGTATCCGTAGTGCTCTTTGAGTACCATCAGTGCTTCTGCCAAGCGACCTCGGATGTGCTTCTGTGTGAGGTTGACGATGCGTGTGTCGGAGCTGCCGAGATTGAGCGAAAGTTCGTGGATGAAGAACCAAGCAACGGCTTTGTTGCTGTTTATCAGGCTTTCGACAATCGACATAGGAACACATCCGAGAGTGGACGGCTCCATAGCCATAGCTGTGGAAACGTATGATTCGCGGGCAAAGTAGGCGCGATAGCCGAAGTATTGTACGGGGCGAATGAGTCGGACAATCTGCTGGCGTCCGCCAACGCCGTCTTTGTATAGCTTGGCTTTGCCTTTGAGAAGGCACCATAAGTATTCAGGCTCGTCGCGCTCGGCGTAGATAACTTGGTTTTTCTTGAAGTGATGAAGAGTGAAGTTGTCGGTAATCATGCGCTTCTCTTCGTTGGAGAGATCTGTCCATATAGCCGACATGTCTTCAGCCATTACTTTGTCGAGTGCGTCCTTAATCATTATACAGCTATGTTTTATAACACTACGCAAAGTTAATAAATATTCCGAAAATTTGGAATAGTCGTGGCTTTTTATGTATTGGAGGGGCTTTTGATATGGCTCTCGGCTTCGAAGCATATACGATGGCTTTCGATCGCTTCGGATATGTCGGTGAGGAGGGGGAGGTCGGGATGGTTTATTGCGTCGATGAACCGGGCTACAATCTTAATGTCGGCTCCGGCGTGAAGTGGGGCATGGAGAGTGGATGAGAAATCGAAAGTTTCCTGTTTGCGCGGGCGAAGGCGGTTGACGGTGATTGACAGTTCGTTACCACAAATCTCTCCCTCCGTCATACAAATGCGAGTTTCACGCAGGTCGCCGGGGGTGAATAAATCCATGGATAGATTGATGACAATGCCGCTTGTGGTTTCGAGCGAGAGAGTCTGTCGGTCGACAACGTCGTTGTCGCAATGGAATACGCATCGTCCGTAGTCGCCATTGTGCAGCTCGTGCTCGATGACGGTGTCGATGGTCATGCCGGCCGGGATATCGAAGTTGTCAATCCATTTGCGACGGTTGCGATAGAGGTCGACGGCGGAGTATGGGCATGAGGATTCGATTGAGCAGTCAATGCAACGCTTTGAGGAGCCTAAGGGTGCATTTTCAGAACGGAACCACCGACGTCCACCCATAGAGCTGATTTTTTCAGCTTTTTCACCGGCAAGCCATAGGAGGAAGTCGATGTCGTGGCAGCATTTGGTGATGAGCATCGGGTTGGTGATGCGCTGTCGGCTGAGGGCTCCGCGTACGAAGCTGTGTGTAGCTCGGTCGATGCCTACGCATGTGCGATGGGAAATGGAGATTACTTGTCCGAGCGAGCCAGATGAGACAAGTCGGTGCATTTTCTCGTAGTAGGGGTGGTGGCGCAAGACGTGGCAAACGCCGACCCTGACGCCTTTGGCTCGTCCGGCGTCGGCAATTTCGACGCATTGGCGTAGCGATTGGGCAACGGGCTTTTCGAGAAGCACGTGGAGTCCGCGACTGATGGCTTGCATGGCGTGGGGATAGTGCTTCTCTTCGGGTGAGCAAATGAAAGCGGCGTCGGCATCAATGGATGAATTGAAAAAGTCGGTACCAGAGACGAAACGACAGTGGAGAGGGATGTCGGCTAAGTCGGCCATTTTATTACGCCGCAGTGGGTTTGGGTCGACGACAGCAACAAGGCGCGCTCTCGACGGATTGTCGAGAATGTAGTGGAGATATTTGTTCATACGGTTGCCCGCTCCGAAAGCTACAATACGCAGAGGTGTGGCTGTGGTTGGATTCTGACTTTTCATTGCTGACAAAGATACAAAAAATACATAAAAAAACGGCCGCTTGTAGGGGCGGCCGTTCAGTATAGAGGATTGTGTGGATTAGTTGAGTGTAGAAATACGCAATGTATAGGTCATTTTCTTGTTTGGAACGCGATAAATCGGCAGTGTGTCGACGTCGGCACCACAAGAGGCATTGCCGACACCGCGAGTCCAAGCATCGATGTGGAGCACGCTGTAAGGACGAGGAGTCATGTCCCAATGATGGAGCGCGTTCATGAGGTCTTCGTCGGTGTATGGGAGAATCGAGAAGCTTGCCTGACCTTCGGTTTCGATCTTGATGCCACGACCAGAAGCATCGGTGAGGCAGAGCTCGCGCAGACCTTCGCGACCACCGGTGCTCTGAGGCTTAACGTACTGTACGGGCATTTGGTCGACAGTAGCTGAGTAGCGACCTACGAGAGTGCCGTCCTTGCGGTCGACGTAGTTTTCAACAGGGCCGTTGGCGTAGTAGTCGACTTTGTTGAGCATCGGGTTGATGGCACAAACGAGTCCGGCACGACGTAGCTTGTCGGTCTTGGGGTCGAATGTGGCTTTTACGTCGACGATGCCTTGCGGATAGAAGATGTAGTCGATTTGAGTGGCGCACTTGCTACCTCCGCGAACAGTGCTTACGGTGATTATACCGCCTTTCTTACGGACGCTGACTGAGCCTATCGAGTCGAGCCCGTTGGTAGTGTCGGTGTAGCGGTCGTTTTCAATCCAGCGGTGGTTGTCGTAGATGAAACCGAGGTTGTCGGCAATCATGTCGATGCCATCGATGCAAAGAGTAGTGATGCGTCCGGTGGCGTTGTCGAATGTTGCTGAAAGGTTTTTACCCTTAACGGTGGTGATGCCTTTCTTGTTGCTAACAGAGAGTGTTTTTCCTTCGGCTTTGAGAGAGGGGAGAGTGCCGCGGGTGACAAGTTCGTATTGAGCATGAGCTACAGAGAAGCGCGCGGGAGAGTATTCGGTGGCACTAATCTGCTCGGCGTTGAGGTTGAGCAAGATTTCAGTACCGTCGGCTTCTGCCTGCTTGAGGTCGGTCTTCGGTGTGATTGTGGCGATGATGCTGTCGCCGGGGTTGATGCCAGCAAGGGAGATGGTTCCACCATCGATTACGTGTCCGTTGCCAAGTACGGTGTAGCGCAAATCCATGTCGTCGAGCGAGCGGAATACATAGGCATTGCGTACGCTGACTTTAGCGGTGTTGGTGGCCTGGTCGATGCCAAGCAGACGGAACTTAACAAATTGGTGAGCAGTCTTGACTTCGGCGAGTTTGGCGCTCTCTTCACTGCGAGTGGGAAGCAGAATGCCGTTAGAGCAGAAGTTGCCCTGATGGGGACCGGGATAGTCGTAGCCAGTGTGGAGGCGATAGATGCCCTTCTTCATTTCCTGGGGGTCGTAGATGGCCTGGTCGACCCAGTCCCAAATACATCCGCCGATTGTGGCATCGGAATTTTCGATGGCATTCCAATATTCAGAGAGGTTGCCGATGGCATTGCCCATAGAGTGAGCGTATTCGCAGATGAACATAGGTTTGTCGAGTCCGCTTGTGTTTTCGCTCATCCACTTCATGCCGGGGTACATTTTTGAGTAGAAATCAGAGAAGCGGCTTCCTCCGTAGGGCTTGTCGGCACGAGTGCCTTCGTAGTGGATGGGACGGTCGTCGAGCTTGCGTGCAGCTTCGTAGCATGCAGCGAAGTTTTCACCGTTGCCGGCTTCGTTGCCAAGACTCCACATTACGACAGAAGCGTGGTTGCGGTCGCGCAGAACCATGCGGTCGATGCGGTCGACAAATGAGGGAATCCATGACGGCATGTCGGAGATAGATTGGTTGGCGTGGTCTTCGAGGTCGGCTTCGTCGACAGTGTAAAGACCGAAGTGGTCGAACATGGCATACATACGAGCGGCGTTAGGATAGTGGCTCGTGCGTATGGTGTTGAGGTTGTTTCGCTTCATGAGCATAACGTCGCGGAGCATAGACTCGGTACGGACGGCACGTCCGTACATCGGGTCGGTGTCGTGGCGGTTGGCTCCTTTGAGGAGAACGGATTTGCCGTTGATGAGCAGTTTAGAACCTTTTATCTTGACTTCTCGGAGACCGTACTTGGTGGAGAATGCCATTTCGTCGGCACCACCCGGACGACGTTGGATAATGTCGACGGTGTATAGGTTTGGTGTTTCGGCAGTCCAAGTAAGAATATTGTCGAGGTGGAAGTCGGCTGCGACCTTATTGCCGGAAGCAAGATCGTGAGAAATCTTGCGCTCTGCTACGGGGCAACCCTTCGGGTCGGTGAGTTTGATGACAAATTCGCGTGAGCCTTTGAGGTTGTCGCGGTTGTCGATAGTGAGGTCGACGTGCATATCGGCCTTCGTGTAGTTGTCGGTGAGGGAGGCTGTAATCACGTGGTCGCGAACGGCAGCTTTGGGAACGTTGAAGAGATATGTGTCGCGGAAGATGCCACTCATGCGGAACATATCCTGACATTCGAGGTAGCTACCATCGCTCCAACGGAATACCTGAACGGCAATCGAGTTGCGTCCGGCTTTGAGGTATTTCGAGAGGTCGAATTCGGTGACGTTGTTGGCACCCTGAGTGTAGCCAACATATTGACCGTTGACCCAAACGAATGCCGCAGAGTAGATGCCACCGAAGTGAACGAAAGTGCGGTTGTCGATCCAGCCTTTCGGAAGGTCGAAAGCGCGAACATAAGAACCTACGGGGTTGATGCCGTAGTTTTTGCCGCCATCGTTGAATCCCTTGCGAGCATTGATGAACGGCGGAGTATTTGCGTGGGGGTATTCTACGTTTGCATATATTGGCTTGTCGTAGCCTTCCATTTCCCAGTTGGAGGGAACGGGTATGTTGTCCCAAGAACTAACATCGAAGCCTTCTTTCCAGAAGTCCATCGGACGTTGTGATGGTTCGGGAACGAATTTGAATTTCCATGTGCCATTGAGGGTGAGGAAGCGGTCGTTGACAGGAGTGGTCCACGGAGTACGATAGTATTCCTTGTCGGCTTTCATGGCAGCTTCGCTACGGTATGGCATGTAGGTGGCAACACCGGGTTCTTTGTTTTCTTCAAAGATGGTTTCGTTTTCCCAATAGTTGGCGCGTCGCGCTTCGTCGGCATTAGCTGCTTTGGCATTGGCAGAAATATCTTCGAAAGCAAATTTTGCGCCTTGATTGTCTTTGTTTGCTGTTTCGACGAGGATGAGGTTTCCTTCACCATCGGCAGAGAGAACGTAGCCGGGCTTGTTGGTCGGAGAGATGAAGCCATCGGATATCTTCCAGAGCTGAGCTTCATCGGAACCATTGTTGGCACCAAGTTCGATGCGAGAGCCTTCGTAACGAATAGCCAAGTTGGTTTTGGCATTGATGATGCGGAAGCTACCTGAAAGTTCGGTGATGCTCCAATGTTGCTGAGGGTCCTTCTTGTCGGCCATGCGTATGCCAACTGATTTTGCCGCGGTCTGGCTGACGGCATATTGACTGTAAGCGTCGAGAAGGATTTGGTACAATTTTTCGTTTGAGAACGAGGTTTTCTCAGCCCATGCTGTTGCACCTGTGACTGCAACGAGCAGAATCATGGCAAGAAAACGCTTGATTGAAAATGAGCGTATGTTCATGGAGTAAAATAATGGGTTTACTTGTTTGTGTAATTTCTACAAAAATAGCAAATTGTTGGGATTTCAACAAGTGTATTTGAAGGGTGTGGAATTTTTATCCAGAGTGGTGTGTTTAGGAACAAAATTGTTTAAAATAAAAAAAATTACTCGTCGTCACGACGAATAATCTTCTTACCTTAAATCTAATACCATGAAAAACTGGTGCAAAGGTAGTGTGTCTGGATGAATTATGCAAATATTTCGGGGTGCTTTTTGCGTATTTTAACACAAATATTTTCTATTGAAATGTTATTTGATTGAAATATAGTATGTTGCTATTTTTTTTGATGGTGGCTAATTTTGGAAGTTACATAGCGGTAAGAATGGAGCCACCTGAGTGGGCTGTAATCTGAGGAGCGTATTGGCTCTGAATGGTCGCTAAGCCAGAAGTGAAAGAGCCGGCATTGTTTACCCACATGTCGTAGGTCAGACGGTAGGAGCCACGAGGCAAGTCGGTGACGAAAATTCGGGTAGAAGAATCGAGATTTTCGCGGTAGAATCGGATGCCCTCGGAGATAAGCGGGGAGGGTAGTTGTTCGATTGGTTCGAGGCAAGCAGCGCGGTCGTCAGAGATGGTGACGTAGGATAGGTGGCGAGAAGTGCGAACCGTCAATTCGATGCGTACACGATTGCCCACTGCAAGTGTGTCAGTCTCAATCCATTCGCCATTGTGCTGACGGTAGATGTGCTTCTCAATACTTGCGGCTTCGCAACTTTGAGGCTGAACATTAGTAATGCAATCAGTGTAGCGACAATAGACAGCTCCGTAGGCAGGAGTGTCGCTACGACGGAAGATAGAAATGTGCGCCGTCGGTTGGAGTGGGGTTTTGACATAGCCAAAGTAACGGTCGGTAACGGCGATTGTGTCGGTATCGGTCGTGATAGTGGCATCGGAGGCTGTGGAAATCCATCGAGGAGAGGTGGATAGAAGTGATGTGATGATGTCGGAGGCTATGGCAGATTTACCCCAATTGAGAGTTTCTTTTTGCAAGATGAGCCATTGACGGATAGCATCAATATCGCTGCTTTGCGGTTCGATTTTGGCGAAAGCTTCGAGAGCGGCGGCACTTGTTGAAAGCTGTTGGAGCGTGGAAGAGTAGGAATCGTTGGTTGATGGCCACCACATACCCTTAGTTGGTGATGTTTCGGCATATTCTCGCATACTATGCAGAATTTGTCGTGCGGTGGAGGTGTAGTGGTTATTGGCCAGAAGGATAGCGGCTTCGGCCTTGCGACGAATGTCGAATTTTTTCCACGAAGAGGCTGAATGTTGAACCGTTGTGGCAACAATCCGTGCGGAGGTAGCGGTACGGCGATGGTCGGGCCATAAATAGAGGAGGATGGAAAAATCTGTATAGTCGGCCTTTGGCGTTGTACGATAGAGTTTTGCAGTTTTAGATTCTATCATTGAAAGTGCCGGAGATATGAGCGATTGCAGCTCGCTGTTATCGGGGAGTGCGGATAGCGAATTAAGACGTCCAAGTAGTCTCATAACAGTGGTTGTTGCCCATAAAGAAGATTCGTTGGAGTAAAATGAAGACCATGCAAATCCACCATCGGCGCAACGGAGCTGTCGAAGCTTAGCAATACATTCGGAATAGGTGGTAGCTATGCGTTGAGAGTCGAAAAGCAAGGCAAGACGTTGCATTCGCTCAGTATCGGAAGCGGCATCAAGCATCCACGGAGTGGATTTTAGGAACAAGTATTTCAACTCGGAATTTCGTTGCAGCATCGACACCAGAGTAGAATCGGAGCGGTCAGAAGCTGTCCAACTTCGAATAGCATCGGCAATGACGGGGTAGTCGTGTAGAATCTTTTCGGCTATAGCTGTCGAGAAGATGGCGCGGGCAGCATCAGGAGCTGTAGTCGGTTGGTCGGTAGATAGTCCCGGTAGAGCCGTGACGACATACCATATCGGATTTTCGCAGAATTGGAAAGTTACCGAAGCATCTGGCTTCATGGGTGGGAGACTCAGAGATAGTGATGTAGAGTCGGGGCTGAAGTAGAAAGGTGTGGTCGATATGACGGGAGTGGTGAACGGAAGTAGCGGAATGAGCGACTGTTCACCATCGGCGAATAGACCGGATGTACTCTTTATGCGATAGCCAACAAAGGGGGAGTCTTGTCGAGTGGGAACGAGGGTGGTGACAACGGCACTTTGATGGCTCGGAATGGTCATAGTAGTGTCGCTGGAAGAGATAATGTGCGAGTCAATCGGGTCGAAAATCTCGACGGTAGTGACAACAGAAACCGCAGAATCAGAGTTGTTCATAACCGAAGCACGTACTTCGGCACTATCACCGATGCGAAGGTAGCGAGGAAGGTTGGGTTGTACCATAATCGGCTTATTAGCAATAACCGAAGCAGAGAACTCAGCGGTCTCAAGGCTGTCGGTGAATGCGATGGCATTGAACTTCCACGTAGTGTTGGCATCTGGAGCTATGAAGCGGAAAGAGAGTCGTCCATCGGCATCCGTAGCAAGCATCGGACGGAAGAAAGCCAGTGGCACTTCGCTGTCGCGATAATTGAACTGGGCAGTGGGTATTTCGGAAGTAGTACCGGTATCAGTATCGTCGGATATAGTAGTTTCGGCAACTTCAGCGACAGATTCTTCGACAGCCGTATCGGTATTTGCTACAGTTGCCATCTTAGCATTTCGTGAGCTTCCGAGGAGCGTGAAAGAGCTACGTTCAATGTAAGCTGTGTGAGGATTGAACGAGCGGCCATAAAGAGCAAATTCCGGTTGGGAAATGTCATCGCACGAGAGATGGCGACGATCAGCGAAGAACGAGGCATGAGCGCGTAGGTTGAGATTCGGCGCCGTGAAAGAGTAGTGAGGAGAGGGGAGCGTCCGTGGATTGAAACGCCATTGTGCCGGAGAGAGAGCATCGAGAGCAGCATTATACATATCGAGCATTATGGCAGACGGAGTGTCGATACTGTCGCGGTTGACGGTGCGGAAAGTCCACGTTTCGCTACAGCCCGGAGAGATGCGGTCGCGGAAAGATTCGGTAATTATGTCAAGACGTTTTTCCTTCGCCTGATTGATAATGGTGATGCTTCCGGTGGATGACTTGAGATTGTAAGTGGCTGAGAGGGTGAGGGTGGCGCGAGAAGTAGTGAATGGGGTGTGAATCAGTAATTTGTGGACTCCTGGAGGCTTTTTGAGCCAACGCTGTTGGATGATGCGTCCAGAAGCCGAGAGGGTGAGAAGAACGTGGGTCTCCGGAGCTGAAGTTCCGAAAATCAAAGTCGCTTCACCTTTGTCATTACATTCGACAGTTGAAGCTGCTCCTGTCGGAACCCATACCGGAGAGTCGATAGGCGGACGCTTGTCGGAAGGTCGATAAAGAGCAACCGAATTTATGGTAACCGAGTCGGCTTCGGAGGGGAGGGAGAAACGGATGTCGTAGAGACCGCCGGCAATGTCAGACCAGTTGACCTCCGGAAGAAGGGTGTTGAAAGAACCGCGGCAGACAATGCTGTCGGAGCCGTTGGCGAGAATGCAATATTCGACCGTCTTGTCGACAGAGAGTCCGGCAGTGTTGATGACTTTTACATCAAGTCGTGTGACAGAGCTGACATCAATGTCGGATGGTATCGACGCGATGATTTCATATTCGGAACCGAGCGAGAATGATGCGTATGCTTGTTGGCTCTCGCCCGAGTCGGATGTGACTTCGATGCGAGCAGAGAATACGCCATGCGGAGCAGGCGATGCTTCGAAAACTTCGTCAGGAATGGTAATCGAGAATCGACCATTGCTGTCGGTTGTGGCTTCGACAGAGTAAAACGAAACGGCATTTGACATGCGCCACCATTGTCGTTGAGCAACCGACAAGTCAAGACGTACGGCAGCGTCTGAAATCGGCATATCTGAATATGTGACTGCGCGTCCAGATACGGTGATATACCCATTTTTCGGAGAGTTTTTAACAATATCCTTAGCTTCGACCTTGAATGTAGGGAGCTTGTAGTCGGATACCATAAAGCGCACAGTACCACAGATGCTATTATTCTCGGATGTGGATATGACTATTCGGTAATTGCCTGTCAGTTCTCCCTCGGGAAGCAGTATAGAGCCAGAGGCTCTGCCGTAGCGGTCGGTGACAGATTGTGCAGATGCCGATTTGACACCATTGGCATTGTAGAGAGTAGCAGTGATTTGTTGTGAAGCAAGAAGACGGCGACTGTTGCTATCAACCGAGTATAGTATAGTAGCCCAACTGACAGAATCGCCCGGGTGGTAGATGGTGAGATCGGTGTAGACTGCTGCTGTTGTATCGGTAGCGGAAGTGGCAGGCTCAGGAATATAGACATGAATCGGTCGCGAAAAACGGTCGCTTCCTTTGGTGGCGATAGCATTGACAGCTCCACTTTCGGTGAGATTGAAAAAACCGTTGGCATCGGTGGCTCCCTTACGAGTCCATGAGTCGGAGCGATTGTTGCGCTGCATAATCATTATGTCAGCATCGGGAATCGGTGCGCCCGAGAGGGGATTCAGAGCAATAAGCGCATGACTATCAATGCGCTGACAGGCGAGGGCGAGTGAAGAGCAGTAAATCTTGCTGTAATACTCGCGGTAGGTATTTTTGCGCGGTACGGCGATGTATATTCCCTCGGTGTCAAGCGAAGTATGGAGGACGGTATCGACGGAAAACGGGATGGAATTGGGGAGGGGGAGCGAGATGGACTTAATCAGCTGGAAATCATTAGACTTGCGGACAAATCGGACGTTGGTGGATTTTGAGTAGGAACGGTCGGTGAGACGGTAGATGTCGATGATGATATTTTGGCAATTGCGTCCGCTGATATGTAATGGAAATTCATTGCCCGGAACTATTGCTGTAGGAACTTCGACAGTGAAAGACTCGGCAGAGAGTGCATCGAGTGCATTTTTCAGGCAGGAGATGCGATGGTAGGCCTGAAAACGGCTAATGTTGGATTTTATATCCGAATATAGCCAGCGAGTGTCGGCATCCGAGGTCTGTAAATCGCCGTAGCGCAGATAGTGCTCGTAGATAGCCAAAAGGATGTCGCCAGAATATTCGGAATCAGAGTATTTGAGGAAGAGGTCGCGAAGTGCCTTAATGTATTCTTTTGAAGTGTTTTGGCTGAGAGAATAGTAGCTACCGAGAGCTACGGTGTTGAGTCGCATCAAGTCGACGTTGATGAATGGGGCGATATCGTTTTCGTGGAACTTTAGCCATTGAGCATATGTGTCGAGAACAGCAGTGGCAGTTGCCGAGCCCGGTGCTAACTTAGGCGAGGCGATGAAAGCGCGAGCAGGAGAGAGGTATGCCGTGGAGAAAAGATTGCTAAAAGGAGTGAGACGCTTGCGAAGTCGGATGGTGAAGTCAGCAACAAAATCGTAGAGCGTCGGGAAGTGGGGGAGGGTGGTGCGAGAGGTTGAAATGATTGAAGAATAGTCGGTTATGGATATTTTTTGCAGGGTGGCGAAATCGGACAGAGCCGCAGAGCAGAGCGAGTCGATGCGTATGCGAAATTGCAGTCCGCTCCATTCATTATAGTCGGCAGGGTAGGGGTGAGATGGGAGGTCGCGACGGTCGTACTTGTATTTTCCGGCTTGATAGATGTCGCTGTAAATATCGGCTAAAAGGAGATTGAGGATGGCGCGTGTTGAGGGGGATGACGCAGAGTCGCGGAACTCACCAATGCGATTGACGATGGGGGGCAGCTTTTCGTTGCCGATGGCTTGTTGCGCCAAAGCGATGTCCATGAGGGCGCGTATCGCGGCGATATCGTTGCCCGATGCGCGTGCTGCCGATAATCGCTTTTCGGCATTGGCAGTGACCTTTTTGGGGTATGCGAAGTCGGGGTGAGAGGCTGCGTTGAGAGAAGCAGCTCCGCAGAGAGATATTGCCGTAAATATGATGAGAGAGGCGATATGGCGCAATATTGTGGTTTGCATGGTGGGCTATTAAAATAAAGTTAGAATAAGAAACCCTCAAAAACAAAAAGGGGTATCATAAAGACACCCCTCAGTATAAAAAAGTTTAGTTATCTCCTTCTGTTGTTTCGCTTGCGCTTGTCAATCAGTTGCCGATAGAAATCTTGTTCGGCATTTTTGAATTTGAACAGCTGTCGCGGAGTGAGAATGGATTTGAATTTTTTGAAGTATTTCATTTCGATGGCACTTTCTTTTCCTTTGCATTCGAATGCGGCTTCAGAAGCTTTTTCAAGTTCGACGTCGGTGGCCGCCGCACCTTTTTTTGCAATAGTGAAAACCATGGATCGAGTGTCGTTTGTCACCTTTTCTAATTCGATCGTCATGTTCTGGTATAGAGGAACGAATTTTTCTTTTTGTTCGGGAGTCAGCTCAAGCTCGTTGACCATGAAGTTTGTGCGCAGTTGACGCATTTCTTCAAGCCACTGACGATGGCGATTGCCACCATTTCCGGGTCCTTGAGCAACTACAGAAGTTGTAGTAAAGACTAAGAACAAAATGAAAGAGATGTATTTACGTATCATGAGAAAGTGGATTGAGAGGACTTATTAAAGTTCAAAATCGGAGGAGTCGAAGCCTTCTTCGTAAAGGTCGTCGAGTAGAGCACTTTCGTCGACAGTTGGTACGATGTAATTTTCAAAGAAGGTTTCGTTGTTGACCGCGGCAGTCATGACAGAGTTGTTGTCGATAGTCATGTCGGAAGTAGGCTGCATTAGGTCGAATATTTTCATCATACACCAGATACCGAGGAACATTGCTGCCATATAGATGTATGGGCGAACGTTCTGCCAGAAGGTTCGCGGCATAATCCGGGGTTCTTTTTCCCACGGTTGTTCTGGTAAAGCTTGAGCCATCTTCGCAGAAAAGTCGGCGAAGTAGTCGGGCGGGACAGTCATTCCGCTCTTGTGATTAGCCGTGGTGAGTATATCTTCGTGTTTCATTTGCTAATTTGACAGTTTAAATGGTATTAGGTTTAATCGATAGATGAAAAATATTGTTCGATTTTTTTTACGGCAAGGTGGTATGAAGCTTTCAGCGCACCCACCGAAGTGCCGAGAATGGCGGACATGTCTTCGTATTTCATCTCGTCGTAGTAGCGCATATTGAAAACGAGTCGCTGCTTGTCGGGTAGAGTAGCAACGGCTTTACGAAGTTCGAGCGCGATTTCGTCGCCGTCGACATAGGGGTCGGCTTCGATGGTTTTAAGCATCTGCGACTCGTCGTCGATAGGAACGTTGAGACGTTTTCGCTCTTTTTCAAGGAAAGTGAGGCTTTCGTTGATGGCAATTTTGTAGAGCCACGTGGATAGTCGAGCATCACCTCGGAAGTTTTCGATGGAAGACCACGCTTTAATAAACGTGTTTTGCAAAAGGTCGTTAGCATCATCGTGGTCTTGCACCATTCGTCGAATCTGCCAATAGAGTTGCTCGGTGTATAGCTTAATGACATCGCCGAAAGCAGCACGGCATGTAGCCGGCTCGCGCAGACGTGCAATCAGTTCGGTTGTTTCGGTATCGCTGCTTACTTTCGACATTAGTGAGGCTTCTTGTAAGGTGTCGGAATTAATATAAATCGGCGTAAAGGTATGAAAAACTCTTCGGACGGCGCAAGGAGGGCGTCGAAATAGTTGTTAAAAAAGGAGGGTTATTTCTGCTCATTGGAAGCTCCGGGGCCGAATAGGAGCATTCTGTCGCGAGCGGCGGCCTTAGCGGCAATGTCTTCGGGAATGAAGCGCCAGTTGCGGTCGATGTGCGGACGTACGACACCTCGCTTTTCGATGGCTTTGAGCAGATAGTAGCGCAGATCCTTGTCTGTGGATCGGATGATGCGTGAGGCGAGTTCGCTTTGAGGGATTCCGGCACCAGAGGTGAGGTGATTTCCACCACCGTTGCCACGATAGGAATTGAGCGCCACCGAGTAGCGGCGATTGAAGTCGAAGGGTTTGCCCGAGCTAAGGCTTGTGATGGTAATCTTCTGTCCTTTAGGCTTGGTGATGTCGACGGTGTAGTTGATGCCTGCGGCGGAGTCGAAATTGTAGGATGGATTTTTCAGGCGATTGTCGGAGAGAGAGGGGCTGTCGGAGGCGAACAGGAGGAGATGGGCTTCGGAATCGTCTGGGTCGACCTGAGCTGTCCAGAAAGCGTAGGATTCTTCGAGGTAGTTTTTAATCTCACGTCCGGTAAGCTCCATAGTGTAGAGCATGTTTTCGTATTTGTAGAGCTTGAACATATCGCTCACGGTGAGGTCGCCTTTGGCAATTTCGGAGTCGAAAGATAACGGAGCGGCGAGGGAAATTTCGGCACCTGAGATTTCGAGCTGAAGGTCGTGGAGCAGTTGTATGAAAGCCGAAGGTCCGAAGAAAGCAGGGGGAGTGGTGATGGAGTCGGTAGAAACGCCAATTTTGCGAGTGACGAACTCGTTGATGGCATTCTTCTGACTTTCAAAACGATTGAGATATGACTGTGAGGGGGTGATGTCGGCAATGTCGACGATGGAACCTTCGATATGCTTGTCGGAGATGAGTCCGCGGTTGTCGAAAGAGACAGAAATGTCGGCAACGGCAACGGCGCGAGCGTTGTTGGCCGGATTGAGCGCCCATATTTGTCGGCCGTCGGGGGTGTTGACTTTTTGAGCGAAGCGTTGGTGGTCGTGGCCAAAGAAAACGGCATCGAGTCCGGGGACGTTTTCGGCAACGTGGAGAGAGGCATTTTCAATGTAGTCGGCGGTCTTGCGCGAGTAGTCGCGTCCGGAGTGGAAGAGTCCGATGACGAGGTCGGGATTTTCTTTTTCTTTGATTATAGGAATCCATTTGGCTGCGGTTTCGGTCATGTCGTCAAATCGAAGTCCGCTCCAGATGTCTTGCGGCAACCATGCGGGAATTGCCGGAGTGAGAAGTCCGAGGACGGCGATACGCAGTCCGCCACGACAAATGACGGTGTAGGGCTTGAGGTATGGACGGTCGGTAGCTGTGTCGATGACGTTGGCACCGAGAACCGGTATGGGCGATTCGGCAATCCAGCGGTCGTAGACGGGATGGCCTGTTTCGACATCGTGGTTGCCAATGGTGGCGGCATCGTAGTCGAGGAATCGGTAGATGTCGTCGGCAATGTGGGATGCTGCGGTGTCGATATAGTTGTAGTAGTAAACCGTGGGTTGACCTTGCAGAATGTCGCCATTATCAAGCAGTAAGACAGATTCGCGTCCCTCAGCATTGCGGATCGAGTCGACAAATGCCGCTACGCGCGCCATGCTTCCGTCCCAGGGTTGTTGAGTGATGAAGTTGTAGGGGAAGAAGTTGCCGTGGACGTCGGTGGTGGCGACGATTTTGAGGCGAATTGTTTTATTTCGATTGTTTGATGACATAATAGGAAGAACAACCGCCATCAGGAGAATGGCGGTGAAAATTTTTTTTATCATAGAGATGAAATTGGGTTATAATCCTGTGTATATGCACTGTACCTGTCCGATTTTCAATTTGCCGACGAGCTTGAGCGGAATGTGGCCGGGAGAGGTTGATACCCACGCTTCGATGGGGTCGGAACTTTCTTTCTTGCCGTCGGAGGTGAATTTGAATAGGACTTTATAGACTTGGTGTTCGCGGTCGTTGATTTTGAGAGATGTCTGTCCGACGTAGGTGAATGTGAGAAGCTCTTTTCGTCGGCCAGAGAAGATATTGACAACGCGAGTGGTGCCGGGCGTCATAGACTGATACGGGAGAGCGCGGAGATAGTAGAAAGAGCTGAATATGTCGACGGTGGTGCCTTGCGCGGAGAGGTCGGTGGTGGCGATGGATGTGGTGGTATCTTTTTTGTTTCGTCGCCATCGTTGGCAGTGTCCGAGGACGTTGTTGCCGGTTCGCGAGAATGTGACGATGTCGTGAGAGTATTTTCCGTCTTCGTGTGCTATGCGCTCGTAGCGTAGAGGAGAAAGGTCGCGGTTCATCGTGGTGTGGAGCGTGTCGCGGAGCTTATATATGCGGTCGGCCCAAGAGGCAGAACGCGCGATGGCAGTGGCGTGGTAGCTACTGCCATTGTCTTTTGCTTTCAGTGAGAGCGTTGCCGTTCCGGCTTGTTTGTGGATAAGTCCCCATTTGTAGAGGACTTTGTATTGTATGGTTTCGTTGTCGAATGTTGCCGCAGACGCAACTGCAGATAGCGACATTACGAGCAGAACGATGGAAGCGAGTCGAATGTTCATCGATTGGAAAGTTCGTCAAAAGGGAGTGAGTTTCGGCCGGCTTTTTCGATGCGTTTGTTGCGCCAGCATTTGCGGCAAACAGCGATGTAGCGGTCGTCGCCACCGATTTCGACTTGTGCACCTTCGTCGACGATGTCGCCGTTGTGGTCGATACGCGCGTTGACGATAGTCTTGCGTCCACAAGTGCAAGTGGATTTAATTTCGTCGATAGTGTCGGCAATTTCGAAAAGTCGGCGAGATCCTTCGAAGAGGTGGCTTCGGAAGTCGGTGCGCAGTCCGTAGCAAACGACGTTGCTACCGAAGTCGTCGACAATGAGGGCGAGCTGGTCGACCTGCTCGGCAGTAAGGAATTGCGCTTCGTCGACCAAAAACCAGTCGATGACCGAGAGCGTTTCTTCGAAAAGCTCCTGGGCGAGTTGGTAAAGGTTGGTGTCGTCGTAAATCCATTTGCATTCGCGCTCGATGCCGATGCGCGATCGGATGACGTTGTGTCCTTCACGAGTGTCGACAACGGGTTTGAGGCATACGTATTGCATGCCTCTCTCTTCAAAGTTGTAGGCTTGGGTTAGAAGCAAAGCGGTCTTTGCAGAACCCATAGTGCCGTAACGGAAATAAAGTTTGCCTTTTCTGTTCATTTCCGACAAAGATACAACAAAGAAACGAAAGAAAGAGCTAAAAGAGAAAAGAATGAGGGGGCTTATAGAGTATGGTGTGCTTTCAAGTAAGTGGTGAGTTAATGCTATTGGTTTGGCGCTGAATATGAATGAGTAGAATATCAGCAGCCAATGTGCCAATATGCGCGGGAAGTTGGAGCTGATGTCAAGTGAACTTGGCGGTCAGGAGAGTCGGAAAATTGCGATGGTGCGTGTTTGAGGAGTGACGGGGTGGAGAGCTGAGGTTTTTACGCCAGCAATCCATATGATGTCATGTCCGTGAGTGACAATGGGGATGTCGGATTTTTCGTCGACGGGGATTTTTGCATCGGAAAAAATGTCGCTGACTTTGCGAGATCCTTTCATTCCGAACGGGCGCATGCGATCGCCGGGTTGCCATCGGCGTACGGAAATAGGGAGTCCATCGTGGAGAATGGCGGCGTCGAAGAATGCGATGTCGGGGTTGCGTGTCGGACGAAATTCGGAGAGTGGCGCTTCGGTGTAGGAGATGCGTGAGGCGAGGTCGACGGCGGGCTGTGAGTAGCGGTCGAGTATCCCTCGGTTGAGTAGGAGAGTTGTGTCGCCGGCAGTGAATGTGAGTCCGGATTTTTGTGAAGATTCGATGATGTCGGCAGCTTGCTGTTTTGAGAATCCGAGTGGTCGAATCCATTCGTAGAGGAGGAGAGTGGCGGAGTGAGCTTCGCGAGCTATGAGGGCGTTGATGTCGATGGGAAATGTTTGTCCTGTGGGTGCGTATACGGTTTGCTTTTCGTCGATGTATTGACGGTAGAGCATTTCGTTTTCGGCGAGCGCGGCGATTGTGGTGGCGATGCCTCGGTCGGTGTTTGGGAATGCTTTGCGTAGCTCCGGCAGGATGATGTTGCGCAGGCGATTGCGCATAAATTCGTTTTCGAGGTTTGAGCTGTCGGTGATGTAGGAGAGTTTTCGTGAGTCGAGGTAGTCTTCGATTTGTTTTCGTCGGCAGCCGAGGAGGGGTCGTATGATGGCATCGCCGCTTTTTGGAGCCATGCCTGTGAGTCCGGCTAAAGATGTTCCGCGGAGGAGGTTTAGGAAGAAAGTTTCGGTGTTGTCGTCGGCATTGTGGGCTACGGCAATTGCTTGTGCTGCGGTTTCGGCTTTGAGTCGGCTGAACCAGTGGTATCGTAGTTCGCGGCATGCCATTTCGATTGATCCGCCGTGTGTGGCACGGTGGCTGTCGACGTCGAAATCAATCATTCGGAATTGAGCACCGAGCTGTCGGGCAATGGCTTGAGCGTGTCGGCAGTCGCGCATGCTTTCGTCGCCTCGGAGGTGGAAGTTGCAGTGTGCAGCGATACAATTGTAGCCGAGCGAAGTCAGTGCCGCGAGTAGGGCGACAGAGTCGGCGCCGCCGCTGAGAGTGGCTATGACGGGCGTGTTGCGACCTTCGGGTAGCAGGTTGTGGTCGGCAATGGCTCGGGCAACTATATTTTCGACGACGTGGCTCACTTGAATGTGACAGCGCGGTTGAAAATGAAGTTGGCGAGGGTGTAGAAAATCATGCCCAAAAGAGTGGCTAAGGCGTATCCGCTGATTGTGAATCCCGGTAGATTCCAGTTGAGGCCGCCGATGCCGGTGTGCTCGGTGAGTGTCCAAGTGACAAGGAGTTGCAGACCGTAGCAGAGAATGAAGCCAATGCAGAATTTAGCGGCTTCTTTGATGATCTGGTTGTGGGATTTGAAGACCCACATTTTATTCCACATGAATGAGTTGATGAAACCGACGATGTAGCCTAACGCATTTGAAACCCATGGGTTGATGTGGAAAATGCCTTTGCAAATGAAGATGACGATTAGGGTAATCAGGGTGTTTAGGACGCCAACAATTGCGTAGCGACTGAATTGTAGGACGGTCTTTATCTGAGTGTCGGTGAGGTGTCTCATGCCGTAGTGGATTTAGCAGATGATTTTTGATAGTAACGGCAGATATCGGTGAGTCCGCAGTCGAGGCATTCCGGACGACGGGCTTTGCAGATGTATCTGCCATGTAGTATTAGCCAATGGTGGGCTCGTGCGAGCAGGTGTTCGGGGATGTGGCTCGTGAGAGTGCGCTCCGTTTCGAGCGGAGTGCGACTATCGGTAGTGAGTCCGATGCGTTCGCTGACGCGAAAGACGTGGGTGTCGACGGCTATAGCAGCTTTGTCGAAGATGATTGATAGGATGACGTTTGCCGTTTTTCGCCCTACGCCGGGGAGGGTGAGGAGTTGTCCGATGTCGGAAGGAATTTCGCCTTTGTATAGTTCGGTGAGAGCCTGAGCCATACCGGCAAGGTTGCGCGCTTTATTGTTTGGGTATGAAACGCTTTTGATGTACGGGTATATATCGTCGGGCGTAGCGGCGGCCATGTCGGCTGGGGTGGGGAAGGCGGCGAATAGAGCCGGAGTGACCATGTTGATGCGTTTGTCGGTACATTGTGCCGACAGAATCACAGCTACGAGAAGCTGAAAAGGCGTCTCGTAGTTGAGTTCTGTAGCGGGAGCCGGCATGGTTTCGGCGAACCATGCCAGCGCACGGTCGTATCGTTGCTTTATGGTCATTTGTCGGCTCTAAGAGCGATGAATCGCGCCAATTATCGAGCGCTCTGGAATTCTTCGAGGAAACGACGGTCGTTTTCGGAGAACATTCGTAGGTCTTTGACTTGATATTTGAGGTTTGTGATGCGCTCAACACCCATGCCGAGAGCGAAACCGTTGTAGCGTTTTGAGTCGATTCCACATGCTTCGAGAACGTTGGGGTCGACCATGCCACAACCGAGGATTTCAACCCATCCGGTGCCTTTGCAGAAAGAGCATCCTTTACCACCGCAGAGGTTGCATGAGATATCCATTTCGGCGGAGGGTTCGGTGAAAGGGAAGTAGCTGGGACGCAGGCGTATGCTGGTTTGGGGTCCGAACATTTCGCGTGCGAAGTATAGGAGTGTCTGCTTTAGGTCGGCGAAAGAAACGTGTTCGTCGACGTAGAGGGCTTCGACTTGGTGGAAGAAGCAGTGTGCACGCGCAGAGATGGCTTCGTTGCGGTAAACGCGTCCGGGGCAGATGATGCGGATAGGTGGCTCAGTGTGCTCCATGACGCGCGACTGAACTGAAGAAGTGTGGGTGCGTAACAGGACATCGGGATTTCTCTGTATAAAGAAGGTGTCCTGCATGTCGCGTGCGGGATGGTCGGCAGCGAAGTTGAGCGAAGAGAATACATGCCAGTCGTCTTCGATTTCGGGACCTTCGGCTACGGTGAAGCCTAGGCGCGAGAAAATAGAAATGATTTCGCCACGTACGATAGAAAGCGGATGACGCGAGCCGAGGGGCATGGGAGCGGCAGTGCGACTGAGGTCGAGTGAAGTGTCGACGGTGTCGGCGCTTTCGAGCGATTCGCGGAGTGCGTTTATCTTGTCGGTAGCAAAGTTTTTGAGTTCGTTGAGCGCTTGTCCGATAGCACGCTTTTCGGATGGGTCGACGTTGCGGAAGTCGTTGAACAATAGAGAAACTTCGCCTTTTTTGCTAAGATATTTTATGCGGAGAGCTTCGACTTCGTTCAGATCTTTTGCCGAGAGCGAGTCGATTTCGGATTTGAGCTGATTTATTTTTTCAATCATGATATACAAACGGTTTGCTCGGCAAATTTACAGAAAAACGTCGGAATAATCAACAATGCGGGGTGAAAGGTGAAAACTGAAAGGTAAAAGAAGTATAGCGGAGGTGGATGATAAGGGGGGAGAGGGGGAAATTGTGTCATTTTTGTGAAAGATTGGGCTTCAATCAAAGGCTAACTTTTTTGAAATATTCTTGCAATGATTAACCGATACTTTTGTGGCGTCAAACATGAACAGATTATGAATATTAAGACAAAAGCAATCTTGGCAGGCGTATTGGCCTGCACCGGTTTTGCAGCATCGGCTCAGGATGCCAAAACAGAAGAACCTAAAGGAAAAGCAATCGTACAGGTGTTTGGAAATTTTCACACCGGCTTTGGCGCGGATAATAATGACCGTGGCTTTGAATTGGAGCGTAGCTATTTGGGCTATGAATATAATTTGGGCAACGGATTGTCAGTGAAGGGCGTGATGGATATCGGCAAGTCGAGCGACGTGTCGGACTACCAGCGTATTGCTTATATTAAAAATGCAATGGCAACTTGGAAAAGCGGAAATTTCACGCTGAATGGAGGTTTGATTTCGACTACACAGTTTAACTTCCAAGAAAAATTCTGGGGTCTGCGCTATGTGATGAAATCGTTTCAGGATGAATATAAGTTTGGAAGCAGTGCCGATTTAGGTTTGTCGGCTGCATATAAGTTTTCGGATCTGATTTCGGCAGACGCTATAATTGTGAATGGCGAGGGCTATAAGAAGGTTCAAAAAAATGACGGTCTTAATTATGGCGTGGGTGTGACACTGACTCCGGTGAAGGGATTCCAACTCCGAGTGTACGGCGGAATAAATGAGAGCAGTACAGAGGAGGGTAAAGATGTGACCAACCTGGCAACATTCGCAGGCTATAAGAACGATAAGTTTGCCGTAGGCGCGGAGTATAACCATATGTGGAATGCTTCGAATGTCAAAGATGCGGATCAGTACGGATATTCGGTGTTTGCTACCGTAAATTTGTCGAAGAAAACAGAGCTTTATGCGCGCTTTGATGATTTGCAGTCGAAACATGATTGGAATAAGGCAAAGGATGAGTCGGCCGCAATAGTGGGCGCACAGGTGAAAGTGGGTAAGTATGTGAAGATAGCTCCGAACTTCAGAATGAGCATACCTAAAGCTGACGGCGCCGATAACGGATATGCAGCATTCGTGAATTGCTACTTCGGATTTTAATAGTAAAAAATAAGAAAGATACATTTTAATATCAATAAGTTATGAAAAAGATTTTTTCATCAGTGATGACACTTGCCATGGCAATGGCTGTGGTGTCGTGTGGCGGAAACGCAACAAAAGAAAGCCGTGAGGCACAAGAACTTTCAGGCGCAGGAGCAACATTTCCGCTGCCATACTATAATGTGGTATTCGATCAGTTTGCCGAAGTGAACGGTGATGCAGTGGCATACGGCGGAATCGGCTCCGGTGGAGGTGTGCGCAATCTGCGCGACAAAATCGTGGACTTTGCCGGCAGTGATGCTTTCCTCTCGGACAAGGAGATGGCAGAAATGGATGCCGTGGTTCACGTTCCGACTTGCATGGGCGCAGTTGTCGTGGCTTATAACCTTGACGGAGTGACCGATTTGAAACTTACCGGAGAGCTTGTGGCCGATATTTTTGCCGGCGAGGTGAAGATGTGGAATGACGAGCGTCTTGCTGCACTGAATCCGGATGTGAAACTTCCTGAAGAGGCTATCATTCCTGTGTATCGTTCAGACGGTTCGGGCACGACATTCGTATTTACCGATTATCTGACAAAGGTGAGCCAGAACTGGGCATCGAAGTATGGAGCAGGTAAGTCTGTGAACTTCCCCGCCGGTCAGGCAGCAAAGGGCAATCCGGGTGTAGCCGGCGTAATCTCTCAGACTAAAAATACAATAGGCTATGTTGGCTCAGAGTATGCTTTTGCTCAGAAAATTCCCTATGCACGAGTGCAGAATCTGAAAGGCGAGTTTGTAGAACCTACCGCAGCTTCAATCTCGGCCGCAGCATCAGGCGATATTCCGGCAGATACTCGCACCTCGATAACCAACGCAGATGCAGACGGAGCATACCCCATCTCGACATTTACGTGGATGATAATCTATAAAGAGCAAAACTATTCAAACCGCACAAAGGCTCAGGCAGAAGCAACTCTCGACCTGTTGCAGTATATCCTGTCGGATGCGGCTCAGAAAGTGACTTCAGAAGTGCATTACGCACCGCTTCCCGCAAAGGCAAAAGAATTGAGCTTGGAGAATCTGAAGAGCGTGACCTATGACGGTGTGGCGATATTGAAATAAAAATGAAAAACGTCTATGAACGATAAAATATACAAAATCCTATTGTTTGTAGCCGCAATGATAATGCCGATAGTGTGCGGGGGCGTAGTTTACGCCCTCGTCACTGACGCAAATGAGGCTTTCGAACATTTTGGATTTTTTAGATTCCTCACATCGTCGGAATGGAACTATACGGATGGTGCGGAGGAGTATGGCGCACTGCCATTTATAACCGGCACGCTGATGACAACGGTGCTGGCATTGCTGTTTTGTATACCGTTTTCGCTTCCTGTAGCATTGTTTGTAGGCGAGTATTTCAAGGGGACACGAGTGGCTGCCGTGCTGAGTACGGTGACAGATCTGCTTGCCGGTATACCCTCGATAATCTACGGACTGTGGGGCTTTTATACGCTTCGTCCGGTGGTGATGATGCTGAATATATCGCCTCATGGTTCGGGAATACTGACAGCCTCGTTGGTGCTGGCGATAATGATAGTGCCCTATGCGGCATCGCTGAGCGCAGAGTTTATAAAAATGGTGCCCAATGACTTGAAGGAGGGAGCTTACAGCCTCGGGGCGACACGCGCAGAGGTGATACGCAAGGTGGTATTTCCGGTGGCAGGCTCGGGAATATTTTCGTCGTTTGTGTTGGCTATAGGTCGCGCTCTCGGCGAAACAATGACTGTGACGATGCTGATAGGAAATACAAATAATATCCCAAATTCGATAACGTCGACGGGCAATTCAATGGCTTCGATAATAGCTAATCAGTTTGGTGAGGCAGACGGCCTGAGGCTGTCGTCGCTTATCGCTATCGGTTTGATACTGTTTTTGATAACCGCGCTGATAAACGTGATAGGTAAAATGATGATAAAACGTGCAAGAATATCGTAAAGAGCATTATGGCAAATTTGAAAATCAAACATAGGTTGGCTAAGGATAAGCTGATGCTGTGGACGGTGTGTCTGTTTGCAGCACTTACGGCTGTTCCTCTATTTGCAATTCTGGGCGAAGTGCTTCTGCGCGGATATGACCAATTGTCGTGGTCGTTTTTTACAGAGCCAACACCAACGGCGTATAAGGCAATGAAGGCTATCGAGGCCGGCAAACCGATACCAGGCGGTATAGCAAACGGTATAGTCGGAACGATGATAATGCTCGGCATGGCCGTTGTGGCAGCAGTGCCTATCGGAATAATGTGTGGCGCATATCTGTCGGAGAATACAAAAAGCAGGTTTGCGCAGGTGGTGAGCTATCTGACCGATTTGCTACAAGGAACACCGTCGGTGATAATCGGTATAATCACTTATATATGGGTTGTGGTGCCGATGAAAGGGTATTCGGCCATAGCCGGCAGTGTGGCACTATTTATAATGATGCTTCCGCTGATAATCCGTTCGACAGAGGAAACTCTGAAAATACTACCATCGTCGCTTAAAGAGGCGGGATTGGCACTTGGCGGAAATCGCGCACGAGTGATGATGAGGGTGCAGCTTCCGGCGGCATTCGGCGGCATATTCACCGGTGTGCTTCTGGCAATATCGCGTGTGATAGGCGAAACGGCACCTCTGATGTTTACGGCGCTTGGCTGTTCGTTTGTGAGGTTTGCCATCGATAAGCCTATATCGGCTGTTCCTCTGCTGATCTGGGAGTTTTTTAATGATCCGAATCTTCAAGAACTGATATGGGGCGCGTCGCTCTTCTTGCTATTGTTTGTTCTAACATTGAATCTTACGGCTAAATATTTTGCAAAAAAATGGAATCAATAACCCCTATACTTGAGTTTAAGAAAACGTGTGTGTCGTATACTCGTCAGACAATGGCGGTGAAATATGTGTCGGCCACTGTGGAACGAAATACGATAACCGCTATAATGGGCCCGTCGGGGTGTGGAAAGTCGACGCTTCTAAGGGCTGTGAATCTGATGCACAATCTCTATCCGAATATTCGTGTGGATGGCGAAATATTGCTGAATGGGGAAAATATCTTGTCGATGGAGCCGATAGAGGTGCGCCGACGAGTGGGTATGGTGTTTCAGCGTCCGACACCGTTTCCAACGATGAGTATTTATGATAATGTTCTGTCGGGGTATGCGCTGAATGGGATTCGCTTGTCGAAAGCCGAAAAGGATGCGACGGTGGAGCGCTGTCTGAAAAGCGTGGCCCTGTGGGATGAAGTGAAGGATGTGTTGAATAAGAAGGGTACGTTTTTGTCGGGCGGTCAGCAACAGCGCTTGTGTATAGCTCGCGCGCTGGCAATGAAGCCGGATGTGCTGCTGATGGATGAGCCGACGTCGGCGCTGGATCCGATAGCAACGAAGCATATCGAAGAGCTTTTGCTGGAACTTCAGAAGGAGGTGACGATATTGATAGTGACTCATAATATGGGTCAGGCGATGCGAATATCGTCGAAATCAATGTTTATGTATCTCGGAGAACTTGTGGAATATGGCGATACGTCAACGATGTTTTCGAATCCTGCCGATGAACGTACGAAGGCTTATCTGACGGGAAAGATGGGCTAAAGTTGCGGTATTCGTTTTGTTGAGATATGGAGTTTGAATGGCTTGGCTGTTCGGACTCTTTTTTTATGCCTTTAAATCGCTATCTTTGATGCTATTATTGATGATGATTTATGAAAATGGATAGAATAGATGAGGAGAAGTGTGTGGTGGAGCAGATGATTAAGCTGTATTGTCGACGATGTGAAGGTAATGCGGAGCTGTGTGCGGATTGCGGAGAACTGCTTGAGTATGCGCTTCGGCGATTGGATTGCTGTAGGTTTGGTAATGGTAAGCCGACTTGTAAGCGGTGTGCGATTCACTGCTATCGTGGGGATATGAAGGAGCGAATCAGAGTTGTGATGCGCTGGTCGGGCCATCGGATGCTATTGTATCATCCGGTTTCGGCGTTGAAGCACGTGATAAGGGAGTTGTAGGATCGGATTAGGGACGAATAATGGCTGCGGCACCGTTTGGAGCCGGTCGGAGAATGTTGTATCGTCGTAGTCCATAGCCTTTTTGCAGAGCGGGTCCGGAAAGAGGCCCTCCGTAGCGGAATATGTCGTATGTGCTACCGCATGTGGGGCATTGAGCGACGTTGTTTTCAGTGTCGATGTGTATGGTCTTGTTGCGTTGAATTTCAACGGGGCATGCGAGGTCGTAGGCGTGCAGCTCGCCGTTGAAGTCGGAGGCGAGGAGTATTCCTCCAAAGCCTGTGGCCGATGTGGCGGTGTAGGGGAATCCTTGTGGCTGGATAGTGGGTGATTTTGTAAATATGCGAGCTTGCGCGGCACCGCTGACGCCGTAGGTGTCCCATACGCCGATTGTGGTGAATGTGATTTCGACGGGGTAGGTGGGTATGCGCTGGTCGTCGATAGTGGTACATGAAGCAACTGCCAGTAGCGAGAGTGCTACCGGCAGTTGTAGAAGATTTTTGATTATTGTATTCAAGCGAAAAATATGGACATGAGGTCGCTGAACTTGTCGGCGGCTTCTTGTAGCTTGCCACCTACGAGAGGTTTGAGCATTGCAGGGATTTCGACATTTAGTTCGGTTGCAACGGTTGTAGTGTCGGTCGGTGTGCCCTGAAGGTGTATCGTAATTTCGAATGGAACGGGGCTTTGCTCGGCGGCGAGACGAAGGAGCGATGGCTCGCAACGCTCTACAACTGCGAATCGAATTTCGCCAACGGGCGGGGTGTTGATTACAATAGCGTCGTCGGTGAACTTAACATCGCCGAGCTTGTCGCGAGCTTCTTTTGGGAGCTCTTCGAGTCGCTGCTGGTATGCACCGATGTTGCTGATTTTTTGATATACGGTGTTGACGTCGAGTCGAACTTCAGTGGGTTTACCTTTATAGATAGCCATGCGTCGATATGATTATTTTTCGCGGTTAGGAGTCCAGTTGGCGGGGTCGCGACGCCATTCTTTGAGTGTTTCGAGGTCTTCTTCGCGGATGTAGTTTGTTTCGAGAGCAGCTTCGAGCATAGAGTTGTAGTTGCTCAGAGTGAGGATGTCAACACCAGCGTCTTTGAATCTCTTAACAGCGAGGGGGAATCCGTAGGTGAAAATTGCCGCCATGCCGACTACTTCGCATCCGGCAGCGCGAATAGCTTCGCATGCTTTGAGGCTGCTTCCGCCAGTAGAGATGAGGTCTTCGATAACTACGACTTTCTGTCCGGGCTTGAGGTTGCCTTCGATGAGGTTTTCAAGACCGTGGTCTTTAGGAGTAGAGCGGACGTAAACGTAGGGGAGTCCCATTGTGTCGGCTACGAGAGCACCCATGGCGATAGCACCAGTGGCAACACCGGCGATGGCATCAGGTGTTTCGAAGTTTTCCATAATCATGCGACACATCTCGACTTTGATGAAGCTGCGAATATCGGGATATGACAGCGTTTTACGATTGTCGGTGTAGATAGGAGAATTCCATCCGGAAGCCCAAGTGAACGGGAGTTCGGGCTGTAGCTTGATGGCACTGATTTTGAGAAGCTTTTCTGCTAAAAGTTTTTCTACTTGCTTCATGGATCGAGAAGTTATGAGGTTATGGTTATAGTTTCGAGTTTTTCGTCTCTCGTATGAGCGATTTTGTGGTATGCAAAGGTAGTGGATTAATAGTCTTTCTGCAAATTGTGAGTTCGGTTTTTGCAGCGATATGGTTTATTTTTGATTAATTATGATTACATTTGGCTAAACTTTTGCATCTGTTATGCGTCAGTTATTAAAATGAATCATTAAAAACAGAATACTGCCATGAGGAAATTAGTAGTAAGTGTTATGATTGCAATGGCTGCTTCGACGATGTTTTCAGTCGATGCCTATGCACAGGGTATGCGTGGCGGCAGAGGTAATGTCAGAGTAGAAAGCCGTGAACGCCGTGGAAATGTTCGTGGTGAGAGCAAGCCGTCGCGTCCAAATCGCAATGAGAAGAAAGATAAGGTAAATAACGGTTCGAATAAGAAAAATGATGCTTTCCGTCC
>CAYQEN010000006.1:0-16512 GCA_964416545.1 uncultured Bacteroides sp. | reverse complement strand
CGTCCGGGTGGAAACAATCAGGGAATGCGCCCGGGTGGCGGTGTGAACGGGGTGCGTCCCGGAAATCGTCCGGTGGCTCGTCCGCCGATGGTGTCGCGTCCGCAACGTCCGGGTATACCACCGCATCGTCCGTTTGCACGTCCTGTGCCTCCTGCATCATGGCGTCCAGTGCATTCTCATTCGCTGTTTGCACACGTGCTTGGCGTGACTCTCGGAATGACGATTTCGAATGCAATAGACCAGTTGCTGTATAATGGATATACGGTGGAAGGCTATGGCGCGGATGAGGTGTATCTGCGAAATGTGCCACAGTTTGATTGCTATTGGCCAGAGGCTACGATGTATTATAGTCCGTCGGGTGGTTTTGTCGGTTCGCGATTCTATTATTCGACTGTTGGCTACGACATGTCGCGCTACCGTTCGATGTATAGTGTTTTGTGTAACCGATATGGTGCGCCTATTAGAAGAAATGGAGCTGCGGTGACTTGGTATGGTATGGACAATCAGTTTGTGACGCTCGACTTCTCGTCGGTGGTGTCGGGTGGCGGTCATCGCTTCTATACGACACTGAGCTTAGGCTTGTAATTGATAGCTTCTCCGCAGTGAGCGGAGAGTAGATATAAATAATGAATCCGAATGGCGATTGTGGTCGCTGTTCGGATTTGTTGTTTTTGGGAGTGAGAAAATTTTCGGCTTGTGATGATATTTGGTTATCTTTGTGAAAACAATAAACTAATGTATGGTTATGAATAATGTCAATATTCCACCGTTGAAGTTCCGCCCGATTTTGAAAAGTGCAATTTGGGGTGGCGAAAAAATAGCGCCTTTCAAAGGTATTGTTACCGACCAGAAGCAAATAGGCGAAAGCTGGGAGATATCCGGTGTGTCGGGAAATGAGTCGGTGGTAGATAACGGCTCTGATAAGGGTACGAATCTGACTCAGATGATAGAAAAGTATGGTGCGGCTCTCGTGGGCGAACATAATATAGCGAAGTTCGGCACGACGTTCCCCCTGCTTATCAAGATAATCGATGCGGCAGGAGATTTGTCGCTTCAGGTACATCCGGATGATGAGTTGGCGAAGGTGCGCCACAATTCGCTTGGTAAGACTGAGATGTGGTATATTGTGGACACTGAGCCTGATGCGGTGATTTGTGCCGGTCTGTCAGAAAGTGTGGCTCCTGAAACGTATGTGGAAAAGGTGGCTGACAATACGCTGATGGATGTTGTGGCTCATCATAAGTCGAAGCCCGGGGATGTATTTTTCCTTCCTGCGGGTCGTATTCACAGCATCGGTGCCGGCAATCTGCTTGTAGAGGTGCAGGAGACTTCGGATGTGACTTATCGTATATATGATTTTGGTCGCGTGGATGCTAAGACCGGTAAGCCTCGTGAGCTGCATGTGGAATTGGCGAAGGATGCAATAGACTATACGGTGTATCCGTCGTATGTAACCGAGCCGGGTGAGGACGTCGATGGTGTGCAGGAGCTTGTTTCGTGCAGCCATTTCAGTGTTTACCGTATTACGGTTGATGGTAAGAAGACGATGCAGGGTGCTGCGGATTCGTTTACGACGCTGACTTGTGTAAGTGGCGAGGCGACAGTGAGTGACGATCGTGGCAATAGTGTGGCTGTTCGTTGTGGCGAGAGTGTGCTCGTTCCGGCAATGGCTACAGAATATACAATAGTAGGTAAGGCTTCGTTTGTAGGCTCGAATAATTAAGAAGATCGAGAGTATATATATGTGTGTGTCGGTCGGTGTTGCCATTTGCAGCATCGACCGATTTTTTTTTGATGGGATAATAAAAAAGCACCGCGCTCGGGTAGAGCGTGGTGCTTTTTTATGTGCGGTTGTGAAATCGCAGGTTAGTGGATGGGATGGTATTCTACGAATGCTTCCATAGCTTCGTATGAAGCGAGGCCGAGGTTTTCGTAGAGTTGTGCAGTGGCGCGGTTGCGCTCTTCAGCTCGCTGCCAGAAGAGACGGTCGTCGTCGCCCAAGAAGGGAGCGTTTTCCATCTGGCTCTGGTGTTTGAGGATTGAGTTGCGCTTGAATCGGAGTTCTTCGGGGCTGATGGGTACAGCCATTTCGATATGGTCGATTTCCCATTCTGCCCAAGCGCCACGGTACATCCAAATGCGGCAGTCGTTCATCCAAGCTTCGTCGCGGAGTTCGTAGAGAGCGGCCAGAACGGCGTCGGTGCAGACGCGGTGTGTGCCGTGGGGGTCAGCGAGGTCGCCGGCTACGAAAATCTGGTGTGGACGAACGTCTTCGAGGAGCTTCTTGACGATGTTGATGTCGGCTTCAGAGAGTTCGCCTTTTTTGATAGTGCCAGTTTCGTAGAAGGGTAGGCGGAGGAAGTGGATGTTTTGAGGCTTAACGCCGATGTGGTTGCATGCGATAGTGGCTTCGGCCTGGCGAATCATTGTCTTGATTTCGCGGATTTCGGCGGTGTCCATTTCGCCGGCTTTTTTGTGAGCTACAAATTCGCGTACGCCGTTGCTGAGGTTGTTGTAGCCTTCAGTGCCGAAGTTGAACATGGGAGCGATCTTGTCCATCATGAGGAAGTAGCGCATCATGTCTTCGTCGCCAACGGCGATGTTGCCAGATGTTTCGTAAGCTACGTGAACGTCGTGCTTCTGGTCGACAAGGCGTTTGAGTGTTCCGCCCATTGAGATGACGTCGTCGTCGGGGTGCGGGCTGAATACGATGACACGCTTGGGGTATGGGTTGGCGCGTTCGGGACGGTATGTGTCGTCGGCGTTTGGCTTGCCACCGGGCCATCCAGTGATAGTGTGCTGGAGGTCGTTGAAGATTTTGATGTTTACGTTGTAGGCAGAGCCGTAGATGGCGAGGAGTTCGCCAAGACCCCATTCGTTGTAGTCTTTGTCGGTGAGCTTGAGGATGGGCTTTTTGGTCATGTCGCAGAGCCAAACGATGGCGCGGCGGATGAGCTTGTCGTTCCATTCGCAAGAAGTGACTTTCCAGGGCTGGCTGATGCGAGTGAGCTCTTCAGCAGCGGGGAGGTCGATAACGACTTTCGCGTGGGGGTGGCCCTGTATGAATGAAGCGGGAGCTGCTGTGCATGCAGTGTTTTCGACAACTTTCTTGATGATTGAGGCGTTGTTTTCACCCCAAGCCATAGTGAGTACTTGGCGTGCGCTGAGGAGGTTGGAGATGCCAAGAGTGATGGCGGTGCAGGGTGCTTCTTCAACCTGATAAACGCTTGATATGTTGCGACGAGTTTCGCTGTCGAGGAGCACAAGGCGGCAGTGGCTTGAAGCGGCGCTACCGTTGGCGTTGAATGCGAGCGAACCGTGAGAACCAACTTCGCAAAGAGTGATGTCGATGCCACCTTCGTTGGCGATAGCCTGCTCGTATGCGTTGCAGCATTCGTGCATGTCTTCTTTAGTGACAGCGGGGTTGATCGAGCGGATGTTTTCAGCTTTGATGTCAACGTGGTCGAGGAAAATTTCCTTCAGTCGGCTGAGGGTGCTGGGACCGTTTTCGGCAAGGGGGAAGAATTCGCTTGTGTTGAATACGATGACGTTGCGGAAGTCGACTTTGCCTTCTTTGTGGAGTCGGATGAGCTCGGCGTAAACGCTAACGGTGTTGTTTCCGGCACCGAGGGCGAGCACACATTTTCCTTTTTCGTCGACGTAGCGACGGATGTATTTTGCTACGTTTTCAGCGAGATATTTCGAACCGTCGTTGACAGTTTCGAAAATACGGGTGTAGACCTTTTCCTCGCGAGTGAGAGCAGTGAGCTCAATCTCTCCCTGGGGGTCGTAGTAACGACGAGGAATCTGGTCCAGTTTGATTTGTGAACTTAGATTTGTTTTCATGATAGGAAAATTTTATCTACCACAAAGGTAGGGGAAATTAGTGGGCTGTGCAAAAAAACGCGGGACTGAATTTGTAGGAGATGTGTTGGTAATTCTGTTTTTTGTAGCTACATTTGCAGTTGTGTTAAAATGTTGTACGCATGACCGCTTAATTTTTATTCCTGCTTAATCTAAATGTGTGCTGCATAATAATGCGATTAATGAGAGTATGACATTACAGAAAAAAGAATCTTAATCAGTGAAGTTTTGCTAAAAAATCAGTCATGGCAAGTTTAATGGAATTTACTAAAAGATTGAGGACTAACACTTATCTGCGGTCGCAGGTGGTGCTTGGAATAGACCTCTTTGTTTCGCTGCTGGCGTCGCTGGGTGTGTT
Organism: uncultured Bacteroides sp.; assembly: GCA_964416545.1. Taxonomy (GTDB): domain Bacteria; phylum Bacteroidota; class Bacteroidia; order Bacteroidales; family Muribaculaceae; genus Paramuribaculum. Next base: position 12,290 of record CAYQEN010000006.1, on the reverse strand, counting down.
TTCGGCGATATTTATGCTGTTTTCGGATGTGTCGCTTGACGGAGTCAGCTTGTTTACATGGCTTGGCTCGTCGATAGTGGCATCGGCAGTGTCGTTTATTTTGTTTAGAGTCTATAAGGCTATTATCCGCTATTCGACACTCCGCGAGGTGGGTCGTATTTGTGCGTCGGCTTTTGCCAAGGATGTGCTACTCTATGTGACGATGCTTGCATTTTCGTCGCTTGACATTAACAGCGGTTTGCTATACGGCATGATACTGATAGATTTTCTGCTGACAGTGTTTATGCTGTTGCTCGTCAGGGTGTCTATGCTTGTTGCGTATGACTTGCTACGCAAAAACGGACGTCATGACCGCCGCATGAAGCGAGTGTTTGTTTACGGTATTAGCGATAAGTCGGCGTCGGTGATTCAGCGATTGCATAATTCGCGCCATTACGAAATTGTTGGCTTCCTGACTTATGGTAAGAAGTTTGTGGGTCATATGCTTTCGGGATTGCCCGTTTATTATTTTGAAAATGCAGATGAAGTGAAGAGCTTGTCGGATAGCAAAGATATTGACGGTGTGCTCTTCCCGTATATAGCCGATGCTCGTGCGGAGCAGGATAGATTGGTGAATTTCAGTCGAGAGGCCGGACTACGTGTGTATGTTTCGCCGGGTATCGACGAAATGACTGAGGGCGCATCGCTCGGCCATTATGTTCGTAAGATAAAAATCGAGGATTTGCTCGGACGTCCGGAAATCAAAATCTCGATGAACGAAATTATCGATAATTTCAGTGGAAAGGTGGTGATGGTGACCGGAGCCGCCGGTTCGATAGGGTCGGAATTGTGTCGTCAGCTCTGCTTAATCGGCGTGAAGAAGCTTGTGCTATTTGATAATGCTGAAACTCCGCTCCATAATATCAGATTGGAGCTTGAAGCTAAGTTCCCGGAGCTTGATCTGGTGCCCGTAATCGGAGATGTGCGCCTTCCTGCGCGTCTTGATTTCGTGTTTCGTAAGCATCATCCGCAGGTGGTGTTTCACGCTGCCGCGTATAAGCATGTGCCGCTGATGGAAGAGAATCCGTGTGAGGCAGTGCACGTGAATGTAGTAGGCTCGCGCAATGTGGCAGATAAGTGCGTGGAATACGGCGTAGAAAAGATGGTGATGGTATCGACCGATAAGGCCGTGAATCCGACAAATATAATGGGCTGTACGAAGCGATTGGCTGAAATCTATGTTCAGAGTCTCGGTATGGCTATCGAAAACGGAACGGTAAAGGGTCATACGAAATTTGTTACAACCCGATTCGGTAATGTGCTCGGTTCCAATGGTTCGGTTATACCGCGCTTCCGCGAACAAATAGAGAATGGCGGTCCGATAACGGTGACTCATCCTGAAATTCGCCGATTCTTTATGACTATTCCTGAAGCATGCCGGTTGGTGATGGAAGCAGCAACGTTTGCTACCGGAACGCAGATATTTGTGTTTGATATGGGCGAATCAGTCAAGATTTCGACGCTCGCTGAGCGTATGATAAATCTTGCGGGTCTGGAAGTCGGTAGCGATATAGCTATCGAATATACAGGATTGCGCCCCGGCGAAAAGCTCTATGAAGAGGTGCTCGCAACGGAAGAAAATACAATTCCGACTAAGCATAAGCGCATATTTGTGGCTAAGGTACGTCAGTATGACTATAATGTGGCTCGTGCAGTGTCGGATCATTTGGAATCGCTGTCGCGCGAAGTGAACATCCCAGAAATGGTGGTGCTCATGAAGCAGACTGTGCCTGAATTCTTGTCGAAGCATTCAGAGTTTGAAAAGTATGACCAAATGTTGGCGGAACAAAGCAGTGCAACTGAAGAGTCAAAATAAGGCATTTTTTGCGCTCTGCTGAGCGTCAAAATTCGGCAGACGAATAAAAAGTGTGAGAAATATTCGACATTGTCTGAGCTTTTTACTAAGTTTGTAGAAAATATTAATTCCTTAATAATACCCAGATTATGCGACTTATTATAGAACCCGACTACGACAAAGTATCGCAATGGGCAGCTAATTATGTGGCAGCCCGCATTAACGAAGCTAATCCTACAGCAGAACATCCTTTTGTGCTCGGTTGCCCGACCGGCAGCTCGCCCTTAGGTATGTATCGCGCTCTTATTAAGCTTAATAAGGAAGGAAAGGTGTCGTTTAAGAATGTCGTAACATTCAATATGGACGAGTATTGCGGCATACCTCGCGACCACGAGCAGAGCTACTATACTTTCATGTGGACAAACTTCTTCAATCAGATAGATATTCTGCCCGAAAATGTGAACATTCTCAACGGAAATGCTGAAAATCCCGCTGAAGAGTGCGCTCGCTACGAAGAGAAAATCAAGAGCTACGGTGGTATCGATTTGTTCCTCGGCGGTGTAGGCCCTGACGGTCATATCGCATTCAACGAACCCGGTTCGTCGCTGACTTCACGCACTCGCATGAAGACTCTGACTCGCGACACAATCATTGCAAATTCGCGTTTCTTCGACAATAATGTTGACCTCGTGCCGAAGACTGCTCTTACAGTAGGCGTAGGTACTATCATGTCGGCTAAGAGCGTTCTTCTTATCGTGAATGGTCACAACAAGGCTCGCGCATTGAGCCATGGTGTAGAAGGCGGTATTTCGCAGATGTGGACTATCTCAGCTCTTCAGATGCACGAAAAGGCTCTTATCGTAGCCGATGAAGCTGCTTGTGAAGAACTCAAGGTGGGCACTTATCGCTATTTCAAAGATATCGAAGGTGCAAACCTCGATCCCGAATCTCAGCTTTAATATTCGCGAGGCTTAAGGCTCGTAGAAATAAAAATTCAGGTGCTGTGTCGCTGTTGCGATGCAGCACTTTTTTTGTAGTTCAGAATATGTGTGAGTGAGGTGATTAGCGGATGATGCCGAGGTTGATGTCGATAGTGGCATCGTAGTTTTCGTCGATGCCTATGCCATTGTTGCCGTCGGAGGAGGATGTGAGGTAGCGACCTCGGAGGGTGGTGTGTTGGCCGCGAGTAAGCGGAATGCGGCATTTTGATGTGGCGAGGATGATGTTGTCGGGGGAGAGCAGGTCGATGCGTACTTCGATGGTTATTTCGTTGTCGGGAAGTGTGAAAATGCAGTCGGACGCAATGGTGGCAGATGAAGAGTTGCCAGTAAGGATGTCGGAGAGGGGAGTGGTGAATGTTACGCCGGTGTGAGAGTCTTTGCGGATGCCATCGAGGCAGTTGAAGCCTGTGGCGAGGTAGCCGGAGTAGGTGATGCGAGTGTTGTAACCGTCGAGCGTTTGGCTATCGGCTGTGAGGTGTTGTAGCAGTTGCTCGATGTCGGTAGAAATGAGTTCGTAGCTGCCAAATGTGGGTTGGAGGGGGATGGGGGATGTTTGTTGGTTGGAAATGAGATGGCTATGGAGTTTTGCTGTGGTTGTGGCGAATAGCGTTTGCTTGAGGGTAAGGGAAGGTGTGTATGGGGAGAGGCTTTTTATGGGAACGAGGGAGGAGGTGTCGAAAAGGAGGTCTTTATTGATGTCGGATGATCGTACGACGTCGCTCCACGCGACGACTGTGTATTCTGCGCGGTAGAGTAGGAATTGTGTGGTTGGCTTTTCTGCCGGCACGATGGCGCGCGATATGCGTTGACGGTTGATGTCGTAGACTTCAAAAATAACGCGACGCTCGAAGCCGTCGGGGAGCGGACGGTCGATATCGGATGTGGGTATTTGAGCCTCGACAGTCAGTGTAATCGGTTCGCCGGAGGGTGTGTCGGGAAGAGGAGTGTCGCTATGACCGCACGATATGCTGACGAGAGTCAGCAGTATCGCGACGGTCATGCGAATGTAGAGGTTGTTCAATTATTCGAGGGCTTAATTGTCGGCAAAAACAGTGAAAATCATACGGCAGATGGCACCTCCATTAAGATTGATTGTAGCGGAGAAGTCTGGGTCTGAGTATGTATAGCTGTCGTTGTTTTTGGTGCGGTTGAGTTTGATGACGCATATTTTGGATTTTTCGACATCGGACTCACTCTCTGTTTTGCACGTGGATGTGAAGAGGTTGGAGTTGGTGGCTGAATCGTTGTCTCTAAATAGCGAATGTAGACTAATATGATCGGCTATTTTGGAGTTAGTAGCGGTGATACTGTTGATTAATGCAGTGGTTTGGTTGAGGTCGGGGATGAACCAAGAAGATATCGAGTTGCCCGAGAGTTGATGTGACGGAAGCCATTCGTTGATAGATATAAACAGATTGCCGGCTGATGCATTTTCAGCCTCTTTGAGTGTTTTGTACCATTCAATGCCTGAGCGCGGAGTGTTGAAGTCGATGTCGGAGAGATCGACCATAGCTGAGTTTGAGCAATAGTTGCTATAATTGGCCGAGCCTGTGGCAGGAATATTTGTGAGGGCTGTGGCGTAGCCAACAATTTTCTTAGAGGCAAAGGTGTTGCCATACTTAGCGGGAGTGTCGTTGGCGGTAGCTTCGCAGTGGAAAACAATGGCTACGGCTTCGGAGCTGTTGGTCGTGACTGTGCCATCAGCTTTGAGCAGAGTGCCAACAGAGATTTCGGAGACTTCGGAGGTGGGATCGTCGGCGTTCGGATCGTCGTTGTCTTCAGGGGAGTCAGATGAGTTGTCGTCGGAAGTGCCGGAATAGTCGGGGTCGATGGATATGTCGATTTGAATGTCGTTGGCAGTCAGATAGCCAGTGGCTGTAATCAATGTGTTGGCGTCAAGAGGAATATCGTTTTTGCTGATTGTGAACGATTTTTGGTATCCTCCGTTAAGGGAGATATTGATGTCGCCGGGAATTTTAGATTGGTTGGCCGGAGCTAAAAGGAATGGAGCGAACCACGGCGTGTCTTCGGCAGAGAAGGAGGAGTTGGAGAGGGTGAGTTCGGTGGTGGATTTTGCGGTGGATGTGAAGACGTTGTAGTCGGTATGGGTAGTGTATGTGACGCTGAGAGATGTGGCATCTTTTGCGACAGTGGGATTGGAAGGTGCGAATTTAAGGCGTATGAATGGTCGCTTCAGAGTGACGTTGGTGTTGGATTTGATGGAAGACAGCGTTCCGCAGAAGGCATCGCACGCTTCGACGGCGGCTTTATTGGAGATGTCGAAAGCGGAGGTCTTGTAGCTCACGGATGTCAGGTCGGAGGTGTTGTAGATGTCGCTTGTTGTGGCATCGGTTTTGATATATTCAGCCCAGAAAATAGCACTTTTAGCTGATTCCTGTTCTTCGCCGGTGATGGTGAATGAGCAGGTGCCACTTGACGAAACATCGGCGGTCTTTTGGGTGCCAACTTTGGCTCCATTGGCATCGAGGAATTGCATGATGCAATGGAGTTTGTAGCCGTCGGGTGTCGAAACAGAACCTGCTCGGCTCATGGCGGATGAGGGTGTGCTGACCGTGATATTGACGTCGGGCATGGGAGTGACGCTGTCGGAAGAGCAGGCCGATGTAAGGAGCATAATGCCGAGGATGCTCAGCGAAAGGATTTTTTTCATGATGTGGTTGATTAGGGTTATTGTTGCTCTAAAAAATATGCTGCTAACTACAATTGTGGTTAGCAGCATATGATGAGTGTTTGAGTTATTTCGGCATCTTGTAGCCTGCGGCATCGAGGATTTTTACCGGAATTTCGATGTTGTTTTGGAAGCATCCGAAACGTTCGGAGCCGACTCCAATGGAGTAGATGGGGACGGGGTTGCCAGTGTGGGCGGTGGTTGTCCAACCTACGGCTGTGCGTGTGGACATGATGTCGAATACGCGACCAGCAAAGGCGTTGAAGTTGTTGTAGAGTCCTTTTTCGTCGTTTGAGTGTCCTTTGTCGAATACTTCAGCAAATAGATTTTTGAGCGATTCGGTTTCGCGCTGACGGAGCTTTACGGTGTCCCAAAATCCGAAGTTGGCTTTCAGGTATGCTTCCATTTCAGGCCAAGTGTAGGTCTTGTTTGACGCGAGAATTTGCTTGCATATGTCGGAGAACATTTCTTTTGACACTTTCTGATTTTTCAGCAGTTCGAAGTGAGCAGAGTAGCCGTTGGCATTGTTGCCGACAGATAGACCGCCGGTGTCGTGGTCGGCAGTGACAACGATTAGTGTTTCGTCGGGGTGGGCGAGCAAAAAGTCGTATGCAATTTTCAGAGCGTCGTTGAAGTTGAAAATTTCGGAGATGGCTGATGCGGCGTCGTTGCCGTGCAGTGCGTGGTCGATATTACCGCCTTCGACCATCATAAAGAAGCGGTCGGGCGATACCTTGCGGAGATGGTCGAGACATGCTTGCGTCATCTGAGGCAGGGTAATCATTCCTTTAATTGAATCGAGGAGATAGCCTGTGTTTCCGGCTTGGAAGGGGGCTTTGTCGAGGAGGACGACGCGACCCTTCTTGGGCTTTGCGGCGAGGTATTCGTCGTAGCCGTTTATGACGCGAATGTTGTTTTTGCGGTAGAGGTCTAATACGTCGGTTGGATTGCCTTTAGAGTCTTTCAGTCCGTTGAGCGCGGATCCGGCGAGGAAGTCGAATTTGCTGTCGATAAATTGGCGGTCGATGTCTGCGCGCATTGATCGATGGGGGACGTGGGCGTAGAATGCGCCCGGGGTGGCATCGTCGGGGGCTACGTTGGTGACAAGTCCGACACCGAAGCCGTTGCTCTTAAGTACGGTGGCAATCGAGGAGACCGGAATGGAGTCGGGGGTGACGCCGAGCATGCCATTTATTGTTTTATGTCCTGTGGCGAGAGCTGTACCTGCCGCAGCCGAGTCGGTGACGGGAGAACTTGCCGAGTATGTCATAACTTGTCCTGCAACGGGGAATGTCATCATCAGTGGGAGCTCGTTTTTGCCAAGTATGGCGCGATTGTAAGCTACTGACGCCATGACGGGAGCCATGCCCATGCCGTCGCCGATGAAGTAGAAAATGTATTTGGGAGCACCGGCTGATGCCGATAAAATTGCGGCTATGACAGCCAATGTGAATAGGAATCTACGCTTCATGAGATTGCTTGATTTTTTGAAAGAATCGCAGAAAGTGCGATTGGTTTTGAGTGAAATGGTTATTAGGGTCGCTTAGAAGTTGGATGACAAGATGGTAACAGTACCAACGTGGTAGTTTCTATGGGTTAGAAATGTCATAACTCTTGATTGACAAAGGTACAATTTTTTGATGAACGAGCAAGAATGACGGTGTTTTTTTCAATATAGAGGGGTGATTTTGTGTCGGAGAATTTATCGGAGGGAGGGGGGAATAAAAAAGGCGAGTTGCCCCGCCTTAAATGTTTTCACATCGGAATAATCCTTATTGTGATTTGCTTCTAAATTTTTTTATATGGCAAATGTAGGTTTTTGTATGTTAATATCCAATTATTTTAGGTTATATTTGTGGATAATCTTGAATTTAATAACAATGAAGAAGATACTTGGCTTAGATTTAGGCTCTACCAGCATAGGATGGGCTGTGATTGAAGAAAATAGTGAAGAAGTAGTTGATGAAAATGTGCCTTCGGTCGCAGCAGATAGGATTGTTGCGATGGGGTGTCGCATTGTGCCGTTGACGACAAATGAGAGCACGGATTTTGCGAAGGGAAACGCACTTACAAAAAATTCAGATAGGACAGCTCGTCGCACTGCACGTAAGGGGTATGATAGGTATCAGTTGCGTCGCGGTCTGTTGGTGGATGAGTTGCGCAAATTAGGGATGAGCGGATGCAAGACATTGTCGACTCTTGAGTTGTGGGGCGCGCGTGCACGTGCGGCCGAGGAGCAGGTTTCGCTGCCGGAACTTGGACGAGTGTTGCTACATATAAATCAGAAGCGTGGCTATCGGACAGTAAAGTCGGACTTTGGTGATAAAGCACAGGGTGAATATGTGGCAGCTGTGGTTGGCCGCTATAGAGAACTGAAGGAGGCCAAATTGACTATCGGACAGTATCTGTATAATCATTTGAGGGTGGATGCGTCGTTCAGATGTAAAGAGCGAGTATACCCCCGAGATGCTTATGTAGAAGAATATGATAAGATAATGTCGTGTCAGCAGCAGTATTATCCTGATGTGTTGACGGATGAGGTGGTTGAGCACATCCGTAATTATATAATTTTTCATCAGCGACCGCTGAAGTCGTGCAAGCATCTTGTGGCTCGGTGTGAATTGGAGAGCCGGGTAGTGGAGCGTGACGGACGTGAGCGGAATTGCGGTCCGATGGTGGCTCCGCGCAGTTCGCCGCTGTTTCAAGTGTGTAAGCTGTGGGAGAGCGTAAATAATATCACGATACGCAATAAAAGAAATGAGGTGTTGCCAATCGATACTGAGCAGCGCGGAGAGATATTCAGATTTATGAATGTCAATGAAAAGCTGAAGGTGGCCGATTTGAAGCGTCTGCTTGGAGTGTCGTCGCGCGAGTGGCAGTTTGGCAAGTCGGTAGGAACGGGATTGCAAGGCAATACGACGTATTGTGCCATAGCCAAAGCGCTCGGCGGAAAGTATAAAGAGTTGCTACGCTTTGATTTGACTGAGGTGGAGACGGTGGATGCCGATGGTGTTGTGACGCAAGCAATAGATGCTTCATTCGAGCATGAACCCTTGTATAAGTTGTGGCACGTGCTGTATTCAATTTCAGATATAGAGGAGCTGCGAAAAGTATTGACCGTAAAGTTTGATATCGCAGATGAAGATGTGGTAGAAAATCTTTGCAGTCTTGATTTTGTGAAGAGTGGCTACGGCAATAAGTCGTCGAAAGCAATGCGCAAGATATTGCCATACCTGCAAAAGGGGATGACTTATTATGACGCTAAAATGGCTGCCGGATATAAGGATACTTCGCTGACGAAGGAGGAGAACGAATCGCGTGTGTTGGCTGATGCGTTGAAGCCTATACAGCGAGGCGAGTTGCGCCAGCCAGTAGTGGAGAAGATATTGAATCAGCTTGTGAATCTTGTGAATGCACTGATGGATGAGCATGGTCACTTCGACGAAATAAGGGTGGAGTTGGCTCGCGAGTTGAAGCAGAGTCGCGAAGAGCGAAAGTCGGCTACCGATTCAATCAACCAAAATCAAAAGGATAATGAAAAAGTAGCAAGTCTGATAGAGGAGTATGGATTGACGCCAACTCGCTCGCGCATACAGAAATATAAATTGTGGCGCGAGGCGGACGAGCAGTGTGTGTATTGCGGTCAGCAAATCAGTGTAAAGGAATTTTTGCTTGGAGTAGGTAGTGAGGTGGAGCATATAATACCTCGCTCGGTATTGTTTGACGACAGCTATACTAATAAGGTGTGTGCATGTCGAAATTGTAATAAGGCTAAGAATAATCAGACAGCATACGACTTTATGCAGAGTCGTGGTGAAGCGGAATTTAGTGCCTACATAGAGCGCATAAATGACTTGGCAGAGCGTAAGCAGATATCAAAGTCGAAACTCAACAAACTTCTGATGCCGATGACGAAGCTACCGGATGATTTCATTAATCGTCAGTTGGTGGAGAGTCAATATATAGCAAAGGCGGCACGAGAGATGCTGAAGACAGTATGCTATAATGTATATGCGACAAGTGGAAGCATCACTGATTTTATTCGCCATCAGTGGGGGTGGGATCAGGTGCTTCATGATTTGAATTTCGATCGTTATCGTGATGCCGGATTGACAGACTATGTGGAGCGTGACGGCGAGCAAACGTCGACCGAGCGCATAGTAAATTGGACGAAGCGAATGGATCATCGCCATCATGCCGTGGATGCACTTGTGATAGCCTGCACGAAGCAGGGCTACATACAGCGCATAAACAATCTTAATTCGCTGAAAGGAGTGGCATTTCGTCAGATGAGCTCAGGCGAACAGGACTCGGCAACACGCCACAGGCTAACTCGCTTGGAGCGATATATCGGAATGCAACCACATTTTACGACTGCTGAAGTGGCAGCGGCCGTAGAGCAGATAGCCATTTCGCTGAAGAGCGGAAAGAGAGTGGCGAGCCCCGGTAAACGCTATATATACAAAGGCGGTAAGCGAATTTGTATGCAGGCGGGAGTAGTGGTGCCTCGCGGAGCGTTGAGCGAAGAAAGCGTATATGGACGTATATGCGACAGCGCAACCGGACAGCACGAAATGGTGATCAAGTATAAGCTTGAACAGATTACGCCGAAAGATGTAAGTTCGATAGTCGATAAGCGAATAAGGGAAATAGTGGCAGAGCGGTTTAAGCAGTGTGATGGCAATGTGAAGAAAGCATTTGCCGAGCCTCTGCTTGATCATCAGGGGCGTGCCATCAGAAGCATAAGATGTAAAACAGGATTGAGCGCTGTGGTGCCGCTACGTGTGAATGAGCAAGGAGAGGCGATAGCTTTTGTGAAGCCCGGTAATAATCACCATGTGGCGATATATGAGGACGAAAACGGCAAGCTACAGGAGCATATAGCAACGTTTTGGCACGCTGTGGAGCGCAAAAAGTATGGGCTGCCGGTGATTATCACAGATCCGGCTGCGGCATGGGATGCAGTGACCGATAAGATGCCGGAATCGTTTTTGCGAAAGCTTCCGCCGTCGGCAAAGTGGAAATTCAAATACTCGATGCAGCAAAATGAGATGTTTGTGATGGGTATGGATGAGGAATCATATCGCTACGCTATGGAGCAGGGCGACTATGCGCTGCTGTGTAAGCATCTGTATAGAGTGCAGAAAATATCTCATAATGAATATTTTTTCAGGCATCATATAGAAACGACGGTAGACGATAAGTATGGTGAAGTGAAAAATATGAAGCTATCCATGCAGATGGGGAAATTGATAGCCGTAAAAAGTTTGAAAAGCCTTGAGGCGAAGAATCCGCATAAAGTAAGAGTCAGCGTAACCGGGAAAATATCAGAAATATGATAAAGCGAACACTGTATTTCGGCAATCCGGCTTATCTGAGCATAAAGCTGGCGCAGCTGGAAATTCGTCAGCCTGACGACGTAGGCTCGACGAAGGGGAGCTCAGGGCGTGTGTTTGACTCAGAGGTGAAGCGAGTGCCGATAGAGGATATAGGCGTGTTGGTGCTTGACCATAAGCAGATAGTAATATCGCAAGCGGCACTGGCGGCAATGCTTGAAAATAATGTGGCTGTGATAACGTGTGACAACAGCCGCATGCCTACGGGGTTGTTGATGCCGCTGGCATGTAACACGGTGCAGTCGGAGAGATACGGCGCTCAGATAGCAGCTTCGCTACCTCTGAAGAAGCAGCTATGGCAGCAAACGATACAAGCCAAAATAATCAATCAGTCGAGGGTGTTGAAACGGTGTAGAAATCTCGATTGCGGCAATATGGAAGCGTGGGCTCGTCAGGTGAAAAGCGGAGACAGCGATAATATGGAGGGGCGTTCGGCGGCATACTATTGGAAGAGCCTGTTTGGCGGAATAGACGGATTTCGTCGCGATAGGGAGGGGGTGGCTCCCAATAATCTGCTGAACTATGGGTATGCGATACTCCGAGCCGTAGTGGCTCGGGCGCTTGTAGGGAGCGGGCTTCTGCCAACATTGGGTATACATCATCATAATCGCTACAATGCCTATTGTCTTGCCGATGATATAATGGAGCCGTACAGGCCGTATGTGGATATGGTAGTGGCTGAAATAGCAGATAGCGGTGAGGATATATCAGAGCTTACAAAAGAATTGAAAGCGCGGTTGCTTTCGATACCGGTGGTGGATACGACGATAAACAATCGCAGGAGTCCGCTGATGATAGCTGTTGGTGTGACAACAGCATCGCTATACAAGTGCTATAGCGGAGAACTGAGAAAAATATCATATCCGATGGTAGAATGTTAGATAGATTTAGCGAATATCAGATAATGTGGGTGTTTGTGTTTTTTGACTTACCTACCGAAACGAAGGCAGAGCGAAAGCGATATGCCGAGTTTCGGAAACGTCTGATGATGGACGGATTTGTGATGTTTCAGTTTTCGATCTATATCCGCCACTGTCCGAGTAGAGAAAACGCGGAAGTCCACGTGAAGCGCGTAAAACAATGGTTGCCAAAAAATGGGTGTATAGGGATATTGCTGATAACGGATAAGCAGTTTTCGCAGATGGAGGTGTTTAGAAGTTGTCAGTTGGTGAAAAAAGATATTCCCACATTGCAGTTAGAACTGTTTTGATATAGAAAAAGGATTTTCATAGTGAATATGAAAATCCTTTTTTCTGACATATCAGATTTTTATTTCTAAAAATCGTTGTAACTCGTTGAAATGTAGCTTTATGCTACGATTGAGTTGTGAATGATATGTCAAAGATACAAAATTAGAAGCAAATCACAAC
>CAYQEN010000005.1:0-89981 GCA_964416545.1 uncultured Bacteroides sp. | reverse complement strand
CAAAGCTAAAAACGTAAAATATGGTTAAAATTACTGTCCTTCTCTTACAAAGAGAAGGACAGTCAACGCATGAGTTTGATATTGTAAAGCCGCCATTACTGCACCACTCGATTACAAAAAAAGTAAGAGATAAGACATTCTCATACGCCACATTTTTACACACACAACATTTGGAATTATTCTAAAACCCGCGTATGAAATTTGCAGTTAATTGATGCCAATCTATCGGCTTGCGCAACGACAATCTTGTCATTGCACAAAATCAAACTCATGTTTTTCTTTTTAAAACGAAAAAGCCGCCCTATTTAAGCAGCTCCAACACTTGGGGAAGCACGGCAGTCGCGCCGTCGTTCACTATAGCGAATACCCTCTCGTGCCTTCGCTCCGCCACGTAGCCATCCTGCGCATTGATACGGCTCATTACTTCTTCGGCCGTCATCCCGTTTCTGAGCATCACGCGTCTTACGCGCTCCTCCTCAGGTGCAGCCACCTCCCACACCTCGTCTACCATCCTGTCGAGACCGCTCTGATATAAGATTGCCGTCTCCACAAATGCCACCCTTCCCCTACTTTTGGAAACCCACGCCCGGATATCTGATCGCACCGATTCATGGACAATCAAGTTCAATCGTTCCAATTTCCGCAAGTCATTGAATACCACCGCAGAAAGACACCCCCTATCAATCTCGCCACAGACTATCGCTTCCGCGCATACTTCATCTGCTATTCTACGCTTTATCGAATCGTCGGTGTCCATCAGCGCCTTAGCTCGGCTGTCGCAGTCGTATACGTCATACCCCATTGCCGCAACAATGCGAGCTACAACACTCTTTCCGCTTCCGATTCCTCCGACTATGGCTACTAACTTCGTCATCTCTTCTCAAGCACAAACTCCACACTGTCAGGCGAAATAGCTATATTTCTGAATGTCTCGGGCACAAGCGACAGATTTACTTTCATTTTCTGCGTTCCGTCAGCTATCGTATTATAGTCGACATACACCTTAAAGGGGAAATCTTCGTTATACAAGCTCATCGGCACGAGGTATGATAGCTCCACCGCCGACGGGAAGGTAATCATCCCCACCCCATCAGGCAAATTGCGAATCTCTATCACCGCATGTCTGCGCTTGGAAATCAGCGGCTCCACAGGCACAGTCACCGAAATCTTATCCGGCACCACGCGCGCACCCGCTATATGCTGAAGCCCCACCGTTACCACCGTCGTATCCTTCAATTCCGACAGTTGAATCTTTTCAGTGCTTATCGATGTAAGATTGCGCGGTAGCTTCTCCACCGAGTATATCACCACCGAATCTGCAGAGCATCGTATCGGGCCACTCACCACACACTGAAGATTCGTCTGTATATCAGCCTGCAATCTTATCGGCACTTTCACGCCTGGCGAACTTGTATACTCAAAATGTATCGAGTCGGGCTTCACAGAAAGTATCTGCACCCCCTGTCCGAAATATTCGCGCAATCGGGTGTCGAGCTTCGCCCTACTCATCGAGAACACATTTTCGGGCTCTATATCTACAAATTTTATTTTCACCGTCGGAATCTTACCCCACATATACTGCAGGAACTGCGACCCCTTACCCTGAGCTACCACGGCAAGGCGCGACGGAACGTTGCCGATCACGACAACACTGTCAGGCACATTTTCAAGCTCTACCGGTATATCAAAATCGTGCTGTACCTCGGTGTCAAGCGACAGAAAAAACCACAAGACAAACGCGGCACAAACAAAAAGCACGTATGTCAAAATGTTTTTGCCCTTCGTCGAATGAGTAGCCCAAACTATGGCTCTCTTCAACCTGTATAACCGCTCGGAGATATTACCTGACATATTGAAACAACGGCGCCCCGAGCTGTACACACGGAAGCGCCGTATTATTAGGTATTACTGATTACTTTTTCTGATCGCTCTCAGTATTGTTCTGAGCATCGCTCTGAGCTTCTGCTGCAGAAGGATAGATCGAATTGCGATCCACAGTGATTTCCACATTGTGAGCAATTTCAATCACAAAAGTAGTTTCACGTACACGCTTCACCTTTCCGTAGATACCTCCGGCAGTCACCACGCGATCGCCCTCGCTGAGACCTTCACGATATTTACGAATCTCCTTCTGTTTCTTCTGCTGGGGACGAATCATAAAGAAGTAGAATATCGCGATCAGCAGAACGATCATGCCGATGTTCATGATTCCGCTTTCAGCACCTGCGGCCTGTTGAAGCATTACAAGAGAAGTAGTCATTTAGATATAAATTGAGAGTTAGTTTTTGCAAATATAATTAATTTTTCAGTAGCTTACCCTCGCTTTTTAGATAATTTATGACAGAATATAGGATTCCGTTTATAAACTGTCCGCTACGAGCTGTGCTATAGCAATTTGCTATTTCGATATACTCATTCAGAGTCACCGGCACGGGTATTGTCTGGAAGTTCAGCAATTCGGTTATTGCAGCCAACATCACTACGATATCCATAAATGCCAGGCGTTCCGAATCCCACTGCTTGGCATCGATAAATTTGTCGATATACTCGCGATACTCTTCGCGGTGATCTACTGCGAGACGGAACAGATCGACACCAAATCGCGCATCCTCTTCATCCTTATACATCGGAAGCAGACACACAGTCGCGTCTTCCTCAGAGCCGATACGGCGAATGGTCTTCAGCACGAAGCTGTCCATCACAGTCAGGTCGTCGTTCCAATACACCGACATCGATTCAAGAGCCTCATTCAGATCATCGCTCGGGAAAATGATATTTTTGAATATCGCACGCCAGAAATCACAATCCTCTTTGAGGCTCGACGACTCAGCCGCCATATACTGGGCGTATATATCCGACTCGATAATGCGGTCAAGCAGACGGCGAAGCAATCCGGGATTGTCATTCCACGAGAACGGATTGGCTTTCAGGTAATTCTGCATATCCTCACACCCCTCAATCAATCCGGGCAAACGATTATCGATAAAGCGCGTATTCGGATTCAAGTCATCAGCCGAAGGCAAGTGCTTATGCTTGGCAGCATCCAGTCGCTGTTCCTGCATGCGAGTCAATTCCACGCAGAGCAGAAGCATAGCGTGATAAAGTTCATATGCCTTATCAAGCGAGCGTTCAAGCGCGTTTTTGGCTTCAATCAAACGAGTACGATCGTCACTGAAGCTATCCATTGTCTGATCGAGCAATTCAAACGCCATATCAAAACCGGCATTCGTAAATCCTTCAGTCGAGCGACAAACAGCCATGAATTCCGGACTGCGAGCAATCACCGAAAGAGCTATAGCTTTCCATAGATTCACATCGTCTTTCACCTCACGATCCTTCTGTCTGATATAGCTGCGATATGCCGACGATTTAATTACCAAATCATACAATGTAGGCACGATTCCGTCGTAGCGCGACATGCGACCACCGCATTTAGCTATAATACCACGAACGGTATCATCCGACGCAAGCGAACGAACCATCTTATTGGCCGACAAATAAGGATTGCCGCCCAATCCACGCATCGGGTCTCCCCCTACAGCGCCCTGTACTTTAATTCCGGAAAGCTGCAATATAAGCAGCAGCAAATCATGATACAGCGTGAACGCATATTGCCTGTCACGCGATGGATTTTCGGGAATCGATTGAAGTTTGAACTCACTGCGGGTCAAGAGATACGAATAAAGCATCTGGACCACTTTAACTCTTATCAATACGCGATTAATCATGTTTGCTAAATGTTCTATTTGTTTCGGCTACAAAGTTACGTAATAAAAACTGAATCTCTGCAAGAATCAGAATCAATTTTCTTCAGGTTTCATATGATTAAACCCCTGCGCACGAAGCGGTATTTCAGTTCCGTCGCGAGTTATCATGGCACATCCGAGTTTCTCATCTGTCACATGACCTATCACTTTCACCCCCTTCATTTTCGACACCTGCTCATGACAGTGTAAAGGCACGGTAAACAACAGTTCGTAATCCTCTCCGCCATTCAGCGCAGCTGTCACGAGGTTCATGTTAAGTTCTTCCGCCATTATAGCTGTCTGATAGTCTATGGGGATACGGTCTTCGTATATTCTACATCCTGTATTCGAAGCCTTACAGATATGAAGCAGTTCCGACGAAAGCCCGTCGCTCACATCCATCATCGATGTCGGCACGATACCCTCTTTGGCCAAATCCGCTATAATATCCTTGCGCGCCTCTGGTTTCAACTGACGCTCCACAAGATACTCCTTACCCTCAAACTTCGGTATAAACTCTTTCTGTCCGGCAGAAGCCACCTTCTCACGTTCGAGAAGCTGGAGTCCCATATAGGCAGCTCCGAGATCTCCCGACACACATATTAAGTCTGTATTCTTCGCACCGCTTCTGCGCACCACCTTTCCCTTTGGCGCATCACCGACACAAGTAATACTTATTACTAATCCTTGACGTGATGCAGTTGTATCACCACCGACCAAGTCAACACCGTATATCTCACACGCCAATCTTATTCCGGCATAGAGAGCCTCCATGTGCTCCACAGTGAAGCGAGTGGACACTCCGAGGCCTACGGTTATTTGGCGTGGTGTTCCGTTCATCGCATAAATATCCGAGAAGTTCACCACAGCAGCTTTATAACCGAGATGTTTCAGCGGCACATATGTCAGGTCAAAATGCACACCTTCAAGCAAAAGGTCGGTACTCACCAACACTTCACTATCTGGGTACGACATCACGGCGGCATCATCACCCACGCCCAATATAGTTGACGGGTTGAAATGTTCAATGCCTTCAGTGAGTCGGTCTATCAGACCGAACTCACCTACCTGCGATATTTCAGTTTGTTTTTCCATACAGTTTTCCTCAATCTGCGCGAGCCACGAGTTCCTTCATTATCTCCATCATACGAGGCTGAGCCTCATTAGCAGCCTTCTGCACTTCTTCGTGAGTCGGAACGTCTGTCACGTCTTTTCCGCCGAGGTCAGTGATTACCGACACACCGAACACTGTCATATTGGCGTGATTGGCAACGATTACTTCAGGCACTGTTGACATACCAACAGCATCACCGCCGATTATACGATATGCCTCATATTCGGCAGGAGTTTCAAATGTCGGACCTGTAACACCCACATACACACCGTGCATCACGCGAATATTCTTTTCAGCAGCAATTTCATCAGCCAGAGCTATCAGACGATGACTGTAAGCCTCAGTCATTGCAGGGAAGCGAGTACCAAGACGCTCATCATTACGACCGCGAAGCGGGTTTTCAGGGAAGAGGTTGATATGGTCAGTGATAATCATAATATCGCCCACCTTAAACTCCTTATTCATACCGCCGGCAGCATTCGACACAAACAGCGTTTCGATTCCAAGTGCCTTCATCACACGCACTGGAAACGTTACTTCCTTCATATCATAACCTTCATAGTAGTGGAAGCGACCCTGCATAGCCATAACAGGCTTTGTGCCGAGCATACCGAAAATAAGATTTCCGCTATGACCTTCAACAGTCGATACGGGGAAATTAGGTATCTCCTTGTAAGGGATAAACTGTTTGTTTTCGATATGATCCACCAGTGCGCCAAGACCGGTTCCAAGAATAATGGCAGTCTTCGGGAGTTCTCCTACTTTCGACTTGATATAATCTGCTGTTTGCTGAATTTTTTCTATCATGATTTCTATATTTATTTACGTTATTACCTTGTTATTACTTAAGCAACCGATTGTTACGTATCACACTATCCACGGCATACTCAAAATCACAGTCGCTATATTCCATAAATCCGACTTTGATAGGAAGATAGTATGTCACACTACGCAACTTATGCGGGAAATAAGGATTATTCACCAGTCGCACACCGTCTTTTTCTGTCGTTATCACGATTCTCCGCTCACCCTTCATCGCGTCATACTTTTGAAGAATGGCATCCATATCGGCATGACTGAAATGATGGTGATCGGCATACCGTTTTATCTTGATTTTTGCTTGATACGTTCTCAAGTAACGCACAAACGGTCGCGGATTAGCCACCCCACATACCACAAGTATCGTATCTTGCGGCGTAAGTTCTTCGAGCGATATAGGTTGCGACTGCATTTCGTCAGGAAACAGAGGCTTAAGATCCTGATATACGAATTGTGAGAAAAGCAATTTCTGATACGGAAATAGATTCAGACGATCCCTGAAAATTCTGCAATCCATAGGCTTTATCTCGTCGGGACACTTCGTCACCACCACAATATCGGCTCTATTCAGTGCACCCACAGGTTCGCGCAAATGTCCGTACGGTAATAAGTGGTCTTGAAATGCCGGACGGCTGTATTCCATAAGCACTATTGAGGCCATCGGCTTCACATAGCGATGCTGAAATGCATCATCGAGCACTATCAACTGCAAGTCGGGAGCAATTTCACGCATCTGTTCTATTCCGCGCACACGATTTTCGCATACAGCCATCATCACACCCTCATCCATAAACTTATGGTATATCTGATACGGCTCGTCGCCTATATCATCCACGTGAGAGTTCTTGGTTGCCAACACGAATCCCTTTGTCTTGCGCTTATATCCTCGACTCAGAACACCTATCTTATACTTATCCTTCAACATATTGACAAGATACTCCGTATGGGGTGTCTTGCCCGTGCCTCCCATCGATATATTCCCTACCGACACGACCGGCACATCAAATTCACGCTCCTTGAGAATGCCGTTTTCAAACATTGCATTACGCAACGCCATAATCCACCCATACACTATCGACAGTGGATAGAGCAGACACAACGACAATATCTTATTTCTCTTTGGCATGGTCGATTTTTTGCGATGAGCTTTACTTTACTTCAACGAAATCCATTCTACACTGAAGCGTATTCATTTTCATCATTCGATTCAGCGTTCTGTAATATGGCAATGCCACTCCGAGTTGCTTAGCCACAGCCATATCTTCAAGTTGCGACTGGAGCTTCATCACTTCGTCCCACCATTCCACTTTTATTTTCGGATATTCAGCCACAGTGTATCCCTTCTCCGAAGAACCTTCGTTTATTAGAGCCGCCATATCTTCAAGTGCATCTTTCAATCCACCAAGCTCATCAACAAGGCCGATTGATTTCGCTGTCTTGCCATCCCACACACGCCCTTCGGCCACAGCCTTAATACTATCAACCGATGTATGTCTGCCATCAGCGCAACGCTTCACAAATAGTTCGTATCCACGATTCACATACCCCTGCATTGCTGCAGCCTGCTCAGCCGACATCGGAGAGAATATTGTCGGGAATTGACCTTTATTGGTTTCCACACCTTCAACATTTATACCCAGCTTGTTGTTTAGCAAATTCTGAGCATTCGGAATCATACCGAAAATACCGATTGAACCGGTCAATGTCAGTGGCTCGGCATAAATCTTATCAGCACCGCAAGATATGTAATAACCGCCCGACGCTGCATAGTTGCCCATCGACACGTAAAATGGTTTTCCTGTCTTCACCTTAAAATCCTTAAGCGCAGCCCATATCTGTTCCGATGCAAACGCACTGCCACCCGGCGAATTCACACGAAGCACCAACCCGTCTATTTTGTTATTTTCAGTAAGTTTTACTATTTCCGGCACTATACGCTCCGATGCAATTCCGTCATCTCCGGCTTCGGTAATATCACCGACAGCATAAAGCACTGCTATCTTCGCACCCTTACCTTTCAACGGCACTTCTTTTTGCGAAACATACTCCGAAAAGTCCACTAACGACACTTCATCCTTACCGGTAACCTCTGCCAAAAAGTCTTCAAACTGCTGACGATACATCTGTTTATCGGCCATCTTAGTCTTCACGTATTCATCGGCATCAAGTGTATAGCTGTAACTATCGGCCCACTTATTCACAGCCGTAGTATCTACATTTCTTCCGACAGCCACCATTTTTGCCACCGTATTCCACATACTTCCGAGAAATTGCTCCTGCTGCAATCTGTTCGCATCGCTCATTCCGGTAAGGATATACGGTTCTACTGCGCTCTTGAACGTTCCAACTTTCACCACCTGTACTTCTACGCCCACTTTTTCGAGCATATTCTTGAAATACATTGTGGTTGCCGACAATCCATGAATATCTATCATACCTACAGGATTCACATACAGGCCGTCCGACACTGCCGATGCCAATACGTAATTACCCTGTGTGTAGTTATCAGCATAGGCACACACCCATTTGCCACTCTCCTTAAACTCCCCGATCGCATCAGCTATCGCTTTCATGTCAGCCAACCCGATGGTTGCGCCCTTACAATCAAGGAATATTCCGTCTATATTATCATCCGACGATGCTTTCTCAATCGCTGATATCAGCGTATTGAGTGGCACTATTTCCGGTGCGGTTCCGTAAATCTGGTCGATTAACACGCCCGATTTATATCTATCGAGCACTTCTCCCGCAAGAGGGATATGTAGCACACTTCCTTTCTCTACGAAGGCTGGCTGCTTGCTCCCGGAAAAAGCCACAGCCACGATTATGACAAAAAACAACAATCCTCCGATTATCACCGAAAGCCATATTCCGGCCATCGTTCCGAGAAAACTTATAAAGAATCGCCTAAGCATATCTATATCAACATATTGAGCAAACTTTGCAACGACGCGCCGGCTCATGCATACGCACCATCGATACAAAATTAATATAATTCGCGGAAAATGAGGACTAAAAGCGACGCATTTTTTCACCGTCAAGGAAAGTTTAGAACTTTTTGCGACGTATTTTCCCCGAATCGGTCAAATCCATTTCATCTACCCAAACCACAAATTTCGGGGCATGATATTTCGGCAGCAAAGCTCTGCATTTTTCCAATATTACAACCTCTATTTCCTGATTCGCTACCCCCTCCAGAACAAGAATCGGCTCCTCGCCCCATTTTTCACTCTTATGCGAAGCGATATAATATCGTCTTCCGCCTACCACACTGTTTATCAAGCCCTCATCAACCTCAGGGTGTATTTTCACCCCTCCCGAATTTATCACATTATCATACCGACCTAACAATCGAAATCTTCCATCCGCAGCTATCTCCACTATGTCATTCGTTGTCAGCGATCCGAAGCTCATTCGAGCAGAGTTTACCACCAGACATTCGCGCTCATCTTTCGCAAATTTATATCCGGACAGAGGAGTATAATACCCATCATTTCCCACTCGCCTAAGTGCCACATGACTACAAGTTTCTGTCATTCCGTATGTCACAAAGGCTCGCAATCCCGATGCCACAACCATCAACTCATTTTCCGGCGTTAACGGACTCCCTCCGATTATCACATTTGCCACTTTATTCACATTCGCCGATGCTAATAGTCCGGCGATTTGCGACGGCACTATCGGCATTAAGTCTATACGTTCAGGGCATTCAGCCGACAATGGTGTCGACGATGGTTGTTCAATCCACAGTGAAGCTCCGGCCTCAATCGCCCGCACCACCATCATTTTTCCGGCGATATAATCAGTTGACAATGGTAACACCATCTGCGAATCGCGACCTATCGAGAAGAATCTGTTTGTCGCGCGCGCCGATGTTATCATGTCTGACTTTAGCAAGCGTATCTCTTTCGGCATTCCGGTCGAACCTGACGTATGAGCCACGATATAAAGACTCCCCGACAGCCACTCTTCGATAAAGCTTATATCTTTATCGCCGGCGCCATAAATCAACGCATTGCCCACTCTCACTTCACGTCCATCCATTGCATTTCTGGGATTACCCAACGTTCCTCTGGATTATATCTCAGGCTATCGCCTGTCTGCACAATTGGCGACTCAATATTATTCACATACAAAGCTCCGGTTCCAAGCCCTTGCGGCATTTTCGTATCTTTTAGCGACACCCACTGAGCTATAGCGTTAAGACCTATATTCGATTCGAGGGCACTCGTTGCCCACCATCCCGAGCCTACCGTCTCTGCCACGTTTATCCACTCATCAGCCCCCGAAAAACCGCCACACAATGCTGGCTTCAGAATAACGTATGCAGGACGCACCATTTCAAGCATCCTCTTTTTTTCATCTGTACTATTACGGCCTATCAACTCTTCGTCAAGCGCAATCGGGATTGGCGATTTACGGCATATTTCTGCCATTTCTTTCAGTTGATTTTGTCTGATAGGTTGCTCTATCGAATGAATATCAAAACTTGCCAAAATGTCCAATTTTCGTAGTGCTTCCGACGGAGCAAATGCTCCGTTTGCATCAAGTCGTATCTCGATTTGATTCGCAGAAAACGCACTTCTTATCGAGCGCAATATTGCCACTTCATCATCAAAATCCACACCTCCGATTTTAAGTTTTACACACTTAAAACCGGCATCTATCTTCTGTGCAACGCGCTCTTGCATCTGCTCGGCCGAGCCCATCCATACAAGCCCGTTGATTGCTATCGCTCTTTCTCCGAGCGACCACGACGACGGAAATGGTTTCATTTCGCCACCGTTAGCCAAATCGGTAAGAGCCGTTTCTACTCCGAACCTTATCGACGGGTAGTCACGCAAATCTGGATTGCGTCCTTCCATCAATGCGCGACACGCACCGGACAACCTCGCTTCATATGTGGGTTTGTCATCACAACTCAATCCTTCAAAAAGCGCACACTCTCCTATGCCGGTTTTTCCGCTTTCCGAATCATGCAGACGCACAAACCATGTATTTTTATGAAGCATGACAGACCTCGACGTTCTCGCCTCCGACTTAAATATAAGCCGATAGCGGCAATAGCTCGCTGACAGCATCTTCGTCTTAGCCTGGAAATTTTTGAAATTGGTCAAAATCCGGATCACGCTTTTCGAGGAATGCATTTTTACCCTCCTGCGCTTCAGCCATAAGATAATACATTAGTGTTGCATCTCCGGCAAACTCCATCATTCCGCGTTGGCCGTCAAGCTCTGCATTGAGCGCACGTTTTATCATGCGTATTGCCATTGGACTGCGCTTAAGTATTGTTTCAGCCCATTCCATTGTTTCGTCTTCGAGTCTTTCAAAGGGTACAACTTTGTTCACCATGCCCATACGTTCAGCTTCTTCTGCGGTGTACTGCCTGCAAAGAAACCATATTTCGCGAACCTTTTTCTGCCCCACACAGCGAGCCAAATACGACGATCCAAAGCCGGCATCAAAGCTACCTACTTTCGGTCCGGTCTGACCAAATCGAGCATTTTCTGAGGCAATAGTTAAGTCACACACCACGTGCAGCACATGACCACCACCAATTGCATATCCGTTAACCATCGCAATCACAGGCTTTGGTATCGAGCGAATAGCCTTATGAAGATCAAGCACATTAAGTCGTGGCACGCCCTGCTCATCTATATAACCGCCAACACCTTTCACTTTTTGGTCTCCTCCGGAGCAAAATGCTTTATCGCCCACGCCTGTTAGAATTATTACACCAATATCAGATGCCTCTCGGCAATATGCCATAGCATCAAGCATTTCGCGATTTGTCTGTGGGCGAAACGCATTATATACCTGTGGCCTGTTTATTGTGATTTTTGCCACCTTACCACACTGCTGAAATAGAATATCTTCGTACTCTTTAATTGTTGTCCAGTTTCTCATTGCTATTTAGTTTTTCTTTTCCGCAAAGATACTATAAAAACTCAGATACAAATATACCAATCCGCACATTCGCACCTCATCAAGCTACCGCTTTTTCGACATTAGAATCTACAACCCACTATAAACGACAACGACTCAATGGAATTAAAAAATACATAGTCGTTATTATAGTACAAATGACCGTCAAATCGTCCTTGCAACGACGCAAACAATCCTTTATGATTATACACAAATGAAAAATTCGAACGAAGATTTGTCGCAAACATATTACGTCTACCCTCCGACGAATCAGCAAACGAATACTTATACCCTACCGATGGCAATATCGTAAAATTCGCTAACCATCTTTTAGGATACAACACCCAGTTGTGCGCATATCCGCCCATCAGAGCATAGTCGGTGTATCTGAATCTATAATTCGACTTCATTGCAGGTAGATGCACTTTCATTGCCGGAGGTAGATGTGTAAAATCCATATTGATAGTCTGATTATTATACATAAATCCGGCTATCCAGCTACCTGCACTTTTCAGCTGATACTTGGAAAAACAATATGCTGCAGCCTGCGAATATCGCTTAAAATTAAAGATATAATACACATCGGCTGAAAGAGTTCGCATCGATGCATCGTCGAAGTTATACGTAAAATGCCTTCCCTTATTATACTCTCCAAAATGAGTTATTTTCAAGCCACCCACAGTCTTTGCATAGTCAAGCGATGCTGCAAATCGCGAGCAGGTAAAACTCAACTGAAATGTTCTTCGAACATTTTTACCCCCACCGAAGTAGTTGTCGACTTTTGCATTATATCCCAACGTAAGAGCCATAAAACTGACATAAGCACCCACGTCGCTATATATGTCCGAGCGCATATGTATTGTGCTTTTAGTATCAAAAAACAACATCGACGACTCCATCCAATTATATGTTCTTAGCGTCGCCTTCCAGTTCTTTCCGACACCCACTACATAAGTCGAGTCATACGAATTAAATACTTTATCACCCCAGTTATATACATTTAAGCAGAAACGCGGAAACTTCGGATAATTTATCGAGGGGTCATTTATACGGAATCCGTTATTCACCACTTGGAGATACCACGGCAATTTCGATTTCATCACAGTCGAATCTTTAGATTCAGCAACTTCACAACTATCAGGATTAGAATCAAGCACAACAATTTTCTCCACTTCCGCCCTTACGCTGAAATGGAGAAAAACTACTATTACTAATATTATCAGTTTCCGAATAGATGCCATCTACTTGACACGACTATGCAAAGTTAGTAATTTTAGAAGGCATCTCGAAAATCAAATAGCCATTTTAGACAATCCAAAAGACAAAAACACCTAAAATTCAATACATCGGTGTAAACGGTGCCGACTTTTTCAGCGCGCGATTAGCTTCACCGACAAGATTTACATCTGCCGCCGACTCAAGCTTCATCACAGACGCTCCTTCTCGAAGGTCACATTTTTTCAAATCCACATAAAAAGTTCCGTTATTCGTTACCAAATCAAAATAGTAGAGGCGGTCTCGTAGATTACTAAACGAGCGCCACTGCGTCGACGACACATTAGGCTCTGTTTTTATCGTATAATGATACGGCACCGACACATTATCCAATATCGAGCGAGCTATCACAAATCCGAGATGTGCATCCCCTGTCTTTTCCACATGACCACCAAAGAACGTACCTCTTACAAATCTGTCGGGACTTTTCACCGTACCGGGAAGCATATTTTGTCCGCCCACCGCTTTCCAATAATTTTCTATCGCCATCATCTGTGGGTAGTCGGGATCATTTGTTAATGCTATAATATCCGCCCCCTCATATATTTTCACCGTGCCATTATCAAATTCCAATATCGCCGAGTTCCCATCCGCATCGGTAATACCCCAATGCAGTGCAGACACCGTTCCACCATCAAATGTGGCACCGGTTATATTGAAATCATGCTCTCTAAGAGCCTTTACAGCTTCCGCTGTAGTTGCATTCAAGTCGAGTATCCACCCCACAAACATCGCCAACGACATCGGAGGACGATTCTTCGTTGAATCATTAGCATATACCGTTCCCTTACAGAACAGACCATTCACCACAAGCCCCTTCTCATTCATTCCTTCGGTTATACCGCCATCATAACTCACGGCATAAATTGCGCCATATCTCGAAACCCATTTGAGCGCACCGGGTAAGTCATGTGCTTTTTTGCGCATCCCCCTCGGATAAACATATAGGTTCGTCGGTATTGGCGTTTTCCAATCAAGCGAACGCCCTACCACTCGAAGAGCACTGTCTCCGGCATACAAAATTCTCGAACAAGCCTCTGCGCGTTGCGAAATAGCCATAAAGGCAGCAACAAAAGTTGCAATCAATAGAAATCTTTTCATAAATAGATGATTATTTTGAAGATACAACAATTCTCCCCCTCCCTCAGTTCGCCGGAAAGACTTTAATAATGGTGCTATATGCCTTTTAAGGCCAATCGATTCCGGATTTTTTCGTACTTTTGCATTCTGCAAAACAAGTATTACAAAAATGCTAATTACAAAATCAATTGCAAATTTCGGCAAATACTGCATGTTCATGAACAAGGTCTTTTCTGTACCTGACCGATGGAAAGTATTTGGCAACCGTACCGTATTCGAAATCAGTAAGCTCGGCATCGACTCGATTCCTCTTGTTATCATTATATCACTCTTCATCGGTGCTGTATGTACCATCCAGATGAAGCTCAACACCACCTCCCCCCTCCTCCCGGCCTACTCCGTCGGATTAGCCACTCGCGACATCGTACTACTCGAATTTTCCAACTCTATACTTTGCCTTATCCTTGCCGGCAAGGTCGGCTCAAACATAGCCTCCGAAATTGGAACTATGCGAGTAACCGAGCAGATTGACGCACTTGAAATCATGGGCGTCAACTCCTGCAACTTCCTCGTACTCCCTAAGTTGGTAGGCTTCATCCTCTTTATGCCCGTTTTGGTTGCTCTTTGTATCGGCACCTCCATACTTGGTGGCTACCTCGTTGCCATTTTTACTGACCTCATTTCCGTATCGAAGTTCACATATGGCATACAGGCATATTTTCAGGAATGGTACGTATGGTACGGTTTCATAAAGTCGCTTTTCTTTGCGTTTGTCATCTGCTCTGTTTCCTCTTTCTTTGGATACTACGTTAAAGGTGGCGCACTCGAAGTCGGCAAAGCCAGCACCAATTCCGTTGTAACAAGTAGCATCGTTATTCTGCTTCTTGATGTTGTACTCACAAAACTTCTGATACAATGATTGAAGTAAAAAACATTGTCAAATCTTTCGAAGGCAAGACCGTACTCCACAATGTGAGTGCCACATTTGAAACAGGCAAGACCAACTTGATTATCGGCCAAAGCGGATCCGGCAAGACCGTGCTAATCAAATCAATAGTTGGACTTCTCTCCCCCGACAGCGGTGAAATCCTCTACGATGGGCGCGACATCATGAAGATGGACACACAGCAAAAGCGCAGCATTCGTGCCGAAATAGGCATGCTGTTTCAAGGCTCCGCCCTCTTCGACTCCGAAACTGTTCTCGGCAACGTTATGTTCCCGCTCACCATGTTTTCCGATATGTCAAAAGGCGAAATGCTCGACCGTGCACAATTTTGCCTTGAGCGCGTAAACCTTAAAGGAGCCGACAAAAAATACCCCTCAGAGATTTCAGGAGGTATGCAAAAGCGCGTTGCAATTGCTCGTGCCATCGCTCTAAATCCCAAATACTTATTTTGCGACGAACCCAACTCCGGACTCGACCCTCGCACTTCCATTCTGATTGACGAGCTCCTGCGCGACATTACGCATGAATACAATATTACCACCATCATCAACACCCACGACATGAACTCCGTTCTTGGCATCGGTGAAAACATTGTATTCATAAACAAAGGACATCGCGAATGGGTGGGCGACATGAATCAAATTTACCAATCCAACAACGAAGCACTCAACGACTTTGTATTTGCCACCGACCTCTTCAAGAAAGTCAAAGATGCGGCAATCTCCGCCAATCGCTAAATCAACTTTTTCATACGCTATATCAAAAAAGAAGTGGCTACCCTCCAAGAGGGTAGCCACTCACTATTTACACACTATTGTCTATTCCAACAGATCAATCTTCTGTTTTCTTTTCTTCATATTCTTTGAGCAGTTTTTCCTGAATATCACCGGGCACAAGCTCATAAGAAGAGAACTTCATCGTAAACGATGAGCGTCCGCCTGTAATCGAGCTAAGCGCAGTCGAATAACTTGACATTTCTTTCAAAGGCACTTTTGCCTGAAGTTTTTCGAAGCCATTTTCACTCGACATACCCATAATGATTGCGCGACGACCCTGCAAGTCACTCATTACATCGCCCATCACATCGCCGGGGACGAGAACTTCCACATCATACACTGGCTCAAGCACTTTCGGATTTGCAGCACGGAATGCTTCGCTAAACGCATTACGACCGGCCAAACGGAACGAAATTTCATTCGAATCCACCGGGTGCATCTTACCATCGTATATGCATACACGCACGTCGCGAGCATACGAACCGGTCAGCGGACCCTGCTCCATGCGATCCATCAATCCCTTTACAATAGCGGGAATGAAACGGCTATCAATAGCGCCACCTACGATACAATCGCATACCACAAGTTTACCACCCCATGCCAAAGGCACCTCTTGAGTGTCGCGAACCTTCATCACATACTCCTGATTGCCGAAGCGATACGATGTCGGTGCAGGCATACCTTCGGTATACGGCTCTATGATAAGATGCACTTCACCAAACTGACCTGAACCACCCGACTGCTTCTTATGACGATAGTCGGCACGAGCAGCTTTAGTAATGGTTTCGCGATACGGAATCTTAGGTTCTTCAAATATGATGGGCAACTTATCGTTGTTTTCAACGCGCCATTTCAATATGCGAAGATGGAATTCTCCCTGACCTGATACAATGGTTTGCTTAAGTTCTTTCGACTGCTCAACTTCCCATGTCGGGTCTTCTTCGTGCATTCTTGTCAGAATAGCATTAAGCTTTTCAGCATCACTTTCTGTCACCGGACGAATAGCGCGCTGATACTTCGGTGCCGGATACTTAATAAAGTCAAATGAATAATCACACCCCTTTACATTAAGAGTATTTCCGGTGCGTACATCTTTCAACTTAACAGTAGCGCCTATATCACCTGCGCACAACTTATCCACAGGAGTCTTAATCTGACCGCATACGCAATATATCTGAGCAATACGTTCCTTGCTACCGCCACGGCTCACATTTTCGAGGTCAACACCCGGAGTCAGCGTACCGCTCATCACCTTAAAGTAGCTAACTTCACCGATATGCGGCTCAACAGTAGTCTTAAACATATACAAGCTCAACGGACCATTTGAATCCGGAACTACTTCTTCGCCGGCGGCATTCACAGGCGCGGGCATATCCTCTACGAAAGGCACCACATTGCCTAAGAATTCCATCATACGACGCACGCCCATATCTTTTTCGGCGCACACGCAGAACACGGGGAATATTGATCTATCCACCAAGCCCTTGCGAATACCTTCGCGCATTTCATCTTCCGACAGGCGACCCTGATCAAAGAATTTCTCCATCAAGCCTTCGTCATTTTCGGCAGCTGCTTCTACAAGCTTCTGATGAAGTTCCTGCGCACGTTCTTTTTCCTCTTCGGGTATATCTTCAATCACAGGCACACCGCCTTCCGGTCCCCATGAGTATTTTTTCATAAGCAAGACGTCGATCATGGCATTAAAGCCAGGACCGGCATTGAGAGGATACTGAACGGTGACAACTTTCTTGCCAAACACATCCTGCACCTGCTCTATAACATTTTCGTAATCCACCTTTTCGCCATCGAGCTGATTCAGCGCGAAAATAACGGGAGTTCGCAACGACTCCGTGGTACGGAATATATTTTGAGTGCCTACTTCCACTCCATATTGCGAATTAATGACAATGACACCGGTATCGGTTACATTGAGAGCCGTAATAGCATTACCCACGAAATCATCTGCACCCGGGCAATCTATCACATTAAGTTTCTTATTCAGAAACTCAGCATAAAATATTGTAGAAAATACCGAATATCCATATTCCTTTTCTACCGGGAAATAATCACTTACGGTATTTTTTGCTTCAATTGTGCCGCGACGTTTTATAACTCCACACTCGTAGAGCATTGCTTCAGCGAGTGTGGTTTTACCCGAGCCTTTGCTACCAAGCAAGGCGATGTTTTTAATTTCAGTAGTTTGATAAATTTTCATGTTATCAGAATTTTAATGATGAGTTATATGATTCACGAAGCATGAAGCGTACTTCTCTGAATCTTTCGGCCGCAATTTAATCAAAAAAACAATACGTAATACTCCGCATTCGTATGTTGCTCAACACTATTTTGAAGCAATATTTGCAAGCATATTTCCCCTGTCACATACTTCATCTTACCATCCGCACAACGATACTAAATTTTGGCATAGATTTTGCAGCATTGTGACGTATTAACAATACGATAACGATTATATCCAACATTCAATATGGTTAGCATAGGACAATTCGACCTTTCAAATAAAATCAACTTAAAAGACCCAAACACCGCCGATCTTCCCATCATTCCGACAAGAGATTTAGTATTGTTTCCCGGAGTAACATTTCCGATTACTCTCGGTCGTGAATCGACCATCGAAACGGCCAAACACTCCGAAGAGAGCGGAGAACCCGTAGGTGTGGTCTGCCAGCACGACCCGTCTATCGAATCGCCACGCATTCCTGATGATATTTACGAATACGGTGTTTTGGCCGATGTGGTGAAGATTTTCGAACTGCCCGACGGTAGCAAAACAGCACTACTTCGAGCTCGCGACAAAATCAAAATCACCGGTGCCGGCATAAACAACGTCGATGGTCGAATGCCACGTGCATCTGTGATCATCGTTCACGAGCCAACCCCTCGCAAAACCGACGAAGAATTCAACGCTCTGACCCAATCGCTCAAGGAAACCACACTTGAAGTAATCAAAAAGACCACCGAAGGACCATCAGAATTATCATTCAATCTCGGTAACTGCACTCGTCCGGTCGACATTGTCAACATGGTGGCTACCTATGGACTCTTTCCAACAAAGTTTAAGATGGAGCTCCTTTCTATGCGTCGCCCAAAAGACCGTGCTTTCAAACTCCTTGCCGAAATGGCTCGCAACGAGCGCTTGATGCAGATTTCGCAGGAGATCCACGAACGCACAAAAGTCTGCATGTCAGAGCAACAAAAAAACGTATTCCTCCAACAGCAAATGGAAGTAATACGCAAAGAGCTATACGGCGACGATGATGATGCTACAGAATTTCGCACAAAAGCCGAAACGATTGCATTCC
Source organism: uncultured Bacteroides sp. (assembly GCA_964416545.1). GTDB lineage: Bacteria > Bacteroidota > Bacteroidia > Bacteroidales > Muribaculaceae > Paramuribaculum. The sequence goes on along the minus strand of CAYQEN010000005.1, from coordinate 70,980 downwards.
CCGATGACATTCGCACCACTTTCGACCGCGAAGTCGACAAGCTGTCGCGACTCAATCCGTCAAGTCCGGACTACTCAATACAATACTCTTATCTCGATTTGCTTCTCAATCTACCGTGGGGCAAATCCGATCCTCTCAAAACCAATCTTGAAGAAGCCGAAAGCATACTCAATGCCGACCATTATGGACTTGAAAAAGTCAAGGAACGCGTTCTCGAACAACTTGCCGTTCTGATGAACACTCCTGATGGTCGCGCACCAATCATATGCCTTGTCGGAGCTCCCGGTGTGGGCAAAACTTCTCTTGGCCAGTCGATAGCCAAAGCCCTCGGTCGCAAATATCAGCGTGTATCCCTCGGCGGTCTGCACGACGAATCTGAAATTCGCGGACACCGCCGTACATATATCGGTGCTATGCCAGGCCGCATTATTGAAGCCATGCGTCGCGCCGGTAGCTCAAACCCGGTACTTTTGCTTGACGAAATCGACAAGATGGGAACAGACATCAAAGGCGATCCTTCGGCAGCACTTCTTGAAGTACTCGATCCTGAACAAAACTGCAAATTCCACGACAACTACGTTGACGTCGACTACGATCTGTCGAAAGTACTCTTCATAGCTACCGCCAACACCCTCTCCACACTACAGCAACCTCTTCTCGACCGTATGGAGATTATCGAAATCTCCGGCTACCTCCCCGAAGAGAAAATAGAAATTGCAACACGCCACCTCATTCCGCGCAAACTCGAAGAAAACGCTTTCACCAAAGATCAGTTCGACATCTCGCGCGAGGCCATTAATAGCATTATTGAAGGCTATACATCGGAAAGTGGTGTCCGACAATTGGAAAAAAATATTGCATCCGTTGTAAGAAAAGCCGTACTCAAGAAAGTCAGTGGCAAAGAATATCCATCGCTGGTTCAACCGGAACACATCAAGGAATTCCTCGGTGTAGCCCACTACAACCGCGACCGCTACGAAGGCAATAGCTACGCCGGTGTTGTTACCGGACTTGCCTGGACTGCCGTAGGTGGCGAAATCCTATTCGTCGAATCTTCTATTTCAAAAGGCAAAGGCGAAAAGCTCACTCTCACCGGCAATCTTGGCGACGTAATGAAGGAATCAGCCGTCATCGCGCTCCAATATGTCAAAGCACATGCCGAAGAACTCAACATCGACTCAGATATATTCGACGACCACACCCTTCACATCCACGTACCCGAAGGCGCAATTCCCAAAGATGGCCCTTCCGCAGGCATCACTATGGCCACGTCAATCGTTTCAGCTCTAACCAAGCGAAAAGTACGCGCACGCCTCGCCATGACCGGAGAAATCACCCTGCGCGGCAAAGTCCTACCTGTTGGCGGCATAAAAGAAAAGATTCTTGCGGCCAAACGCGCAGGCATCACTACTATCATCATTTCCAATGACAACCGCAAAGACGTTGAAGACATTCCGGCTATCTATCTCGAAGGTCTTGAATTTATCTATGTAGCCACTGTCGACGAAGTTCTTAGCAATGCTTTGCTTGACGAAATAGCCGAAAAATAATACGGAGATTTTTCCGTAATTATGATAAATTTGAGTAAATTTGCGGCCGCATCTGAACAATCGGATGCGGCCACATTTTTAAGTATATATAAAATTAGCTCAACATGGAAGCCCGTAAATTAAAAATAAGAGATCTCACCATGCGCGACGGACAGCAATCGCTGTTTGCCACTCGCATGAGTCAAAGCACTATCGACCGTCTTCTCCCCCTCTACGAGAATGCCGGTTTTTATATTATGGAAGTTTGGGGTGGCGCTGTTCCCGACTCCGTCATGCGATACCTCGATGAATCGCCCTGGAATCGTCTTCGCAAGGCAAGCGATGCAATGAAAGGACGCTCGCTCCTTTCCGCACTCTCTCGCGGACGCAACCTTTTCGGCTACGTTCCTTACCCCGACAGCGTACTCGAAGGCTTCTATAAAGAGGCTATCAAAAACGGTCTTAACGTAATGCGCATTTTCGATGCTCTCAACGACATCGACAACGTAAAAGAATCTATCCGCCTCATTAACGAACTTGGTGGCATAGCTGATGGAGCCGTTTGCTACACCGTTGACCCCAAGGAAGAGCCTAAGGAAGAAAAAGGTGGCTTCGGTGCAAAACTCAAACGCCTGTTTGGTAGCAAACCCGCTGAACCGGAAAAGATCTTCACCGATGAATACTTCGTTGAAAAGGCCAAAGCTATGGAAGCCCTCGGAGCAAAGATTATCACCCTGAAAGACATGGCAGGTCTGGTTAATCCGCTTCGCGCCGCATCTATCATCTCAAAGCTCAAAGCATCACTTAGCATCCCCGTCGACTTCCATACTCACTGCACACCCGGCTACGGCCTTGCATCGTCTGTTATGGCAATGCTCCACGGCGTTGACATCCTCGACACAAACATTTGGTGGTTTGGCGGAGGTTCGGCTGCTCCCGCAATTGAGTTGATTTACGTTTTTGCCACTCGCATGGGCATCGAAGTTGAAGCCAACATGGAAGTTGTCGGCGAAATTCGCAATGAACTCCTCAACGCCCGTAAGGAGCTGGCAGAGTTCGACTTAGTAGGAAATCTCCCCCTTCCCTTCGATCCTCTCCACGATACACTCCCGGCAGAAGTTTCAGCTCACTTCGATCAAGCTATCGAATGTGCTCGCAACAACGACGAAGACGGACTTCTCAGCCATTGTCACGCCATCGAAGCATACTTCCAATTTCCAAAGCCCAATCAGCTCGTCAAAGATGCCGAAGTTCCAGGTGGTATGTACTCAAATATGGTCGCTCAGCTCAAAGCCCTGCAAGCTTCCGACCTTCTCGACGACGCTATGCGCCTGATTCCGAAGGTTCGCCGCGATGCCGGACTCGTTCCCCTCGTCACTCCGACAAGCCAAATCGTGGGTAGCCAAGCCGTAAGCCTTGCCCTTGACCGCAAAAAGGGAAACCCCGACTATACTACTCGCTCCAACCAGTTCATATCTCTCATAAAAGGCGAATACGGTCATACTCCCGTTGCTGTTGATCCTGCTTTTAGAGAGCAAATCACTGGCAGTCCCGAAGAACGCCCCTACGACGTTACGAAGTACACAAAGCCTGAAAACCCTGTAATCGAAGAACTTGGTGGGGTGAAACTCGCATCTAACAACGAAGAATACCTCCTACTCGAACTGCTCCCCAACGTAGCCAACGGATTCTTAAAGCGTCGCCGCACAGAAGAATATCAAGCTTCAGAAGCCGCAAAAGCTGCTGCTACGCCGGTAACAGAAGTAGTAGAAGAGCCTCAAGAACCAATCACCGGCGAAGTTATTACGGCTCCGATGAGCGGTCGCGTAGTCGAAGTGAACGTTAAGGCTGGCGATGCTGTTAAGGCCGGACAAGTACTTCTGGTATATGAAGCCATGAAGATGGAAAATGACGTTACAGTTGAAAAGGACGCCGTAGTGAAACGCGTATTCGTAAAGACCGGTGAAGTCATTGCAACCGACGCTCCTCTTGTAGAATTTGCCGATTAATTGCCAAAACTCTTGGTTGTTTCGCAAATAATTACTACATTTGCAAGCCATTACAACAAACCGCCCTACCAGCGGGAGTTAACATTTTGAAAATCAATAAACAAATAAAATAATGAAAAAAGACATCCATCCTTCAAATTATCGCGAAGTTGTATTCAAAGATATGTCTAACGACGAAGTGTTCATCACTCGTTCTACAGTTGCTTCGAAAGAAACTATCGAATTGGATGGCGTCACCTATCCGCTCGTGAAGCTCGAAATCACCAGCTCTTCTCACCCGTTCTTCACTGGTAAGCAGAAGCTCGTTGACACCGCAGGTCGCGTTGATAAGTTCATGAGCCGCTACGGTAGCCGTAAGAAGAAATAATAAGCGAAAAGTAAGTAAAGCTAACCGCTATTATAATAGGTATCCCGAACCTCGTTGACGAAGTTCGGGATATCACTTTTATAGATACATGGTCATTCCTTTCAACATTAGGTACATCGATGCCAAACTCGACAATTTCTCCGTAGGGCTCGAAATCTCTTCCACCAACCACTGCGGGGCGTTTCTATGCGAAAGAGGCAATATCAGACTCCGCGGACTCGACGATACAATAGAGCTAAGAGAAGGCTCCGTCTACTTCTACACCACTACGAATTTTGTGATGATTTACGACATTAGCGATGACGCTAAAGGTATCCTCGTCGAATTTGAAATCGAGGCCTTCATCGAAGCCATACGGAGAGTAATCGACGTTCCGAGTATGATTCACATACGCCGATACCCGACAGCCGTTCTTGACCATAGCGACTTCATCGGATTCGTTAGTGAGCTGAAAAAATTCCGCGACGATATATCCGGTTACGAAATCACGAGCAAAAGTACACTTCTCGATCGCATCAACTACCAGATACTCATGTCGCGTGGTAGCGAACTTACATTTCGTCTACTCCACGCTTATTTCAAGCATAACCCAATTAAAACAGAAGATACCAACCGCGCAGATCGTATCTACGAGGAGTTTATGAGAGCGCTATACCGCCACTTCAGCGAGCACCGCGACGTTGCTTTTTATGCGGATTTACAACACCTTAGCCAACGACACTTCTCTACCGTCATCAAATCTATATCAGGAGTAGCACCATCCGATATAATAGAAAACCTTGTCACTACTGAGGCCAAACGTCTTCTCTCTGATGGAATACTCTCCATCAAGGAAGTTACAGCAATGCTAAATTTCCCGTCACAATCTTTTTTTGGCAAATACTTCAAACGCAACACGGGTATTTCACCCACACAATACCGCAAACAAGCCGAGGAACAGCGACGATAAAAAAGCGGAGCGCAGATTTTGAAATATCCACGCTCCGACAATAGTTGTGTTTATTAGATATTCACTATCGCATTAGCACACAATGCCATCACGACGTAGCAAAGCTTCAATGCTCGCTTCACGTCCACGAAAATCCTCATAGAGTTTTTGAGGTTCAACAGTACCTCCTCGTTCCAAAATACTGCGACGGAACGCCATGGCAGTTTCCGCATTCATCACGCCATCCTCTTCAAACTTCGCAAAAGCATCGGCATCGAGCACCTCAGCCCATTTGTAGCTATAATATCCGGCAGCATATCCCCCGGCAAATATATGGCTAAACTGTGGCGAAATCATCGAATCTACCTCAGGATTAAATACCCTGACTTCATCAATCGACTTGTTTTCAAATCCCTGTACATCGTCGACCGAATCTGTAATTGTATGCCAAGCCATATCGATATATCCAAATCCAAGCTGACGCAGACAAGCATATGCCGCACCAAACTGCGACGATGTAATAATCTTATCTACCAGCTCCTGTGGAATCGGTTCGCCGGTCAGATAATGGCTGGCAAAGCTATCCAAAAACTCTCTACGTCGCAGAAAATTTTCATTAAACTGTGACGGAAGTTCTACAAAATCACGATACACATTTGTTCCGGACAGCGACGAATACTTCACTTTTGACAAAAGCCCATGAAGCGCATGCCCAAACTCATGTAGGAATGTACTTACCTCATATGGCGTAAGCAGCGACGGTTTCGACGATGTTGGTTTCGTAAAGTTCATCACTATGGATATATGCGGACGACTATCTTCTCCATCTTCTTCTCTCCACTGTGCTTTAAACTCTGTCATCCATGCTCCGGGACGCTTCGTATCACGAGGGAAGAAATCCGTATATAGTAGTCCTAAATAAGTACCATCAGTGTCCTTTACTTCAAATACCTTCACATCGGGATGATAAACTGGTACGGTTTTAATTTCCTCAAACGAGATACCGTACATTCGTTCCGCAAGTCCGAACACTCCGGAAATTGTCTTGTTGAGGTCGAAATACGGACGCAGTTTTTCCTCATCATAACTATACTTCGCCTCCTTAAGTTTATTTGCATAATAGCTGTAATCCCACGGATTAATTGCAATATCTCGTTTCTCCATTTCTGAAGCATAAGCCGCAATTTCAGACATTTCGACCTTTAGAGCCGGAGCGTAAGCCTCTTTAAGTCGATTAAGCAGAGCATACACACTGCTAACATCATGCGCCATTGTATGCTCAAGAGAGTACGCGGCATAATTTTCATATCCAAGCAAATTTGCTACACGAAGACGCTTTGCTGTAATATCCTTGATAATCTCCACATTTGAAAACTCGCCATGAATATTTCTTCCGGTATACAGCCGCCACATCTTTTCTCTAAGATCAGAGCGATCGGAATATTTCAAAAATGAAATATACGTAGGTTGCGACAACGTAAACAGATATTCCCCTTCTCGACCCTTCTCCTTCGCAGCTTCGGCAGCTGACTCAATAGTACCATCTGGTAGACCACTTAAATCATCCTTTCCGAGCCAGATTTCGTAAGTATTCAACTCTTTCAGCACATTCTGACCGAATCGAGTCGTCAGGTCGCTCAATTCTGCCACGAGCTTCTTATACTCATCTCGCGACTCCCCTTTCAGCAGAGCTCCTTTTCTGGCAAATGAATCATATGTACGCTGCAGAAGCATCTTGTCTTCATCGTCCAATTCGATAGATTCACGATTATCGTAGACATACTTCACTCGCTCCCACAGCTTCTCATTGAGTGATATAGCGGTTGAATACTCACTTATTTTAGGCATTATCTCCATTGACAGTGCCATCATTTCATCATCAGAAAGAGCCGAGAGCAACGGGCCAAACACATCGAGCACACGATCAAGATCTTTCCCCGAATTTTCCAATGCCACTATTGTATTTTCAAAATCTGGAGTCGACTGATTGTCACAAATTTCATTGATTTCAGCCAACCCGCGCTTTATACCGCGTTCCACCGCCGGCAGATAGTCTGCCTTCTCAATTTTATCAAATGGGATAGCCCCATACGGGCTATTATATGGTTCAAATAATGGATTTACTCTGTCTATCATAATCTATTTACTTTAATTCCATACCGAGCTTGACACTTGGTCACGCATCAAATCAATCATGGTTTCATCCACTCCGGCATCTTCTAAATAATGACGATCACCGTCAAAATGCTTTAGAAAACCCTCAACATTGTTATCCTCGGCTTTCAATACATTTTTATACAATTCCTCGGCCTTACGATAATTACCTGTAGCCATCTCAAGATGTCCAATATTCAGATAATCTGACACCGACAACGACTCTTTCGGTATTTTTGCATAATAGTGACGCGATTTTTCATAATCGCCCGACAAGAAAGCACACCATGCTATCGGACGCACTGTCTTCGGCATCGCACCCGATATAAACTCTACTTTATGATAATACTGCAGTGCTTCTTTATACTCTCCCAACTCCATATAGCAGTGCCCCAAATTTATCTCTGCTTTCAAATCGTCAGGATTTTTATCGATAAGCATTTTGAAATACTTAGTAGCGTCATCAATATTTCCGATCAGTTTCGAGCATGTAGCTATTCGGCGCATAAGCCATGTTGAGTCCGGACTCATTAATTCGCCTTTACGATACAAATCAAGAGCGCCATCAATATCTCCAAGCTGCTGCTTACAATAGCCGGCTTTCTGATAATACGCTCCCGACAGCGGATCTTGCTCTATCAACCGTTCAAAAAGCTCTAACGCTTCAGCATAATAGCCTCGTTTGAAATAAAACTCTGCCACTACCGATAGTGTTGCTCCATCATTAAGCACAGGCGCCAAATATTCAAGACTTGCAAGGTTTATTGGCTTGGAGAAGGGATCAGAAAATTCCGATTTTCGTCTGAACAGCTTGAAGAAGCGATATATATCGTGAACATAATTGTTTGCCTCAAGCTCCCTTCGCTTCACCTCATCATTTACCTCTGTACTCATCAACTCAGCCAAACTTACATTCTGAGCCGACATCTGGCTGAACATCATATTACGTGCCGACTCAGGCACATTAGCCAACGACAACACCATCGAATACTTATCGCTATCGCACAACATTGTCGATGTTCGCACTATTTCAAAATACTCCGATGCGCCATGCCCCGACACTGTCGGCAACTCCGTATGCAACGCATCAAAAGGCAAAAACCAATTGCCTATTTCATTAAAAAAAGCAAATGTTTTCAAATGAGAGAATGTGCTCATCATCACATCTCCACCATCCGACTGAAGCTCAGTCAATTCCTTTATCTGCTTATCGAGTCCTGTTTCGTGCAAAAATTCTTCCCACTCAGGATTCTCATCAAGCGACAACAAATCTTCCGGATTCTCCATATCTGAGAATTTCTTTATGTCGCTTTTCATCTTCATCATCGATGGAATCACCTCTTCATTCATCTTCTTGGTGATACGCTCGGTGTCACGAGCTCGAATCAACTGCATGAAAGCCATACGAACATCAGATGCCCAACGGGGCGAGTCTGCCACCTGCGCCAATATTGCGCGTGTATTTACTGATTGGCTATAGTTTCGTCCTGTCCACAACAGAAGTAGCAACGAACACAATGCTCTTACCGACAATTCCTGTTCATCAGACAAATACGCCTTACCTAAAATAGCTATGCGCTTATCATCGAAATACTGCATTCCGCCGAGCATCACAGCCGATATTAGTTGCTTTCTGAACACACTCGAAACAGCACTATCACCGAGCACTCCCTCAATTGCAGAAACGTCTTCAGCACTTAAGGGTGATGTTACCCAAACTTTTCTAAATATTCTTGCGGAAAGAGCTTCTGCTCTATGCCTTACAGTATCACCATCTCCGGTATCCACATCTTTTTTACCCCCCAGTATTGCGAGTGATAATTTCGACAGCAACTCCTTGTACCGCTCTATCAACATAGCGATAGTTTCATTATTCTGTCTACTTTCATACCGTAGCGTACTGAAATACAGCGATGGGCTCTCCTCCATCGAAGCATACCTTACAGTTGCCGCCACGATGCTACGAATTTTAGACTTGATTTCCGCCACCATCGACTTACGATTTGGATCAACCATCCCATCGAGAGCATATCCGGCAAGTAGCTTATAGTTTGAAGCCACGATTTCAGCCTCTCGACGCAATTCCCACGGCGCCGACGCCGCCTGAGTCATAGCAGCCAAATGCACCAACGATTCTGATATCCGACCTGAAGTCAGCGATATCAGAACCGTCTGTGCTATACTCTTTATTTGTTGAATTGTCATGAATCTATACTGAGGTAATTGTAATTACAAATATATACAATTACCACGTACAAAAGTCATGCCATTCTTTACACAATTTCCACTTAGAGACTGTAGTCCACGCAGGCACGCGACTCTATTCGAGCCTTCACCAGAGCCACAGCAGCCACGTGCGCTGGGTGAGCCGAGTACTCGGCAACATCTTCCGGCGAAGCAGCAGTAGCAGTCAACACTAAGTCCCACTCTTCCTTAGGATTATCATTAATCCCCACCTCCATCATTTGAAGCTTTTCAATTACTTCAGGTAGGGCATCAAGAGCTTCTTTGAATTCCTTTGCGGCTGCAACGCGTTCTTCAGCCGAGCCCTTGAACTTAAACATTACTATATGACGTGTCATAACTATTCTATTTTAAGCTTTTACATACATTTTTTCACGAGCGGCAGCCACCTTTTCATCTGTGATGTAGTCATCATAGTCCATCATCTTGTCAATGATACCCGACGGAGTCAGCTCGATAATACGATTGCAGACGGTCTGAATAAACTCATGGTCATGCGATGCAAGAAGAATATTACCCTTAAAGTTCTGAAGCGTATTATTGAATGCCTGAATCGATTCGAGGTCAAGGTGGTTTGTCGGCGAGTCGAGAACCATAGTGTTCGCATCGCGGAGCATCATTCGAGCTATCATACAACGCATTTTCTCACCACCAGATAATACAGATGCCTTTTTGAGCACCTCTTCTCCGGAGAAGAGCATCTTACCCAGGAATCCTTTCAGATATATTTCGCTCGAATCGTTACTAAACTGACAGAGCCAGTCCACCAAATTAAGGTCTGTATTGAAGAACGACGAATTATCCAGAGGCAAATAAGCTGTTGTAATTGTCTGCCCCCAATCATACGTACCCTCATCCGCCTTGCGATTACCATTGATTATCTCAAACAGAGCAGTCATCGCACGCGGATCATGACTAAGAAATGCCACCTTATCGCCCTTCTCAATCTGGAAATTCACGTCCTTAAACAGCACCTCGCCATCAATACTTGCTGACAACCCGTGCACTTCGAGAATCTTATTTCCCGGCTCACGTTGCGGAGTAAAGATAATGCCCGGATAGCGACGCGATGAAGGCTGAATTTCCTCCACATTGAGTTTTTCGAGCATTTTCTTACGACTTGTCGTCTGCTTCGACTTCGACACATTTGCACTAAATCGCTGAATAAACTCCATAAGTTCCTTGCGCTTTTCCTCAGCCTTTTTGTTCTGTTGCTGTTGCTGACGAAGAGCAAGCTGACTCGACTGATACCAGAAGCTATAGTTACCGGCAAAAAGTGACACCTTATTATAGTCTATATCAAGCGTATGTGTCGATACAGCATCAAGGAAGTGACGGTCGTGCGACACCACAAGCACCGTATTTTCAAAATTTGAAAGATAGTTTTCCAACCATGCCACAGTTTCAAGGTCGAGGTCATTGGTCGGTTCGTCAAGCAGAAGATTATCAGGATTTCCGAAAAGAGCTTTAGCCAGAAGCACACGCACCTTTTCATTACCGCTGAGGTCTTTCATCAGCATGTAGTGCTTGTCTTCTTTGATACCCAATCCGCTCAACAGCGATGCAGCATCGCTTTCGGCATTCCAACCTTCAAGCTCAGCAAAACGCTCTTCGAGTTCCGACGCACGTATACCATCGGCATCTGTAAAGTCTTCTTTACTATAAATAGCGTCTTTCTCCTTCATTATATCCCAAAGCACAGTGTGACCCTGAAGTACGGTATCCATCACAGTGCAATCATCAAACTTGAAGTGATCCTGTTCAAGCACACTCATTCGCTCGCCGGGTCCCTGTGTTACAGAACCATGTGTCGGCGAAAGCTGATTGCTGAGTATGCGCATCAGCGTCGACTTGCCGGCACCGTTAGCACCGATAATACCGTAACAGTTACCCGGTGTGAACTTCATATTCACATCCTGAAAGAGGACTCGCTTTCCGAATTGTATACCTAAATTGTTGACAGCTATCATTTCCTAATTATTTTCTAATTTTCTATTTACGACCACAAAGTTAGCGATTTTTCCGCAATTTACCGAATCATCCCGACTCTGCTATTTTGCATAACCGACGCAAATGGTTAATTTTGCACATGAGTTAATTAGAATCTCACTATGTCAACTACCGACCTTCAACACAGCAAAACAACGACCCAATTCGACGAAGCGCTCGCAAAATGTCGCAAAGTTTTCACCGCTAAACTCGCCGACTACGGCCCCTCATGGCGCATCATGCGTCCAAGTTCGATCACCGACCAGATTTTCATCAAAGCCAAGCGCATCCGCACCCTCGAAAGCGGCTCAAAAGCCATGGTCGACGAAGGCATCCCTTCCGAATTCCTTGGCATAGTCAACTACGGCATCATAGGCATCATACAGTTGGCCAAGCACTACGTCGATAGTGCCGACATCACTGCTGAAGAAGCTCTGAAGCTCTACGACAAATACATTGCCGAAACACGCACTCTTATGATAGCAAAAAACCACGACTACAACGAGGCTTGGCGCGACATGAGAGTCACTTCATACACCGATTTCATCCTCACAAAAATTGACCGAATCAAGGAAATTGAGGATAATGCCGGTCACACCACCGTATCAGAGGGCATTGATGCCAACTACATGGACATCATAAATTATGCCGTTTTTGGACTCATAAAGCTCTCGGAATGAAGCATCATTTCAAGAATAAGCTGATTGCTTCCGGTGTCTGGACTCTGCGCATAGTCATCGGAGTCATATTCATCGCATCTGGATTTGCAAAGTCTGTCGATATTTGGGGCTTCGTTTACAAAATCGAGGAATACCTCAACGTATGGAATTTCGCCCAACCGCGTTCTCTCGTCTTAATGGCAGCTCTTGCCATTTCTTCTGCAGAATTCCTCCTCGGACTTATGCTTACCATCGGAGCATATAAGCGCACATGCGTATGGTTCATGCTTGCCATGATGGCAGTCATGCTTCCACTGACTGCATACATATGGATTGAAAATCCCGTTAGCGACTGCGGCTGTTTCGGCGACATGATACGAATATCCAATAGCGACACATTTTTCAAAAATGTTTTTATCACCGCTGGTTTAATATTCCTTGCACTAAAAAACAGATTAGTCAGAGGCTTATTCCATGCCTATACTCAATGGATTACAGCTTTTTCTGCCACACTGTATATTTTAGCCGTCGCTTTTATAGGCTATAACATACAACCCTTGCTCGACTTTCGGTCATTCCCGGTCGGCTCGCAGCTTATTCAAGCAGATTCCGAAATCGACGAGCCATCATTCGCTTTCATATACGAAAAAGATGGCATCCACAAGTCATTCACTGAAGACTCTCTTCCAGATAGCACGTGGACTTTCATTGACCGCAAGCAAACATCTGGCACACTTGATTCCAAAACTGAACTAAACATCTACGACGAAGACGGCAATAACATCACAGCCGACATTGCCGATGCGGACGAAGACAAACTCATCATAGTTATTCCTCAAGGAGAACGCGCCGACGTATCATTCACATATCTTATCAATGAGTTGCAAAGATATATGGAAAGTCACGGTGGCAGCATCATCGAACTCGGAGCCTTCTCCGACGACGAACTTAAAGAATGGAAAGACCTATCGATGGCCACCTACCCCATATACTCTGCCGAGTCTACTACTCTCAAAGAACTCGCCCGAGGAAACATGGCTGCCATATACCTAAAAGAAGGTCAAATCATATGGAAACGCAATCTCACATCCATCAATAGCGACAACATCTCATCGTCCGCGACTGACATCAGCATAAGCGAATCGCTTCAATTCCCATCAGAAACATGGCTATTTGCACTCACTATAGGCCTAATCTCTATGTATATTGCCATTTATTGCGTAGACCATCTGGCCATTCTTCACAAAAAAGTAGCCAGCATCAAAAAATAATAAGTAAATTTGCAATCAGATTAACTCAATTAAATATTTAGAACAATGAGAAAGAATATTGTAGCCGGCAACTGGAAGATGAACACTACAGTGCCCGAAGGCGTTGAACTCGCCAAGGCCGTCAATGGCAAACTCGCTGAAATCACTCCCAAGTGCGACGTAATCATTTGCGTTCCCGCCACTCACCTCTGCCCTGTTAAGGCCGTTATCAACTCTGACAAACTCGGTCTTGGTGCTGAAAACTGCGCTGACCACAAGAACGGTGCTTACACTGGCGAAATTTCAGCTTCAATGGTAGCTTCTACCGGTGCAAGCTACGTTATCCTCGGCCACTCTGAACGTCGTCAGTACTATGGTGAAACTTCAGAAACCCTCAAAGAAAAGGTAGCTCTTGCATTCGAAAACAACCTCACCCCCATTTTCTGCATCGGTGAAGTTCTCGAACAGCGCGAAAACGGCACAGCATTCGAAGTTGTAAAGGCTCAGATCGAAGAAGCTCTGTTCAACCTCTCAGCCGAAGACTTCTCTAAGATCATCCTCGCATACGAACCCGTTTGGGCTATCGGTACTGGCAAGACTGCTACCGACGATCAGGCTGAAGAAATGCACGCTTTCATCCGTGGCGTTATCGCCGACAAGTATGGTAAGGAAGTTGCTGAAAACACTTCTATCCTCTACGGTGGTAGCTGCAAGCCCTCAAACGCACAGGCTCTCTTTGCAAAGCCCAATGTTGACGGTGGCCTCATCGGCGGAGCCGCTCTCGACGCTGAATCATTCATGGGCATCGTGACTGCATTCTAATCAATCATTTCACTCATACAATTAGGCTACAAGAATATAATTTCGTATTTTTGTAGCCTGATTTTTATGCGTATATTGCAAATGAAGAAACGTCTGTACATTTCGCTGATCACCCTTATTGGCATCTCAACGTATTCGCAGGCTCAATCCATCGAGAATGAAGAGAAGCCCGATATCGTAAGCCACATAACGGCCGACAGTATTAACATCATCATACAAGAATCTGGTCTTGAAAATATTCTTCTATACGAAGAATCCAAAAAGGAACAGAAGAAAAACGACAAGATTGGATATCGAATACAGGTGTTTTCTGACAATAACGCTCGCACAGCTCGAAATGAGGCTCGTTCGAAGCAGCGCAACATCGGAGCACGCTTCCCCCAGCATCGCACTTACGTAACATACAACGCTCCATATTGGCGACTTCGCATCGGGGACTTCCGCACACAAGAAGAAGCAGCCGAAGCTGCCGAAACACTCAAAAAAGCATTCCCCGCCTACGCACGAGAAATCCGTGTGGTGAGAGATCGCGTAAACCTTCCAAAATAGCAATACAACAGGATGAATCAAAACGAAAAGGCATTGAAAATAGCCGAACACTATCAGGCTATTCTTGAACTTATCGGCGAAGACACCTCAAGAGAAGGGTTACAGAAAACACCTCTGCGTGCAGCAAAAGCACTACTCCACGCCACTTCCGGCTATCAAAAAGAAGGTGCCGATGTTGTCGGAGACGCAATATTTGACTCTCCTGGAGGAGGTCTGATTGTAGTCAAAGACATCGAATTCTATTCTCTCTGCGAGCACCACATCCTACCATTCTACGGTCATATCTCCGTTGGCTACGTCCCCAATGGAAAAATTATTGGCATTAGCAAGCTGGCACGCTTGGCAGAAATGTTTGCACGTCGACTCCAAGTTCAGGAACGCCTTACGTGGGATATATGCCACGAACTATACCGCACGCTCAACTGCAAAGGTGTCATTGTGAAATGCGAAGCCCATCATATGTGCATGAAAATGCGTGGCGTTGAAAAGCAAGATTCCACCACCTACACAATTGCAACCGACGGTATTTTGACTACCGACACGGCTCTACGCCAAGAATTTTTCGAAGCTATTAGGAAATAGTCGTCTTTATTTCATCAAGAGTCACAAGCTTGCTGACAATAGCGTAAATTGTCAGACCGGCAGTAGAATGTATCTGCAATTTAGATGCGATATTTCGCCTATGTGTCATCACTGTATTCACTGACACATGTATCTCCGTGGCTATTTCCTTATTTGAAAATCCCTTTACAACAAGAACGAGTACATCCTTTTCACGTGGCGTAAGCGTACCTCCACGGTTATCATCTGCTGCATCCTCTGTGGCACACTTCTTCACAAATTCAACAAAAGCCGAAAGGTCATCATAAATACCTATCACCGAATCAAACGACTTTGCCACACTTCGAGGAACGAGTGCTGACGCCACACAGACCACACGACTCGCTTCTGGCAACAACTCTCTATACCGTGCCACAGCATCAGCACCTGTCGACATCGGATCCAAAATCAACAATGCTGGCTTCAGCTTTATGATATAGTCAGACAACACTGAGTGGTCGACAATCACAACAGACACGAAATTCAAGCCCGACTCAGCCAAAGCTGACTTAATGCCGAGATTCAACAAACGCGAACATGTGGCTACAACAGCCGTTATATGTTTCATTTCCTACTATTTGTCTGCGACTTACGCACACGCCTCTCCAACAAAGCTGTAGCGGGAACAAGAATGTGATTTTCTATATCTCGATGTGTATTCAGATCCTCCTCACAATTAAACACATCGACAAGCACATCATACATCCGATCGGGCATAGAAGTCGTATAGAATCGAAGTATCAGATTCTTGAGATCGGCCAATTTTTCGCCCATTTCGTCATGATGCTTTCTGAAAATATCTATTTTAAATTTGCTACTATCTTCACTCCTGACGAGCGAACGTATGTATGGGAACACGGTTGATTCTTCATAATCAAAGTGCTTCTTTACCTCGTTCACATAAACATCAAAAAAGTTTACGATAGCAGGATTAATATCGCTATGCGCCGCATCAAGCGCACTAACAAGATTCGCACGAATATGTGGGAATTTATACACTAAGAAATAATCGTGCGACTTATGCAAAAAGTCGACCACACCCTCAAGCGATTCGGGCGACAATTCGCCCGAATCGAGAGAGCCGGTCATTATAAAATTTACTATCAGCAAGAAGACATCACAATTTATTCTCGACTCACCACAAACCTCTTCTATACTCTTTGTTCCAAAACCAAGAGGTATTGAAAATCGACTCAATATTGGAAGTATATTAAAGTCAGCCTCCACGAGATCGACCATAAAATCGTGAGCCGCAAACCGCCTGTCACATTTCTTGCTCATAGTGTAGTACGATATTCCGATTATTCAGCGACTTCCTCAGCCTCTTCCTGATCAGCTTCGGCAAATTCAGCCACACCGGCAGCAATAAGCTGGTTATACCATGCATACACTTTACGAATATCGTTGGTATATACGCGCTCATCATCGAAGTCTGGAAGAATTTCCTGGAAAGCTGCACGAACCTCTGCATCGCTAAGCGACTTCACATCAACAGCCTGACCGCCACTCTTCTCCTTGATAGTTTCGAAGATTACGCTCAGAGGCTCATCGCCTTCATTTGTATATATCGAGATATCGCCCAGCGATACAACCTTATCACGAGAATACGCCGGAGTACGACGACCTGTGGTAAGCGATTCTACGATGAGCATATTATTACCTCGGCTTACGAGTTTATAGAGTCCGGGCTTACCGGCGATTGAAAGAATTGTCTTAATCATGATGTACTAAAAATATTTGTATTACATTCTGCAAAAATAGCTAAATTTCTGCATTCAACAAACGTGACACACCCATCCAAAGTTCGGTTTGAGAAATTTTAAGTATATTTGCATTCGCACAGCAAAGCAAACATTCTATTCGATTATGTTTTTCCTATATCTCAAAGATATGTTGCAACTGATTCTCTCTCCGACCCACGGATGGGAGGACATTTCTTATGATTCTGCCGAGCCAAAATCGCTCATGACAAGTGGCTTTATCCCGTGGATTTCGTTAGCAGCCGCTACTACATTTATCCCATTGATATACAGCAACAACAACGAAATCCTCCCCCTCCTCCAAGATTGCATCGTTACGTTTCTGATGTTTTTCATCACCTACTTTTTTGCCGGATTTGCTTTCTCCTTCTATATGCCGAGAATATCTTTTGGCTCATCAGGCGACAAGCGACATCACACCTTCATCCTCTACTCCCTCGGATTGCTCGCACTGCTAAGCATTGTCAAACACTGCCTTCCCATCAATTTAGCCATTCTGAACTTCTACCCACTATACGTCATTCTTATCATGTGGCGTGGTGTGAAATACCTTAAAGTCACACAGCCCGGTGTTATTCCGTTCATCTCCCTCTGCCTCCTCTCCATTATGCTCCCACTGATTATTCTTCAGCTTTTATTTAACTTGATTATCCCCTAAATATGAAATATTCCGAAGTAAACATACGCAACAAGCGAGCAAACTTCGACTACGCTATATCAGAAACCTTTACTGCCGGAATTGTACTGACAGGAACCGAAATCAAATCAATCCGATTGGGAAAGGCAAGCCTGGTCGACACATTTTGCTACGTAGCCAACGGAGCTGTTTGGATTAAAAACATGTACATCGCCGAATATTTCTATGGCACCTATAACAACCACGAGGCTCGTCGCGACCGCAAATTACTTCTCAATAAGAAGGAAATTGCCAAGCTCGCCAAATGTGGAAAAGAGACAGGCTTCACCATTGTTCCACTAAAAATTTTCATCAACGACCGAGGTCTGGCAAAAATGATCATTGGCATAGGCCGAGGTAAGAAAGAATACGACAAACGCCAAAGCATAAAGGAGCGAGAAGACAAACGCGCTATTGCTCGAATGTTTGAGAAGTAACCACCAACTTCTTTCCTGTATTTGTTGTCAAGCCGAATATCTTCATATCGCCACCCGGCTTTACATTAAGCTTCTTCTCTAATTCGGGTGCTTGTATTGGGAAATTACGCACCGCAACATTCGCCATTCTATATCGTTTCCCAAGCTCTTTAACAGCCCGCTTATCAAAATCAAGCACCTCCACTATGCGATATGCATGACCTGGGAATCCATTAGACAACGTCGTCGAAAAATACAGATGTGTGTGCTGTGCTGCTTTCGCCACATGAAATCGCTCAGACAATAATCTAAATGCCCCACCTTTCATAACTGTCGGATATGGCTCGAGCAAATACCCCCCGACATTCGGTTCGCCAAACGTCGATACTGCGCCACATTCATCATCAAGGCTCCAACTAAACACCTCTGCATCCTCATTGCGATTTAGAGTTACAGCCTCAAATTTCGACGATTCGCAACTATCGGACGTACAGATTATTAGAAGCTCTTTACACTCCTTCACCGTACCAACCAGCTGCACTCCAGACACAACACTGCCAAGCTCCGACATTGCTTTGACAGCATCAAACATAGGCGAAGCCTTAATTATTACCCGTTGCGCCTTTTCAAGCAATAATGGCATCATTGCTACCACATTAGGGCTACAATCCGACAAATTATAAATTCTCCCCCCCTCTCCATCTCTTCGCGCCGGATCGATATAAATCGCATCAAGCCGACCGTTGTATTCTCTTATCCATTGTTCCGCATTTGCACACACTGCTTCTATGACATCAATACCGAGTGCATTACAATTATGTCTCAGCGCATCGCTTACAGTAGAATTGCGCTCAATAGAATATACTTTTGAAGCTCTGCGTGACAAGTATATAGAATCGATACCAAGCCCCGACGTCAAATCTGCCACAACACCACCTTCTTCAATCAAACCTGCGTGATATTGCGCCAACACTTCTGACGTGCATTGTTCGGCGGACAGCAATGTCGGAAACTTAAAATCAAGACATTCGGCAACAAACGGAAGTTTAGACTTCACCCTCCGACGACACTCTTGCTGCATTACAGCGTCTTTTTTTGCCTCATCCTTTCCTGCGGCAAGAAGCAACGACATATAGTCCTTACCCTTATTCACGGCAAGCCACTTTTCTATTTCAACAGAGCTACTCATTGCTAATCACATCATATGTAGGAATATCATTCAAAAAAACACATTTTCCGGCCTCAAAATCCACCTTACAGCAGAAGCATTGACTTCCGTTGAATACTACCAAATAGTCCACTTTTAATGTCATGTTATAGCGCACGATCTGATCAAATGTCTTCTGCGATATTTTTACCGACGGAGCTTTATACTCTATAATCATCACCGGACGACGCTCTCCATTGTACACCACTGTATCACACCGACGCGATGTCCCATTGAGCGAAATGCCCACTTCATTCGCCATCCGATACGGCGAAAATCCTTTATTCGTTATCAGCCAATCCACGAATATCTGACGCACATACTCCTCCGGCGTAAAATCGAGCCATTTCATGCGAAGCCTATCGTATATCTGACGACGACCGCTGTCAACTCTGAGTCGCGACGCATCGAAAGTCACTCTTGATTCTGCGCTTGTATTTTCACCGGACATACTTGTAAAGGAATGAATTTATGCGTAAATTTACGAAAATATTTCGAATACTCATGGCTTCACCTCGCTCAGTAAACTTTACCGATCTCCGCCGAGATATTGCTGCTGGACGCCTTGCTCCGGTCTATCTTCTCCATGGCGAAGAGGGCTATTTCATTGACGAACTTACTAAAGATTTTGAAAAACTCGTTCCGGAAACCGAGCGCGACTTCAACCTGTACACTCTTTATGCACCCCAAGTCAAAATGGACTTGGTTTCTGCCACTTGCCGTCGAGTACCAATGATGGCTGCCCGACAAGTTGTTATCCTCAAAGAAGCCCAAGCCATAAGCGGACGCGACCTCAACCTCCTCGCACCATATGCCGAACATCCAAACCCATCTACGGTTCTTGTCATAAGCTCTCGCGGAGAAAAAGCTAAAGGAACGGCCCTACTCAACGCTGTAAAAAAATCAGGAATAGTATTCGAATCTAAAAAGCCAAACGATCAGGGTGTAGATATTCTCATTCGTGGTATAATCAAAGACAATGGCTTAAACATCGAAGAAAAAGGCCTTGCCATGTTGCGCGACCATGTAGGCAACGATGTTGCAAGAATATACAATGAAATCAACAAACTTGTTCTGATTCTCGGCAAAGGCTCCACAATTACACCACAAAGCATTGAGCGCAATGTGGGAGTAAGCAAAGATTACAATAATTTCGAACTTGTAGATGCTATCGCCACGCGCAATTTGCGCAAAACAATGGAGATTATCAACCACTTTAAGCTCGATCCGAAACGCAATCCAACCGTTCTTACAATTGCTGCAATATTCAACTACTTCTCAAATCTAATGATTTCACACTTCACCCCCGACAAATCTCCGAAATCACAGATGGAAGCCCTCGGCTTCAAATGGGAAAGCCAGTTAAAAAACATCAATGCCGGCGTGAGAAACTACAACGCTCGTAAGACAATTGAAATCATCACTCACATTCGCGAATTTGACGCACGATCCAAAGGCATCGGTAGCCGTATGAACGAATATGATCTCCTTCAGGAACTAATTTTCAAGATATTTGCCGCAACGGGCAATCTTGGTATCTGAATTTAATCTTTCAATCTGAACATATACCCCAGCGATACCTCTATAGACGTTGAGCGTGATGCCGAAAATTCATCCTTTTTGGCATTTGAATATATGTTACCCAATCCAAAATAGTATCTGCCTTCGAGCAAAAAGCAGTGACGCTTTTTTATCCTAAATTCCACACCAACGCCACCTACAATACCGTAATCAATCTTATTTTTCACGTTAAGAGCCATTTGACTCACATGGCGATTATCTATCGGAAATCCCTCTACGGCTTCGGGATGCATATAGTCGAAATTCGCATTAGCTGAATTTGATAACATATAGCTTACCGACGGACCAAGATTGACAAAACCTCTTATTTTCTGCGAACCGAAATTTATGTGCGTCATCACGGGCAGTTCCACATAATTTAGAACCCTGTCGTAAGAGAAACTGGTTTCCTTAAAATCTTCCTTCCAACCACGCTGCACATATTTCAGCTCGGCCATAAGTCCGAAAAGCTTCTCCTCGCAATATCTCACCGATGCGCCAAACATAATACCTTGACGCATTTTCTGCTCTACACTCGGCGAAAATTGCATATTTGACATAGAAACACCACCCTTAAATCCCACGTCAAACGTCGGGTGATAATATACCTGAGCACAAACCGATTGAGTCGAGATTGCGACAACTAAACTCGCAATAAATAAACTGACTTTACGAATCATCAGAGCGGAAGTTTATCTACCGTTCCCGAAGGACGGAAATTAATCATAAACATTTCATCATTCACCCATCCTTTGCCATTCTCCACACGACGGAAATGATAGGCATTTTGCTTGCCGTCAAACATTGGCGAATACTTACTGAAATCACCCTGATTAACTTCAAGCGTCGGAATTAAAAACATAGCTGTGTCAAATCCAAGCAATGCCTGACGTGGAAGCGATGTAGACATAGGCGAACCATACCAATACTTAAATTTTTCGTCTATCGATTCAGCATAGTCTTCATCGGGCGACGCAAAGAATCGAGAATACACAAATGTATCCACAGCTTTCATATTTTCGAGCGTCTTACCACGGAATGTTATCCACTCCGGATAACCAAGCAAGCGCATCGGACGAACATCCGTCAACTGACTTTTAAGCTCTACGAGCGCAGGCAGAAACTTATTCACGTCAGCCTGACGCGAAACAACCGGAATAAATGCATAACGCCCCGATTTTGGAAGCGTTTGGAGAGCATCCAATGTAAGTTCATCCTCATAAGTTATTTCAAATGCAGTGATGCCCTTTCCTTTCAATTGAGCCGTCAAGCGATTTACATAGGCAGCTTTATCCCCACCTCCGACACGATGCAATACCACCGGCGTATAGTCCGGAAACATTGACAACTCGTAAGCTATCGCTCTTTCTACCATATCGTCATGCGGAATATTCGCTTGCATCATTGCCGAACATACCGATTGCATCGTATCTCTTACCGAAAATAGATTTAACACCGGAATATTCTTCTCCTGCCCAAATTTGGCAAATTTCGCCAAATGTTGCTCGGGAGCTATTATCAATTGAGCCTTAGCCAAATTTGCATCATTAAGTATCGTGTCTACTTTTCCTGCAGAATCACGCGTATCAAAAGCCATCACGGTAATTGGCTTTCCACTACGACGCATACTATCCACACCGATCATAAAGCCACGATAAAAATCCTGCAACTGCAATGTTTGACGCTCAGGCTCTTTTTCATGAGCCATAAATGGCAAAGCGATTGCTATTGACACACGATTCGCATCTGCATTCGCATTCTTCACAGGTTCAGCAACTACTATATTTTCTGACGTTGCTACGCTATCAATGGAAGCCACAGGCTCAACAACTGAAGGAATGTTCACAATCATTCCTTCCTGCAATACATTCACATCCGGATTTGCCACCTGTAGTTGCTCAATTGTCAGTTTATGAGCACGTGCAACACCATAGAACGTATCGCCCGATTTTACTGTGTATGTCGCCATCGGCTTTCCTTTTTCCGAACTTTCTGTTGCGGATGCTTTCACTTCTACCGTTGGCACATTTATCATTGTACCGACTTTATAGTCATTCGCATCAAGACCCGGATTCAGAGCAAGCAACGTTTCGAGTGTACATCCATGCTTGTGTGCTATTTGATACAAGCTCTCACGATCCGAAATGCGATATCGCGACACCCCTTTTGCAGTCTTAACTGTCGGTGCCACAATCCTTTCAGCCTTCACCGATGCCGCTGGCGAATTCCCTTTCGGTGCATCTACATATACTTTATATTCCACCCCGGCTTTCACACCGACATTTGCTGCAGGATTCAAAGATATAAACTCATCCTGCCCCATTCCGAACATTTTGCTTATCCCATACAACGTATCACCCTTCTTGGCAACATACGTACTTACGGCTTTATTTGTTTGGAATGCACTGACAGGGAAATACAGAGTCTGATAGGCTTTAAGCCCATTAGAAATACTGGGATTATATTTTAGAAGCTGTTCACGCGAAACGCCAAGTTTCCGACATATAGCAAGCTCGCCTTCACTGGGCTGAACCTCGTAAATGTAGTAACGCGAACCGTCGATTGTCTTAACGGGTAGATCTTTCACAGATGCCTGACCGGCAATGGCTATCATCAAAGAAAGCCCAAAAAGGAGCTTTTTGCGAAACATACTCTTACTATTGTAGTTTGAGAAACAAAGTTACATTGTTTCAAGCAAAAAAACAAACTTTGAGCTTTTATGGCTATATTTGCACTGCTATGACAGAATTCAACCGACTACAAACTATAAAACGCCGCCTTTTCGCTATGCGCAATGGCATCATTGCCGACACTCTGCGTAAGGCTGGTTCTCCCTATCGAATCATCTTTGGTGTCAATCTCCCTCAGCTTTCCGAAATTGCATCAGAGATAGGCAAAGATTTGGAACTCGCCACCGTACTATGGGACAATAAATCCACTCGCGAGAGTCGTATGATAGCCCCCATGATTTACCCTTCAGAACATCTTACTGCCGAAAAAGCATCCGAAATGTTTGCCGACACCGACAGCACCGAAGTCATGGATATTCTATGTCATAAGCTACTGAGACAAACCACATTTACTTCCGATTTAATCGCAGCAAACATAAATTCCTCCTCCCCTCTCCACCGCTACGGTTCACTCCGACTTCTTTGGTGGACTATTGCAGAGCACCCTGAAAGAGCTTTGGAACTGGCTCAAAATGAATTTCGCCGAGATTGCCCCATGACAAAGATGGTGGCACGCCAGATCATCGATGAAGTTGAATTTATCCGAGGTAATTAACGCGGACTATTGTCCGTATTCACGGGGATACTCTGTTTTCGACTTAGTTTTTCACTAAGTATCACCCCCACAAGAATCATCGAGCACCCCGTGTAGCCTATCCACGTCACACGCTCACCCAAAAACAGAGCCGACATTACGAGCGTAACTATTGGTGATATATATAGGTAATTACCTGAGGTCAACACACCGAGATTCTTAACGGCCTGCGCCCAAAAAAAATAGGCCACCAACGACGCAAACAGCCCAAGAAATGCAAAATTGAGCAACACTTCCGGGCGCAACAACACGGCAAAGCCAATAGTCGATGGCTCCAACGCAAGAAACGGAAGTGCCGTAACCACGCCATAAAAGAAAGTTTTCCTTGTAATAAACCATGCCCCATACGTCGCATTTAGTGGTTTTAAGAGTATTGTATAAAATGCCCATGCAAGAGCCGCAAGGAGCGACAACATATCGCCAAGGGGCATTACTTTCACTACCACGCTACTGTTGAATATCACCAATGCCACTCCTAAAAAAGCTACTAACGACCCGACGACAAACCCTCGTTGCGGACGTTCTTTCTTGTACATAAGTCCCATTATTAGCGTCGACAACAGTGGCGCAGTTGTCACAATAAGCGACACATTGCCTACAAGTGTATAATCGCAAGCCGTGTTTTCTGCTATAAAGTAGACCGAACCGCCACACACACCCACCAACAGAAATTTCAACTCGTCTGAAAGCGAATTACTAAACAATGGTCGCGGGCAAACAATCAGCACGAATAAATATGCAACAAAAAAACGATATACATATATCTCCACTGGCGAAAGCTCATTTTGTAGCAACACTTTTGTCGAAATAAAAGCCGCGCCCCATGCAGCAACAGATAACAATGCGCCAAGGTGATACTTAATGTTCGATAGGCGTCGTCCTGTCTTAGCGGATGTCAGAATATCATTTCTCATACATATTCATTTTTCACTCGCAAATTTAATACATTTCTGCATATTTGCAATAATATCAGCCACACCGAATCTCTCGATTATACTATAAACAAAATCGAGCCAAAATTCCATCACGGAATCCCGACTCGCTACCTAAATAACAAATTCTATAAATTAATACATATTCCCTTATTTCAAATATTCAGAGGTCAAAACCTTAATACCGAGTGGGCCATAATCACCTAGTGCCTTATGCGCCAACTGTCGTTCTGGGTTCGTTACATGATCAATAGGTTCTCCGGTTTCATCCTTATATGCCGTTGGCAACATTGTCGATATCGAGTATGGCCACGACAAATCCGGCAATATATTACGGTACATCAAAGCTATATACTCACCTATTGGATTCCCATCAATATTCACTTTCTCGCTATCCCATATTATTAGATTAACAAATTCTCCTTGCTCTCTTTTAGTTGCCACTTTTTCCTCCACCTTTAATCGATCAGTATTATTCTTTAGACATACTACAAATGTAGCCTTTTCACCTCGTTCCCAATAAGCATTATTGTCGCATAGCGACTGATATGAACGAGTATCCTTCGCCGAACCAATACATATCGACCAATACCGCGTCACGGCCGCAGCATAATCCTCCACTTTTTCCGGCACAGGCGCAGGAATAAAGCTAAACACCAACACTTCGTCGGCTTTCAAATGCGTGCGAGCATATAGATACGAAGTTGAATTATTTGGATAATACCTGCTGACCGGAGCGAGGAAGAAAGGTACTTCCTTATTCTCATCCGATTTCTGATCATACACATTCGACGACGCAAAATATACGTTCGAAAAAACGTGCTCCGGCACTGCTACAGCCTTTCGTGTTCTAACATCAATTGCCGAAATTGCCGGTAGCTCAACGCCTCCATATTCATCGGCCGTCGAGCCGGATTCATCAGTACCAAGATACTGACGCAGAGCTACTGCAACTCGCTTAATACCGCCCTTCACTCTGCACACATTATTCGAGTTCAGACTCTCCACAAATCTCTCATCCGCATTCTCCGACACTATATATAGCGTAAACCGATTTTTACCGGTTACAGTCTCGACAAATGGATTGACATAACCGCCATCAGGCTCTATACGCGAATCATCGATGCCACCGATAGCATCACCGGTTTCATCATTATAAATGGAGAAACTGAAATATCTGCAATACGGATATTCTCCTGAAAAGCATAAAGCTACATTTTCGTCATTTTCATATGTATATTCCCAATAATTGCTATAAAGATCCGGATACGCACCAAGCTCTTCTCCATTTCCTTTAAGCGTTTCACTCCATTGCTCTTTAGGCGATGGATTTACAACATCCGGTTCCGTGCAATCTTCATCTGAACACGCCACCACTACAGCCGATAGCATGACAACAGTAAACGACAATATTGCCCTATATATTTTCGACATAATCATATGCTCAAAGATTTTTCAACCATTATAATTTGAGCACAAAATTAATTTAATCAAGAGACGTATAGGTGACAAATTATCAACTTCTACTGACAAAATATTAAAATTTATACTGGGAATAATGAGCTAAGTTCAGCTCCTTCGTGTGTCAATTTATTTAATTTTCCACCACAACAACGGATTATTCAGCCGATTAATCTTTTGACACCCCATCAATAACACTGTCATTATCCCAATACTGATTTTTTGCACGATAATATGTGCGCACACTCCCAAAACCGCAATTCATTGCAATCTCCTCTCTTTTGGCTTCAGGATGCCTTTTCTGATAATCCAGCGAATAGTTCAACCGAAGTATATTGACATACCGATTAAACTGACCGAATCGTTGTTTCAACACGAGATAAAGATATAAATCATTTATGCCAAGATGCTGTGCCAATACTGATTTTGTCAAATTGGGATTAAGAAACATCTGCTGTTTTTCCACTGCATCACGTATACGTAGTTCTATACTATCCACAACATGCGCCGGCAGTTTCTCCTCAGTGGTATTCGATGCCGCCTGTTTATCTTTTGCTTCCGAAAAGGATTTCATCGATTCATTATCCACAATTGGTTGCTCCCGTTGCGGACGCAATATGGCAATAAGAATACACGCCCCCAACAACGCCAATACCAACGTAAAACAAGCATTAATAGTCACATCGTTAATAAAATATACTACTAATGCAATAATCTGAACAAAAATACTGATTATTAGTATGCGCTGCGCAAATCTTAATGGAAACGCCGGATCTGATGGCAATGAAATACCTTGCCTACTCATTGAAATCAAACGTCCAAGCCACAAAGACACCGACACAGAATATATCGTCAGCGCCGCACCAAGGGTAATCACCACCATATCAACCACCTCGCGCGACTGCCATAACGTATCTCCTCCAACCGCGGCAAACACAGACATCACCGCTATCGCTACTGCCGGAAGACCTCCAACTACAGCAATCCGCAATCGCTTGTGCTTTGTATCGCCATAGAAAAAGCTTTTATATGCAAGCGAACATAGCGCAGGAATATATAGCGGCCAGAATGCTTCTGCAAGCAACTGCGCATCACGACTTTCCGGATTCAACGCGCAAGGAATGAGAAACAATACTGAAAAATATGCCACAACTATTGTTTTTCGAGCCGGATAAAGTTCGCCAACAGATTTACCGGAATATTGCCAGAAATTACAATAGCGCAATACTCCACAAAATGTAAATATTGCTATTAATACACAGTAAACCGTCCTCACGAAAAATGTGGCTTCACTCATAGACCATATAAGATAATATTTGCATCTTACCACTGTTGTGCATCAGCGCACATTCTTTAATGCAAAGTTCGCAAGAATCCACAGATTCTGCAAATGTTTTTCCTCAGAATCCATCACTATAAAAAGCCCCGATGCTTCTAATTAAAGCATCGGGACAACACTACTAAATTCGTACCTTATCAAAAACAGAGCATTACACCGGTCGAAAATGTCTTAAAATCTAAACCCGTGCGCTCTTCAAACCTATTCATAGGAGAATAGCGAGCATATAAGCCTACCGATTTATAATTAATCATCGCCATTCCGTCTACAGTTACACTCTTTTGACCTATATCTCCTGTATTGATTTTATAGTCACTATTTCTCAGTGTATATTTTGTCTCAATGTGCCCACCGGAATTAAAATTGAGCACCGGACCAAAGCTCACACCCCAATCATGATTACTTCCAATCGTACATTTGTAAATTAGCGGTATCTGCATACTGAACAATCTCAAGCTCGACTCTCCTTTTGTCATTTCCGAATCAAACGGAGTTAGGGTTATTGTACCGTCATCATTCTTTTGGAAATAATTCTTACCTACAGTGACAAAATTCTGCTTATGAATACCGAATCCGACAGAAAGCGAATGGTGTCCACGAACCATACGAAGTCCGACTATCATATTCCATGTCAGTTCATGGCTTTTACCCATATCTATATCCATTTCAGGATTTGCATCGATAGTCGTACTCCATCCATAAGCCAATCCTTGAGAAACAACCTCCCATTTCAATTCGTTCTTATGAGATATCGTAACTCCTAAATCACTATCCCACCCACCGAGATACGACTTTATTGCGCGATTGTCCGGATCCACAAAAGCAAACGAATACTCAAAATACTTACCATTTTCATCGACAAACTCAACAGATACATCACTGGCAGTTTCTGCTACCACAATGGATGTTACATCCTTACATTTGATATACGAATACGCCGAATTATGCTTCTTTGAGTTCTTATTACTTACACGATAATGGAAGTTATCATCCGATCCGTCCACACAAGTTACGTGTATATTTGTCATTTCCGAATTAGATACTACCGTTATTGCCCCAGCCGATTTTACATTGAGCAATGTATCGACCTCAGTTGAACACTTAGAAGCTGGATTTTGACCGATTGCGACTGTAGCCACGCAAAGAGCTACAAAT
This sequence comes from uncultured Bacteroides sp., assembly GCA_964416545.1. GTDB lineage: Bacteria > Bacteroidota > Bacteroidia > Bacteroidales > Muribaculaceae > Paramuribaculum. The sequence goes on along the minus strand of CAYQEN010000005.1, from coordinate 42,050 downwards.
AAGCAAATTTCACGAATAAAACACATCATATTATTTTAATTTTATTCTGTTTTATTTTCTCTGCGACAGCGACTGTATTAACGACTCAGCACGATGTGGACTGAGTGTCCCACTTGCATATATCAGCATTACTGTCGGCTTCGAACCTTCCATACTATGGATATAATAGACATACCGATTCAACTTTTTTTCGTCTGACTCAATGGGGGGCAACACATAAAAGACATACTGCAATTTCCCATTTTTATACCTTACGTCTCGTGATTTAGCATTCGCCCCATCCTTCAACACCAGTGATTGGATTTTCGAAGCGTACTTTTCACCTCCCTTAAATGTCGCAAGAACTCGCAACCCCTTACTCCTTAAATATGTTTGATCGCCGGTCACAAGTGTTTCCACCACTTCCGGGTCCGAACTATACTTTCCACCAAACATCTTATCTATATTCAGTCCGGTCTGAGCATCGACACATAAACTGACGACAACCAATAATACTGTCAAAAATACACGTTTCATCGTTAATATCTTTTAATGAATTTTATTTCAGATGCTATTCATATCTTCTATCTGAGGAGCCACTTCACTAAAGTCGTTCATTAAGTCAACATTAGACTCCTCAACTACATTACTAAACTCTACAATATCAGCTGTTATCAACTGTATCACCTCCGACTCTCCGGTTATACATCGTCCATCGATATACGCCACACATTGAAAGTCCGACGTAATCGGATTTTGCCTATTCAACATTAGCTCTAAACCAAATGCCATGATAATAGCCACCGTCGCAGCTGCGCTAATTACAACTCGACGTAAATACCTATTATTCGTTTTAGCTATCACACCAACACTGCGCCTAAAGCCCATCAAAGCACGCACCTCATCAATTGATGGATGCGAATACGACGTACGAGCCACTACTTCTCGCAATCGCATCTCCTCTTCGTCAGAAAGCGAACAATCAAAATACCGCTCAATGAGTTCAAGTATCTCGGATAGGGTATATTCACGCTTGTTCATGATTCATATTGTTTTTTATAGAGTTCTCTTATTGTTTTTCGAGCGCGGCTAATTGTTACGCGCACATTTTCAGGAGTCATTCCGAGTTGCTCCGCTACTTTGCCATATTCCACGCCTTTAATATCGTGTAACTCGAATACGTCAAGCTGCCTACCACTCAGCACTCGCCGACTAAGTTCTACAACTGCATCATAAGTTTGCTGACGTTCCGCCGCACTATCGTCCGATTCGTCAACTACTTGAACATCTTCAACTGCCACAGTCTGCCGTACACCGGCTCTCCGCAGCGAATCTATCGCCGCATTTTTCACCGCCGTATATCCGAGCTTCAGTGCCTGCTCCTCACTTTCCACATTCGGATGACGAGACCATAGCCGACAGAACACATCGTGTATCACATCGTTGGCATCATCTTGCCCCACGATTCCACTGGCGAGCTTAAACATCAAAGCCCGAAAGTTGATAAACATCGATGTCAGTATATCGTTTGACACTTTTTCTTGTGATAATGACTAACAGTTCTTTTTCAGCTTAAGCAAAGCCTCTGAATGTTGAACCTTTCACAAATATAACGCAGACCCTATACTTTTGTAACAATAAAAACTGAAAATTTCTTCAAAAATCAAAATAGTGCACCCTTCTACCAATTGAACAAAACCGCAATTCCATACGTAATTACTAAAAATCTCGTATATTTGTAATTGTAAAATAACAACCATCAAAACTCATTGAATAATGAAAGCAATTAAATTATTTAGTGCCGGAGCTCTCACGCTCTGCTTATTGGCATCTTCAGGATGCAGCAACATGACTAATCTTGGTAAGGGTGCTGCTATTGGTGGTGGCGGCGGTGCTGCCGTAGGTGCCGGTCTTGGTGCTCTCATTGGCGGAGGCAAAGGCGCAGGAATCGGTGCTGTTGTTGGTGCCGCTGTAGGCTCAGGTGCTGGTATGCTCATCGGCAAAAAGATGGATCAGCAGCAGAAAGAGCTCGAACAGCAGCTCGCTGATAAAGCTAAAATCGAGACCATCCAAGACCAGAATGGACTGCAAGCCATCAAGGTTACTTTCGAAGGTGGCATTCTATTCCCCACCAACGGCACTACTTTGAGCTCAAGCGCAAAGAAAGACCTTACCGCTTTTGCCACAAACCTGATCAACAATCCCGAAACAAATGTTCAGGTATTTGGATTTACCGACAATACCGGTGGCATGGCTGTAAACCAACGCATTTCCGATGGTCGTGCTGATGCAGTCCGCAACTATCTTATCAACAGCGGAGTAGCTGGTTCTCGCATCACCGCCCAAGGTATTGCTATGGCCGACTACATTGCATCTAACGCTACCGCTGAAGGTCGCGCACAGAATCGCCGTGTCGAAGTTTATATCACAGCCAATCAGCAGATGATTCAGCAGGCCGAAGCCGGCACTCTCTAATCCATCTGCCCCACAATACAAAAAAGAATCACTCAAAAAGAGTGATTCTTTTTTTATATAAACTCCTATAATGCAACGAGCTGCTGACATTTAATCAGCAGCTCGCTTTATAAAAATGGATATTTAGCTTTACTACTCTTCCGAGAGAATTTCGAGCATCTTTATGGCCGACACCGGAATACGGGTACCGGGGCCAAATATTGCAGCAACACCTGCTTTATATAGGAAATCGTAATCCTGCGCGGGAATAACACCACCGGCAGTCACAAGAATATCCTCACGACCAAGCTTCTTCAGTTCTTCGATTACCTGCGGAATCAACGTCTTATGACCGGCAGCAAGCGAACTTACTCCGAGTATATGAACGTCATTTTCTACCGCCATTCGAGCTGCCTCGGCAGGAGTCTGGAACAGCGGACCCATATCAACGTCAAAACCACAGTCGGCATAGCCGGTTGCTACCACTTTTGCTCCTCGGTCATGACCATCCTGTCCCATTTTAGCAATCATTATACGGGGCTGACGACCTTCGCGCTTAGCAAATTCTTCACACATTTTCTGAGCCTTCTCAAAGTCAGGATCATTCTTCGTTTCGTTTGAATACACGCCGGAAATTGTTCTAATTACTGCTTTATAACGTCCTACAACCTCTTCACACGCATCAGATATTTCACCAAGCGTTGCGCGGAGGCCGGCAGCTTTTACTGCCAGATCAAGGAGATTTCCTTTCTTGGTGCGTACACATTCTGTAATTGCAGCAAGAGCCTCTTTTACTTTCGCTTCATCACGATGTGCCTTCACTTCGTTCAGGCGCTCTATCTGCTCCTTACGCACTTCAGTATTGTCGATTTCAAGAATATCAATCGGATCTTCATGATCAAGACGATATTTATTAATACCAACAATCGTCTGACGTCCGGAGTCAATACGAGCTTGTGTGCGAGCCGATGCTTCTTCAATACGTAGCTTTGGCAGACCGGTTTCGATAGCTTTTGCCATACCGCCAAGCTTTTCGATTTCCTGAATATGAGCCCATGCACGATGTGCAATCTCATTGGTCAGCGATTCAACATAATACGAACCTGCCCACGGATCCACCTGCTTGGTTATCATTGTTTCCTCCTGAATGTAGATCTGCGTGTTTCGCGCTATACGAGCAGAGAAATCGGTTGGCAGAGCGATAGCTTCGTCAAGCGCATTCGTATGAAGCGACTGAGTGTGACCCAATGCTGCGCCCATTGCCTCAATACAAGTACGCCCTACATTGTTAAATGGATCTTGCTCTGTAAGCGACCATCCTGAAGTTTGCGAGTGCGTGCGAAGAGCCAACGACTTAGGATTCTTCGGATTAAACTGCTTAACTATCTTTGCCCAAAGCATACGGGCAGCACGCATCTTTGCAACTTCCATAAAGAAGTTCATGCCAATAGCCCAGAAGAACGACAAGCGCGGAGCAAATGCATCGATATCCATACCTGCATTTACACCGGCACGAAGATATTCCAGACCATCGGCAAGAGTATACGCAAGTTCTATATCGCAAGTAGCACCTGCCTCCTGCATATGATAACCGGAGATTGAGATGCTATTAAACTTAGGCATATTCTGCGAAGTATACTCGAAGATATCAGCAATAATACGCATCGAAAATTCCGGAGGATAGATATATGTATTACGCACCATAAACTCCTTCAGAATGTCATTCTGAATCGTTCCGGCCATCTCCTCAAGTTTAGCGCCCTGCTCCAGTCCGGCATTGATATAGAATGCAAGCACGGGAAGCACCGCTCCGTTCATAGTCATTGACACTGACATTTTGTTCAGAGGAATGCCATCGAAGAGCACCTTCATATCATCGAGAGAGCAGATTGACACACCAGCCTTACCAACGTCACCCACTACGCGCTCATGATCGGCGTCGTAGCCACGATGTGTAGCAAGGTCAAAAGCCACTGACAAACCCTTCTGACCGGCTGCAAGATTTCGGCGATAGAAAGCATTCGACTCGGCAGCAGTTGAAAATCCGGCATACTGACGGATTGTCCACGGGCGAAGAGGATACATCGCACTATACGGACCACGCAAGAACGGAGGAATACCCGACACATAATTAAGGTGTTCCATTCCTTCAAGATCCTCTTTAGTATATATAGGCTTAACGGGAATAAGTTCGGGGGTGAGCCATTCTTCACCCGCTGCCACAGGAGCGTGGTTTACAGCTCCGAAAGCATCTTTCGTTATATCTATTGACTTAAAATCAGGTTTCATAATTTTATTGAAAGTTGGGGGTGATGAAATTTATTTAAGAAGGCGAGCATTAAATCCACGAAGCACTTCGAGCACATTGCAACGAACATGAACATAGTGTTCGATTCCGACTGCTTTAAGCTCTTCCATGCAGGCTGGTGCACCGGCTACCACAAATTCTGCACGACCGTTCAGATACTTAAACGCCTCGGGAGCGAGAGTTGCATATTCATCGTCGCTCGAACAAAGCACTATTACGTCTGCTCCCTTTTCAAGAGCGGCATCTACACCCTGCTCTACTGTATCAAAACCAAGATTGTCGATAATCTCATATCCGGCACATCCGAAGAAGTTAGTCGAGAATTGAGCACGAGCAAGACGCATTGCAAGATTTCCAATAGTGAGCATAAACACCTTCGGACGATTTGATGCCGCTTCTGTTGCCAGACGGAGAGCCTCAAAGTCGCTTGCTGCGCGTGCAGTCGGCAGCCCACCGTCACAGCTTGGTTCTTCTTCATGATGATGCGAGCAACCACATCCGCAACCGGTTGCCTCAATTTTATCAGCAGCCATTTCAGTAATATTCGGATACTGATTCGTACCAAGCAGTATCTCCTTACGACGAGCAACGTCGGTATGACGCTTTTCCGAAGTTTCGCGAATCACTTTCTGCACTTCTCCGTTATTCACACATGCAAGGAATCCGCCCTTATCTTCTACATCGAGGAACAACTTCCAGGCCTCTTTAGCTATCGACACAGTGAGGGTTTCTACATAATAGCTACCTCCGGCAGGGTCTACCACCTTATCAAGATGGCTTTCTTCCTTAAGCAGGAACTGCTGATTGCGAGCAATGCGCTCCGAGAAATCATCCGGACGCTTGTATGCCACATCAAACGGAGTTACAGTAATTGAATCTACACCTGCAAGAGCGGCCGACATACATTCGGTCTGGCTACGGAGCAGATTTACGTATGCGTCATACACAGTCTGATTATAACGCGATGTCGATGCGTGAACAGTCATTTTACACTTGCAGTCACACTTTGGAGCATACTGCTTCACAATCTGTGCCCACAGCATACGGGCTGCTCGGAATTTTGCAAGCTCCATAAAGTAGTTGCTCGACACACCCATATTGAATTTGATGCGTGGAGCCACTTCATCTACACTAAATCCCTTATCGGTCATCATTGTAAGCCACTGCGCTCCCCATGCCAAAGCATAGCCAAGTTCCTGGAATATGTAACCACCGGCATTGCTTATCATATCTGAATTTACAGGAAGTACTTTCAAGCCTACAACATCTGTAGCTGCTTTAACCACATTGCTTGCCATTTCTGCAATATCACCGGGAAATGCTACGCCATGCTTCAGTGCTTTCTTAAACGGATTAAAGTTCACAGAGCCCTTAAACGAGGCCTCAGCTTTCTGTTCCTTGACATAGGCAACAAGAGCTGCAGTCACAGATTCAGCCTTACGAGGACAGCAGTCTACATTGATTTCCACTGTCGTTATGTCTATTCCGCTAAGAATTGCCGGTAGCTGTTCTGCATTGTCAACCCTAAAGCCAAGCGAAGTGATACCTTTTGTAAGAACTTCCTTCGCCTTTTCATTTATTTGTTCAGGAGTCTCACCGGTTATTTCCTGACGAGCCAACCAGTCATTATCGGTACGAGTACCGCGAAGGAACGGATATTCACCGGGAAGAGATGATGTAGTTGCAAGGTTTTCTATATCTTCGGCTCTGTACATAGGCTGCACATCAAAGCCTTCATTAGTGCGCCAAACCAGCTTTTTATCGAAAGGAGCGCCTTTGAGGTCTGCCTCTACTTTCGCTTTCCACTCGGCGGTAGTAACCGGAGGAAACTGGTCAAACAATCGTTCTTTTTTTTCTGCCATGATTAGGTATTATAATTTTTAATTAGCTAATTTGTGTTCGTCAAAACACATGACGACTTAAGGTTGCTTCACGCCACAAATATAGCAAAGATTAGCGATTTCACAAAAATAGAGATTTTTCTCCTTTTCAAGCTACCAGACCCAACATTTGATGCTAATTAGCACTTTATACCATCCGAATCTGCCATAATTCGTGAATTCTCTCTATATTTGCGAAAATATTTACATTACTTCTATTCATGAAAAAAATTTTCATTCCTGCACTTCTGGCTTTCGCCGGACTTTCAGCGCAGGCAGTCGAAAATCCGTTATGGTTGCGCGATGTCGCAATTTCTCCCGATGGATCGACTGTTGCATTTACCTTTAAGGGCGACATCTTCACTGTTCCCGTTAGTGGCGGTCAGGCTCGCCAGTTAACAAGTAGCAAAGCTTTCGACAGCAAACCCATGTGGACGCCCGATGGCAGTCGCATTGCATTCCGTAGCAATCGCGAAGGCACCGACGACCTCTACATCATCAATGCAAAGGGTGGCACTGCTCGCCGTCTCACCACCGATGCAGGCTCTGAAACCCCAGTTGCTTTCATCGATAGCGAAAACCTCATGTACTTCTCATCGGGTATGCCGGCGCAAAATTCCATTCAGCCTCCGTTCCTCGGACAGGCCTACTCGATCAACATTAATAAAAAAGGCTCTCGCCCCTCTCTCTACTTATCTCTCCCCATCCCCGCTGCCGATGTAAATGCATCTGGAGCTATTCTCTACCAAGACAAAAAAGGTTTTGAAGACCCACTCCGCAAGCACGAGCGTTCAAGTGGCACAAGCGACATTTGGCTCTATGAAAAGGGTAAGTTCAGCAAACTCACCGATTTCAATGGTCACGATCTCGAACCTCGCTGGGCACCCGACGGAAAGTCGTTTTACTTTGTAAGCGAAGAAGACGGAACACTCAACATCTACTCTCGCAACATCGACGGCACCAACAAGAAGCAGCTCACTAAATTCACAAAACACCCTGTACGCTCATTGTCGGCCTCAGCCAATGGCACTCTCGCATTCAGCTGGGACGGTGAAATATACACTCTCAAGCCCGGAGCAGAGCCTCAAAAAGTTTCTGTTAGCGTAATTACCGACGACTACGACTCCGATCTCATCAAGAGCATACAGAACTATGGCGCCACAAATATGGCTGTCAGCCCATCAGGCGAAGAAGTTGCATTCGTCATTCGCGGTGATATCTACGTAACCTCTGTAAAATATAAAACCACCAAGCGTATCACCGACACTCCCGACCAGGAACGCAACGTTGATTTCGCACCCGACGGACGCACTCTTGTCTACGACAGCGACCGTGGCGGAAAGTGGCAGCTCTTCACTGCAAAAATCAAAAACGACAACGAAAAGCAGTTTACTTACTGCACAGAAATTGTCGAAGAGCCTCTTTACAGTTGTGCCACCACCGCTCAGCTTCCGAAGTATAGCCCCGACGGCAAGAAGATTGGCTTCCTCGAAGACCGCACCGAAGTCAAGATTATCGATGTTAAGTCTAAGGCTGTCACTACTGCTCTTGACGGAAAGTACAACTACTCATATTCTGACGGCGACATCGACTTCTCTTGGAGCCCGGACAGCAATTGGCTTCTCACCACATATATTGGCATTGGTGGATGGAACAACCTCGACATCGCTCTTGTCAAGGCTGATGGCAGTGAAGTAGTCAACCTCACCGAAAGTGGCTACAGCAATAGCAATCCTCGCTGGGCTCTCGGAGGCAAGGCTCTGATATACTCCACTGGCAAATACGGCATGAAAAACAAAGGCAGCTGGGGTAATCAAAACGATGCCATGCTCATGGTTCTCGATCCCGATGCTTGGGACGAATTCAATATGACTGAAGAAGAAGCTGCTCTGAAAGCTAAAGAAGCAGATGCCGAAAAAGCTAAGAAAAACGAAGCTGACTCAAAAGACAAGAAAAATAAAAAAGGCAAGAAAGACGAAAAAGTCAAAGAAGACAAGAACGTTAAGCCTATCGAATTCGATCTTGCCAACCGTCGTTACCGCATGGCTCGTCTCACCGGTAGCTCAGGTTATCTCGGTGACTATTTCCTTTCTCCTAAGGGCGACAAGTTCTACTATGTAACTTCGTCTACTGAATCCGGCATGGTTCTCATGGTTCGCAATCTCAAAAACGGTGAAACCAAAGTGCTTGCTCGTGGCATTTACGGTGGCCTTACTCCGGATAAGAAGGGTGAAAACCTCTTTGTTCTCGGCAACGGCATGAAGAAAGTCAACCTCGCAAGCGGCAAGGCTGAAAACATCGAATTTGAAGCTACTTACAATCGCAAGCCGTCACTTGAACGCGAATATATCTATAACCATATGCTCAGCCAGGTTAAAGATAAGTTCTACGATGCCAATCTCCACGGTGTCGATTGGGAAGGTTATGGCGAACACTATCGTAAGTTCCTCCCCTACATTAATAACAACCGCGACTTTGCCAACCTTCTGAGCGAAATTCTCGGTGAGCTCAATGCTTCTCACACTGGCGGCCGTGCAGGTTCATTCTTCAATGGTCTTGGCAAGACATTTATGTCTCCGGCATCTCTCGGCGCTTACTTCGACGAAAGCTACACCGGTGCAGGTCTTAAGGTTTCTGAAGTCATCGCTCGCGGACCGCTATCAAAGAAGAGTGCCGACATTCAGAATGGCGATATCATTTTAGCTATCGACGGTATTAATATCGAACCGGGTGCCGACTACAACTATCTTCTCGAAGGCAAAGCCAACAAGCCCGTACGTCTTACCGTTAAGAAATCCAACGGCAAAGAAAAAGACGTTACCGTTAAGCCCATAAGTGCCGGTAGCCTTAGCAGCCTCCTTTACTCTCGTTGGATTGAACGCAACGAAGCCATCGTCGACAGCATCTCTGACGGCAAAATCGGTTACGTTCACATCGAAGGTATGAACACTCAGAGCTACAACGTTCTCTACGATCGCCTGCTCGGCAAATACCGCAACTGCGATGCAGTAGTTGTAGATACTCGCTTCAACGGTGGCGGATGGCTCCACAACGACATAGCCATCATCCTCAGTGGCAAGGAATATGTTCGCTTTGTTCCGCGTGGCAAGTACATCGGCAGCGAGCCATTCTCTCAGTGGACCAAACCCTCTGCAATGCTTGTCAACGAAAGTAACTATAGCGATGCCCACGGTTCTACCTATACATACCAAACTCTCGGTATTGGCGACGTTGTTGGCGCTCCGATTCCTGGCACAATGACCGCTGTATGGTGGGAAACTCAGATCGATCCCGATTTGATTTTCGGCATACCCCAGGTTACAAGCATGGATATGAATGGCAACGTACTTGAAAACCAGCAGCTCAACCCTGACGTTCTCATATACAACCAGCCTGAAGAAGTACTCAAAGGACGTGACCAGCAGCTCGAAGGTGCCGTAAAGCACCTCATGAAGAAAGTTGCTGCACAGAAAAAATAATCTCTATCAATCACTCATTGGCGGCTGAATCCGAATATGGATTCAGCCGCTTCCATTTTGTTTAGACACATAAATCGTGTAAATTTGCACAAAATATTAATTCGATATAGATGACGTTCGACGAGTTTGATTTGAACTACGACGTGCTTGACGCACTCGATGCAATGCACTTTGAAGAGTGCACCCCAATACAAGAGCAAGCGATTCCTGCCGTACTTGATGGACGCGATTTAATCGCTGTTGCCCAGACAGGCACAGGCAAAACCGCGGCATATCTGCTACCGGTAATTAGCGACCTCGCCGACGGCGGATTCCCCGAAGATGCCATCAATTGCATCGTCATGGCTCCAACTCGTGAACTTGCCATGCAGATTGACCGTCAGCTCGAAGGGTTCTCCTACTTCATCAACATCAGTTCACTCCCCATCTACGGCGGAACCGACGGTGCCACATTTGCGCGACAGCAGAAAGGGCTCAAGCTCGGTGCCGATGTCGTGATTGCTACCCCTGGTCGTCTTTTGGCTCACCTTCAAATGGGCTATGTAGATCTCTCTAAAGTGTCATTTTTCATTCTCGACGAAGCCGACCGTATGCTCGACATGGGCTTTTACGACGACATAATGCAAATCGTCAAGCACCTTCCTAAACATCGGCAAACCTTGATGTTCTCGGCCACAATGCCACCAAAGATACAACAACTAGCCAAAAGCATACTCAACAATCCTGCCGAAGTGACAATAGCCGTATCGAAGCCAGCCGAAAAGATTGATCAATCGGCCTACATATGCTACGAGCAACAAAAGCTCCCAATACTCAAACACCTCTTCAAAACTCAACATTCAAAGCGAGTTATCATATTTGCCGCCTCCAAAATAAAAGTCAAAGAACTTGCCCGCGACCTTCGCAAATCAGGCTTCCATATTGGTGAAATGCACTCCGACCTCGAACAGTCGCGCCGCGACGAAGTAATGCTCGACTTCAAAGCTGGGCGCACCGACATTCTCGTTGCCACAGACATAGTTTCTCGCGGTATCGACATAGAGGATATTTCTATGGTCATCAACTTCGACGTCCCACACGATGCTGAAGACTATGTCCATCGCATCGGACGTACCGCACGTGCACAAGCCGATGGAACAGCTGTCACCTTCGTGAGCGAGCGCGACCAACAGAAATTTGGAGCTATCGAGCATTTCCTCGATAAGGAAGTGCGCAAATGCGACATTCCTGCCGAGTTTGGCGAAGCTCCTAAATACAATCCCTCTCCGCGCCGTTCATCCAACAATCGTCGCCGACCACAAAACCGAAAGAAATCAGGCGGAACTAAAGCGGGCAACACCAACACTCCCAAATCCGCCACTCAAAAGACAGCACAGACATCCTCACGTTGTCCAAGACAAAAAAAATCATTCCACCAAAAGCCCAAATCCGAATAATTAGACTTCCGCCATAGGCACCGGTCGAAGATTTTTTGGAGATTACGCAACTATTGCATAACTTTGCTACAAATACGACAAAGGGGTGCCGCGATATGTACGGCTGAGATTTGATACCCTCAGAACCTGATACGGTTAATACCGGCGCAGGGATTGTTCATAAAAATCGCAATGTAGGATTCCACCCTACATCCCGATGCATTCCTATTCGTATATTGTTATTAATATAGCAAAACACGGAATGCAATGAAATCCTACTTCAGAATTCTTTCAATAGCCGGCTCAGACTCTTCAGGTGGAGCCGGAATACAAGCCGACATAAAGACCATATCTGCACTTGGTGGATATGCAATGACGGCTATCACTGCTATCACTGCACAAAATACAACTGGAGTTACAGCCGTTTGTGGCATAGATCCTACAATGGTTATTCAACAGTTGGAAGCTATCTTCACCGACGTTCCTCCGATGGCGATAAAGACAGGCATGCTCTACGACACACCTGTTATACATGCTGTAGCCGAAACACTACAAAAATACCATGTTAAAAATCTCGTCATCGACCCGGTTATGGTGTCAACCTCTGGCTCGCCATTGATTTCCGACGATGCCGTTGACACTCTTGTTAGCGAACTTTTCCCTTTAGCCACATTAGTAACGCCAAACAAAGCCGAAGCCATAAGACTCACTGGCACAGATAATATAGAACAGCAAGCCCAAAGGCTACGCGAAATGGGCTGCCGTAATATTCTGCTGAAGGGTGGCGATTCCGACGACATGAACGTCAAAACCGACTACCTCATTACCGAGTCAAGCGACATCATCACAGCTCTAAGAGCCGATGCTGTCGATACACGCAACACCCACGGCACAGGATGCACACTTTCTGCGGCCATCGCCACATTGCTCGCACTTGGCTACGACATCGAAACCGCCGTTTCAAGAGCCAAATTATACACCACAAAAGCTCTACGCGCCGGAGCTCGCGTATGGTCTGGTCATGGTCACGGACCGGTCAATCATTTCTTCGGGCCAAGACACATGAAATACAATTTCGAATCGTATAGCCACAAATATGAAGATAACAATTAATAAGAAGGAATTTATCGTATCCGATGGTGCCACACTTGAGAGCGCACTCACTGAAGCAGATATCAAAACCATCGGCACGGCTACGGCAGTCAATGGTAAGGTTATCCCTAAAGCCGACCGCACCACCCTTTCCCTCTCCGACGGCGACTCGATTGTAATCATCAAGGCATTCTACGGTGGATGAACCGCTTTCTGAAAATAGCAATCACCCCCGTCTCTCCATTTGCCGGCGAGGCTGAAGCGATATCCACTATTCTCAACGGTGGATGGTACGCCGTTCATTTGCGCCATCCGGAAGCCACCATTGATGAAATGCGACAAATCATTCGGCAAATCCCCTCCAACCTCCACTCGCGCTTGCGCCTGCACGACCATTTTACATTGGCTGAGGAATTTTCTATTGGAGGGCTTCACCTCAATCGTCGCTCTCCTCAGGCACCTGCATCTTTTAGCGGAACACTCAGCAGGTCATGCCACTCTATTGCCGAAGTCGCCGAAAGTAATGATATCAATTACGTCACCCTAAGCCCCATTTTCGACAGCATTAGCAAAAGTGGATACAAATCGGCATTTTCACCCACCGACCTCTCTTTTTTAAAAGAGAAGCACAACACACTTGTCATAGCATTGGGTGGTATTACACCTGAAAATGCACTGATAGCCAAGCGACTCGGATTTGACGGCATCGCTGTATTAGGCTCTCTCTTTGGCACGCATCCATCGGGGGAAGAGGTCGCGAAACGGCTTAAATCATTCGATATCAACAAATAAACCACAAAAACATATGCTCCAATTCATCACCCACCCTTCCGACCGCTACTCGATAGTCGATGAAGTCCGAATGGCCATCGAAGGAGGCTGTCGCTGGGTTCAGCTTCGCATGAAGGATGCCTCCGATGAAGAAGTCCGCGAAACGGCTCTCCAACTTATCCCGATGTGCAAAGAAACTGATACTTTTCTTGTAATTGACGACCGTGTCAATGTCGTAAACGATCTTAAAGTTTCCGGTGTCCACCTCGGAAAAAACGATATGGATCCGCTCAAAGCTCGCGAACTCCTCGGACCTCACGCCATTATCGGTATTACCGCCAACACTGCCGATGATATTCTAAAATACAAAGGAAAAGACGTAGATTACGTTGGTCTTGGCCCTTTCCGCTTCACTACCACTAAGGAAAAACTTTCGCCAGTACTTGGCATCGAAGGCTACGCTGAAATAGTAAAACAAGTACGTGAAGCCGGCATGAACATACCCATTGTTGCCATCGGTGGCATCACTACCGACGACATCGAACCACTTATGGCCACAGGCGTAAACGGCATAGCCGTGTCAGGCACTATAATCAGCGCCGAGAACCCTGTAGCTACGACTGCCGACATTATGAAACGACTCCTCAATACTCAAAAATAGCACTCAAATCTACATCCCAATATGAACGATATACTACACCTGGGTGGCAAAGACTTCACTTCCCGCCTATTCGTTGGCACAGGCAAATTCGCGTCAAACGAACTTATGCTTAAAGCCATTCTCGCTTCAGAATCGCAAATGATCACCGTTGCTATGAAGCGCATCGATATGGAGCACGAAGAAGAGGATGACATGCTTGGTCACATAAACCGTGAGCATGTTCAATTCCTCCCCAACACTTCCGGCGTACGCGACGCAGAAGAAGCAATCCTCGCAGCACGACTCGCACGCGATTGTTTCGGCACCGATTTCATCAAACTCGAAATTCATCCCGACCCCAAATACCTGCTTCCCGACCCTATCGAAACATTAAAAGCCACAGAAGTGCTTGCACGCGAGGGCTTCAAAGTACTCCCTTACATTCAGGCCGACCCGGTTCTGTGTAAGCGCCTCGAAGAGGTTGGTAGCGCTGCTGTTATGCCACTCGGCGCACCTATCGGCACCAATAAAGGTCTAAAAACTCGCGATTTACTCGAAATCATAATCGCCGAAAGCAATGTCCCGGTCATTGTTGATGCTGGTCTTGGCGCACCATCACATGCAGCCGAAGCTCTCGAAATGGGCGCAGACGCTGTTTTAGTCAACACTGCTATAGCTGTTGCCGGCGATCCTGTTGAAATGGCAATCGCATTCCGCCTTGCTGTCGAAGCCGGCCGCAAAGCCTACCTTGCCGGTCTTGGTGCAGTAGGTAAAAGCATGGAGGCATCAGCATCAAGTCCTCTCACATCATTCCTCGACTAATCAATCATTAGCCCAATCAAACAGACAAACAATGGAAATCCAAAATATTGACGTAAACTCCTACCCCGGATCAGAAAAAATATATATGAGCGGCAAACTGTTTCCGTTCATTCAAGTTCCAATGCGTCGCGTCAACCTCACCCCCACGGTCAAGGTGGTAGACGGCGAGAAAGTAACAACACCGAACGATCCTGTGGTAATCTACGATACCAGCGGTGCCTATACCGATCCCAACATCACCATCGACATTAACAGCGGCCTTCAGCGTATCCGCGAAAAATGGCTTGCCGAGCGCGAAGACCTCGAACAACTTCCGGCCATAACTTCTGAATACGGTCGCCGCCGTGAAGCAGACTCTTCACTCGATGCAATCCGCTTCCCCAAACGCTACGCACCCCGCAAGGCAAAAGCTGGAAAAGCCATAACCCAGATGTCGCTCGCTCGTCAAGGTATCATCACCCCCGAAATGGAGTATGTAGCCATCCGCGAAAATATGAATGCCGAAGCCCTCGGCATTAAGAGCCACATTACTCCGGAATTTGTCCGCGATGAACTTGCTGCCGGTCGTGCCGTTCTTCCTGCCAACATCAATCACCCCGAAGCCGAACCAATGATTATCGGCAAAAACTTCCTTGTCAAGCTAAACACCAACATCGGCAATTCCGCTCTATCATCGGGCATCGAAGAAGAAGTAAACAAAGCTGTATGGAGTTGCTACTGGGGTGGCGATACGCTAATGGATCTCTCAACAGGCGATAATATCCATGAAACTCGCGAATGGATTATTCGCAACTGTCCTGTCCCAATGGGTACGGTTCCCGTATATCAAGCACTCGAAAAGGTAAATGGCAAAGTTGAAGACCTCACTTGGGAAATTTATCGCGACACCCTTATCGAACAGGCCGAACAAGGCGTTGACTATTTCACAATCCACGCCGGCGCACTTCGTGCTCATGCCGACATGGTTCAAGAGCGTCTTACAGGCATCGTTTCGCGCGGAGGTTCCATAATGACTCGTTGGGCCGTAATTCACAACTGCGAAAACTTCCTCTACACCCACTTCGACGAAATTTGCGAAATTCTCGCTCAATACGACGTTGCCGTATCTCTTGGCGACGGACTGCGTCCCGGCTCTATCCACGACGCCAACGACAGCTCTCAGTTCCTCGAACTCGACGTTCTCGGCGAGCTCACCGAAAAGGCATGGAAACACGGAGTACAGGTACTCATTGAAGGCCCCGGTCATGTACCTATGCACAAGATTCGCGAAAACATGGATCGCCAGATAGAAAAGTGTCACGAAGCACCTTTCTACACCCTCGGCCCGCTCACTACCGACATTGCTCCTGGCTACGACCACATCACCTCTGCTATCGGTGCCGCACAGATAGCATGGATGGGTACAGCTATGATATGCTATGTAACTCCCAAAGAACACCTCGCACTCCCCAACCTCGAAGACGTACGAAACGGTGTTATCACATATAAGATTGCGGCTCATGCTGCCGACATTGCCAAAGGACACCCCGGTGCACAGGTTCGCGATGATGCTATGAGCAAAGCTCGCTTTGAGTTCCGTTGGAAAGACCAGTTCAATCTGTCGCTCGACCCTGCAAGAGCAAAGCAATACTACGTTGAAAGCCACAAATCCGACGACCATTTCTGCACCATGTGTGGACCTAATTTCTGCGCCATGCGTATCTCTCAATCGCTGGCCGACGACTGTGCTAAATAAATCATGTTTTACGACGAACTAAAAAAATACAGCTGGGAAGCCACGACTGAAGCCGTGGCTTCCAAAACAGCCGACGATGTTCGACGCGCCCTTGCAAAAGAGCGACTCGACATCGACGACTTCATGGCTCTGATTTCGCCGGCAGCAGCTCCGTTCATTGAAGACATGGCGCGTCTGTCGCATAAATATACACTCGAAAGATTTGGCAAAACCATATCCATGTACATTCCCATGTATGTGTCAAATGCTTGCACAAACCATTGTATCTACTGCGGATTCAACCATCATAATCCTCTCACTCGCGTCACCCTCACGCTTGATCAGGTCAAAGCCGAATGTGAAGCCATTCGCAAACTCGGGCCTTTCGAAAATCTACTCATCGTTTCAGGCGAATTTCCAAGACTTAACGGTGTAGACTATCTTGAACAAGTGCTTCAAGTAGCACGTCCTTACTTCAACAATCTCACCATCGAAGTGATGCCAATGAAGGAGCGCGACTACTACCGCCTCACCCAAAGCGGACTCAATGGTGTGGTTTGCTTCCAGGAGACCTACAACGAAGCCAACTACCGCACATATCATCCGCGCGGAATGAAATCTATCTTCGAATGGCGTGTCAACGGGTTCGACCGCATGGGAGCCGCCGGCGTACATAAAATTGGCATGGGCGTACTTATCGGACTTGAAGACTGGCGCACCGATGTTACAATGTTGGCTCGCCACCTCCTCTATCTCCGCAAAAAGTATTGGCGCACTCGCTATAGCATCAACTTCCCGCGCATGTGCCCGGCCGAAGGTGGCTACCAGCCTAAAGTCGTAATGTCCGACCGCGAACTTGCCCAGCTAACATTTGCATTCCGACTCTTCGATCACGACGTAGACATTTCATACTCCACGCGTGAAAAACCCTCGTTCAGAGCCAACATGATGAAACTCGGTGTAACATCAATGAGTGCCGGCAGTAAAACCGAACCGGGAGGCTACGTGTCGACACCCGACGCTCTTGAACAATTTGAAGTTTCCGACAACCGTACCCCCCTACAAGTTGCCGAAGAAATTCGCTCGCTCGGCTACGAAGCTGTATGGAAAGATTGGGACAAAACCTTTGATGACAACAGCCGAATCTGAACATATCATCAAGGCCATGCCTTGCATCGTGACTCGTATGAGGTCTGTTTGCAACCTATCCGATAAGACTTTGTTGCAACTCGCCTCATACCTGACACCATGCACATTTCCTAAAAAACACAAGCTGATTGTCGACTACGCACGATGTCGGTACGCATACTTTATGGAGAACGGGCTTACACGATCTTATTGGCTCTTTGACGGTCAAGAAATTACCACTTCATTCTCCACCTCCGGAGCCATCGTTTTCAGCATGGACGAACTTTACTACAATATTCCGAGCCAAGAATATGTAGAAACCATCGAACCATGTCAAGCTTTTCGAATAAGCATCGATGATCTACGCCACCTATTCGACACCAACATCGAAATGGCCAACTGGGGACGCATCATTCACCAAGATGAATACCGACGTCTACACCGCTCACACAAAGAGCGACTCTCACTTCCGGCGCGAGATCGTTACGAAGCGTTCAGCCTACAATTCCCCGAGATATGCCAAAAAGTGCCACTCGGATACATCGCATCCTATCTTGGTCTGACTCTTCCAACTCTAAGTCGCATCCGCAGAAATAATTTGTCATACGACAAATTTTAGTCATCGATTATTTAGTACTTTTGCATAAAAGATAATTAACTATTATGCAAAATTCCACTTTATCCGCTAAACCACGCTACGCCCTCCTCGACGGACTTAGGGGCGTCGCTGCGCTTATGGTCATTTGGTATCACATCTTTGAAGGCTTTGCCACAAGTCCCATCGACCAGAAATTCAATCATGGCTATCTTGCTGTCGACTTCTTCTTCGTTCTTTCAGGATTTGTCATCGGCTATGCCTACGACGACCGTTGGAATCGAGGTATGACAACAAAAGAGTTTATCCTTCGCCGTATCATCCGCCTCCACCCGATGCTTGTCATTGCCGCCATTATAGGAGCCATATCTTTTTTACTGCAAGGAAGTGTACAATGGGACGGAACAGCCATACCTCTATCAGCTGTAGTCTGCGCCACCATACTCAGTATTTTTATGATTCCATCCCTTCCGGGCACCACTACTGAAGTACGTGGCAACGGCGAAATGTTTCCCATCAACGGACCGAGTTGGTCGCTATTCTTTGAATATATAGCCTCCTTTGCTTACGCTCTCTTACTGCGTCGTCTTTCAACCAATGCTCTAAAATCTATTGTCGCACTTTCAGGCATAGGAATCGCAGTCTATCTGCTCACCAACTTATCGGGAGCCTATCACCTCGGCGTAGGCTGGTCGGCAGGCGAATATGGATTTATCGGCGGACTACTGAGAGTTTCGTTTTCATTCGGCATTGGTCTGCTCATGTCGCGCGGATTCAAGCCTATCAAGATTCGCGGAGCTTTTTGGATTTGCTCAGCCATCATGATTGCCATATTCTGCACCCCATACGTTGGTGGCGAACAGCACCCCATATTCAATGGCGTTTTCGATGCAGTATGCACCATCTGCATTTTTCCCATCGTGGTCTATATGGGAGCATCTGGCTTCACTTCCGACTCTTTCTCCACCGGTATATGCGACTTCTTTGGCCGTATCTCCTACCCTATATACATCATCCACTACCCTGCAATGTATCTGTTCTACTCATGGGTATGGAACAACAATCTCACCTTTAGCCAAGTATGGCCGGTAGCCGTATGTATTTTCTTTGGCAGTATTCTCTGCGCATGGCTACTCTTAAAATACTATGATGAGCCCGTACGCGCAGCTCTTGCCAAGATTATCTTCCGTCGTAATCACAATAAATAAGTCATCATTTCCAAAGATTTAGTATGCGATAGTACTTGCCTCGTTTTTGCGATTTGTCTATTTTTACTATCTTTGCAAAAAATTTTACTTACCACGTTTATGATTAACGCTCAAGACATCAAGAACGGCACCTGCATCCGTATGGACGGCCGTCTTTATTTCGTTGTGGAATTCCTCCACGTGAAGCCCGGTAAAGGCAATACATTTATGCGCACAAAACTCAAAGATGTTGTTGACGGTCGCGTACTTGAACGTCGCTTCAACATCGGCGAAAAGCTCGAAGACGTCCGCGTTGAACGTCGTCCGTTCCAGTACCTCTACGCTGACGGTGGCGATGACATCTTCATGAACAACGAAACTTTCGAACAAATTCCTATCAACAAGGAACTCGTTACTGGTGCTCCCTTCATGAAAGAAGGCGACATCGTTGAAGTTGTTAGCGACGCATCTACCGATACCGTTCTCTACGCAGAAATGCCCGTTAAGGCTATCCTCAAGGTGACTTACACCGAACCCGGCATCAAGGGCGATACCGCAACCAACACTCTCAAGCCCGCTACTCTGGAAACCGGTGCTGAAATCCGCGTTCCTCTCTTCGTTAACGAAGGCGATATGCTTGAAGTTGACACACGCGACGGTTCTTACATTGGCCGCGTGAAAGCTTGATTCTGATATTTTTCAAAATCATACAGACGGCAGGATTGTTTTAATGACATCCTGCCGTTTTTCATATCTCTGACAATGAGCACCGACGACATCGAATGCCATCCGTGGCAACCATACATTCCACAAAACACACGGATTTTTATCCTCGGAACATTTCCTCCATCCCCTTCTCGATGGAGCATGGAATTTTACTATCCCAACCGCATCAACGACTTTTGGCGCATCATGGGACTGATTTTCTTCAATGACAGAGATGCTCTATTCGACGACACAGCCAAACGATTCAAACTTGACGAGATTATAAAATTGCTTGACAATAGAGGAATTGCATTAGGCGATACAGCCACAGAAATACGTCGACTCAAAGGCAACGCATCCGACAAATACCTCGAAATACTCAAGCCCATTGACCTGCGCGCCGCCCTGTCAAAAATGCCACAATGCTCCGCCATTGCCACCACGGGCGAGAAAGCAGCCGGAGTCATAGCATCAATTACCGATACACAAATTCCGGAAAAAGGAGGCATGGTATCAGGATTCTGTCCCGGCATTGACCGACAGCTATCCATATTCCGAATGCCATCTACATCACGCGCCTACCCTCTTCCCATCGAAAAGAAGGCCGACTACTACATTTCGATGTTTCGCAAAGTAGGAATTCTTAATTAGTCTACGTATCTTTGCAATATAATTATCTTTTTACAACGACATCTTATGATTGCCACACTCATCTCGTGTTCTGCGCTGTTCGATCCGACAGCCATCATGAACAGTTTCCTCAATGCCGATGCCGCTACCGTCTACCTAATGGTTTTCACGCTGATGGTTATTGAGAGTTCCTTTATCCCATTTCCGTCGGAAGTAATCGTTCCGCCGGCAGCCTACCTCGCCTGTACCTCTCACCAAGTCAGCATAACGGTCATACTACTCCTCGCTACCGCCGGCGCCATTGTTGGCGCATTGGTCAACTACTACCTATCCATGTGGATTGGTCGCCCGATTGTCTACAAATTCGCTAACTCACGCATCGGCCATGCCTGCCTTATCACACAGGAAAAGGTTGAACATGCCGAAAAATATTTTGACAATCACGGAGCCATATCCACTTTCATTGGTCGACTGATTCCAGCCGTTCGCCAGCTCATTTCTATCCCTGCAGGCCTTGCCCGCATGAATATCGGCAAGTTTGTCATCTTCACCGGTCTTGGCGCATTCGTATGGAACGCCATTCTTGGAACTCTCGGATATTGGCTTGGCACAATGGTAAACCGTGAAGAGCTCGCTTCTCAAGTAGAAAAATACAACGAATATCTAACTTATGCCGGACTTGCTATTGGCGTCATCTGTGTGATATTCATATTGTTCAACGCCTTTCGCCCCAAAAAGAAATAATTAATTATGGCACTCGTTTCACCTTCACTTCTCTCAGCCAACTTCTGCAATCTTGAAGCAGACGTTGAAATGCTCAACAACTCCGAAGCCGACTATCTTCATCTCGACGTGATGGATGGCGTGTTTGTTCCAAACATCTCATTTGGATTCCCCGTCATCAAGGCTATTAACAAAGTAGCTAAAAAGCCCCTCGACGTCCACTTGATGATTGTCGACCCTCAGCGCTATATCAGTCAAGTCCGCGACTGTGGTGCCGAGTTTATGAACATCCACTACGAAGCCTGCACCCACCTCAACAGAGCCATTCAGCAGATTAAGCAGGCCGGCATGAAAGCAGGTGTAACGCTCAATCCATCCACTCCGGTCATGATGCTCGAAGACGTCATCGCCGACCTCGATATGGTTCTGATTATGTCCGTAAACCCCGGATTTGCCGCACAAAGCTTCATCAACGAATCCTTGGCCAAAGTTAAGCGTCTGAAAAAACTCATTAACGAAAGCGGCTCTAATGCCCTCATCGAAATCGATGGCGGTATAAATGCCACTACAGCACCACTTGCAGTTGAAGCCGGAGCCGACATTCTTGTTGCTGGCAACTACGTCTTTTCAGCGCCGAATCCGAAGGAAATAATATCCTCTCTTCACGCACTTTAGAGAAATAATTTACAAAAGCAAATTGTCCGATTGTTGTAGAGGATATTTTTTTGTACTTTTGCGATTACAACTACTTTTCTGCAAACGTACATTCTGAATTTCCTCATGGCATCACCTGACTATAATACATCTGACGATTTCGACTCTTTTGAAATGCGCAGTGGTGCATTCAGCCGTCCTATGGCCGAACCATCGCCAGCCACTCGCAAACGCATTCGTCGGCCTGTGACACCCGAACCGGAGTCGCAGGCCGCTTCTCCTGCTCTGCGTCCGCGTCGACAGCCTCAGCAGCCTCTCCAATCTCAATATTCCGAACCGTCATATCCCGGCCGAGAGCAACAATACGACTACGACGATTCGTCCGATGAAGTATACCCCGACGAAGCCATCCCTTTCGAGCCCCAACAGGTTGCTTCATCTACCCCCAATCGTAAGCCGAAACCTCAGCCGGCAAAAACACCCAAAGCCACCAATGAGCCGAATGCAGCCGACAAAGCGGCAGCGCGCTTCGTATCCATATCTTCCGATGGTCGACTCGCCATTTTTGCCGGCATTATTATATTCCTCGTAGCAGCCTACATGCTGATTACGTCCATTTCGTTCCTCTCAAATGGCACAGCCGACCAAAATCTCGTTGAAAACAACACTCTCAGCCAACTCGCTCCACGTCATGCCGAAGTGCAAAACACCGGTGGCCCTTTCGGCGCGTTTCTATCCAACCTCATCATTTCTCGATGGCTCGGATTAGGTAGCTTCGTGGTAATTCTCTACATGTTTCTCATCTCCATTTCGCTACTTCGAATCCGCAAATGCCAATTTTGGAGCCTCTCGTTCAAATCTCTCATTACAGCCATTGCCACATCCGTCATTGTTGGTGCTGCTACATACAATAGCTCCGGTGCTATATTTTGGGGAGGCGAACACGGATACTACGTCAACCAATTCCTATTGGCCAACACCGGGATATGGGGTGATTTGGCTGTAAATATGATATTGGCTGCTGCCGTAGCCTTGATTTTCCTCGACACTCTGCGCAAGATATTCAATCTTATCCGTCAAATGATTGACCACTACAAGCGCACCCTCGAAGAACATCGTCGTGTAGCACTTGAAAAAGAACAGGCAGAAGAATACGACAACCAACAGACTTCCGACACTCCTACCGACGAAACCACTGATACACTCCCTACCGAATCTGTGCAAACGCCCCCGGCTCCCGAGCCAGAATATCCGACAGAGCCACAGAATTCAACCATCGACATCGAACTTTCCACCTCGGTCGTTCCACAAACCCAACCTACCGACACCGATGCTTCCTCCCAGCCATCCGCTGAGATGGACATAATAACCAGCGATATCGAACAAGCTTCGAAAATATACACCGAAGCCTACGACCCCACCGCCGAACTCAGTCGCTATCGTCGTCCGTCCCTCGACCTACTTCGCGAGGTTTCGCAAAAATCTATCAGCATCGACCAGCAAGAGCAGGAGATGAACAAAGACCGCATCACCAAAACGCTCAAAGGCTACGGCATAGAAATTGCCAAAATCACCGCCACTGTAGGTCCGACTATCACTCTCTACGAAATCATTCCTGCCGAAGGTGTACGAATTGCAAAAATCAAACGCCTCGGCGACGATATGGCCATGAGCCTGTCAGCTTTAGGCATACGCATCATAGCACCAATGCCGGGCAAGGGCACAATCGGCATGGAAGTCCCCAACCGCGACAAGCAGATTGTAGGCATACGCAACATTCTATCCTCCAAAGCCTATCAAGAATCGAAAGCCGAATTACCAATGGCTATGGGCTCTACAATCGACAATCAAGTTTTCGTCGAAGACCTCTGTAAAATGCCTCACCTATTGGTTGCCGGTGCCACAGGCATGGGTAAATCCGTAGGTCTCAACACGATTATCGCATCATTGCTCTACAAGAAGCACCCTGCTGAATTAAAATTCGTGATGATCGACCCCAAGATGGTTGAATTCAGCCTTTACAATGTCCTTGAACGCCACTTCTTAGCCAAGCTCCCCGACGAAGAAGACGCCATAATCACCGACCCGCTCAAAGTTATTGCCACGCTCAATTCGCTCTGCGTAGAGATGGACAATCGCTACGACATGCTGAAAAATGCAGGTGTGCGCGACATCAAGAGCTACAACCAAAAGTTTATTTCCCGACGCCTTAACCCCGAAAAAGGCCATCACTTCCTCCCATACATTGTTGTTGTGGTCGACGAATTTGCCGACCTTATCCTTACGGCAGGAAAAGAAATCGAGACACCAATTTCGCGCATCGCCGCCAAAGCACGCGCAGTGGGCATCCACATGATTCTGGCCACACAGCGCCCATCGGTCAACGTCATCACCGGCACCATCAAAGCCAACTTCCCAGGCCGAATAGCCTTCCGCGTCATGCAGACGGTCGACTCTCGCACCATCATCGACCGTCCAGGAGCCGAACAGCTCATCGGACGTGGCGACATGCTCTTCTCCACCGGCGGACTCATCAACCGCGTGCAGTGCGCACTCATCGAAACCGACGAAGTAGAGCGCATCTGCGAATTTATATCCAATCAAATTGGCTACGACTCTGCATACGAACTCCCAGAATACACCCCTGCTCCCGATGGAGGCAAAGCCACCGGTGCCGGAGGCAGTGGCGAGCGCGACTCCCTATTCGAAGAAGCCGGACGCTTCATCATCGAATCAGGCATAGGCTCAACCACATCCATACAGCGACACTTCAACGTAGGCTACCCCCGTGCAGGCAAAATCATGGACCAGCTCCAAAATGCCGGAGTCGTCAGCCCGGCACAGGGAGGAAAGCCACGCAACGTATTGATGGACATAATGGCCTTCAACGAATTGTTGCTCAGAAGCTAAACAAACATTTCTCCCCACCCACACGTTATACGACTACATCATGATTCGAACAATTCTTCTGACACTCATCGCCGCCATAATAAGCCTCAGCGCCTCAGCGCAATACAATCCCGAGGCCACCCTCAAGCAAGCCTCCGACAAGCTCACATCAGCCAAGTCGGTTCAGGCAAGCTTCAGCATTACCGGACAAGGAGGCATTGTCAACGGAACGATAGTCATGTCAGGCAGCAAATTCAAAATGACAGCACCGCAATTCACCATATGGTTCGATGGACGCACACAGTGGACCTACGCTGCCGACCAGCAAGAAACCACCGTCACCACTCCAACCGCCGAAGAACTTCAGCAGATCAATCCGCTCCAAATTCTTCAGTCATTTCGAGCTGCCTACCGCTCCGAGCCGCAAAAAGCCCCTTCAGGCACACGCAAAATCAAGCTCACCGCAAAATCAACAGGTGCCGCCATACGCTCAGCCGTAGTCACACTGAAAACCTCGACACTATCTCCCGAGAACATCACTCTCACCCTCTCCAACAACACCACAGCCAACATCAAAATCTCAGGGCTTAAAGTCGGACAAACGCTCCCCCTCTCCACATTCCGCTACGACAGCAAAGCATACCCCAACGCCGAAATCATCGACCTAAGATAAACAAACGAAACAATACAATCAGCAATGAACGAAATCAAAACCAAATGTTTAATCATCGGCTCCGGACCCGCCGGATATACAGCCGCCATCTATACCTCACGTGCCAACCTCGCCCCAATAGTCATTGAAGGCAACCAACCCGGTGGACAGCTCACCATCACCACCGAAGTCGAAAACTTCCCGGGCTACCCAAACGGCACCTCAGGCCCCGAACTCATGGAAGACCTGCGCAAACAGGCACTCCGATTCGGAGCCGACATCCGTCGCGGAGCCATCACAGACATCGACTTCACCCAACGCCCATTCATCGCCAAGACCGATAGCGACACCACCATTATAGCCGACACCGTCATCATAAGCACCGGAGCTTCGGCAAAATTCCTCGGTCTTCCCGACGAAGAAAAATACAAAGGCCTCGGCGTATCTGCCTGCGCCACATGCGATGGATTCTTCTACCGTCGCAAGAAAGTAGCCGTCGTAGGCGGTGGCGACACAGCATGCGAAGAAGCGCTCTACCTCAGCAACATCGCCTCCGAAGTCTACATGATCGTACGTCGCGACATCCTACGCGCATCCCAAGTCATGCAGCGTCGTGTATTTGAAAAGTCAAACATCAAAGTCCTCTTCAACACACAAACACTCGGACTCTACGGCGAAGAATTCCTCGAAGGAGCAAAACTCATCGAAAACAAAGCCACCGACAGCGAGCGCATCTACGACCTCCCCATCGACGGCTTCTTCCTCGCCATCGGCCATACTCCCAACGTCGCACTATTTAACGGAGCCATCACGCTCGACGAACACGGCTACATCCAAACCGACAGCCACACAACAGCCACCAACATCCCCGGCGTATTTGCCGCCGGCGACGTAGCCGACCCACGCTACCGCCAAGCCATATCTGCCGCCGGCACCGGATGTCGCGCCGCCCTCGACGTTGAGCGCTTCCTCATGGAGCAACAATAATCGCTACCCCTCCAAATTCAGAACATACTCAAAACAACCAACGCCCCGAAAGCTTACACTTTCGGGGCGCTCCTTTATTTTAGCACACTTCTGTTATTTATCCAAATACGTGAGCCACTTCTTTTGACACGGCGTTATTGATGAAGTCGTTTATTGTTGTTCCGGCTGCAGAGGCAGCTATAGCTACTCGCCCATGAAGTTCTGACGGCATACGTAATACCAGCTTGCCACTATAAGGTTTTGCCGGAGCTATTCCTCGCTCTTCACAGCTTACAAGATAATCATCAATAGCTCCTTGAAAATCTTCAGTGATTTCCTCTATCGTAGTACCCTCGTAAGATATAAGAGTTCCATGAAGACCTTGCACCTTTCCAAACAAGCATTTGTCTTCATCACTGTATTCTACCGAGCCGGTATATCCTTTGTATTTCAAGAGTCCCATATTATATCAGTTTTAATTCGTTCAACGTGTCTACTAATTGTTTTACTTGGTATGATTTAAGTTCGCCTGATGGGTGCGTTTGTGAAGTAATATTGTATCAGCACCCTTAACGAACTCCACTCGCGAGCCTGAGGTCTTGCCTTTATTTTTCTCTTCAAATCCAAGCTGAAGTAAAAGCGTCTTTGTCTTCATCATAGTGAAAGTCCTTCGGGCGACTTAGTAGTCTTGCTATTAGCCTTTCTTTCTTGCTCATTTATTGGTAAATGTTCTATGATACGTAACGACACTAATTTTAGTACTAACAACAAGATATTTGACTAAAACATTTCATCCGTAGGGCAATATTTATAAGGAATCGTCCCAGAAAACCCCTAAGTCTTTAGCTTAGGGGATGAATGGGACGCCATCTTGAGCAGTCGCCATGTCGAGTTCTTGTGTCATTTCAATCGCCAAAGCCGACGCATTGCCGCTAATCTTAATATCCTTTGGCAAGATAAAGCTATGGGCACTGAATGATTTTAAGCAAATTGTTGCAATCTCATTCCGCATCCTCACAATGCAGCCATTCCGTCTTCACCGCATCTTTTTGTTTTTGTATATCATGGAATTTATCTATTTTTGTATCTTAGTAGACATTTCAGTGATATGAACGAAGATGCCCTGAGTCAGCTATACCTTAAAGATACCGCATTTCAAGATTTAATGCAGAAGCGCATTTTCAATGTGCTCCTTGTTGCGTCGCCCTACGACGCCTTCATGATGGAAGACGACGGACGCATTGAAGAGCAGCTATATTTCGAATACGTTGCGCTCAATCTTAGTTCCCCACCGCGCGTCACTCAGGTGCCAAACACCGAAGCCGCCATAAGCATGCTGAATGAGAAAAACTTCGATCTCATCATCATGATGCCCGGCATGGACATCAGCGACACATTCATCGGAGCGCGTCGCATCAAAGGACTTCGCCCAACGACACCAATCATCGTACTCACCCCATTCTCCAAAGAAGTATCGCGACGACTCGCCCACGAAGACTTCTCAGGCATCGACTACGTATTCAGTTGGCTCGGCAACGTCGACCTACTGCTTGCCATCATCAAGCTCCTCGAAGACCGCCTGAACGCCGACAAAGACATCAACGAAGTCGGAGTACAGATGATCATGCTCATCGAAGACTCCATACGCTTCTACTCCTCCGTTCTACCGCAAATCTACAAAAACCTCCTCAAGCAATCCTACGAATCATCCACCGAAGCACTCAACGAGCACGAACAAATGCTCCGAATGCGCGGACGCCCAAAAGTCCTCATGGCTCGAACCTACGAAGAAGCCATGGAACTATACGAGCGATACGGTCAAAACATGCTCGGCGTCATAAGCGACGTCTCATTCATGCGCGAAGGCAAGAAAGACCCCAAAGCAGGCCTGCGATTTGCCAAATTCCTACGCGAAAAAGACCCTACGCTCCCCATCATCATCGAATCATCCGAAATATCCAACGCCGAGCCAGCCAACTCCCTCGGATGCGTATTCCTCGACAAAAACTCAAAAAAACTGCCCGTCGACCTCAGCAACGCCATCCGAGAGCAATTCTGCTTCGGCGACTTCGTCCTCACCGACCCCGCCACAGGCAACGAAATCCTACGACTCCACTCACTCAAAGATCTACAATACAAGATGTTTGAGATTCCGGCGTCGGCACTCCTTCATCATGCCTCATCCAACGACATTTCTCGATGGCTATACTCGCGTGCACTCTTCCCGATAGCCAACATCATCAAGCAACACCGCTTCTACACCATCGAAGAAACACCCGCCGCCCGACAGCTCTTCTTCGACCTGATAGTAAAATATCGAAAGATGAAAAACCGCGGCGTCGTAGCCATATTCCAAAAAGACCGATTCGACTACTACTCCAACTTCGCACGAATCGGACAAGGCTCCTTAGGCGGAAAAGGACGTGGTCTCGCAT
Organism: uncultured Bacteroides sp.; assembly: GCA_964416545.1. Lineage (GTDB taxonomy): Bacteria > Bacteroidota > Bacteroidia > Bacteroidales > Muribaculaceae > Paramuribaculum. Next base: position 12,932 of record CAYQEN010000005.1, on the reverse strand, counting down.
TCATCGACCAAATCATCAAGCGAAACCCCATCTGCGACAACTTCGACGGAATATCCATCACCATACCACGCACCGTGGTAATCTGCACGGATATCTTCGACGAGTTCATGACCACAAACAACCTCTACCCCATCGCACTCAGCGATGCCGACAACGCCACAATCCTTAACGCCTTCCTCGAAGCCCACCTCCCGGCGAGCCTTCGCGAAGACCTCCTTGCGCTGTTCGACGTCATCGACACCCCACTCGCCATACGTAGTTCGAGCCTGCTCGAAGACTCCCACTACCAGCCCTTTGCCGGCATCTACTCCACCTACATGATTCCAAACATTGCCGACAAAGAGAAGATGCTCAAAATGCTCTGCAACGCCATCAAAGGCGTCTATGCATCCGTATTCTACACCGACAGCAAAGCATACATGACCGCCACAAGCAACGTCATCGACCAGGAGAAAATGGCAGTCATAATTCAAGAAGTTGTTGGCACTGAGGCAAATGGACTATATTTCCCCTCCTTCTCCGGAGTTGGACGCTCCATCAACTACTATCCCATCGGACGAGAGAAATCCACCGACGGAGTAGCAGAAATAGCCGTCGGACTCGGCAAATACATAGTCGATGGCGGTCTGAGCCTGCGTTTTTCGCCCAAACATCCAGAAGCGGCACTACAAACGTCCGAACTCTCGCTCGCTCTACGCGACACACAGACCCGAATGTACGCTCTCGATATCAACTCCATCGAAGACTTCCGTGTCGACGACGGCTTCAATATCGTAAAGAAATCCGTACAGGACATCGCCTCTACCGGAGCACTGAAATACATGGTGTCCACATTCGATGTCTACGACAACATTCTTCGCGACAGCGATTATGGTGAAGGCCGCCGTGTCGTCACATTCAACAACATATTAAAGCACAAGGCATTCCCATTGGCCGAAGCCGTCGATTTCATGCTCACCAACGGAGCTGCCGACATGTGCCGTCCGGTCGAAATCGAATTTGCCGGCACGATTGAAAAGTCGGCCGATAGCAAGGGACGTATCTACTGGTTGCAAATTCGACCGATTGTCGACCGCAAAGAAACCGTCGACGAACATCTCCTGGCAAAGCCTGACAGCGAGCTCATCCTACGAAGCAACACTGCCCTCGGTCACGGATCCATCGAAAATGTCAGAACCATAGTCTACGTGCGCCCATCCACATTCTCTGCCTCAAAAAATTCATTGACAGCTCGCGAAATCGAAAAAATCAATCGCCAAATGATTGAAAATGGGATAAGCTACGTGCTCATAGGCCCCGGACGATGGGGTTCAAGCGACCCATCTCTCGGTATTCCCGTAAAATGGCCTCACATTTCCGGAGCACGACTCATAGTTGAAGCCTCGCTGAGCAACTACCGCATTGAGCCAAGTCAAGGCACCCATTTCTTCCAAAACCTCACATCATTCGGAGTCGGATATTTCACCATCGACACCGCTTCTGGTGAAGGATGGTATGATAGCGCTTTCCTCGATTCGTTACCATCTGTTTATGAATCAGACGCCATCCGCATCGTAGAATTCCCCACCCCCCTCCAAATCGGAATCAACGGACGCAAGGGGCAAGGAGTGGTTGCAAAGCCACAAAATCCACCGTGTGAAGAAAACAACAACCATCAATAGTAACAAACAGCCCAGAGCAGAATATACCATACATGTCAATATTTTCATCAATCAAAAAAGCTCTCGGATTCCCCGACGACTACGAAGAAGATCTCGACGACCTTGCCGACCTCGAAGATCCGGACGATAGTGAGCGCGACGAATCGGCTAACGATACCGACAACGAAAAAAACTCCGCAACCATATCAGAGACAACCGATTCAAGCGATTCAACCGCCCCCACCCTCCCCAGTCCAGAACAAACTGAAGCTCAAGAAATTAAGCCCATCTCCACCCCTAAACAAAAGCTATCGGCTCTCGAGCAGCACATTGCAGAACTTGAAGCCGAACGCGAGCAGCTTCGACTCGAAAATAAGTGCATGATTGACAAACTGCGTGGTCATACATCTCCCATGCTTCATCAATCGCACATAAACAATTCCGAACACAAGAATCTCACCGACGAATGTCAATCGCTGCGACAAGAACTCACACTTACCAAGCGTAAGCTTGTTCAAACCGAAAGTGAACTGTCGCAACTCAAAGAAACCGCCGATGAGAATAACTCCGCAAAATCCAAACTCGCCGATATGCAAGCTGTTATCGACGACTTAAATACCCAATGTGACGAAAAAGAGCTACTCGTCGAACAGCTTCGCTCGCTAAATTCACAGCTCACCGACCGCCTAAGCTTAGCCGAAGCTAAAGCCGATGAAGAGCGTGCAAAATCGACCGAACACGAACAAGAGATTGAGCGTCTCAATCAAACCATTCGCACTAATCTCGACGACCACGTCCGAACTACAACCGAACTTCATGACGAAATCAAACGCTTGAGTGCACTCATTCAAGCCGCTGATATTCCGGAGCCAATGCCGCAGAATAAACAGCAAGAAACATCCACCACAATTCCTACACGCCCCATAAAACGTCGCAAGAAGCGCAATCTCGGAGCTCAACTACCTCTTGAACGATGCGAAAGCGAAGTGAAAATTTCGGCTATAGACGAACTGATGGACAACACCGATTGGTTCATTGCTGCCGAACCGGGTCCGCGTCCCAAAGACCCCGAAACCGAAGAAAACTTCGGTTATAAAGAACCTACAAAAAAAATTATTCACAAAGGAAACGATAAAAATCAGCTCACATTATTTTAATATGACAAAACAAATAATCGCCGCAGCCTTTACAGCTCTTGCGCTGTCATCTGGAGCCAATACCGTCAACTCTTTGGCATCATATCCCGACATCGAAAAATATACCGGTGTCGACGCCTACCCTTATGGTCCTGCTCAAATGTCGTTTATGAACGACGGCAATTTCTACCTTCAGCTCTCTCGCAACCGAAAGTCTATCGTTAAATTCGACACAAAGACTGGCAAAGAAGTTGAAACCATATTCAGTGTCGACAATACTCGCGAAACTAAACTCCCCTCTATCGAAGGTTTTGCCATGAGTCCCGACGGCTCAAAAATCATGGTTTGGCGCAACAAAAGCATGATTTATCGCCGTTCTTTTACAGCATCTTACTACGTCTACGAAATCCGTTCGCGCATCTTGCAACCACTCTCCGAAGAACGCAACACTCAGCAATCGCCCATATTTTCACCCGATGGACGCATGGTCGCTTACGTGTTCGACAATAACATCTATGTCAAGAAGCTTGACTATGGCACCGACATTCCTGTCACTACCGATGGTGTAAAAACGCAGATTATCAACGGTGTGCCTGACTGGACTTATGAAGAAGAGTTCACCACCTCATGCTCCATGACTTGGGCTCCCGACAACTCTACTCTCTGCTATCTGAAATACAACGAAACCGACGTTCCCGTCTACTCGATTCCACTATACGAAGGCAACTGTCCACAATACCCTCAGTATGCCTCATATCCCGGAGCTTTCACATATAAATACCCCGTAGCAGGCGAGAAAAACTCTATCGTATCGCTTCACTCATACAACATCGAAACTCGTAAAACAAAAGATATAACTCTGCCCGACAGCCAGATTGAATATATTCCTCGCATTTCGTATGCCACAACTGCGCAACAACTTATCGTTGCCACTCTCAACCGCGATCAGACTCGCATGGAGATATATTCAGTCAACCCTGGGTCTACCGTTGTCAAGTCTCTCCTTGTCGAAGAAGGTAATACTTGGATAGCACCATCTACATACGAAGATTTGAAATTTGAATCCGACGGTTTCGTCATGGCCTCTTGCCGCACAGGATTCCAGCATTACTACAAATACTCTTACACCGGTGCTCTCATCAACACCATTACATCCGGTCAGTACGACGTCGATCAATACTACGGCTACGACGCTGCTAAAGGCCTTTACTATTACCGTTCTACAGCATCAGGTCCCATCAACCGTATGATAAGCCGTAAGGATAAAAAAGGTCGAATCACCGACATCACTCCAGCAGAAGGCTATGCAAGTGCCACCTTCAGCCCCGACATGGCATATTACATTCTCAACTACAGCTCAGCCTCTGAAGTCCCCACATATACCCTCAAGGCTTCTAACGGCGATAAGCAGTTGCGTGTTCTCGAAGATAATGCTTCTTACAAAGCAAAATTCGCCGGTACACCCAAAACAGAATTCTTCACCATGCAGAACGATGGGTACACCCTCAACGGCTATATGATTAAGCCCGTCGACTTCAATCCTGCAAAAAAATACCCGGTAGTCATGTACCAGTACAGTGGCCCCGGTTCTCAAGAAGTCCTCAACAAATGGTCTATGGGTTGGCAGAAATACTTTGCCACACGAGGATACATCATTATATGCGTTGATGGTCGTGGCACTGGCGGACGCGGACGCAAATTCATGGACGTTGTATACAAAAATCTTGGACACTACGAATCTATCGACCAAGTTGCTGCTGCTCGATACGCCGCTTCGCTCCCCTACGTCGATGCTTCGCGCATTGGCATACACGGTTGGAGCTTCGGAGGCTATGAAACCATTATGGCTTCCTCTATGCCTGATGCTCCTTATGCTGCCGCTGTTGCCGTTGCTCCAGTTACCGACTGGCACTTCTACGACACCATCTATGCCGAACGCTACATGCTCACACCGCAGCAAAACGAAGCCGGCTACAAGAGCTCTTCGGCAATGACTCACATGACCAACAGAAAATGTCCTCTTCTCATCATCCACGGTACAGCCGACGACAATGTTCACTTCCGTAACGCTCTACAATATTTTGCAGCTATGGAAGGGGCTGGTATATGGGCTGACCTTATGGCATTCCCAAATGAAAACCACTTCATCAGCTGTGGCAAAAACAGAAGTGTTGTATATGCTCGTATGCTCGACTACTTCGACCGCAATATGAAGTAAGTATACATATCTATTAGTCTGAAATGCGACAGCGGCATATAGATAATGGCTATGGTATTTTTCTGATATGGCTCAACTGGGTTTTCTCAGTTGGAGCCATAACAGCTACCATAGTCCTATCTCTTTGGGTAAGTGCTCTATATATGCCGTTTGTTGTATTTGGACTTGAATTCATTCTGTTTCTGCTAATCAAGCGCAATCGCAAATCGCGTATTCCCGTCTGCTTTCTCATTCCATTCGTCGCTTCGAAAGCTCTATTTTGGTCAGCGGCATCGATGGTTGCTATAAACATCATCTACTCCCGTTTATTTGTTACATTATTTTTCGACCCGGGTACAATCAATCAAGAAATACCGTTTATCACGCAACTCATCGTCACCCCCGCCACTGCTTTTTTTTCACTTTGGGCATTCCGCAAAGGTGGCAATCTAAGTTTCTGTCGCGACTGCAAAATGCGCTACGGCAATCCCATCGAACGTGGGTTCCTCGGCAAACTTTTTTCACAAGAAGGACAATATCAACTACGATGCCTCCTCATTGTGGCTTCCGCAAGTGCCATTCTTGCATGGACATATTACTTTGTTTCATACATCAACATTAATCTTAACGAAGCCGACAAATTCTTCTTCGTTTGGAATACCCTTTTTGTCTACATTGCCACCGTCATTTTCATGGGCATCCGTTACATTGGCCTATGGAATTTCTACTCTCACAATCTCACTGAGTTTGGCACTCCTTATGGTTACGCATCGACAAAGCTACGCTACATTCTCATTCACGACGACCACATCTGCCTGCAATCTCCCGAAGATACGACTAAAAGCAAAATCGACACCCCGATAACCGCACAACTCGAATATCGACGTGACGTATCGCCAAATGAATCTCGCTACAACTTTGAAAATCTGTCGCAAATCAAAGGCGTAGACATTCAATTTATGTATTCTACAATCTCCACAAACGCCGATTGCAGTATATTACATTACCTATGCTATCTTTCTGATGAGCAAAAACAGATATTCGACCAACGCTACGCCAATTGCCGTTGGTACACATTTAACGAAATTACATCTCTGCAAAGTTCAAAAAAACTGTCGCCCTTGATGAGTACTGAAATGCACCGTCTCCACACCATCACTATGGCCTTCAAAACGTATACAACAGAAGGTCTGCGACGCTACAACATCAAAAACTACCGTCCTACGTTCCGCATCAAGGACATCAAGAGTTTAGATGTCGACTTCAACGACTCCTCATGGCTTTTTGTTGCCGACAACAATGAGGATATTCCATTCTTCCGATTTCGAAAATTCTGGAGAAAATACATTAACGGTATTGACGACTGACACAAAATGAGCTATCTTGTTATCACAGGCCCTACCGCAAGTGGCAAGACCACACTCGCAGTAGCAGCTGCCAAAGCATTTGGCGGCGAAATACTCAGCGCGGACTCTCGCCAAATATATCGTGGCATGGATCTCGGCACTGGCAAAGACCTCGACGAATACGATGGTGTTCCCTACCATCTCATTGATATATGCCCTGCCGGCTACAAATACAATCTGCATGAATTTTTGCGCGACGAAGCTCAGGCAAGAGCCGAAATCATAGCTCGTAGCAATCTGCCTATTCTATGTGGAGGCACAGGACTCTATGTTGAGTCTGTTCTAAAAGGCATCACCCTTCCTGATGTCCCTGAAAATACGGAACTACGCAATTCACTGAAAGGCAAATCCCTCGAAGAGCTCACCGCAATTCTTTCATCGATGAAAACTCTCCACAACTCCACCGATGTCGACACTTGCCAACGTGCCATTCGTGCTATAGAAATCTGCCGATACTACGAACTACATCCTGAACTCGCTGCCGAAACGCGCCCGCATCCTATGACCGATGCCACCGTTATAGGCGTTGACATTGATCGCGAAACACGTCGAGACAAAATCTCAAAACGACTGCGTAAACGCATCGACGACGGCATGATTGAAGAAGTTCAGCGACTACTTGACTCCGGCATTCCCCCGGCCGACCTAATCTACTACGGATTGGAATATAAATTTCTCACCTTATATCTCACCGGCGAAATGTCGAAAGACGAAATGATTTCCGGACTTGAAATAGCCATACATCAGTTTGCCAAGCGCCAGATGACATGGTTTAGAGGCATGGAACGACGAGGCATCAGCATTCATTGGATTCAGCACGACACTCCTGTCGACGAATTTACCAAACAGGTAGCTTCGCTCCTCAATATCTGATTTCAAATGAAATACATACTCCTATTTTTTCTGCTTACATTATCGCTATCGTCATTAGCCGACGAGCGTCGCACATACTTCGATGCTTTTGAAAGTACAGGCGACACATCTGTCGTTATTCACCGTGACTCAAATGTCATTTATGAAGCAGTAGAAATGCGAGTAGCTCTACCACAACTAAAAGAGCGCGACGGATTGGCCAAGCACTTTATCACACTCAAAATCGGACATCCTGATAAATTTGTTACAATAAAGATCAATCCTGGCACAAAAGATTATGGACACCTTTCCGAACATCAATACGTCAGCATTGCAGCCAACTCACACAGCGATAACATCATAGCAACAAGCATCATTGACCAAGACATCGCATTCGGACGTGGCGAAAACTCCTATTCCGTTGAAATCGATAGTTGCCGGACAATTCGCGTATACGCAGGCAAGCGACACCTCAACCAAGCAATATTCTTCACACTTCCCGAAATTTTGGAGGGAGGGGGGATTTATATTCAATCCACTGGTTGTGTGAGAGTTGCGGATTTAGTTTACGCACGTGAAAAATTTTCCTCTTCACCCACGTCCATTTGGAATCTCGAACAGCTACAAGACCACTTCAAAGCAAGCAATATTGCCATTGAAGGATTTTGGCAATACCTCGATCGTGACAATGACGAACGATATGCCCGACCCGGTGGCAAATACACTCTCGCCATCGTCAAATCTACATATGCCGATGGATTCGATATCCTATACATCGATGGAGCAAAAGTCAACCAGCCCAATTGGCACCCATGTATGATTAAAGGCCGGCTAAAACCCACAATCTTCAAAAATCACTACAATCTCGAATGGTACGACTCTTCAATGAAGCTGATGAACGACGAACAATCGGCCTCAATCGAACAAAGCTCCATTCTCACTCTCTCCTTCCCTCTCTACAAAACCACTCTACGCTTTTCTAAGATGCCGCTGGATATGTAATGCGTCCGGATTTAATATTATACTCCACATAAGTATCCGTAAGCAGCACCTTCTCCATATCGTCATGTTTCGTCACTCGATACACATCTGCCACACTCTCCATCTCCTGCAGATAGTTATATAGTGGCTCCGGAAGTTGGTCAAAGAGAAACATTTGCGGAAGCACCGAACCGTTTCCATTCACATCCACCCACACATAATCTTTATTGAACACCATCGTTGCTCCATTTTTAATCTCCACAGTCGTATTCCCATCGCTGCTTGTCGAATAAGTTACCACATCTCCAAACGGAAAATACTTTGCTACAAATTGTGCTATCGGACGCGGTAGTTCATTCCACACATTGTCGCTACACGCCCCTACCGACAATATCGCCACAAAAATACCCACAATTGCCAACCGATTTTGCTTCATACCCTGACTTTTAATGAATGTTACAATTATATAACAAATCCACATCCTATTGGTTCACCGACATTTAATAGCTAATTTTGGCACATGAAACGCATCTTGATACTTTTGCTATCCGTTTGGCCTGCAATCGCCTTTGCCGACAACCCTCAAACGGAACTATCCGAAAAATATCTCAAATATATCGAACAAGCCGACAGTGCCATTAAAGAATCCAACTGGGCACAAGCAGAAGCACTATACCTGCAAGCCACTCGACTCGAACCGGCAAATCCGGCCAACATAATGCTCCTATCAAACGTCGGAATGATGCGCCACTACTCCGGACGCGACTCCCTCGCCCTCGACATCCTCGACACAGCCATACGCATGGCGCCGTCAGCCGTCGTTCTCCGGCTTAACCGTGCATCCATACTTACATCAATCGGACAATTCGACAACGCTCTCAACGAATATTACAAAGTTTCGTCACTCGATTCCACTATTGCCGAACCGCACTTCATGAGAGCCATAATACACCTGCAAAGAGGCAAGCTCAACGAATGCACACTCGAAGTCGACACTCTTCAACAGCGCTTCCCATCCGACCGTATGACATGGACAGCATCGTCCTACCTCTACATCTCACAGAAAAAATACCTCGAAGCGATACCAATGCTCAATAAGCTCATCGACAACAATCCCGACGCCACAGATTACGGCGAACGCGGATATTGCCACCTCATGTGCGACAACCTAAACGAAGCATCCGCCGACATCGCAGAAGCCATCCGACTCGACCCGCTCAACGGCGATTTCTACCTCTACCGTGCCCTACTCAACAAACGGCGCTATCGCCCCAACGAAGCTGCCGACGATGTAAAGCAAGCTCACAAACTCGGCGTAAGTGCCCAAAAAGTTTCACTACTTGGACTTTAGGTGCAAAAACTTACAGCAATATTTTTGTTAAAAAATAAAAATTCGTACATTTGCATCGTAAAACCAAATAAAAGTAATAAATTGTCTAACAAAAATTTCGTTACAATGAACACTGACACTATCGGCACTTGGGCCGGAATGGTGTGGAACGCACTTAACGGCGCTGAAGTTTTGGCTATCAAACAGATTAAAAAAATGACCAAACTGAAAGACAAGGAAATCTATCCTGCTCTCGGTTGGCTCGCTCGCGAAGGTAAAATCTCTTTTGAAGCAAACGACGACAATACCGAAACTCTCGTTGCTTTGGTTAAATAAAGGATTTTCACCCGAATAAAAGACATTTTTCAAAATCCGAATCAGAGCTCGGCCATGCCGGGCTCTGACTTTAATCAGAAACATATGCAAGGATTAGTCGTTAGAAATACAGGAAGCCACTATGTAGTAAAGACCGAAGCCGGAAATGAATACAACTGTAAAGTCAAAGGAAATTTCAGGCTCAAAGGGATTCGCACGACCAATCCTGTGGCGGTAGGCGACATCGTCGACATTAAAATCAACCCCGACGAAAGCGCATACATCACCGCCATAACCCCGCGCCGCAACTACATCATTCGACGCGCCAGCAACCTATCGAAAGAAGCCCATATCATTGCAGCCAACATCGATAGCGCATTTTTAGTTGTCACTCTTGCCGAGCCGGTCACATCACTCACTTTCATCGACCGCTTCCTCGCCACTGCCGAAGCCTACCGCGTAAAAGCATTCATCGTCATCAACAAAATTGATATGCTCGACGATGATGACAGCAAAGAATACCTTGAAGCCGTATCCTATCTTTACAAATCCATTGGCTACGAAGTGATTCACACCTCCGCCACCACAGGCGAAGGCCTCGACATCCTAAAACAAAAGCTCGGTGGCAAAGTCACCCTCATGTCGGGCAACTCAGGCGTAGGCAAATCATCGCTCATCAACAAGATAATCCCGGGTCTCAACCTGCGCACCGCTGAAATATCGCAAGTACACCACACCGGTATGCACACCACCACATTCAGCCAAATGTTTCCATTACCCGACAGCAATGGCGGCTACATTATCGACACCCCGGGAGTAAAAGGATTCGGCACAATCGACTTCGACATACACGAAGTAGGCCACTTCTTCCCGGAAATATTTGCCGAAGCAAAAAACTGTCGATTTGGCGACTGCACCCACACCCACGAACCCGGATGCGCCGTACTCGAAGCTCTGGCAGACCACCGCATTTCAGAATCACGCTACAACTCATATCTGAGCATAATCGACGACAACGATCCTGAAAAATATCGCAAACCCTTCTGACGCATCGGTTATTTCCTCGACGCAATGAAGGTATTTTAACACATTATCATTACCTTTGCACCTTCATTTTGCCCTTATGGACAAAAGAAGCTATCATAATGCTTCCAATATACAAATTCATAATATAAGGTATAACAAGATGAATTTTTCAAACTCAATCGTTTTCAAACCGAAAATTCTCTCGACATTGAGCCACTACTCAATGTCTAAGTTCAAAGCCGACCTTATAGCAGGCATCGTCGTAGGCATCGTTGCACTCCCCCTTGCCATCGCTTTCGGTATCGCAAGTGGTGTAAGCCCCACAGTTGGTCTTATCACAGCCATCATCGGTGGCTTCCTCGTTTCGGCGTGTGGAGGTTGCTCTGTTCAGATTGGTGGACCCACAGGTGCATTCATAGTTATTGTCTACGGCATCATTGCCAACTATGGACTTCAAGGACTGGCCGTAGCCACATTCATGGCGGGACTCATTCTCGTCTTACTCGGACTATTCCACCTCGGCACAGTCATTAAGTTCATCCCCTATCCCATCGTCATCGGATTTACAGCCGGTATCGCACTGACTATATTCTCCACTCAGATGAACGACTTCTTCGGACTCGGACTCACCGACGTGCCCGCATCGTTCCTACCGAAATGGGGCGCATACTTCCAAAATTTCGATAAAATCGACCCCGTAACACTCATCGTAGGACTCATCTCACTCCTTATAATAATCGTCACCCCAAAAATCTCAAAACGTCTCCCAGGCGCACTGATTTCGATTATTGTTGTTACGGCAGCTGTATGGCTTCTCCATACATTCTATCCCGAAATCCACGTTACCACCATCGGCGACCGCTTCGGCTCAATGCCTACTGACATCCCCGAGCCCCACGGATTCGAGCTCAGCATGGAAACCATCAACCAGCTCCTTCCCTCGGCATTCACTATCGCCGTCCTCGGTGCCATCGAATCGCTCCTCTCTGCCACAGTTGCCGACGGTGTCACCGGTTCACGCACAGATAGCAATACCGAACTCATCGGACAAGGTGTTGCCAACATCGTTGTTCCCTTCTTCGGCGGTATTCCTGTCACCGGTGCCATCGCACGTACAATGACCAACATCACCAATGGCGGACGCACTCCCATTGCCGGCGTAATCCATGCAATTGTGCTCCTGCTCATATTCCTTTTCCTCATGCCTCTCATCAACCTCGTTCCAATGGCTTGCCTTGCAGCTGTACTCATCATGGTCAGCTACAACATGAGCGGATGGCGCACCGTTAAGGCTATGATGAAAAACCCAAAGAGCGATATCACCGTCCTCGCTGTTACATTCATACTCACCGTCATCTTCGACCTCACAATAGCCATCGAAATGGGTCTGCTCCTCGCTATTATCCTCTTCCTTCGCCGTGTCACCGAAAACACGCAGATTAAGGTTTACAGCGAGCAGCTCGACATCGCAGAAGGCACCGAAGCCACCAACCACGAAGTTCTCGACGTTGCAAAAGGAGTTGAAGTTTACGAAATCGACGGTCCGTTCTTCTTTGGCGTTGCCACAAAGTTCGACGAACTCATGCGCGACTCTATGGCAGCAAAGCCAAAAGTTCGTATCATACGCATGCGTAAAGTTCCCTTCATCGACGCTACCGGACTCCACAACCTCGAAATCCTCATCGAGTCTTCACAGCGCGAAGGCATCCACGTTGTTCTTTCGGGCGTAAACGAAAATGTGCGCCACGTACTCGACAATGCCAACTTCGACAAACTTGTTGGTGCTGACCACATTTGCGACCACATCACCAAAGCTGTCAAAATGGCCAACTCTATCGTCGAAAAGAACTAATAACGTCATAAAAAGTTAAATCAATCGCCTCTTTATTACATATTTTGGGCTTTTTTTAGAGATTTCGTTTCAACCACAAAAAAATCACTAAAAATAATTTGGCGGTAACGTTTTTCTTCTTACCTTTGTGACGTTTTTGAAGCTAAATAAAATTGTTTTATTATCAAGAACAAGTTTCTTCAAGATTAATAGAAAAT
>CAYQEN010000004.1:86512-91819 GCA_964416545.1 uncultured Bacteroides sp. | reverse complement strand
CGTATTTGGTATATAGTTGTTGGTCGATTTCGGGAATACTCTTACTCCAATCAATATCGGATTTTGATGTAAAGTCTTGCATAGGAACAAGTTGATAGACCTGAGCAAATCCATGCTGAGTATTCTTCTTTATGGATACCAAATATCTTAAAAACTTAGTTCTAAGATATTTTATAACTGTATGACATTCAACTTCGGAAAGTTGTTTGTCAGGTTCATAGCCTATACAAATATAAGTTTGGGAGCAAATACTTCCGGGCTCGCCATAAAATGGTGTGCCGAGTATTTGATTATCATTACCTGTTCCGGCAGCTTCAGGGATATAAACCTTATGAAGTGGAACTACTTCATAACTCTTTATCATATCAGAAGGTTTAATCCAAGCGAAACCGCATGAAACAGCCTTCTTATTAAGGTAATACTTGATTGTATGGTCTGGTGAAGGATTAATAGAATACTTATCCCAATTGGTGTTCAAGATACCTTTTGCGCAATCGCAGAACAAAGTGTTAGGGCCAACTAATGACATAAACGATTCAGTAGATTGGTCTTGAACTTTAGAAATAATTTTTTGAGCGACTGCATCTCTGATGATAAAGCCAACGTTTGAGTCGTTCAAAAAATTAGTGGATGCCATTCTTTCTTGACTTTTCACAGAAACAAAGGTACAAGGACCTGAATAGTTAGGACTATATAGGAAATAATTTACACCACCCTTGATTTCAACATTGTTGAAACAGTCAGAAGCACTTGTGAAGTCAAAGATGCTGATGAAATGGTTCCCATTTAGCATCTTGTCAACCCATTCATTTGATACACCTCTACCGTTTTTAGTCATCCAACGACTTGGAGTAATCATGCTTACAAAATTAGGGTTCAATTTCACCGCTGCATCAACAAACAAGGGATAAATAGCTCCTGCCATAGCACGATTATTAGCATTAACATCGCTTGCTTGCGAAACCTGATAAGGAGGATTGCCAACTATTGCGTTGAATTTCATATTCTTTATTCCTGTTCTTTCTGTGATAAATTTATCTACCTGCTTGATGAAATGTTCAGGTTTGTTTTTGATTTGATTGATTAAGTCCTCGAAGTATCGGGTGTTTACCTTTGCTTTGCGGAAGCCGATGAGGGTGCGCCGAGTGATGCTCTTTGCCATCGGAGTTTTGCAGATGACGAAGATGTTTTCAGCCACTACTTTGTCCCATATACGTTGCTCATCCTCGATGCTTGACACCGAAAGCAGGGAGTCCTTTAGCCTTGCGCGGTAAATGCTGTATGCCATGTATAAAGGGTATAATCCGGACTTGGAATTTATTTCAAGGATTCGGGAATCCGTGGCGAACACATCGGCAGTCACTTCACCACGGTCGATGAAACGAGGCTCTGACAATGTGGTTTCATAACCTTTTTCAAAAAAGTTGTAACCGCCTAAACAATCACCCAGGTGCATATTAACGACACGCCAAGGGGTAAGCACCGTTTCTTTGTCGGGATTGCGAAATGTGCTGAAAATATCGGTGATGCGCTCAATGCGTTCTTCTACGCTGAGTTTGTCCGCTGCACGCGCCATGGCTCGTATGCGCTTGCCTGCCGCGCAGAATATCTCCGGGTCGTAATATCTCTTAATGCTGTTGAACTTCTGTTTGGTTACGCCTTTGGGCATAAACTCTTCCCATGATTGCGGGTCGATGAGTGAGGCGAAGTTGTCAATAGTTATCTCTTGATTCTCATCGCTCAATTCTGCACCGTAGATAAGCAAAGGCATACGGATGGAAATACCACGAAGAATGGAAATGGCGGCTTCGCGGTTGTTCTTTTTCTTTTTCAACTCTTCAAGTCGTTTCTTTTCCTCTTCCGTCAAAGGTTGATTGTCCCGGCCGCGTTTCTTGGATTTCTTTTCAAGGGCTTCAAGTTCATTGTATTGCTCGTCGGTCAGCCCTTGGTTGTTGATGTCCACCTGATTGGTCTTTGGCATTGCTTTGGTCTGGCCGATAATCTTTTTCAGGTCGTCAAACTCCTGTAATTCCGAGTCGTTGAGTTTCATCAACTCGTCATTATACAGGCTCTTGTCCTCGAAACCGTTGCGGACTACACGTTCAACATACACACGTTTGAGCTGCTCCAACATCTTGGGTACATCGAATTGGCTCATCTTGGATCCTTCGATGGCGATAATAGGACAGAAGTTCAGAAACTCGCCCATGATTTTGCGGTCGTTGCCACTGGTCTTTCCTGCCTTGGAAGAAATCTTTGCTGTCTCGGCAATGACTTTCAGAGTACGATCAGGCGCAAAATCAAACACATAGCACTGTTCTTTGACACGTCCGTTGATGGTGGCGGGTGTTTGTACACGGAAGATGGTCTGCATATAACTTGATGCGGCGGTATTATAGGAGCCGGACAACATGAATACACCCGTCCACGCTTTGACACTGACACCCGTAGTCAATCGTCCACATGACAAGGTAATGGTACGGGTGGCATCAGGGTCTTCTCCAATTGCGCTCTCAACGGCTTCGAGAGCATCCTTACTTTCTTCGTCATCATCACCGTCTCCGGCAACATTCACCACCATGAAATGCTGGAATACAGGATGTGATTGTAGTAGAGCACTCATGGCACGAGCCTCCTTTACGCCCGGCAATATCCATAGCGTATGCCGGAAGATATTGCGGTATCCCTCGTTGGCAAACGGATAGCAACTGTCCTTGTCCTCCTTGGAGATGAGATTCAAAAATGCTTTCACATCCTGTTCATGGATAAAGTTTCCAGCTTCATTGACCCGAAAAAACTCGCGGAAGTTGAAAGCCACATCTTCATCCACGAACTCATGAAGCAACCGACCGAGGTCGTAGGTGTAGATGTTCATCGTTGGCAGGGAGGCGTATGGATTGTGGTCGCCAGGGTGTAGCCTGTCCCACTCTGCTTTGGCTCGTTGCTCCATAGTGTAGTCCCAGGTGTATATTTCATCGTCTTTGTAGGCATCTAATAGGTTGAAAGGCGTGCCCGATAGTTGTAAGATTCGTGTGTCGGCTTTAGTCAGTTCGCTAATGACTGCTTTTCCGAGATCGGTTTGGGTGCCTTCGTGGGCTTCGTCGATAATGATGAGATCCCACGAAGTAGAGAAAATATCGTTGTTTTTGTCGAAGTTGCCACCAATAAGCTCAGAGCCACGAAGGTCTTGCATCGAAGCAAAGTAGATGTAGCGGCATTCGCCACGTGTGGCTCCAGATTCGAGTGTGGTAAACGAGTGTCCATTGTTTTTTGATCCGTAGGCGAAGTCGGTGTTGTCGTAGAAAATCTTATTGAAGTCTTCGAACCATCCGGAGTTGACTACCGGGCGGTGGGTGAGAATGATTGTGCGACGAAAGTTGCCATGGCGTTTGACGACTTCGAGAGCAGAAAGAGTCTTGCCAAATCTCATTTTTGCGTTCCAAAGCATATTTTTGCCACGAGTGAATTGATGCAAAGTACGGTTGATTGCGTCTTCTTGTTCGGGACGAAATATGATGGGGAGGTGTGTGATTTCGGTGTCGGTGGCATCGAGAGATTGTTGCCCGTTCTTGACTGCAGTAATGGCTTTTCGGGCAGTGTCGAGCGAGCAGCAAAACCATTCTTTAGCACCGTTGACATTTGGAAACTCTTTGCGTCTGATGCCGGAGCGAAGAAGAACATCGTGGACAGCCTTGTCGCTTATGCCATAGATGCGTCCGTTTTTATTGCATACGGCAATCTCGGTGTGAAGGAGGTCGTATCGAATGCCGGCGGTCTGAGTGTACTGGTTGATTCGAGCTTTGGCTGCTTTGTTTAGTTCGGAGCAGTTAGGTTGAAGCTCAATGTTGTTTCCGGAGAATGTTGTTTCGCCGATTTTAAGACAGTCGCGGTGGACTTCGTCGGGAATCCTGAAAATGTAGATTAGTTTTGGTTTGAGGTCGGAGAAGTATTCCATGTCTATGGTTTGATAAGGTCTATGAATCTGATTTTCTGTTTTTCTTTTTTCGCGCTCCAATCTTTGATTAGTGCGTATGTGCCGTTGTGGGTGCGAATGTTGTTGTCGCGGCATCCACGGCATGGAGAAATTACATTTTGTGACTGTCCGAAAATGTCGTTGACGATGGTGCTACGGTTGCTACAAGTGTTTGGAATTACACCCTTAAGTCCGTCCATTTGCCAAATGTTCCACGAAATGATGTAGGCGATGTGTTGTATCGATCTCTGGAGTGGCGGCTTGCGGAATGTGGCGAAGTAGTAGTCGATGAATGTAAGGAGTAGTGATTTGCGAGCTAAGAAAAGGTTGTCGCCTTGCCATTCGTAGCCGTAGATGCTTTTGAATGCAGCTTGCGCAGCCTTGAGCCATTGAGCTGAATTAGTGGTGTTTTCGCATACAACGCGGAGTTTTCTGTCGAGCAAGCCAATACGTCGATGGATAGGAATAGTGTCGCCAGTGATACAGTCGTAGCGGCTGGCAAGATATGGCGCTTCGCCACAGGTGATTTCGAGGCGATTTGCGTTTATATAGTCGCGCCATGTTGAGCCGGCAGGGAATACGATTGGAGCGGTGTTGACATTCCATGTGTGTGTGCCGTCAGGGTTGTCTATTTCGGTGTTGAATGTGCCTTCGCATCCAAACCAAGCATTGTCGATAAGGTTGTTTTGCTTATTGCAAATCCATGAAGGAGTGAAAACTTCCGCGATGTCGCGTGCGCGCTGTTGCAGTTGCTGGCGAGATTTGGCGGCTCCCGGTATTATTGTGCCTTCGGATATGGCTTTGACGGTGATTTCATCGTTGAATGTGTAGCCTTTGCCGAGGTTGCAGTAATCGTTGGTAGCCCAAATGATATTCCGGCGAGTGGTGTGGTCGAAAAGCAGTGTGGATAGCAGTTCAGGGTGGTCGACGAAGATGTCGTCGCTTGTAAAATAGTTACAATAGGTCTGCTCATACTCCGGGAGCATGAGCTGGAGCTGTGGCATGTGGGTAGTAGCGGCCATGTCAGAGCCGCGTGTTATAAAATGCCGCTACAGTATGTGTATGACAATAGGGATATCTCTCCATTGCGAGTGACATTCGATTGGTTGTACAATTTGCGAATGCCACTGTTGCTGATTCCGACAAAAAAAAACGCGCAGACGTTGTATGGTCTACGCTGAGGTCGAGCCTAAGCCCTAATTGTCGGAATACCTGTACAGAGACAATAAACGTCCACGCTATGCATGAACATTCACTATTCTGTTCAGGTCTGTACTTATGAAATTTCCGACGTTTCAGCGTACTTGAACAAATAGCAAACGCTATTATTATTA
>CAYQEN010000004.1:0-86412 GCA_964416545.1 uncultured Bacteroides sp. | reverse complement strand
TAGTTTGTTTATGTGGTTTTGGTGTTGCGCTGTTGGGAGTTTGCATTAACATTCGATTTTGCGCACTTTTTTATGTGGTGTGCAGTAAAAAATTTGGGATGTAGAGCTGTTTGTGAATTTGTGTGAAATTTTGTATTGAAAACGAGCAAAAACGGGTTGTTTTTTAACATAATGGAGCGTTTGCTAATAAGTGTTTCGCGATTGGAGTATTTGTTTTAAAACACCAAAATGCGTATTATCAGACTTTTCGGTGTTTGCGGGGGTGGAGGAAAAGCCTTAACTTTGCAATGTCGAAAAAGACAATGGCACTAAAAAATGCCACTAATCTTTTTAAGAATTTTCACAATGAAATCAGTAATCATTCTTATAGCTTCTCTTCTCACTTCAACTGCTATTTCGGCATCGGCGCAGACTGTACTGCCGAATGAGCATAGCAATATTGCTGACGGTAGGAGCGAGCTTTCGCGTTCGACGAAGGTGACCTTTATGGATCAGAGTCTTGAGGAGGCTCGTGCTCATTCTCCGTTTGCCAATATTGCTGAAACTGTAACTATTCCGTCGGCAGAACCTCAGATGGCCGGCAGTATGGTGGACTATGCAAGTAAGTTTTTGGGTACGCGCTATCGTCTGGGTGCGTCGGGTCCGAAGGCTTTCGATTGCTCCGGCTTTACGAGCTATGTGTATAAAAATTTTGGTATCACGCTTGACCGTACGTCACGTCAGCAGTATAAGCAGGGCGACCGTGTGAGTGTTGACGATCTTCAGCCCGGAGATTTGCTGTTTTTCAGCAGCCGTCGCAGCGGTCGTGGTCAGGTAGGTCATGTGGCTATGGTGGTGTCGGTAGATAAGGAAAGTAATTCGTGTGAGTTTATCCATGCTTCTGTGAAGAATGGCGTGACTTATCAGAAATTCCCCGATAATGGTTATTATTCAAAGAATTTTATGGGTGCGCGCCGTATTCTCGGAACTCATTTGGATGTGACTCAGAATGTGACGAAATAATTAGGAAATTTGTAAATTCAGTTGTAAAACCTAAGAGCTGTGCCTTCTGTGAAGGTGCGGCTTTTTGTTTTATTAGTGCGTTGTGAAATGAAAATCCGGAGAACCGCCTCGAATGTGCAGTTCTCCGGATTTTTAAGTTATGGCAGAGTGATTGGTTTTAATCGTTCATTGTGCGGAGTAATTCGTCGTTGTCGGCGGTGCGCTCCATGCGGTCTTTGATGAATTCCATCGCTTCGATGCTTGTGCGGTCGGCGAGGAATCGGCGGAGTATCCACATGCGGTTGAGTGTTTCTTCGCGGAGTAGGAGGTCGTCGCGACGAGTTGAGGATGCCATAATGTCGACAGCAGGGAATATGCGCTTGTTTGAGAGTTTGCGGTCGAGCTGTAGCTCCATGTTGCCTGTGCCTTTGAATTCTTCAAAGATGACTTCGTCCATCTTTGAACTTGTTTCGGTAAGGGCTGTGGCGATAATGGTGAGTGAGCCTCCATTTTCGATGTTTCGTGCGGCGCCGAAGAATCGTTTTGGCTTTTGGAGGGCGTTGGCATCGACGCCACCTGAGAGGATTTTGCCTGATGCCGGCGAAACGGTGTTGTAGGCTCGTGCAAGGCGTGTGATGGAGTCGAGGAGAATGACGACGTCGTGGCCGCATTCGACAAGGCGTTTTGCCTTTTCGAGAACCATTCCGGCGATTTTGACGTGGCGCTCTGCGGGTTCGTCGAATGTAGATGCGATGACTTCGGCGTTAACGCTTCGGCTCATGTCGGTGACTTCTTCGGGTCGCTCGTCGATGAGCAGAATCATGATGTAGGTTTCGGGATGGTTTTCGGCGATGGCGTTGGCTATATCTTTGAGGAGTATTGTCTTACCAGTTTTAGGCGGAGCTACGATTAGTCCGCGTTGGCCTTTGCCGATGGGTGAGAACATATCGACTACTCGTGTGCTGATATTGCATGAGCGGCCGGATGTGAGGTCGAATTTTTCGTCGGGGAAGAGGGGGGTGAGGTGTTCAAACGGGACGCGGTCGCGGATGAATTCTGGCGAGCGGCCATTGACACTCAATACCTTGCATAGGGGGAAGTATTTTTCGCCTTCGCGAGGGGGACGGATAGTGGCTTCAACAACGTCGCCAGCTTTCAAACCGTATTGTTTGATTTGCTGCTGAGTGACGTAGATGTCGTCGGGGGAGGCGAGGTAGTTGTAGTCGCTTGAACGGAGAAATCCGTATCCGTTGGGGATTAGTTCGAGCACGCCAGAGGTGGCTATGATGCCATCGAAGTTGAATTCTGGTTCCTGTTGGCGTTGCTGGATATTATTGTTGTTATTGTTATTATTGTTGCGATTTTTCTTATTGCGATTTTTTTGCTGTTTCTGCTGCTGTTGCTCGTTTTGCCATGGCTCGGTGATGACTATCGGAGCTGTTTCGGCAGCGAGTGCTGCGGCAGCGGCAGCTTCTTCTTTTTCGCGCTGTGAGCGAGGTACGAATTTACGACCTTCGGAGCGGGGGAAGAATGAACCTAAAGACGGGGTTTCCTTTTGACGAATTTCCTGACGTTCGGGCTGAGTAGGGATGGTGGCCTGTTCTTCGGCAGTGGCTTTGGGAGTTTCAATCGGCTCAGCGGCAGGAGTGCTGACAACGGACGGTGTCTCAGTTACGGGAGTTGCAGTACTGTCGGCTACTACAGTATCAGTTGTTTCTGCAGCTGCTTTTGTTTCTGCTTCTTTAGCGGCTTTAGGCTTGCGTCCGCGGCGCTTGGGAGCAGGAGTTTCAGTCGGTTCTTCCTCAGTTGGCTTTGTGCTGTCAGCTGTTTGCACATCCTTTTGAGCTTCTGCTTCTTTAACAGCTTTAGGCTTGCGTCCGCGACGTTTAGGAGCATCGGCAGGAGCCGATTCGGTTGTGGCCGGAGTGTCGGTGGTGGCAGCAACTATGGTGGTATTATCGACAGACTCTTTCTTATCCTTCGCTTGTGGTTGCTTCTCTTTTTTGGATTTTTCGTCTTTTTGGGTACGACGCTTCTTGTTGTTGCTACTATTGTTTGTAGCACCGTTGGCAGCGGCTTCAATGGCCTGTTGGTCGAGTATTCCGTAGACGATGCTGTCTTTGTCGGAAGTGTCGATCTTTTTCATACCCATTTTTTCGGCAATGTCTTTGAGTTCAATCTCAGACATGGCATTTAGGTCTGCGATATTATACATTTGTTGTATTGTGAGGTATATAGTGTTTTCTTATCAAAAGAATCGGCGCAATTTGTGCGTCCTAAAAAAAGTTGTTGTAGTTTGGAGAGATGTCAGAATGCGTACGAGTTGATTCTGTAGGTAATTAATCGTGGCGTAATCGTGGCTGACGGACGATTAATCAAATTGAAATAATAAAAGCGAATGAGATTTGTTGCCAAATTATGAGAATAGCACAGAAAAATGCCTTCTCAATTGCGGTGCAAAGATATTTATTTTTCCTAATATTAACAAAATCTGAGTATAAAAGTTTCAGTACAGTTGTGACTTATAGCATGTTTATGATAAAAAAATGGTGAGTGAACATCGTAATTTAGTAGTGAATATTTGGTTTGATGGTCGTGAGTCGGGGAAAAGTTCTATCTTTGTAGTATATTTCAAGATGTAATATAAAGATATTTATTATGGTAATACAGCGTTTACAAACTTTGTTTCTTATTTTGGCTATCGGATTGGTAGCTGGCTTCTTTTTTGTGCCTTTCGGACATGTAAATGTGCAGGATATGGAATCGGCACAAATGGTGGAAAAGTCGCTTTGTGCGGTGAATTATGTGGGTTTGATAGTGTCGATGGTGTTGTCGATTATGACTATGCTGGTAGCTATCTTTTCATTTAAGAAGCCTAATTTTCAGAAAATGCTGGTGCTGGTGTCGGTGGTTCTGACAGTAGTGTGTATCGTTATTGCAGGATATGTATTGACCGACGGCTTTGCTGTATTTGATGCCGATGTGTGTGTTGGCGCTCTGTATGGCGGTATTCTGCTACTTGAGGTTGCAATAATCGCTCAGCTGATGGCTTATCGTGGGATTGTGTCGGATCAGCGTCTATTGCGTTCGTATGACCGATTTTATAAGTAAGAAGATATAACGGAATTGAAAAAGAGGTATGCCATATGTGGCATACCTCTTTTTTTTAGATAAATATGTGAGTGAAACGTTATTCGCGATAGTAGACGCGCTTTACGCGGGTGGATATCGATGTGAGGATTTCGTATGGGATGGTGCCGAGAGTTTCGGCAATGTCTGTTACGGGGAGATGAGGTCCGAAAATTTCGACGCGGTCGCCTACGCTACATTGAGTGTCGGTAACATCGACCATCATGATGTCCATGCAGATATTGCCAACGGTGGGGCACTGCTTCCCTCCTATAAGTACGTTGAGTTTTCCACACCCGAGATGGCGGTCGATGCCATCAGCGTAGCCAACCGGAATGGTGGCGATACGAGAGGTGCGGTGAAGCAGTCCGCGTCGACCATAACCAACGGTTGTGCCAGCCGGCCACTCTTTAATAGAAATGACGGTAGTGTATAGTGAGGAAACTGGTATTAGGCCGTCTTGAGAGCCGTCGTTCATGGTCGGGATGCCGTAGAGGCATATACCGAGGCGTACCATGTCGCACTGATGCTCCGGGAAGCGCGTGATGCCAGTGGAGTTGAGGATGTGGCGCATGATATGGTGGTTGAACCCACATTGCAACTTATCGGCACAGCGGTCGAAGTAGTCGAATTGTTGCATGGTGTAATCGTCCATGTCGGGACAATCGGCTACGGCAAGATGGGAGAATACGGAGCAGGGTCGAATGGCCTTCTGACGGTGAAGAATGTCGATCAGTTCGGGAATGTCCTCTTCAAGGAAACCGAGACGGTGCATGCCGGTGTCGAGCTTAATGTGGACAGGGAAATCGGTGATGCCGTATTTCTCAGCTTCGCGAATAATCTGTCGAAGTTCGTCGAAGTTGTAAATTTCGGGTTCGAGATTGAAAGCGAATAGGGTGCGATAGTTGGACACGCGCGGATTCATGACCATGATAGGCATCGTGATACCTGCTTTGCGTAGATCGACTCCTTCGTCGGCTACAGCTACGGCGAGGTAGGCCGCACCCTGACTTTGAAGTGTTTTGGCAAGTTCGTATGAGCCGGCACCGTAGCCAGAGGCTTTAACCATGCAGACAATACCTGTAGTAGGCTTCAAGTGAGAACGATAGAAGTTGAAATTGTGGACAATCGAATCGAGATTGACTTCGAGCACCGTTTCGTGTTGCCGAGCTTCGAGCATTTCGGCAATCAGTTCAAAGTGGAATTTTGGCGCACCTTTGATGAGAATCAGCTCGTTGTCGAAATCGCCTGTCGATGCTGCTGATAGAAAAGCGGCTGTAGTGGGATAGAATGTAGATTCGGAGGGGAAATATTTGCTGTGTCGGCTAATTTCTTCGCCGATACCTATAATTCGGTTGATGCCTCTGCGGCGCAAAAGCAGTGCGACTTCCTGATATAGCTTGTTGCCAGGTAGACTTTCGTGCATGACGTCGCTGATGATAACCGTAGACGTGCGTGAGGCGGTGGCGCGTCGAGCCATGAAGTCGAGAGCTGGTGCGAGAGAGTGGAGGTCGGAGGTGTATGAGTCGTAAAGGAGGAGGGATGAATTGACACCTTCGATGACTTCAAGACGAGTGCCTACACGAGTGAGTGAGGCCATACGCTCAGCAATCTGTTCATGGGGAATATTGAGGTATAGCATCACTGCTAAAGAGTGAATGGCATTTTGAATGTCGGAATCGGCAGTGAAAGGAATGGTAATGCTATCGTCGTTGCGCAAATAGGAATAAGAAATACGCGTTGTTGAATTATCGTTGAGTTGAGCGATTTCGGAAATGTAGAGCGGATGGTCGGCATCTTTTGTAGACCATGCAATTTCGCGTGCAGCGCATCCAGCCTTTTCGACGGCTTGGGCAATTAAAAGGTCGTCGCCATTGTATATGACGCATTCGCAGTCGCGTACGAGTAGAGCTTTTTCGAGGGCTTTTTCTTCGAGAGAGTGGAATCCTTCGTCGTGAGCACTACCAATATTAGTGATAATGCCTATGGTGGGTTTGATGATGGATTGAAGTGTAGACATTTCGCCCGGTTGCGAGATGCCTGCTTCAAAAATGGCAATCTCGGTGTCGGCATCCATTTCCCATATCGAAAGGGGAACACCGATTTGGGAATTGTAGCTACGGGGGCTACGTACTATTTGATATGATGGTGAGAGGAGTTGGTAGAGCCACTCTTTGACCGAAGTCTTACCACGACTACCGGTTATGCCTATGACGGGGATTGAGAAACATCGGCGGTGGCTACCGGCAATAGTTTGAAGAGATTTGGCAACGTCGTCAACGACCAGAAATGAAGCATCGGGCATTGATGAGAGAGCATCATCCGGACGGTGGCTAACGCAGAAAGCGCGGACTCCACGGCTGTAAAGGTCGGAGATATATTTGTGTCCGTCGCCGGTGGATGTTTTTAAAGCAAAAAACATCGATTCATCGGCAAATGTGAGTGAGCGGCTGTCGGTGAGCAGTACGCTTATTTTTCTGTCCTGAGCCGGAGTGGGCAGGTGTAACAGTGATGCGATTTCGCTTATAAGGTATGACATAGACATTGTATGTTGTGTTGCAACTCGGGATGAGCTGTTTTGAATTGTTCTATTAAGTTGATTCGGACGGCAGCTTCTTTTTCGCGTCCGGAGGCTGACATAGTGCGGTGGGAGAGGCGTCGAGTTAAGGTTCGGCACTCGTCGGCAAGAACGATGGTGGAGGGGGAGAAGAAAGATTCGCCAAATTTTTCGTAAACGTAATCGACAGCAGTATCGGAGGGGTGGCGCATATCGGCGGCGTAGAATCGGTAGTCGCGTAGGTCGTCGATGAGGGCTTCATATGACGGGAAATATATTACATGGTCGCAACCATAATGTTCGGCCGTCTGTTCAGCCGCAAGGAGCAATGTGGATTTGCTAATCTGATTGCCGTGCAGACCGTCGGCGGCGTGGCGAATCGGGCTGACTGTAATGATAACGCGAATATCAGGATTGATGGAGCGTGCAGCATCAATTGCCGTGGATAGTGATGTGGTTGCTTCATCGACTGAGAGTCGTGAACGCAGGAACATATTAGCCGGCAGTTTATGGCAGTTGGCTACAACGGATCCAGTGGATTTTAGTCGGAAAACCCAAGCTGTGCCCAGCGTAATAATGAGAAAACGGCTTTGTTTTAGAAAATCGTATGTGCTGAGCAGAATGTCGTTGTGATGGGAGAGTGTGGCGGATACTGATTCACGCGAAAGGGATGAGTGGGAATGGAATGTGTGGAACGAACCAGAATGTTCAAAAATATCGTCGGATTGGAATAAACGGCGTTCAGCAATGCGTGAAATTGCTGCAGCGATGCTTTCGGGATTGTATAGAGTGCCAAACGGATTTATCGAAACGTAGAATAGGTCACGCTGCATACGCTCTCCCACTTCGGTTGTAAAACAAGAGCCGAGGAGCATGATAGGCGTAGAGTGGTCGATGAGTCCGCGGTGGTTTAGTGGTTGTATTTCGGTTCTGAATTTCATATGTCAGTATTGTCCATATTCTACCGAAATCACGGTAAATTCCGTGCGTCGGTTAATTTGGTCGGCTATTTGTCGGTCGTCGTCGGAGAGGGTCATAAGAAACTGTTCGTCAAGAATGGTGCCTTCGCTGAATTGAGGGTATTCGCGAGCTATTTTGCGGCTGACTTTTTGTGGGCGGCTTTTTCCATAGCCAGTGTATTGCAATCGGTCGGGAGCGATGCCGGCTTCAATGAGATAATCAACAACGGCTTTGGCGCGACGATTAGATAAATCGAGATTGTAGCTGTCGGAACCTATGCGGTCGGTATGAGAACTCATTTCAATAGATATTTCAGGATTTTCGCCAAGCATTTTAACAAGAGCGTCGAGAGCTTCGCGCGATTCGGGGCGAAGGGTGGCACGGTCGAAATCGTAGAGGATATTTTCGACTACGTTTGGCTTTGTAAGTGATGCAAGGCGGAAAGCAATGTCGTAGTGCTCGTCGCGCTCGGCAGAGTCAGTAACGAACTCTTGGCGGGCATTGATGTAGCCATCGGAAGAAGCAAAAATGATGTAGTTGGTGGTGGGAGAGAGGGGGAAATGGAACGTTCCATCGGTATGTGACAGCGTTTTACGGATGCTGCCGTCGTTGCCAACAATGCGGATAGTCGCTCCTGAAATTGGATACTCGTCGAAGTCGGTAACTGTGCCGGATATTTCTACGTCGATATCCGGAAGTACAAATGAGTAGATATTATCGTAGCCACGGGCGTCGTCGCGTCCGGAACTGAAGAATCCGGTTGTGACGGAGGCATCGCTGTCGAAAGTTATGCCGAAGTCGTCGGCCTTAGAGTTGAGCGGATATCCAAGATTGACTACATGCCATCGGCCGTTAGGGAGGAGGTCGGCACGAAACATATCGAGCCCTCCGAGCCCCGGGTGACCATTGCTTGAGAATATGAAAGCGCTGTCAGAGAGTGCCGATGGGAACATTTCGTCGTCAGAGGTATTTATATCATTGCCAAGATTTTCGATAGCTCCACGCAAACTGTATAGGTTCATGCGCCAAATGTCTTTGCCTCCGCAACCAGGGCGGTCGGAGGTGAAATATAGCCATTCGCCCGATGGTGTGACGGATGGGTGGGCATAGCTGTGGATTGAGTCTGCGGCAATGAATAGTTGTTCCGGTTCGCTCCATGTGGCATCGTAGCGATTGGATGTAAAGATGGAAGAAACAGAACTGCCTGATGGAACGCGAGAAAAATACATTGTGGAGCCATCGGGACTAAAGGATACGCAACCTTCGTCGGCATCGGTATTTATTTCACCTTCGATAGGTGTAGGGCGTGTCCAGCGTCCATTTTCGTCTTTGCGGGATGCCCAGATGTCGCCATATTTTTGTCCTGTGACCGGACTTTTTTGTGTGCCTCGGGAGTTTTCACTGTTTGAGGTGAAGTAGAGTGTGCGATTGAAGATGACAGGCGAAAATTCGGAACGACGAGTGTTTAGGAATGTGGCCGGAGTGACTTTGTGGCGCGTTGGATGGCGCATAATGCTATCAGCGGTAGTAGTCCCAGCGAGTCCGGCTATTGATAATTCGGAGTTGGATTTAGTGTAAGCGTCGATTGCATTGCGATATAACCCTGATGCGTGTAGCGACTGTGCAAGTAAGAGAGTTGCGGTAGAGTCCGGGTATCCATAGCGAATGGCATTTGAGAATGCTGAGGCGGCATTCTCGTAACGCGATAGCTTGAGATAGGCAAGACCCATTTTGAAGGCAGTCTCGGCACGTAGCTGTCTGTCGCTTTTGTTTTTTAGATTTCGATATAATTGTCGGTATTCGTTGGCTGCTTTAAAGTAGTCGCCACACGCCATACTTTCGTCGGCAGTGGAAATTTTGGCACTATGGCATCCGCTGAGCAAAAAAATCAGTGTCAGTCCGAGTAATATGAATTGTCGCAATTGTGTCATGGTGTGCCAAATGCAATAAATGCTTAGACGAATACAAAATTAGTATTTTTAAGTCATAAAAAGTAAAGCCCGAAAGCATTTCGCTTTCGGGCTTTAATATTAAGTGATATAGATGGCTTAGTTGAGAAGGCTACCTACGTTGAATTTAGCAAATTCGAGGTCGTTGAGAGCCTTTGAAGCCAGTGACGGATCGAGCTGAACGGCCTTGCGGAGGTTAGAGCTTACCATCTGAGAGTTGTTGGTGCGAGCACCGAGAACTGCAGCGAGGTAGTAAGTTGTAGCATCGGGGTTGGCGATAGCAGAGATTGTGCGCTGAGCGTTGCTGTAATCCTTGTTGAGGATCTGTGCGAGAGCGGCGTTGTTTGTCTTGCTGTTGCCAAATGCGCGAGCTGCGTCGGCAGCGTTGCCTTTCTTGAGGTGGTAAACACCGAGAGCATCGTTGAGTTCGCTGAGGCCACCTGCGTTGCCGAACAGACGGTTGGCAGTGTTGTAGTCTCGATTAACGAGGGCGATGAGACCCTGGTTCATCTTCACTTCGTTGCTCTGGGGAGCGAGAGTAGCGGCTTTGTTGAAGTTAGCGGCAGCAGCCTTGTAGTCTTTAGCTTTGTACTGGCTCATGCCGAGGTTGTTGTAACCACGGTAGTCGTTGGGATATACGCGAGTAACAGTCTTGTAGATTTCAGCCTTGCGGTTTTCGTCGTCGGTAAGAGTTGCAGCATAAAGGAGCTCTTCGACGCTGAGAGACTTGGGATCAGAAGCGTAAACGCTGTTGATTTCAGCATCGCTCTTGCCGATAACGTTGACTGAAGCAGTCAGACGCGAGCGACGGAGCTGGGGAAGGATTTCGTCGGCGAGAGCTTCGAATACGCTTGAAAGGTTGCGGATTTCTTTTTCACGCTGTTCGGGATCCTTGTACATAGAGAGAACGCTGAGGATGAGTTCCTTGTCCTGGATGTTGCTCTTAGAAACGAGTTCCTGGAAGCCTTCCCAGTCTTCGGGAGTGAACTGAGCGGTGAGTTCGCCAAATTCAGTAATCTTATCCTTTTTGAGCTGACTTTCGAGGTAGTTCTTAGTGTTCTTTTCGCGGTTTTCAGCCAGGCGAGTGTTGAAGTCGAGAGTACCTTCGGGTGAAGCGTATGAAGAGATGTTGACTTCTTCGATGACACGAGAAGTGTCGCCAGCAGCAGTGCGGAGCTGTTCGTTGAAAGTCATCATGCCCTGGCTCTTGATTTCGCCTTCGCGAACGTTAGCCTGGTTGATGAGGAAGCGGATGTCGGCAGTGTACTTTTCGTTGATGATGCGCTGGAAAGCGTCGGCAGCGAGAGCGGGGTTAACAGTACCAGCATCGGCGAGAGTAGCAGTGGCGATAACACCGTCGGCTACTTTAACGCGGGGAAGAACATACTGCTTGTTGCCCTGCTGAACGTTGAAAGTGAGGTAGAGTTCACTCTTCAGCATTTCCGGAGTGTAGGTGTAGCGTACGGGGATGGTCATTGTGCCACCGTCGTAAGATATTGTGGGGTAGTTGCCACGAACTTTTTCACCCTGGAATGAGATGGGAGCAGAAGTGGCTTCAGTACCGTTGTATACGAGTACGGGAGTAACGGTAACAGATGCGTTTTTCTTAAAGAACTTAGCGGGGATGTTACCTGTTACAACAGCAGGAACAACTTCGCCTGTTACAGCGAGCGGATTGGGATTGGTGTTGAAATAATCGGCTTTGAACTGGCTCATCTTGCCTCCGCAACCGGTTAAAACCAGAACACCGCTCAGAGCGAGAGAGTAGCAAATGGTTTTTTTCATGAAAATGTAGTTATTAAAGTTTGGTTTGTCTAAAATAAATAATGCGTATATTTCGCAGTGCAAATATACGCATTATTTGTAATGTCAAGAGTTCGTTTTCTAAAAAAATTGATAATTATAGGATTGACCGATGAAGTTGTGGTAAATATCAATCGACAACGAGCTCGTCGACGAAGATAAATCCGGGATTGCCAGCTCCGCCGTGGAACGAAGGGATGCTCTTTTCTCCGACTTCTGTTACGCGAATGTAACGTGCGTTAACCGGGGCAAAAGAGAGTTTGTGAGTGACGATTTCGCGGACTTCCTTAGTGAGTGCAGGAATTTCCAATGATGTAGCTTCGGTGAAGTTTGTGCCGTCGGAAGAAGTCTCGATTTTGATTGAGCGAGCGTCGAAAATCCAGCTACCAGTGTCAATGAGGTTGCGAACTTTGACGCTGCTAAATTGCTGAGCAGAACCGAGGTCGACGATTGCAACCATCGGTGTGCCTACAAAGCCGAGCCACTCACCGGTATTGAATGTTTCGGTACCAAATTTGCCATCAACGAGTGTAAGACCTCCGTTTGCTTTGTATGAGGAGTGTGGGGGGGTGGGGAGCGAAACGTTGGAAATTGTTGCCTTATTGAAAGTTACGCTATCTGTGAATATGCGGCGGCTACGTCCTTCGGGACGGAAGGCTGCGGCTTTAATAACGGCAGTTTTGTTGATGCTAACCGCACCTTTGTATATGGGAGATGTGGTAGTGGGTTCAGATCCATCGAGGGTATAGCGGATAGTTGCGTCGTCGGCAGTCTGGAATTCGGCGATGATGGATTTGTTTTTTACATCGGGCTTGAGAGAGCCAGTAACGTCGAAAATATGATCGGCATAGGTGTAGCCGAGAGCTTTGTAGTGGTTGATAAGCTGAGGAACTCGACGAACAAAGTCGGAGTAGTTTTTCTTAGCCGGGTCGGTCCATTGTACTTCGCTGAGAGCTGCAAAGCGGGGGAGTTCCATGTATTCAACTTGGCTATATGTAGGAATGTATTCAGTCCAGAGGTTGGCTTGTGTACCAATGATGTGTTTGGCTTGTTCGGCAGACAGACCTTCGGGAACGGGTTCGTAGCTGTAAACGCGTTGAACGGGAACGTATCCACCAATAGCAAACGGCTCAGTAGCGCGGTCGCGGCTTTGGTAGTAGTCGAAGTAGCAGTAGCTTGTTGGGGTCATGATAGCATCGTGGTCGAGACGAGCAGCATCACGACCGCCCTCTTCACCACGCCATGACATTACGATGGCTCCAGGAGTGAGACCGCCTTCAAGAATTTCGTCCCAACCAATCATTTTGCGGCCGTGGCGAGCGAGAGTGTTTGAGGCATGAGTCATGATGTAGGTCTGGAGCTTTTGTTCGGCTGTGCTATGATCGTCGCTCTTTAATCCAAGTTCGGCTATGCGAGCCTGACATTTGGGGCACTCTTTCCAACGTGTTTTTGGGCATTCGTCGCCACCCACATGGATGTATTCGGAGGGGAAGATTTCGGCTACTTCGTTGAGAACGTCGTCGATAAACTTCAGAGTAGAGTCGTTGCCGGCGCATAGAACATCGTCGGAAACACCCCATCGAGTCCATAGCTCGTACGGGCCACCGGTGCAACCAAGATTAGGATATGCCTTAAGTGCGGCAAGCATATGGCCGGGAAGGTCGATTTCGGGTATGATGTCGATGTGACGTTCGGCAGCATAGCGAATGATGTCTTTAACTTCTTCTTGTGTGTAGTAGCCACCGTAGGGAATATTGTCGTTGGTGCTGAAATCGTTTTTGATGCATGTTCCGTTGCGTGTAGAGCCGACTTCGGTGAGGCGGGGGTGCTTTTTGAGCTGAAGACGCCAACCTTGGTCGTCGGTGAGATGCCAATGGAACTTATTGGCATTGTGGAGTGCAATCATGTCGATGAAGCTCTTAACGCTGTCGGCCGGAAAGAAGTGGCGCGAAACGTCGAGGTGAGCGCCACGATAAGCAAAACGCGGCTGATCGTCGATGACAACAGGAGTGAAAATCACATTGTCGTCTGTGGCTTGAGGGATAGACTTACGCAGAGTCTGGATGCCATAAAAGTTGCCGGCAGCCGAAGCTCCGTCGATGGTGATGCGGTCGGCTGTTATCTGCAATCGGTAAGCGTCCTTGTTGTCGTTGTTAAGGTTGGCTGTGAGAATGATAGCTCCTTTGCGAGGTGCTTTGGTAGAGATGCGCAGCTCTTTGCCTGTTAGAGTTTTGATATAGTCGGCAAGAAATTCGGCATTGCGTTTGAGCTTGGTATCCTTTGCGGGGTAGACAATAGTAGTTTTCGAAGAGAGTGTGAAAGAATTGCCTGTTGTGGCAGATACAGAGAAAGGCTTCGGTATCACGTCGTAGTTTGCCGTGATGTCTGTGGCAAAAACGGAGGAGCCGAGCCCGATAGCCGCTGCTGCCAAAAGAGTAATGGAACGTTTCACTTTCATGGTTGAAATGTTTATAATATTAATTATGAATATGCTTCTACAAAAATACGCTAAAAGATTGCATTTGGCAAATATGAAATCATTTCAGATGCTATGCGGAATGATGGGAGAAATGATGAACGAGAATGCGGATTGTGCTTGCATGAATGGTAAAGAATGTCTATCTTAGCGGAGAAATGAAATGATGATTGTTTTGTCAAAACTTTTTTGTCGAAATGATTGTTTTATCGTTGTAACAAATTTAACTTCTAATCAAAATGAAACCCGTACACATTATTTTAGCAGTAATCAGCGGTGCTATTGCCGGAGCAACCGTCGGTCTTCTCTTTGCTCCCGCTAAAGGTACAGATACTCGTGACGAAATCGTGAAGTTTCTCAAGGAAAAGGGTATAAAGCTGAAAAAGTCGAAGATGGAAGAACTTGCCGACGAAATCGCCGACGAGCTTCAGTCGAAGGCTTAATAGTCACAACTCTAAAAAAAATTATGCGCCGTGAATAATCTCGGCGCTTTACCGGTTTGTTTAATACGTAGAAATAAAACGAAAAAACAATGAGCAATCTGAGTATATTATACGCATTCATTGGTGGCGCAGTGGTAGGAGCCGGAGCGGCAATGCTCTTTGCACCAGAAAAGGGTGAGGATCTCCGTCGCCGCATAAAGGAAGTGCTTCGCAAAAACGGTATTATTTGTACCGAAAGCGAAATAGACGCACTTGTGGAGCAGCTGACGAGCGAAATAGACGACTAAGCCTATACCGAATTGTCCGGTCGATGAGAATAACGCCGGAAGTATGGTTGTGGTCTAAGAAGAATGACTACCGCCGTCGGCTACCGCTTGAAGAGGCTGTCCGACGGCGATGTTGTGTAGCCAGGGAGAATTATACGCAATCAAAATAATTCAGTAATTACGGAATGAGCGAACATGAAAATGCGTATGTGCGCATTTATAACCTTGCGAAAAAGTATTTCGGCTTGCAGCTTGAATACGCTAAGTTGACGGCAGCAGAAAAACTGACGCTGTTGATTGGTGCTTTGGCAACAGGTATTATCGTAGTGATGCTACTGATGGTAATGATGCTGTTTTTGTCGCTATGGGCGTCTGTTGTGTTGGCGCACTCAATCGGAGCCGGGTGGGCTTATGCTTTAATGGCCGCAATCTATCTTTTGTTGATTGTGCTGTTGACGGTATTTAGAAAGCCACTAATATTTAATCCGATATCGCGCTTCGTGACAAAAATGTTTTTGTAATACCCCCGATTGCTTATGGATGCCGAACAAAAAAAACTAAAGCCATACGACGAGCCAGGCTGGAAAGGATATACGTTGGATGAACTTCGCTATCAAAAAGCAGTGGCGATGATTCGTCTTGAGATGGAAAAAGAAAAGATATCAGCTGGGTTTAGTCAGATGAAAAACGGAATGCCGATGATGTCGACGGGAGGAATCGCCGGAAAAATAATGGGCAGCCTGAATTATCTCGACTATGCTTTGATAGCTTATAAATCAGTGACGAAAATTACGTCGATGGTACGCAAAATGAAGCGTCGTTGACGTTATACATATACTTATGCAATAGAAATGAACGATTATATTGAATCTGACTTTACTGTCGCTCCATGCACGTCGGACATAACCGATGTGCTTGCTTCGTTTTTAGCCGATGTAGGCTATGAGTCGTTTGTGCCAGGCGAAACAGGGCTTAAAGCATATATCCGTAAAGAGGTTTTTGATGCTGACGCTGTGGATGCGATAATAGATAGTATCCCATTTGATGTGAAAATAAGTCGTGAAGATGCTGTGATAGAAGGTCGCGACTGGAATAGTGAGTGGGAGAAAAATTATTATCAGCCTGTGGTAATAAAGGATCGATGTGTAGTGCATAGCTCATTTCACAAGAATTTTCCACAGTGTGAATATGATATTCTTATAGATCCGAAAATGGCTTTCGGCACCGGACATCATTCGACCACGGCTTTGATATCAGAACAATTGCTCGAAAATGAGATAGCCGGAAAGCGTGTGCTTGATATGGGCACGGGAACCGGTATTTTGGCAATTCTTGCGTCGATGCGAGGAGCAGAGAAAGTGGTTGCTGTGGAGATAGACCCCGTGGCTCATGAGAATGCCGGAGAAAATTTTAAGATAAACGGTTGTGGCGACATAGAGCTACATCTCGGCGATGCGTCGGTGCTTGAAAACTTGCCGGCAGAGAGCTTTGATATAGTTACGGCTAATATCAATCGCAATGTGGTAGTGGGTGATATGGAATCTTATTTCCGTATGCTTAAGCCCGGCGGAGAGATGTATCTTAGCGGATTCTATTGTGAAGATATTCCCATTCTTGAAGCTGAGGCAGCAAGATTGGGCAAACGTGTGGTGACAAACACATCAAATAAGAATTGGGCGTGTGTGGTGCTATGCAACGAACAGGCCTAAAAACAGAGTAAATGGATAACGTAAAAGTAAAGATAATAAATCGCTCGCATCATGCGCTACCGGCATACGCGACAATAGCGTCGGCAGGAATGGATGTAAGAGCTTTTCTTGAAAAGCCTGTGACACTTGCTCCGCTTGAACGCGCTCTGATACCTACCGGATTGAGCATACAGCTACCACAGGGATATGAGTGTCAAATACGTCCGCGTAGCGGATTGGCTTTGAAACACGGAATATCGTTGGTGAACACACCCGGAACCATTGATGCAGACTATCGTGGCGAAATAGGCGTGATAGTAATCAACCTGTCGAATGAGCCGTTTGTTATAAATGACGGTGAGCGCATATGTCAGATGGTAGTGACGAATTACTCTCATGTGGAGTGGGAGTCGGTGGAAAGTCTCGACGAAACAGAAAGAGGTGCCGGCGGCTTCGGTCACACCGGAGTGGAGTGAGCCGCGAGGCTGAATGGATAGAAAATGAAGAGGAAAGCGACACGAAAGAATGTCATTTTAATGGCGTTTCCGGTGATGCTTGTGCTGTGTAGCATAGCGTTGTCGGCAAGAACGCCACGCCTTGTTGAAGATACGGATGAGCGAAAAGCCGACTATATATTTCTGGAAGCTCTGCGCCATAAAGGACTCGGAAATTCGGATGCATATTACGATTTGGTAGAGCGTGCTTACGAAATAAATCCGAAGGATAAATTTATCGGTAAAGAGTATGGAAGTAAGCTTATAATATTGACGCAGGATGATAGTGCGGCGGTGGAAGAGGGCATGAGGCTTATAGGCGATTATGTCAAATCGGAACCGTCGGATTTATATACCGGAATCACCTATGCGCAGCTGTCGAATCATCTGGGCGATCCTGATGAGGCTGTTGCCACGATGGGGAAATTATACGAAGTGTATGCCGACAGAATAGAGGTGGCTCTCCGGTATGTCGATGCGCTGATAGCAAATGCGGATTCGCTGAATACGGCAAAGGCTCTTGCTCTTATAGATACGCTGGAACGTTCAGAGGGTATAAATCCTGAATTGTCGATGCGCAGAATGAGAATCTATGACGGCGATAATGATACAATAGCTATTCGTGCCGAAGTAAGAAAACTTGTGAACTCAGCTCCGCAGCGAGTGGAATATAATACATTTGCCGGGCAGATGTTTATGAATCTTGGTGAGCCAGATTCGGCGAGGGTGTATTTTGACAGGGCTGTCGAGTTAGACCCGACGAGCGGTGTGGCATATTTCAATCGAGCGGCATTTTACAATCAATTGGGTGATAGTGCGGCATATGACCGAGAGGTGTTTCAAGCGATGGCGCAGCAGGATCTCGATGTTGAGCCAAAGCTCGAAATATTGCGTGACTATGTGATAAAGCTATATACGGATTCGACACAGCATGAACGCATCGCCAACCTGTTTCATACGCTGATAGATATGTATCCGCATGAGCCACCAGTGAGAAATTTTTACGCCAGCTATCTTATTGCTGTAAAAGATTATGCCGGTGCGGCAGAGCAGAAGAGTTATGAATTAGATATGACACCCGGTGATGAAGACGAATGGGTGGTATTGTCGAGTCTTTATCTTCAGACGAATGACTTCGCTAAGGTGAAGTCGGCTGCCGATAGAGGATTGCATTATTTCCCTAATGAAACATCTCTTTATGAATTGGCATCGGCGGCATCTCTAAGCATGGGCGACTCAAAAGAGGCTTTGAGCTATATCGAACGTGGAATGGCAACTGTGGATTCAACCGATAATGCTGCTGTTTCGAGATTGATTGGCGCGAGAGGGGATGTGTTTTATAAAGAGGAATTGCTTGATAGCGCGTTTACGTGTTATAATCAAGCTATTGAACTTGATTCATCGAATTTGACAGCTCTCAATAATTGCGCTTATTATCTGGCTTGCTCTGAACGCGATTTAGATAAAGCGTTGGAGCTGATAGAAAAAGTGGTGGAAGAGAGAGAGTCGGATCCGACATCGCTTGACACGTATGCCTGGGTGCTGTTTAAGCGAAAAGAGTATGAAAAAGCGCGTGAAATAATAGATTCGGCATTGGAAAACAGCGAGGAAGAATCAGCCGAGTTGTATGAGCACGCCGGAGATATATATTTTATGGACGGGAAGCCAGAGGAAGCTCTTGAATATTGGGAAAAAGCATTGACTCTCGCTCCTAATAATAAATTGCTTAAACGAAAGGTTAAGCATAAGACATTTTTTTACAAATGATGTTCAGCAATAGAAAAAGTATAGTTCGCATATTGGTCATGGTGATGACCATATTAGTGTTGCATGCTTGTTCGACATCGCGAAAAAGTCAGTCGAGCACGGGAATGCAGACAGGAGAAATGGCAGTAACAGAATCGCAGGTGGCGGAGCTGTATAAGCAAACAGTATCGAGCTATGGCGATTGGGAAAAAGTGAAAGTTCCAATCAGTGTGTCGCTCAGTCAGCCTACGCAAATATCAGTGTCGGGAACAGCTGTGATGGAGCGTGGAAAGAGCGTGAACATTTCGATGAGAATACTCGGAATGGAAGTTGCATCGATGTATCTTTCGAATGACTCAATTGTGATACTCGACAGATGGAATAAGCGATATGTTTGCGAAGAATTGCGACGTTTTCTCGGTGATTTTCCTATAAGTGTGTCGAATGTTCAGGATATGTTGACAGGTCGTCCGTTTGTGCTCGGAACAGAGCAGCTTAATGCATCGGATGCTGGCGTTATGGAGTTTGAGGTGGACGGCCAGTATTGGGCGTGTAAGCCTAAAGAGATGCCGGCGTGGATGGAATACGCATTTGCATTTCTCGGACAGTCGATGGTGAGTATAACAGCAGGCATCGCAGGAAAAACTCCTGTGGTGATGAACTATTCGAATGAACAGATAACTCCGTGTGGCCCGATGGCGGCAAATGTGGAAGTGTATGCTGTGGCCGGCTCGAAGAAGGTGGATGGCACAATAGGCTGGAAGTTTGGTAAAGCCAGTTGGAATGACGACGTGACCGTGAAGCCTGTGAATATCCCTGTAGGATATAATAGAGTGTACGCTGCTGATATATTGAAAAGTTTTGCCGGAAAGTGATATGGCGATGAAGAGATTCTTGATATTGTTTATGGTAGCTGTGGCGGTATTGCCGTCAGTTGTTGTTGCGCAACAGCGCGACCAAAGCCGTATAAAACGAGAGCGTCAAGCTGCTGAGCGGACTATCAAGGAAACTTCGCGAAAGATAAATGCAAATAAGGCCGAAACGAAGAAAAAACAGGGCGCACTGAAAAAGCTTCATACTGAGATTAAAGACAAGGATCGCGAAATAGTGCAACTCGAAGCCAGCGTTGCCGCAATAGATGCAAGTATAGCTGTGGCGTCAGATTCACTTGCTATGCTTGAAGGAGAGTATAACAGAATGCGCTCTGCATATGTGACAGCTCTGAGGAAGATGCAACTGTCGCGAAATTCGATGAATCCGGTGGCATATGTGTTTTCGTCGGGAACGGTGCGTCAAGCTATAAATCGAGTGCGCTATTTGCGTCGGTTTGAGCAATGGCGTAGTCGCCGTTCGGTGGAGATAAATGAGTCGTTGCTAAGGATAAATGCAGCGCGAGAACGACTTGGCGGACTTTATGAATCGCGCTCGGCATCGCTCGGATTATTGTCGCAGGCGCGCTCTAAGCTCGAAATAGAGCGTGAAGAAACCAATCGCGACGTCAATAGATTGAAGCGAGAGGGGAAGAGTCTTGAAGCGAGTCTTGCGAAGAGTCAGAAGAAATTGCGTTCGCTCGACGCTGAACTCGATAGGCTGATTGCTGAGCAGGCAAAAAAACGTCGCGAGCAGTCGGCAGGTAAACAGTCGGGTAAAAAGGGTACTAAATCGGCAGCCGGAAAGCGTGAAATAACCGGAA
Source organism: uncultured Bacteroides sp. (assembly GCA_964416545.1). Taxonomy (GTDB): domain Bacteria; phylum Bacteroidota; class Bacteroidia; order Bacteroidales; family Muribaculaceae; genus Paramuribaculum. The sequence continues at coordinate 66,227 of CAYQEN010000004.1, read as the reverse complement.
TTTCGGATGCTGACAGAGCATTGTCGGGAAGCTTTGAAAGTAATCGCGGAAGATTGCTGTTTCCAGTGGCCGGTAGATATAAAATAACAAAGGGATTCGGTCGTCAACCACATCCAGAGTTGCCACACGTAGAAACTGAGAATAGTGGTATCGATATAGGTGTCAGTGGCGGTACATCGGCTCGCGCGATATTTAACGGTACGGTGAGTGCTATATTTCGTCAGCCCGGATTTAATACGGTGGTGATGGTACGTCATGGCAGCTATATATCAATCTATGCCAATCTGTCGTCGATATCGGTAAAAACGGGAGATAAAGTTTCTACCGGGCAGAGCATCGGCGTAATAGGTGTGGATCCGGATGGAGGAAATAATCCGGTGCTACACTTTGAATTGCGCAAAGAAACAGCGAAACTCAATCCAATGCAATGGGTGCGATAAAACTCGGGACACTGTCGTCGAAAGTGGTTTCAGCGACAGGTCTTTTTGGGGGAGTTGAAGCGGCTTCATTGTTGTGCTCCGTGGTGCGCACCAAGATAGTGGCATTGTGGATAGGAGTATCTGGTGTGGGACTGTTTGGAATATATAATAGCGCATTAGATATGTTGGGCGCATTGACACAGATGGGTATCGGTCAAAGTGCCGTGCAGGCTGTGGCATCAGTCAGTGGAGAAGAGCAGTGGCGTCGAGTAGCCGTAGTGCGTAGAATTGGGTTGCTACTCGCAATGTTAGGTATGGCGATTATGATATTGCTGTCACCGTTGCTGTCGCAAATTTCGTTTGCAGATGGTTCGCATATATTGTCGTTCTGTGCATTGTCGGTGGCACTTTGCTGTAACACACTTACAGCATCAGAGAAAGGGGTGATGCAAGGGTGTGGGAAAATAAATCTGATTGCCAGGAGTACACTTTATGCGGTGGTGATTTCGCTTGTATTATCTGTGCCTACGGTATACTATTTGCGAATAGAATCAGTGATACCGGTAGTAGCAATATATTCGATAGTGTCGCTAATCTGTGTGAAAATATTTTCGCGTCGAGGAGTGGGTGAAGTGCGAGTGAAGCTGTCGACCAAAGAAGCTTTGAAGTCAGGTAGGCAGATGGTAAGTCTTGGAATGTGTCTTACTATGTCGCTCTTTGTGGGTTGGCTTGCCAATTATATTCTGTTGGCTTTCTTTAATACTACGTTTGGCGGTGAGGTGACAGGAACATTTCAAGCCGGATATACCGTAGCAGTCCGATATGCAGGAATATTGCTCGTGGCTGCAGGAATGGAATATTTCCCCAGGATTTCAAGTCTTGGAAGAGAGCGATATAAGAGAATGACTGTCTATATGTGGCATCAGAGTCGCGTGATAGTGGCTATGACTGCAGTGGCATCGGCATTGCTTGCTGCGCTTGCCTCAGTGGCAGTAGATGTGCTTTATAGTTCGGATTTCAAAAACGCATCGCTAATGGTAATGTTTGGAGCTCCAGCACTTGTGTTACGTGGATTTTCGTGGTGTGTTGCTTATACGATGCCGGCGCGAGGAGATGGAGTGTGCTTCATGCTGTGTGAAATGTTGAGTAGTGTCGTTAGTGTGATGGCTCTTGTGGGCGGATATGTTTTAGATGGTTTTGTAGGTGTAGGAATAGGGCTTACTGTATGGTATCTTATTTATACTGTGATAGTTGTGTCGGTGGTGAAAATCAGGTATAAAATGGGGGGAGGGGGAGCGGAAATAGCGTTAACTGCTGTGGCAGTGGGTTTTGTGGAGATTGTGAGCGTTATTTCTTATTATTGGGGTTTGTGTGCTTCGCTTGCTGTGGCAGTGTTGATTCCTGTGGCTTTTTTGATTGCTCGTCGGATGTGTCGTTGAGTTTACTTTCGATGGATTTGTGGCGTGCATAGGCTTTTGCCATGCGTGTATGATAGCCACGTGCGGCATAAGAAGGTCCGTTGTAACCACGTGCGAAAGAAGCCCAATTTTTATTTTTAAGGTGTTTTACGAGTCCGGTGCTGGTGATGAAATTGGCGAATAATTCGAGTTGGTCGCGCTCGGAGCGAGACATAAGTTCGACAAATTCATGAATGCTTGAGCATCCGCATTTTTTCCAGTTGAAACCGCCGAGTTGGAACATGCCCCAAAAAGTGCCTTCTAATGCGGTAATTTCGTTTATAGTGCGAGCTTTTTCGAGTCGGATATGCTGAGCCGCTTGCGTAGACCCATGCCGACGAGCGTTTGGACCGGCAAAAACTTCGCTGTGCGAACTACGATATTTGGCAAGACTTATGCCCCGTCGGCCAGCAAAGCGTCGGAACATTTTAATATCGAAATTTATAATAGGTTTGCCCGGTTTGAAAAATCCCTGATGGGTGCGTCCGGCTTCGATATCGACGACAGCTTTGATTGCCGCAATTTCCACATCAAGGATATCGGCAATGTAGATATAGTCGTCGTCGGTGAGTCGCAGCGAATCGATAGATTCGGAAGCTTCAGGCAATTTGCTGTCGGATTGAGATGTTGGTGGTTCCTCTTTTGCTACTTCTGTTGCCGCTGTCTGTTGTTTTGGAGAGGAAGCACCTGCTGTTTCGGCAAATATGATGGCTGTTGCGCAAATCAAGCGGTGGATTTTCATGGGGTAGATGTATAAAAAACTGTCCGGACGCAACTTTTGTGTCCGGACAGAGGGGATGATGATATTACTTTTTGAGTTCAGCCACCTTAGTGAGAGTGAGCTTCAGCTGTTCGTAGAAGCGCTCTACTGCGGGGATGTGCATGCGTTCTGAGGGAGAGTGAACGCCTTGCAGGGTGGGACCGAAAGAAATCATGTCGAGGTGAGGGAACTTCTGCAGGAAGAGTCCGCATTCCAAACCGGCGTGGATTGCCTTGATGGCGGGAGTGATGCCGTAGAGTTCCTTGTAAGCATCGCGAGCGATTTCCATGATGGGTGACTTCATGTTGGGTTGCCATCCAGGATAGCCTTCGCCGTGTTCAACTGTAGCACCTGCGATAAGGAAGAGCGCTTCAACCTGATTGGCGATGTCCCATTTGCGAGAATCGACAGAGCTGCGCTGGCTTGTGGTGACAACGATAGTGTCGTCAGTGGGCATTTTAACAGATGCGAGGTTGGTAGATGTTTCAACGAGACCTTCAAGTTCGCGGCTCATAGAGACAACACCGTGAGGAGCGCTATAGACGGCGCGGATAAGGTTGGTCGAAGTCTGCTGGTCGATAGTGTATTCAGGCTTTTCAACGCTTTCGAGTTTGATTTCGAGAGTAGGTTCGATGCCTGCGTATTCGTTTTGAATCTTGGCGATATATTCGTTGAGAGCAACTACAACAGCTTCTTTGTTTGATGTGTGGATGCCAATGATGGCGTGAGCGGCGCGAGGAATCGCATTTCGCAGGTTGCCACCGTCGATTTCGCTGAGGCAAATTTCATATTTCTTAGAGAGGTCGAAGAGGAAGCGAGCGAGCAACTTGTTGGCGTTTGCGCGTCCGAGGTGAATGTCGCCACCTGAGTGACCACCCTGTCCCTTAGCGATGTCGATCTTGAAGTATGTGAAATCGGTGGGAGCGAAAGAACGGCTGTAGTGGAAAGTGCAAACAGTGTCGACACCACCGGCGCATCCTACGAATATTTCAGCGTCGTCTTCAGAGTCGAGGTTGAGTAGAATATCACCTTGCAACATACCGTCGCCGATGCCGAAAGCACCTGTCATACCGGTTTCTTCGTCGACAGTAAATAGGGCTTCAAGAGGACCGTGAACGAGTTCAGGCTCAGTGAGAATGGCCAAAGAAGCGGCTACACCGATACCATTGTCAGCGCCGAGAGTAGTGCCGTCGGCACGAACCCATTCGCCATCAACGATAGTGGTGATAGGATTGTTTTCGAAGTCGAAAGATTTATCGTTTGATTCGCAAACCATATCCATGTGTCCCTGCATGATAACGGTGGGTGCATTTTCATGACCCGGTGTTGCAGCTTTGAACATTGCGATATTGCCTACGGCGTCAGTTTTTACTTCAAGATTGTGTTTTTTTGCAAAATCGAGAAGGTATTGGCGGATTTTCTCTTCTTTTTTCGAAGGACGAGGAACTTTAGTGATTTCGTCGAAAATTTCGAATACTCTGGTTGGCTTAAGGTCTTTAACTTCCATTAGTTAGTGTATAATAGTTTAATGATATGACGTGTGAAACGACATTTTGTAAAATCGCCCAATGGAAAAATAATGTTAAAAACATACCATCGGGCACACTAAGGTACGAAATAAAAATGGGTTATTGCAAATAAATCGCGTATATTTGCATTGAAATTCCATTTCAGTGTATGACGTTAAAAGTAATACTGTTGGTAGTTTTGCTTGTCGGGGTAGCGTTTGTGCTACTCGGGGTAAAAGTGCTGTTCGTGAAAGGAGGGAAATTTCCGTCCGGTCACGCACATGATTTGGAAGTAGTCCGTAAGCAGGGAGGAACATGTCCCGCTCACGGTCATGTAAACAGAGTAAAACAAGACTAAAGTAACATTATCATCCAGAAAATGAAGAAAACTAAGATTGCCGTGTCGGCACTGATTGTAATGCTTGCAGCAGCTGCTTGCTCTAAAACCGACAATGCTTCATCGTCAGCAGCAGCTACCAGCCAGGTTAGCTCGGAAAAGGCAGAAGGAACGCCGACAAGCATCAATATTCGCTATATCGACGAAGACTCTCTGAGCGCTCACTATAACCTTGCCAAAGACTTCAAGGAAGCTTCAATTCGTGCTTACAGCAAGCTCGAAAGCGCACAGCAGAGCAAAGCTAAGGAAATCCAAACATTCGGCACTCAGATAGAAGAAAAGATGCGTGCTAACGGATATCTGTCGGAGGCAAGCTATAAAGCCGATGTGACAAAGTTTAACAAGATGCAGGAGAGCGCACAGCAGTATCTTGCCAACCTTCAGCGCAATACCGAAATGGAACTTGCTCAGCAGCAACAGCAGCTTTCTGACTCTGTGCAGGCTTTCATTAAGGAGTATAATAAGGAGAAGGGCTATGATGCCATCCTCTTTAAGGCTGCCGGAGTTTACTTCAATCCGTCGCTTGACATTACCGACGAAATCGTAGACGGCCTTAATGCACGCTATAACAAGGTGCAGAAGAAATAAAAACCGTATATATAATCACTGCATAAAGCCCCGAGGGGAAAAATCCTTCGGGGCTTCTTTCATTTGCAAAGAGGCAAATAATGGCTGTACTACCAATGAAGTGTGAGCTTTTTTTGTAACTTTGCAAAAAGCATTATTGTTTTTAATCAACAATATTCCAGTTACCTCAACCATAAAGACATGGATAATAGATATGATTTCAGCGACATAGCGCCTTTTGACGACTCAGTGTTTCATGAAAAGATGGAACTGCTTGTGCGCGAACAAGGCTTTGAACATGCCGTCCGCTTCATATTTCCCAATATAGATTATCAAGAATATGCCAAAGGATTGCTTCAGGTGCCAGATAAGGAGACTTTTCAGGCAAAGGTCATGAAGCCCTTTTTGGAAATGCTCGTCCAGCGTACAACGGACGGAATAACCACGGGCGGATTTGAAAACGTGGAACGTGGCAAGTCGTACGCATTTATCAGCAATCATCGTGACATTGTTCTCGACGCGAGCTTCTTGAACTATTGTTTTTTTCAGCATAATCTGCCGACCTCGGAAGTGGCTATCGGTAATAATCTGCTGATTTATGATTGGATAACCGATCTTATTAAGCTGAACAAGTGTTTTATAGTAAAGCGCAATCTTCGTTTGACAAAAGCATTTGAAGCGGCAAAGCAACTGTCGGCATATATTCATTATGCTGTAGGCGAGAAGCATGAAAGCGTGTGGATTGCACAGCGTGAGGGTCGTGCCAAAGATTCTAATGACCGAACTCAGGAGAGCGTGATAAAGATGCTGGCTCTTGAAGGCGGCGGCTCGCTACTTGAAAATCTTCATGATATCAATATCGTTCCGGTGTCAATATCATATGAGTATGACCCGAATGACTGTCTGAAAGCTCGCGAATTGCACATACGAAGCCTTGATCCCAATTTCAAGAAGTCGCAGCGAGATGACTTGTGCAGTATGGAAACCGGACTGCTTCAGCATAAGGGACGCATACATTTCGAAGTGGGTGAATGTATCAATCCGCAACTTGAAGAGTTGAAGAGTCTTAATGACAAAGTGGAAATTGTCAAGCAGGTTTGTGCGACAATGGATCGTGCAATACATTCGAGATATCATATCTATCCTATTAACTATGTTGCCTACGATATGCTTGAAGGAAAGAACGAATTTTCTGATAAGTATACCGATGAAGATGTGGCTAAGGTAAACAGCTATATTGATGGGCAGCTCGATAAGGTGATGAATGAACCTTCGGATTACAATCTCGACCGCAAAGCCATGCGCGAAATCATGCTCGCGATGTATGCAAATCCGCTTCGCAATAAGATAAAAGCCACTGAGGCTTAAATAAAAAATGAGAATTATCCTCGCTCCTCTTATAATCGGGCTAATTGTAGCTCTGATTGTTGATTTGCGTATACTACAAGTGGTGCGCAAACGCTGTCGCAGTGTCGTACCGGCGCGTATTCATTTGTGTAGTTCCTGTGTCATTTACTTGGTGCTGATAGTGGCATTGTGTATGCCGCATCGCGGAGGTTCGGAGAGCGGATTTCTTGCCGTGATGTGGCTGCTGTTTACATACCTATCGGTATTGTGTTCGAAGCTGCTGTTTGTCGTGGTAGACCTTATTGCTTGTCTTCCTCGGTTGTGGAAAGGTAAGCGTATAGGTGGACTTTCGCTTGCCGGCGGAGTGATGGGTGTGATGCTCTTCCTCGGAATGTGGTGGGGCGCGCTGGTAAATCGCTATCGCATAGATGTGAGAGATGTTGAGGTAGAAGTGGCCGGATTGCCGGCGGCATTTGACGGATATAGGATAGCGCAAATTTCGGATCTTCATCTCGGTACTTATGGCGGCGATACGACTTATGTGAACCATCTTACGGAGGTGGTAAACGGATTGAATACGGATGTGATAGTGTTTACCGGTGATATTGTGAATCGCCAAACTAAGGAGATATATCCACACGTGTCGGCACTTGCATGTCTTGATGCTCCAGATGGTGTGTATTCGATATTGGGAAATCATGACTATGGAAACTATTCGGATTGGGATAGCGCTGAAGCGAAAAAGGCCAATCTCGAAGAGCTTATCAGTGTTCAGAAGAGCATGGGCTGGAAGTTGCTACTCAATGAACACGATGTGATATGTCGCAGAGGGGATAGTATCGTAATGGTAGGTGTGGAAAATGTTGGAGATCCCCCATTTGCTACTTATGGGTCGCTTGAAGAGGCGTATCCTACATTGTCGGATGGAAATACTAAAATATTGTTGTCGCATAATCCGTCGCATTGGGAAAATGATATAAGAGATAGCGATACGACCCAAATAGCCCTTACGCTGTCGGGACATACTCATGCCATGCAGATAGAGGTGTTGGGAGTGTCGCCGGCTGTGATGCGCTATAAGTATTGGGGTGGTCTGTATGATTCGCCTTCGCATCCGAATGCCGGAAAACTCTATGTAAACATAGGAATCGGAACGGTCGGTATGCCTATGCGATTCGGTGCGACTCCGGAAGTAACAGTTTTGACACTTAAAAGAAAGTAAGCTCAAATGTCGATAAAGGTGTATGTGTCGCTCGGCTCAAATGTGGCTGAGGGGAAGGTGGAGATTGAGGAGGCATTCCGATTTCTCGACGGAGTGTTGGACGATACGGTTCATTCTTCGATTTATGAGACAGCACCGCTGTCGGGCATAGGCGCGAATTATCGTAATGCCGTGACTTTGGGATGGACAGATATCTCGGCAGAAGAGTTGTCGAAGCTATTTAAGGAGTATGAGAGAAGTAGAGGTCGCCGACCCGAAGATAAAGCAGCAGGGCGAGTAGTGGTTGATCTCGATCTCGTGATATATGGCGACGAGGTATTGCGCGAGCGCGATGCGTCGTGCGACTTTTTTGTGAAAGGTTATAACGAAATTCGATGACCTTCTTGCCCGACGGAAATGAAGGGGATAGAATCGGCGCGACACTCTAAGCGGAAGTAGGTGTGTGTACGCGGATGTAGATCGTCGGAAATAATTACAGAGTCGATGCGGCAACCGGATAATTGTAGTGGGTTGCGACGTCGACGAGCTACAAGCATATAGTCGAAGTGGGTGTCGGTAGGAATAACCGCTTCGTTGTCTGAAATAATCAAAAGTTTTTTGTTGCCAATGGAAAGAATGTCGCCTTTGCCACTGCATGGGGTGATGCTAATGCTGTCGATGTTGCGCCGCGACATATAGTCGGCTAATGATATCGTTGCATCCTTATGGGCATCACGCGCACCGCTATGGTTAGCAGTGGTGAAAATGTCGATGCTACGTCCTGAACCTCGATAGTAGATAATGTCGGTACGTTCGCTTGATGGGATTATGGCGAGCAGAGGTTCGGATGTAGGGGTGATTGAAGAGTAGGCAAAGATGATTGACAAAATTGATACGAGAATGGTCAGTGAAGCTACAATGCGATGAGATTGAAAAAGGAAGACGGCTATAATGGTTGCGATATAGGGTATTAGAACCCATGATGGAAGGTAGATGCCATTGATTTGTGATAGCGGTAAGGAGGTGGTGAAGTGAGTGATACTTTCAATGAGGCTATATATGAAGTCTATAATCGAGATGAGCCAAGAGGGGTCGTAGCCAAGCCATGCAAAGACGGTGAAAGCTATGCCGGCAATGAGCAGGGGTGGGAAAATGACGGCGACGACGAAGTTGGAGAGGAGGAAATAGAGGGGAAATGTGTGGAAGTATAGTATGGATATCAGTCCGGTGCCAATCATGGCTGCAAGGCTGACGGTGATATATGATGTGAGGGCGTATAGCAATCGGTGTTGCTGATTCACGGGATTCAGTCGTCGCGCAAATAACAAAATCGTTGCGACAGCTGCAAACGACAATTGGAATCCGGGAGAGAAGATAGACTCCGGAGTGGCGGCAGTGATAATGATGGCTGCAAGGCAGAGCGAATTGAAAGGATTGTGGTAGCGGTATAGAATGCGACCACAGATGATGACTGATATCATGATTGTGGCACGACAAACCGACGGGGCACATCCCGTGGCAAGGCAGTAGCCCCAAATGATGATAAGACAGATGAGTTCGGCGAATATTCGTAGTCGGGCGGCGCGAAGAGGGAATAGCATAGCGGCTACAATCATGGCGATTACGCCTAAATGCAGTCCGCTGAGCGCAAGAATGTGGGCGAGCCCGGCTGTGGCGAAATCGCTACGCATATCTGTGTCAAGTATCGAGCGGTCGCCTATGAGCGTTGCTACCAGAAATTCTTTGGCGGAAGGGGAGAGGGAGGATGCGAGAATGCGTGTTGCTGATTGGTCGGCGAATTTGTGAAGTGAAGCGAGAATGCCTTGTGGTGCGGTGAGTGTGGTGAGATTGTCGGGGGTGATGACGCACTTGAGGAATATTCGGCGTTGTCGTAGGTAGTCGTCGTGAAGTCGGTAGTCGGGGATTGCAGCACCAGATGACAGATGGCGAGCCGTAGTGGTAAATCGAATCGTTGATTCTTCGGGAATTGATGGAGAAAAGTCGGGAATGTATGCCGACATTTTGAATGGGCGACAATCGAGTATCGAAGAAGAGTCGACACCTGTGGCATTGACATTTAAAATTAATCTTCTGCCACTGACTGATTCACGTTGCTCAATTACATGAGCTGTGAACCATAATTCGCGGTCGGCAATGCCGGCAGGGGCATCGCGTGGAATAAGAAAATACCCTTCGGTAATACCTGCTAATGCGATGGCGAGCATGGCAAAGACATAGTAATGACGGAGGAAAAGCGTGACAATAGCAATGATTGCCAAAGCAATTATAATCCATGACGACGCGACCGAGCCTATCACTGCACCTCCGCAAAAGCAGAGAGCCGGAAGTAGCAGTGGGATGGACGACAGCCGAAGTGGAATCATGAGGTATTAGTGCAGGTGTGGAATGAGTGCTTATTCATTCCAGATTTTCCATGCTTCAAGAGCTTGAAGATGGAGCATTTCAAGTCCATTTTTTACTTGTGCACCGTGTGCTGCAGCATTCTTCATAAAGAGCGTTTCGGTGGGATTATAGACCAAATCGAAGCAAACGTGGCGCGGAGTCAAGAGGTGGTAAGGAAGCTCGGGGCAAGTATCTACTTTCGGGTGCATGCCGAGGGGGGTGGTGTTTACGATGACGAGATGATCATTCATAATCTCAGCGTTGATATCGGAGTAGCTCAATTGACCATTTTCGGGGGTGCGCGATACGTAGAGCGGCTCAATGCCAAGACTCCGTAAGCCGTGAACTACAGCCATGGATGCACCGCCCGTACCGAGAACGAGAGCTTTACGGCAGTCGGCGTGGAGCATGGGACGAATACTTTCAGTAAAGCCCACAACATCAGAATTGTAACCACGTAGCTCGACTCCTGAATCTGTGCGGATGAACCTAATGACGTTGACAGCTCCAATAGCGGCTGCTGCCGAATCAATAGAATCAAGCAACGGCATCACTTGGCGCTTGTAGGGGATGGTGACATTCAGACCGCACAAATTCGGGTTGGCGTTAACAGTGTCGCGAAATAGAGAAATTGTCGGGAGCTCAAAATTTACATATTCGGCATTAATGTTCTCGTCGCAGAATTTGGTATTGAAAAAGTTGCGAGAGAAAGAATGTCCGAGAGGGAATCCGATGAGCCCGTATAGTTTATGGTCGAAATCTTTCATTATACATATCTTTATAGTGTGCAAAAATAATTGTTTTTACTGAATTGAATATTAATTTTGCATTGTTAAACGCAGACCATGAATGCAGTTGAAGAAAGCATAGTACAAATGTATGTGACAACATATCCCGGAGCTACCGTAGAAAAAATATCGTCGGTTAGTGCCGGAGGTTCGTCACGTCGCTATTATCGTGTGGAAGGTAGTTCAGGAAGTGCCATAGTCACTGTCGGTGAAGACCATAAGGAAAACGAAGCGTTTGTATATCTCAGTCATCATTTTCGTTCAAAAGGGCTTCGAGTGCCTGAAGTGAAAATTATATCGACTGACGGAGAAATGTATGTGCAGAGCGATATAGGCAATACATCGCTGTTTGATAGGATAAGGGAATCCGGAAACATAGATGACGTGATGCCGATACTGGTCAAAACCATAAGAATGTTGCCTGATTTTCAGATGCTCGGAGCGGAAGGTCTTGACAAGAGCAAGCTCTATCCTAAAGAGAAGATGGATAAGAGAGCAGTAATGTGGGATCTCAATTATTTTAAGTACGATTTTCTTAAGGCTACAGGAGTGGTAGTAGATGAAGAGCGACTTGAAGACCAGTTTGAGGTGTTTGCTACAATGCTTCTTTCGGACGATAATGAAGAAGATGCTTTTATGATACGTGACTTTCAGTCGCGTAACGTGATGATAAAGGACGGAGAACCATACCTTATAGACTTTCAGGGAGGACGACTTGGCCCTGTATATTACGATGTCGCTTCATTTTTGTGGCAGGCGAGAGCAGGGTTCAGTCATGAAACGAGAATGGCACTCGTCGAAGAGTATATAGATTCATTGCGTAGATATCGCCAAGTAGAGCGAGCCGAATTTGTAGCCCGACTACGATTATTTGTTCTGTTTCGCACGATTCAGGTGCTTGGTGCATATGGATTCAGAGGATATTTCGAGCGTAAAGCTCATTTCCTTGCCAGCATGGCTCCGGCAGTGGAAAATTTGCGAGCACTACTCGCCGAAGGGTGTTTCGACGGACTTGACTATCTGTGCGAAGTGTTGCAAAAAGTGTGTGCGTTGCCCAGATTCAATCGAAAGACTCTCGATGCGAGCAGCTTGACGGTAAAAGTATTCAGCTTTTCATATAAAAAAGGTATTCCTGAAGATGATAGCGGTAATGGCGGTGGATTTGTGTTCGATTGCCGAGCAATACACAATCCCGGACGCTATGACCGCTACAAGCAGCTTACGGGAATGGATGCGCCGGTAGTGGAATTCCTGCGCAATGAGGCAGAAATGTCAGCCTTTATAAACGATGTGTTCGGATTAGTGGACGCATCGGTAGAAAAGTATATGTCACGAGGATTTACGTCGTTGCAAGTGTCGTTTGGATGTACAGGCGGTCAGCATCGGTCGGTGTATAGTGCAGAATTGTTGGCACGGCATCTAAGTGAACGGTATGGCGTGGCTGTAGAATTGTGTCATAGAGAACAGAGTGTAGTGCGTAAATATGAAAGACGATGAAAGCAATGATATTTGCCGCCGGTCTCGGCACTCGTCTCAGGCCGATAACCGATAATAAACCAAAAGCACTCGTTGAAGTAGGGGGAGAGCCTGCGCTTCATCGGGTATTGCGTAATTTGCATGATGCGGGAGTTGATGAGGTCGTAGTAAATGTGCATCATTACCCCAATCAAGTAATAGACTATTTGGCTGCCAATACTCCCGAAGGAGTGAAAGTGGATATAAGCGATGAGAGCGATTGTCTGCTTGATACCGGAGGTGGGTTGCTTGCAGCTCGGCGTTATTTAGACGGCGAAGAATCATTTTTTCTGCACAATGCCGATATAGCGACAGATGTTGATTTGTCGGCAATGATGCAGGAGCACTTGCGCAGTGGTGCCGACGTGACCTTGCTTGTGGCTCCGCGGGAATCATCGCGTCAGTTGCTGTTTGATGAGAGCGGACGAATGTGCGGTTGGACAAATATTAAAACAGGCGAGGTAAGACCTGCAGATATTAATTCAGAGCAATTTCAAATGTTGGCTTTTGGCGGAATACATATAGTGTCGCCAAAGTTATTTCCGCGACTCGAAGCATATTCATCGGAGCGAATATTTTCAATAGTGCCGTTTTATGTGGCGAATTGTGGTGTATTGAATATCAGAGCATATGTGCCGCACCAGCCATATCGATGGTATGATATCGGGAAACCAGAGTCGCTCCGTCGAGCCGATAATGAATTTAATAACAATAATCATAAATAACATATAATATGGAATCGATTGAAGCTTTGATGCCATTTGCATTTATGTGTTTCGCATCATTTTTCACTCTAACAAATCCGCTTGGTACAATGCCGGTGTTTCTGACCATGACAAATGGAATGGCCGAACAGCAGCGCGCTGAAATAGTGAAGCGAGCCACATTGATATCGTTTATAACGCTCTTGGGATTTACATTTGCCGGACAGTTTTTGTTTTCGTTTTTCGGAATATCAGCTAATGGATTTCGTATTGCTGCCGGTGTGATAATCCTTAAAATCGGCTATGATATGCTACAAGCTCGATATACGAGTACGAAGTTGTCGGAAGACGAAATACGTGCATATGCCAACGACATATCAATAACTCCGCTATCGATACCAATGCTGTGTGGACCAGGTGCGATAGCTAACGGTATTGTGCTGATGGATCAGGCGCATACGGTGGCTATGAAAATTACACTTGTCAGCGTGATAGCGTTAATATATCTATTGACTTACGTGATATTGCGAGCTTCGACACGTTTAACTAAAGTGCTTGGCGAAACAGGCAATAATGTGATGATGCGTTTGATGGGTCTGATACTTATGGTGATAGCGGTAGAATGCTTTGTGAGTGGTGTACGTCCCATACTCGAAGATATAATACGTGGATAGCAGTACAGTTCTCGCAAGTATATAAAATAAGTAAATAGTAACATCCGACTGCAAGCATAAAATGCTGCAGTCGGATGTTTTTGTGTCTTGAAAAGATATGTGTTGTAGGCATAGTAAAGTGCTGAAATTTTAATCGTGTATGTTGGTTTGGCATTAAGTTATTTTTATTACATTTGGGAAGTTATGTTCTAATACCTAATAATTATGGAAAATAGTTTGTTTTGGATTGTGCCAGCGTCGTCGTTGATGGCGTTGTGCTTCGCTTGGTATTTTTATCGTGGAATGATGAAGGAGAGCGAAGGTACTGACTTGATGAAGCGAATAGCCAGCCATGTGAGAAAGGGTGCGATGTCGTATTTGAAGCAGCAGTACAAGATAGTAGGAGTGATATTCCTTATTCTTGTGGCACTGTTTTCGGTGATGGCATACGGATTTGAGTTGCAGAATGCGTGGGTTCCCGTGGCATTTCTTACCGGAGGTTTTTTCTCCGGACTCTCAGGGTATTTGGGCATGAAAACAGCTACATATGCGTCTGCTCGTACGGCAAATGCGGCTCGCAAGTCGCTTAACGGAGGGCTGCGAGTGGCTTTTCGTAGTGGAGCCGTGATGGGACTTGTGGTAGTAGGTCTTGGGCTTTTCGATATATCGTTTTGGTATATTGTGCTACAACTATGTGTAGACAATGCGAATGCATTGGAAAAGATGTGTATGATAACTACAACTATGCTGACGTTTGGTATGGGTGCAAGTACACAAGCACTATTTGCCCGCGTTGGTGGCGGTATATATACTAAGGCTGCCGATGTCGGTGCTGACCTCGTAGGTAAAGTTGAGGCCGGAATCCCCGAGGATGATCCACGTAATCCGGCAACGATAGCAGATAATGTAGGTGACAATGTGGGCGATGTGGCCGGTATGGGTGCTGACTTGTATGAAAGTTATTGTGGCTCAATATTGGCAACTTCGGCTCTCGGTGCAGCAGCTTATATGTTGACGGGTGATGAGGTGATGCAGATGAAGGCCGTCATAGCCCCGATGCTGATAGCCGCTGTCGGTATCGTGCTTTCAATAATCGGTATATTCTCAGTACGCACCAAAGAAGATGCGTCGATGAAAGATTTGCTTGGTTCGCTTTCGCTGGGTACGAATCTGAGTTCGGTGCTTATTGTTGTAGCGTCGTTTTTGATACTTTGGGCTCTCGGTCTTAATAATTGGGCTTGGATAGGATGCTCGGTAGTAGTGGGATTGCTTGTAGGTATTGTGATCGGTCGAAGTACGGAATATTATACATCACAGTCGTATAAGCCGACAAAGCAACTTGCTGAAAGCGGAAATACAGGTCCGGCGACCGTAATAATTTCGGGCGTGGGCTTGGGTATGATTTCGACTGCAATACCTGTGATAGCTGTTGTTGTAGGTATCATTTTAAGTTATTGGTTTGCATCGGGATTTGACTTCGCCAATGTGGCTATGGGGCTTTACGGAATAGGTATTGCTGCCGTAGGTATGCTGTCGACTCTTGGAATAACACTGGCAACCGATGCATATGGCCCGATAGCAGATAATGCCGGAGGAAATGCAGAGATGAGCGGATTGGGTGCGGAAGTTCGCAAGCGTACAGATGCTCTTGACTCGCTTGGAAATACAACTGCTGCTACGGGTAAGGGTTTTGCAATCGGTTCGGCAGCCCTTACAGGATTGGCTCTTTTGGCATCGTATATCGAAGAAATACGAATAGGCCTTTCGCGTATTGGCGAAACAATGATTCAAGTTGGAGAACAAGTTATTCCACTGCATAAAGCTACGTTTACGGACTTTATGGCATATTATGATGTGAATCTGATGAATCCGAAGGTATTATCGGGAATGTTTATCGGTTCAATGATGGCATTTCTGTTCTGCGGACTCACGATGAATGCCGTGGGTAGAGCTGCCGCTCATATGGTAGATGAGGTGCGCCGTCAGTTCCGCGAAATCAAAGGTATTTTGACCGGAGAAGCTGAACCGGATTATGCTCGCTGTGTGCAAATTTCGACAAAAGGAGCCCAGAGAGAAATGGTATTCCCGTCGGTGCTTGCGATAGTTGCTCCGATAGTTACCGGACTCGTTTTCGGAGTGCCCGGTGTCATCGGTTTGCTCGTAGGAGGATTGTCGTCAGGTTTTGTTCTCGCAATCTTTATGGCTAATGCCGGAGGTGCATGGGACAATGCCAAGAAGTATATCGAAGAAGGAAATTTTGGAGGAAAGGGTAGCGAAGTGCATAAAGCTACTGTGGTAGGCGATACTGTGGGAGACCCGTTTAAGGATACAAGTGGTCCGAGTCTCAATATCTTGATAAAATTGATGTCGATGGTGGCTATCGTGATGGCCGGATTGACAGTGAGCTGGAGCTTGTTCTAAGAAGAGAGTCAGGCTAAATATAAAATGCCCGAGGTTTTGAAGCCTCGGGCATTTTATTGTAAAAAGAATTAGAGATTCGTTTATACGAGATGGCGAATGAGCGATTCGCGGTCGCCCGGAAGTAGATCGATAACCGGAATTTCAATCATCGTGTATGCTCCAGGCTGGAGTCGCATCGAGGCGCGAGCCGCACCGACGAGAATCTGTGCGGTAAGAGCCGGATTGTTGATGCTCATGTTGAATTCAAAGCGCTGGTTCTGCGTTTTTCCGCTTACTCCTTTGCGTACCATGTTTACGCCATGACCCATGTCTTTGACAGCATCAACGGATTCAACCTGCATAACGTGGGTTTCATCGGATGCGAAGTAGGGGTCTTCTTTTACGGCTTTGGCGACATCTTCGAGTTTTGCTCCATCCTCAAGTTCGACATATACCATGCGACGATGGATGCCGGTGCCGAGAGGAATGGTCATAGACAGAGCATTCTTGACTCCTTGTTTGGATTTTACACAAACGGTGTGTCCCATGCTCATGCCAGGGCCGAAGTTGGTGTATGTGATGCCTTTGGGTGCGGCAGCTTGAAGTAGTGCGCGAATTATGGAGTCGCTACCCGGATCCCATCCGGCAGAGATGACGGCAACGGTGCCATTGTCAGAAGCTACTTTTTGCAGGTTGCGACGCAAATCTACTATCTGGCTATGGATGTCGAAGCTATCAACTGTGTTTATACCCTTTGCGAGGTATTGGGTGGCGTATTTTTCGACTTCGCGTGTGGGGGTGCAGAGAATGGCTACGTCAACCTTTCCAAGCTCGTTGATGTCGGTGGTAACCTTGTAGGGAGTGAGCTCGGCAGGTATGTTGGTCACGTTGCGGCGAACTACACCGGCAACTTCGAAGTCGGGCGAAGCGATAAGAGCATCGAGTACGAAGTGGCCGATATTGCCGTAGCCAACTATTGCTGCTTTGATTTTGTTCATTTTATTTTTTGAGGTTAGAAACGATTTCACGTGTATCGCGTGCAATCATGAGTTCCTCGTCGGTAGGAATTACAACGACTTTCACTTTTGAAGTCGGGGTAGATATTTCGGCTTCTGTGCCGTGAATAGTCTTGTTGAGTTCGGCATCGAATTCAAGACCCATGAATGCAAGGTGAGAGCAAACATTTTCGCGGACGTCGGTCTGGTTTTCACCAACACCGCCGGTAAATACTATAACGTCTAAGCCACCCATTTCAGCAGCATAGGCACCAACGTATTTAACGATGCGCTGTTCGTACATTTCGAGTGCGAGGATGGCACGTTCATTACCTTCGTTGACGGCAGCTTCGATTTCGCGCATGTCGCTTGAAATTTCTGAGAAGCCAGCCATGCCACTCTCTTTGTTGATGATTTTCTGGAGTTCATCGACAGTGAGGTTGTGGCGCTTCATAAGGTAAGTGAGAACGCCGGGATCGACGTCGCCTACGCGAGTGCCCATCATGAGACCTTCTGTAGGTGTGAGACCCATCGATGTGTCGACACTCTTACCGTTGAGAACAGCTGTGATAGAACCACCGTTGCCGATGTGGCAAGTTACCATCTTCTGCTTGGTAATGTCGATTCCAAGGAATTCGCAAGCGCGCTGCGATACGTAGCGGTGGCTTGTGCCGTGGAAGCCATAGCGACGTACGCCGTCTTCAGTATAGAAGCGGTAGGGGAGTGCGTACATGTATGACTTGGCGGGCATGGTCTGGTGGAATGCGGTGTCGAATACGCCAACCTGGGGCACGTCGGGGAGAACGGCTGTGATGGCTTCAACGCCGGTGATGTTTGCAGGGTTGTGGAGCGGAGCAAGGTTGTAGCAATCTTTTACCTGCTGAATAACTTCGTCGGTAATGAGAACACTTGAGTTGAACTTGTCGCTGCCGTGAACGAGACGGTGGCCGATTGCATCAATTTCGCTATAGCTCTTAATGCAGCCTTCTTTGGCGTCGGTGAGGATGTTGAGGATGGCTTGTACAGCACCTTTGTGGTCGGTTAGTCCGAGTTCTACGATGTCTTTCGATCCGTCCTGACGTTTGAATTTCAAGAATCCGTCGTTCAAGCCGATTTTCTCGACACCACCTTCAGCCATTGTGAGGTCGGTGTCAGTGTCGATGAGTTTGTATTTTACCGAGCTGCTTCCGCAGTTTAGCACTAATATCTTCATTTCGATTGATTACTTATTTTTAAGACCTATAGCTTGGTTGCAGGTCATGATAATGGTTTTGTAAATGTCTTCAGGGAAGCATCCGCGAGAGAGGTCGTTGACCGGAGCTGCTAAGCCTTGAAGAACCGGACCTACGGCCTGAACGCCACCAAGACGCTGAACGAGTTTGTAGGCGATGTTGCCGACTTCGAGCGAGGGGAATACGAGTACGTTGGCACGACCGTTGAGCGGGCTGTTGGGGGCTTTGGTCTGAGCTACGCCAGGCACGATAGCTGCGTCGCTCTGAAGTTCGCCGTCGATGATGAGGTTGGGATCTTTTTCTTTTGCAAGTGCAGTAGCTTCGATGACTTTGTCGATGCGTTCATGCTTGGCGCTACCTTTAGTAGAGAAGCTGAGCATGGCTACTCTAGGTTCGATGCCTGCAATGTCGCGAGCGGTCTGAGCTGCTGAAAGGGCGATCTGAGAGAGTTCCTGAGCGTTGGGGTCGGGCACAACTGCGCAGTCGGCAAATACCATAACTCCGTTTGTTCCGTAGGGTGAGCCTTCGGGCAGGAGAATGATAAATGCACCTGAAACAACGTCGATGCCGGGTTGTGTTTTGATAACCTGGAATGCTGCACGGAGAACATTTCCAGTGGTGTTTAGAGCACCTGCAACCTGACAGTCGGCATCGCCAGACTTAACCATAAGACATCCGAGGTAAAGGGGATTGGCTGTAGTAAGACGAGCTTCTTCCATAGAGATGCCTTTCTTTTTGCGCAATTCGAAAAAGAGAGGTGCGTAGCGGTCGATAACTGATTCGTCGGCAGGGTCAACAATTTTTGCTTTGCTGATGTTTTCGAGCTTGAGCTCTTTTGCCATTGCCATGATGTCGGATTCATGACCGATGAGAATTACTTCTGCGATTCCGTCGGCTATGATACGGTCGGCGGCTGTGAGGGTACGAGCTTCGGTACCTTCAGGAAGCACGATGCGTTGCTGGTGCTTCTGGGCATTTGCTTTTAGCTTGTCGAAAAGTTCCATTGTGAGGATTTTAGATTATTTCGATGGTATTTTATATAGTGCAAATTTACGCCTATATTCTCGAAATATCAACTATTGGAGATGTAAAATTTGACTATTGAGGGTGTTTGTACGTTTATATTCAACGAATAACTTATATGTTTTAAGTATGAAAAGAGCGGTTAAATCTGTGCGTGTGAGTAAGTGGCTTGTGGTTGGGGTGCTGATTTTGTTGGTGCTTTTGGTGTTGTGGCTTACGGAGGTTGATCTGTGGCGTTCTATCGATTTGGTAAGTAATTAGAATGTATGAAACACAAAAAGAGGTGAAACATCTGTTGCACCTCTTTTTGTGTTGATTTTGCATGAGTGGGGTCGCTTATGCTTCCTTCTTCACTACGCGACGCTCTTTGATACGAGCCTTCTTGCCGGTGAGGGCGCGGAGGTAGTAAAGCTTAGCGCGACGTACTTTACCGTATTTGTTAACGGTGATCGAATCGATAAACGGTGATTCGATGGGGAAGATACGTTCAACACCGATGTTGTCGCTCATCTTGCGAACGGTGAAGCGCTTTTTGTTTCCCTCGCCCGAGATACGGATTACCACACCGCGGTAGAGCTGAATACGTTCTTTGTTACCTTCTTTGATGCGGTAGGCTACGGTGATAGTGTCGCCGGGGCCAAACTCGGGATGTGTCTTGCCGCAGGCGAAAGCTTCTTCGGCAACTTTAATTAAGTCCATTTATTTTTAAGTTAAATGTTAGCACTGCTCGCAACATAACAGGCTGCATGTCCTGCCAGCGATTGCGAAATCGACGGCAAAGGTAAACATATTTATGATAATAATCAAATGATTCGGGTATTAATTTGTTTGAAAATGTATTCGCTATGTTTGCGTTTGCCTATTGATTTAGCCCAATTTAGGAGAGGTGTGGTTTTTGTTGTCGGTTACAAGTTAAACTTCCTCTGAAGTAGATATTCAAATAAAAAACTACCTATAGTTTTGAGATTAGGTGATTCTTATTTTATATATTCCCGAAGTAGAAATGAATTAATATGGAAGATAAGTACAATTTGAAGCGATTTTTGTGGGCTCACGAATACAATTATGAGAATGCTAAACAAGAGCTTACTGAAGGTAGAAAACGTTCGCATTGGATATGGTTTATTTTCCCGCAGTTGGCTGTATTGGGTCATAGTGCCAATGCTAAATATTATGGCATCAGTGGGTATGAGGAGGCGAAAGCATATCTTGAACATCCGATACTCGGGGCGAGATTGAGAGAGGTTTCTTCAATGTAATTTCACCTAACGATATCTTTCAAAAGGTGCTGGATGTTTTTTATGATGGAATGTCTGACAAGAAAACGTTGCGTCATATGTAAACTGTGTATTCCGTGTATGCCATTTATGGCTTTGCAATTCGCCCAGTAGATTATAGTAAAATGATAATATATTAAATAATACATCATGTTAGTTGTACATCCGAAGGACAGAACGACTAAGATGCTTTCGTTATTGTATGAAGGTCAAGAGGCTCAAGTTGTTAGTGAGAATCGCTCCAGTAAAGAGATGGGGCGGTTGCTATGTCACACATCGTCTCGAGAACGCATCATGTTGTTGGGGCATGGTAGTGAGAATGGTTTGTTTTATCGAGAAGATGATAGAACGGATGTTTTCGATAATATTATTGTCGGGCATCCACATGCATATCACTTGCGCAAACATCATGGCAATATTGTAGGAATATGGTGTAATTCCGATTTGTTTGCGCGAAAAGAGGGATTGCATGGATTGTTTTCAGGAATGATAATTTCAGAGTTGAGTGAGGCTCTATTATATCATGTTGAGACTACACAGGAGGAACTTGACCGTGAGAATGTGAAATTAGCTCGTAGGTTGAGGACATTGTTTGATGAAAAAATTCCTTTGAGCGAGATACCGAAACGGATGAGGGTTATGGATGATGTACAGTCACACTTGACGACATTTAATTACAATAAATTTTACTATCTATAGATATACATGTGAGTAATATTACATGTATCAGACATTCTTCGGCTAAGATATTCTGCAACGGTTTTAGCGTCGTGCGAATATCACACGCCGAAGAATAGATATTTTGGGGGATATTACTATATGATTGGTTCTTACGTATTTAATTTTTGGTTGGTAGTTGTTTGTCGGGGGAGTAGGTAATGCCATCGAGGGCGTTTTTGCCTGATATGTCGGTGAGAACGAATGTAAACATCCATTTGTTAAGGCGTACACCAGGGGCTTTGACGTATGGTAGCTTAATAAAGATTTCGTTCCATCCTTTCTGTAGCTTTACTGGCATGGGTGGCCTACCGGTGAAGTTTTCGTTTAGAAGCATAGTCTCATTGGTGATTTCTTTTCCAGCGTTTAACCATTCGGGTGGAAGGATTTCTTCTCCGTTTAGCCAAAGGCGTGATCCTTTGCGATCCCAACATCCATTGTCGGGAGCGAGATCTTTTTCAGAACGGCTGTAGTTTTGAAATTCGATGAGTGCTCCGGCTTCGATGTCTTTAGGTGAGTAGACGTATGTCCATGCATATGCTGTGTGATTGGGCTTTGTGCCGGTATATAGACCCGGAATTATTGGATCCCAAACGTGGCGGAGGTAGATGGCGCCACCGGTGACGTCGGTCGTGGAGATGGTTTTGCCATTGTGTGTATATGATGATTTCAGTCCATCAGATTGCCAAGGATTGAAATTGGTGTCATCGTTATTGTCAATTGGTTCGGTGATGCGCCAGCGGATGTTGGTTTGGCGGACATATGGAATCGGTTCGTTGCATAAATGGCGACTTTTATGAAATAAAAATCGGCGTTCCCAGTCGGCAAATTCAGCAAATTCTTCTGGAGAAGAGTCGAGAGAGGTTCCACCTTTTTCGATGTATTGTTTGCCACCACCGTGCCATGCACGCTCGTTGCAGGCAAGTAGGTTGGCATAGACATTGTTTTGCCGTAAGATATCGGCTTGTGTGGGCATTTGTCGGTCGTTCCAACAACCTGTAATGAATCCGGTAATTTCGTCGGAACCTTGCTGGCTGTAATAGATGTTGCTTTTATATATGCCTATAACATCAGCAAACACGTCGAAGTGATTGATGTAGTTGTAGCGACAGTCGATGTTTGGCACGCCTGAAATACGTTTTCCGGCTGTGCTCCACATTTGGGTCATATCCATGCCTTCATTTGATGAGATGTTGACGCCGTGAATGGGATTCCATACAATAGCTTTTTTGCCGAGCGAGTGTACTTTATCGGTCATTTTTCGTAAAAAGTCGGGGTATGTGATGCGCTGTTCATCGGCACCGATGTGGATATATGGGGCATCGGGGAAGGTGGCAGCTACTTCTTCGAGAATATTTAAGAGTTCAGCAACACCTTCGTCGGTTTGCATTGAATGTCCCATAGCCCTCTCAAATGCTTTGCTGTGACCGGGCATGTCTATTTCCGGAATTACTATGATGCCACGCTCGGCAGCGTATTTGGCGAGTCGACGGCAATCGTCTTGTGTGTAAAACTTACCCGAAAGGCGAGTCATGGAGGAGTCGGCAGTGAGTTGTGGGTATTTTTTGACTTCAAAACGCCATGCTTGATTTTCGGTGAAATGCCAGTGGAATGTATTGATCTTGAAACGTGAAAGTAGGTCGATTTCATGTATCAACTCGTCAACATCAATGAACGAGCGGCCGACATCGTGCATATAGCCACGAAGTTTGAATGCTGGCCAGTCGGTTATGCTTACGGCTTCTATTCGTGAAACAGCTCCTTTGTCGGACATGGCTAATTGCATAAGTGTTGCTGCTGCGCGATTTACGGCAACAGTACTTGCTGCATTGATTGTAATGTCGTTTTTAGAGATATCGATGGTATATGCTTCATCTGGATATCCGGCAAGGGTATAATGATGAGACTCTGGAATGCTGTCGACTATATTAACGCGGATTGTTGCTTTAGCTTCTGCCTTGTTGACAAGTTGGTGTGTGGCGGCAAATTCTTGTAGCATGACAGATGATGTCGGGTCATCAATGCGGACAGCTCTTTTAAGTTTGAAGCCATCTGTATTAGTCACGGTTATTTTTTGTGGCATCGGTAGCAGATGTTTGATTTCGGCGTTAATTGCGAAAACTGAAGCCAAAAACAATGTGCAGACGGTTGCTTTCTTAAATATATTCATTGATGAGGGGATTAATTATTACTAATAGTACGAATATGTTTTGTTCGTTCAATCCAACGCAGACATTCAGCAACTGGATCGGAGTAGGGTGTGGAGCTTACTGAAGTGCCGGTGTCTGCAATCCAATCAAGTTCCCATTTGGCAATATCGGTTTGAGGGTAACCTTTGAGATTGCTGAAGTGGAGTTTCCATCTTGGTAAATAGTATGAGCCGACGAGTCCAGACCAGATACGAGCTGAGTAGTCATCGACAGGAGGTCCCCAAACAGTTACGATACGACGGGCATTTAGTTCATAGGCCTTTTTTAGTGTCGGATCGGTGGTTTTAGAACGAGCAAAATCGAGCCATCGATTTAATCTCAAAGTGGGGTGTGAGGCGAGCAGACGATCAATGCCAATAGCTATTTCTTCAAATAATTGTTCGTATTTTATAGCAGTAACAGTGTCGCTTGATTGGTATGCATTGGATATATTTGATGCGACAGACTCCAATCGACCTCCAAGATATTGTGCTGTCAGTTCTATGAGGTCTATAGTATAAAGATTGGATTCTGATAGTTGTGAGGATGCGTGGCTGAATGCTTCGATGCTTTCGAAGTAGCTGTCAGCTGTATTTATGGTGCCTTTTTTTATGGTACCTGGACGGAATTGCCAATTGAAGCGCGGATGGTCAGTAAATGAGCCGTAAGCTGAACGTCGAATCTGTTGCCAATAATTTTTGATGTGCGGGGAAGAGGCTCCGTAGCGACATAATGTGTAGTTGTCGAGCCATTTATTTAGATCAATGCTGTCGGTAGTCCATGCACCGTCGGTAATGAGTTCGTAAATGACTTCATTATTTTCGATTCCTTCCGGAGCTGTGCCATAACCGGTGAGATGTCCTCTGTTTTCAGAGGACAAGACTTTCAAGCGTCCGCCATTTGCATAAAATTCAAGGTCGCCGGTCATACCGCTCTTTCCTCCCATATTTGGAATTACGCTATAGACCCAGTCTTTGCCAAAGAAGCCCTTGTAGAAATCCCAGTTGGCACCATTGCGCCAGAAGAGATGGTTATAGTCCTCGGCAAGGTCGAGAAGCATCATCTTATCGTCGGGAACGCGACTAACGAGGGCAGCAAGAGTTTCGCAGTCCCAGATATGTCGCTGATAGCCGAACATCCATCCTTGCATGACCCATGTAGCGTTAGGATTGCCGTCATGAATGGAATTGTATACAGCTTCGCCATAGTTGGCAAGCAACTTATATCGCTTCGGGTCGCCTTTGGGAGGAAACGGAATGTCCATTTCGTTGAAGCTATCAACAATGTAACGTTCGTTTGTTCCAAATTCGTGTTCCCACTCTTCGATATACATTCGGCCAATGGTGCGGAACAGTTCGTTGTCGGGCGAAAGCATCCAATTGTGAAAGGCTCCGCCACTCCATGATGTTTCGACAATTTCTACGTCGGAAAATAGTCGAGTAATACTTTTGGGTACGAATCCTGCAAATCCGGGACAAATGGGCTTCATGCCGAGAGAGCGCATGCGGTTGAGAATTTTATGCTGAAGAGCTATCTGATTTTTATGCCAAGAATCAGGCAGAGGGCCATCAACACCGCTGATGTTACCCATCCTCATCCATGGTAAGTGCGCCGGACCTACGAAATAATTGTCAATTTCCTCGTCTGTGAGACCAAGCTTTTTCCATACACGCTTTGAAATCGCTTCTTGCGCAACAAGTGCGAGTGGCATATCAATGCCGTGTAGTGCCATCCAATCGATTTCACGTTCCCATCGCTCCCAATTCCAATAAGGCATTGTGTAGCCGTAGGTAACTACGTTGAAGTAATATCTATCGCGAAATGGCGATTTGATATGGCGTGCTGTAGAATTGTATGGAATGGCAGATGGATCAAAGCGATTGCCAGACCACGAAAAGATACCGGCATTGTGTGTCTTAACAATATCGTAGAATCCTCGACAGAGAGCTACCGGACTGCTGCCAGCTATCGTAATGCGACCATTTTCAACGCTTGTTTTATATTCGTCGCAACCATCTGATGGGGTGGGGTTGATGGATAATTCTATATTTAAGTTCTTTCCGGCAAAGCGTTCAATAACATTACGGGCTGCTTTTGTATCATGCTTTTTGGCGTATAAAGAGAATGAAGAAACTGCCAGGCATAGCATGATTAAAATACACTTTCGCGCTATGGGTGTAGAGTGGTGAATGGGTGGTATTGATACGGTATTCATGATGGCAAATATACATAAATTCGTGTAATTTTGTAATTTTGCAACCAATATGAATTTACCTGAAATCAAAATAGAAGAATTTGATTATGCGCTTCCGGATGAGCGTATAGCGGCGCATCCTCTTCAGCAGAGGGATCGCTGTCGTCTTTTGCTGCGAACACATGATGGGAAATTATCGGATCACTATTTCTATGAACTTCCCGACTTATTGCCTGACAATGCGATGCTCGTGTACAATAACACAAGAGTGATAAATGCGCGTTTGAGGTTTGAGAAACCGAGCGGTGCTGCTATCGAAATCTTTTGTTTAGAGCCGGTTAAGCCGGTGGATTATGCTATCTCATTTGCCTCGACATCGGGTTGCTCATGGCTTTGTTTTGTGGGAAATTCGAAGAGATGGAAGGAAGGGGTCGTGAAATTGTGTATTCAGGTGGGTGATAGGCAGATAACGCTTTTCGCGCTACGCGAAAAAAAACTTGACAACGCTTCTATAGTTAGATTCGATTGGGATGCCGAAGATGTAACTTTTTCGCAAATAATAGATGCTGCTGGTGAGATACCGATACCTCCGTATTTAAATCGCGCCACTGAAAATACTGATGCAACGGATTACCAAACTGTGTATGGTAAGATTGAAGGGTCGGTGGCCGCTCCTACAGCCGGATTGCACTTTACGCCTGAAATTCTGAAGGCGGTAGATGCAAAGGGAATGGTGCGTCGCGAACTGACACTTCATGTTGGTGCCGGAACGTTTCAACCGGTCAAAACAGATACGGTGAATGAGCATTTGATGCACCGCGAATTTATCTCTGTATCTCGCGAATTGATAGAGGAACTTGCCGAAACCTCTCGCCCAGTGATAGCCGTAGGAACGACTTCGGTGAGAACGTTGGAAAGTTTGTATCATCTCGGTTGTATGGTTATCGATGGATTGAAGCCCGATTGTGTAGAGCAATGGTATCCATATGCGGAGAGTCACCCAAATGTGTCGAAAAAAGAGGCTCTCGCCGCACTGGCGGATTATCTGAAGCAACGTGATCTTGAAAAGTTGATATCGTCTACGCGCATAATAATTGTACCCGGTTATGACTATAAGGTGGTGCGCGGAATGGTGACTAATTTCCATCAGCCGAGTTCGACATTGCTACTTCTTGTATCGGCATTTACTAATGGGGGGTGGCGTGCGATGTATGACCATGCACTTGCCGGAGATTATCGCTTCCTTAGTTACGGTGATGCGTGCTTGTTGCTCTGACTTATTAACATAATTAGCATGTTATAAACATTTAACGGAAATATCCTTAACCGCATTTTTTCTAATGGCGGAAATGCCGTTACTTTGTGTTGCAAAAACCGTATTATGGGCAAAATAATAGCAATCGCAAACCAAAAGGGGGGGGTGGGAAAAACCACAACCACCATAAATCTCGGTGCCAGTTTGGCAGCTGAAGGTAAGAAGGTGCTTATAATTGATGCCGACCCCCAGGCAAATGCAACATCCGGTTACGGTATAAAACCGGAAGAGATGTCGTCGTCGATTTATGAATGTCTTGTCGATGACTATCCTCTTAACGGTTCTCAGGTGTCGACCTGCATGAAGGGGCTTGACCTCATTGGCTCTCGAATAGACCTTGCGGGTGCAGAGCTTGAGCTTATAGGGCGACCTAACCGTGAACGTGTCATGGCTCATGCGCTTGAGGCGGTGGCTGAAAATTATGACTATATTCTGATTGATTGCTCACCATCGTTAGGTCTGATTACAGTGAATGCTTTGACTGCGGCTAATTCGGTGATAATACCTGTTCAAGCGGAGTATTTTGCTCTCGAAGGTATCAGTAAGCTTATAAATACAATCCGCATAATAAAGCCAAAGCTTAATCCGGGTCTTGAAATAGAGGGCTTTTTGCTGACAATGTATGACGCACGTCTGCGACTCGCCAATCAGATATATGAAGAGTTGAAGAGCCACTTCGGAGATATGGTGTTTACAACTGTTATTCCACGAAATATACGTCTGAGTGAAGCTCCATCGCATGGACTTCCGGCATTGCTTTACGATCCGGAGAGCCGTGGTGCAACGTCGCATACTTGTCTGGCTCGTGAAATTATAGCCCGTCATAAGCGTCAGGCAAAGGCGTTAAAGACAGAAGCCAAAAAAATAAGCTAACTTTCTTCATAATGGCATTAAAAAGAAACGCACTTGGGAGAGGGCTTGACTCTCTGATATCGATGGACGATGTGCCTGCGCGTGGCTCGTCGGCTATCAACGAAATATCACTTGAGCAGATAACACCAAATCCCGATCAACCTCGTACAACATTTGACGAAGAAGCTTTACAAGAGTTGGCTACTTCGATACGTGAGCTCGGCATAATACAGCCGTTGTCGCTCCGAAAGTTGGGTCCGGATATGTATCAGATAATTGCCGGTGAGCGTCGTTATCGCGCTGCTCGTATGGCTGGGCTTACTTCTGTACCCGCGTATATCCGTACCGCAAATGAAAGCGAATTGACGGAAATGGCTCTTATCGAGAATATTCAACGAGAGGATTTGAATGCTATCGAAATTGCTCTGACTTTTAAAAAGCTTATTGATCAATACTCGCTGACACAGGAGCGTCTTAGTGAGCGTATCGGTAAAAAGCGTGCAACGGTAGCTAATTTCCTTAGATTGCTTCGTTTGCCGGCAGAAGTTCAGCTTGGACTACGAGATAAGCGCGTAGATATGGGTCATGCCAGAGCATTGCTCTCAATCGATGATCCCAAGAAACAGCTTAAGCTCTATAATCGAATACTCAAAGAAGGACTTTCGGTACGTAAGGTTGAGGAGCTTGCAAAATTGTATCGCGAAGAGGTTGCCGGTCGGGAAAATTCGGCTGGGGCATCAAGAGAACGTAATAAGGAGTATGATATACTACGTCAGCATTTATCACAGCGATTCGGCACTCCGGTGCAGTTTGCTTGCGATGAACGAGGCAATGGTAAAATTACCTTTATGTTTAAAAATGAGGATGAACTTGCCAGATTAATTACTATCTTTGACGAAATAAACCATCAAGAGGGTTGAGCTTGTCGAGAATGCTTTGTTGAAAAATAAAGCATATTCGGCAGATAATCAATGTGATGTAGTTAAAATAATCAGAAGTGCATACAGCGAAAGAATCGAGAAAACAGTTGGTTAAATTTGTGTTCAGCGTGATATTAATCATGCTGTTATGTCCGTTTAACATTTTTTCTCAGAACCAGCGTAAGCCTGTTCGTCCTCAGCGTCGTCAGATTGCTGATACGACAGTAGTGGCAGATACACTCCGTATGTCTAATCCGCTTCGACTTTCGACAGAGATGGTTGAGGATTCTTTGTTTGTCGTAGGTGATTCGGTGGCTATAATCCCATTTGATACAATATCTGTAGCAGATGTAACTGCCAAGAAAGATTCAGTAAAGGTGTATGCTTTTAACCCAGATCCAATGAGAGCAGTATGGCTTTCGGCACTGTTCCCAGGTTTGGGGCAGATATATAATCGTCGCTATTGGAAACTACCGCTAATCGTAGGTGGTTTTATGGGATTAGGTTACGGCACATCGTGGAATAACGGAATGCTCCGCGACTATACCCGTGCGTATAGTGACCTAATGGACAACGATCCGAATACAAAAAGCTATATGGATTTGTTTCCTCCGACTACTAAGGAAAGTGATCTTGACCGTAGTTGGCTCGAAAGGACTTTGAAATCGCGAAAAGACTATTTCCGTCGAAATCGCGACCTATGTATAATCAGCATGATAGGTGTCTATGTACTTGCAATGGTTGATGCCTATGTAGATGCCTCGTTGGCTCACTTTGATATAACTCCCGATCTATCTATGCAGGTAGCTCCGGCAATTATTCCTGATTCGAGGAAAAATTTACCCGGAGTGGGACTACAGTGGGCATTTAATTTTTAATCTAGCCAGAAATCATGAGAAGTATTTTTGCTACACTGATGATTGGATGCTCGATGTTTGTGGCTTCGGCTTCGACGTCGATTCTCGATATAAAGCATTCGATTACAAACGATAATGTTGTTCCTCCTGAAAGTTTTGAAACCAAAACTCGTGAGCTTGAGGAGAATTTCTATCTTAAATATTTTACCGAACGTGCGGCGGACAATGATAAAAATCCTACCGGTACGGCTCAAGAATATGAAGAGTTGCTAAGCCGTCTACCATCGACAATAGAGATGCCTTACAATCAAATTGTAGGTAAATTTATTGATATGTATCTTGGTAAACGCCGTCGTTTGGTGGCTGATATGCTTGCTTTGCATAGTTATTATGGCTCAATCTTTATCGATGCACTCGAAAAGGAGGGGATGCCACTCGAATTGCAGTATCTTCCAGTGATAGAATCGGCTATAAATCCTAATGCAGTGTCGCGCGCCGGAGCTGTCGGGCTATGGCAGTTTATGCCATCGACTGCAACCGGAATGGGAATGGAAGTCAATTCTTTGGTAGACCAGCGTAGAGATCCGTATCTTTCATCGAAGTACGCAGCTAAGTATTTCAAGCAGTTGTATGGTATATATGGTGATTGGTCGCTTGCGATAGCTGCTTATAACTGTGGTCCCGGTCGAGTAAATAAGGCACTGCGTAGAGCAGGTGGCGGTAAGAAGGATTTTTGGGAAATATACAATTATTTGCCAGCTGAAACTCGCGACTATGTACCGGCATTTATTGCGGCCAATTTTGTGATGAATTATCACGAGCGATATGGTATAAGTCCCACTCTTATTAAGCGTCCGCTTGTTACCGATACAATCAGTGTGGCTCAGCGTGTGCATTTCAATCAGATAGCTGATGTGCTCAACATTCCGGTGGAAGAGATCAGAATGCTCAATCCGCAGTTTAGAAAGGATATTATCCCCGGAAATTATCACCCGTACAGCCTTACGCTACCTATGCAGCAGTGTCTGAGCTATATAATGAGTGAATCAGTGATACTGAGTCATGATGCTGATGAGTATGCGTTGCGCTCGTATGTAGAACCTGGTGAGAGTCGTCAGGAAACCGCACTCCAGGTGCAGCCGAATATAGAGCAGAGCAGTAATGGCGAAACCAACGTGGCAATAGCTCAGGCGGTGACCGGCAATGTGGTGAGAAAGACTCATGTGGTAGGTCGCGGTGAAAATATTCGCGATATTGCTAAAAAGTACGGTGTGAGCGCAACCGATATTAAGAGTTGGAACAAGTTGCGTCGAGGAAAGGTAAAAGAGGGCGATGAGCTGATAATAGAAATATATGAGCGTGAGCTGGCCGACGCATCTGTAGCTCCTCAGCCTCGTCAGATTGCTTCGGCAGAAGAAGTTTCGGCGCGTAAGGCATCGGCAACATCAACTTCGGACGAGCCACGTCGTTACACAACATCAAAGTCAAACTCGCGCGTAGAGGAGAATAAGGCGACGGCATCGTCGAATAAAAAGACCTCGAAATCGCAAGCAGCAAAAACGACTAAGAATGCTTCGACAAAGAGCTATACCGTTAAAAGTGGCGATAGTCTTGACAAAATCGCCAAGCGAAACGGTACAACCGTAGAAGCCATCAGAAAGGCTAACGGAATGTCGAAAAAATCGACAATGATTAAGCCCGGACAGAAGCTCAAAATACCTGCTAAAACAACGTCGAGCAAGAAATCGAAAAAATCGCGCAAGAGAAAATAAATCGAGCCAGACGGAAAAAAGTCTGACAAATTGCTATAAGGCTCCTTGAATTTAACTAAATTTAAGGAGCCTTTTTGTTTACGTAGCCATGTTTATTCTGTATATTTGCGATGTAATCCTATCAAAATACCATTAAAATCATATACGATGGATATTAATAAAATTATGAGTTCTCTTGAGGTGAAGCACCCCGGAGAAAAAGAGTATCTTCAGGCAGTCAAAGAAGTGTTGATGAGTGTCGAAGAGATTTATAATCAGCATCCTGAATTTGAAAAAGCTCGCATTATAGAGCGTTTGGTGGAGCCGGATCGTATCTTTACTTTCCGTGTGACATGGACAGACGACAATGGCGAAGTTCAGACCAATATCGGTTATAGAGTACAGTTTAACAATGCTATCGGTCCGTATAAGGGAGGTATTCGTTTCCACGCATCGGTGACTCTTTCAATTTTGAAATTCCTCGGATTTGAACAGACATTTAAGAATGCACTTACTACACTTCCGATGGGAGGAGCGAAAGGCGGTAGCGACTTCTCGCCTAAAGGTAAAAGCGATGCAGAAATCATGCGCTTCTGTCAGGCGTTTATGCTTGAACTTTGGAAGAATATCGGCATAGATCGTGACGTGCCTGCCGGTGATATCGGTGTAGGTGGTCGTGAAGTAGGCTATATGTATGGAATGTATAAGAAGCTACGTAACGAATGTGACGGTTCGATGACCGGTAAAGCATTTGAATTTGGCGGATCACGTATGCGTCCGGAAGCTACCGGTTTTGGTGCGCTCTACTTTGTGCAGAATATGCTGTCGCGCATCGGAGATGATATTAAGGGTAAGACTATTGCTATATCAGGTTTCGGAAATGTGGCATGGGGTGCAGCTCTTAAGGCTTCGGAGCTTGGAGCAAAGGTAGTTACTATATCGGGTCCTGATGGATATATTTATGATCCGGACGGTATTACTGGTGAAAAAATTAAATATATGCTTTATCTCCGTGCTACGGGTGATGATATTGTTGCTCCGTATGCAGAGAAATTCCCCGGTGCTACATTCCACGCTGGTCGTAAACCGTGGGAACAGAAGGTTGATATCGCGCTTCCGTGTGCTACCCAGAATGAACTTAACGGTGACGACGCACGTCAGCTTGTTGAAAATGGCGTGAAGATGGTGGCTGAAGTATCGAATATGGGATGTACACCCGAGGCTATCGATACATTTATTAGCAACCGCGTGACCTATGCTCCCGGTAAGGCTGTGAATGCAGGTGGTGTTGCTACATCAGGACTTGAAATGAGTCAGGATGCCATGCATTTGCAGTGGAGTGCCGAAGAGGTTGACCAGAAGCTACACACAATTATGTCGGATATTCACGAGCAGTGTGTGAAGTATGGTCAGGAACCGGATGGATACCTCAACTACATGAAGGGGGCTAATATAGCCGGCTTCATGAAGGTGGCTCATGCTATGCTTGGTCAGGGCGTTATCTGATAGTCCTCGAAATTAAAATATTACTAAATGGCAGCGGGCGATTTCTTCACCAGAGATCGCCCGCTTTGATTAAGTATGAATAAAAGCTGCTAAAAAATCAGTATGCAGTATTTTTTATTGAGCCGCCAGAGCGGTGCTTGTTTTTATTAAGTGATTTTTTGACGTTGCATGTGACTGAGCCACCTGAAGATGTGGTGGCAATGCCATTTTGTGCAGTCAGTTTGCCGGCGTTTATGGATGCTCCGCTTGAAGCTTCAAAAGTCACGGAAGAGCATTTGCCGGATAGTGTGATTTCGGCACCTGAAGAAGCGTCGGCGTCTACTGAGATGGCTGAAATATGATTGATTTTGATATTGGAGCCTGATGATGCATCGGCTTCAAAGTCAGTTTTTACTGAAACTGAGTTGAGTTTTATAGCTGCTCCGCTTGAGGTATCGGCTTCAAGATTGCCGCAGCTGATATCAACGAGGTTGATGAGAGCTCCACTGGATGCGGAAAGTTCGCATTGTTTGTTATGAAGATTGAGGGCTTTTGTCATTGTGATGCTACCACCTGAAGATGCGTTGAATTCTCTAACATCGGGGGCGGAAACAGTTACTGTGGCGCGTTTGATGTTTATCTGGACGTTTTTCTTTTTATGGCATTTCAGCTCGTTGCCATCCATTTCGACAATGATGTAATTTATGATGTCTTTTGGCGCTTTCAGAGTGACGCTCGTTTTTGACGACTGGGTGTAGATTACTTTTATGCCACATGATGTGTCGATTTCCTGTATATCCGAAGCTTGGATAGTCTTAGTCGTCAATGGTGAATTTGGGTCGCTATTTATGAAAGTGATAGAAGTGCCGTTTATGCAGGATGCGGAAGCGAGCATTAAAGTTGTTGCGGATAAGAATGCAAGCGTGTTCATATCTTTATGGATTTTAATGTTTATATCGGTTAGACGCACAAGTGGTGCGAAAAGTTACAATTAAAATGATTTTTTTTGATGAAATAGTGACTTTTTTTGTCTTGGAACTGATTTTAGGAGAGAGCGTGTGGGGTTTGTGGGGAAAGTTAGTGGCTGATAGCTGATATTTGCGAAAAATGAGCTAAATTTGCACGTTGAATATAGAATCATTAATATGCAGAACATTCGCAATGTTGCCATCATTGCCCACGTGGACCATGGCAAGACCACAATGGTAGATAAGATGCTGCTCGCCGGTCATCTTTTTCGTGAGAACCAGAATGCCGGAGAACTTATCCTCGATAATAATGACCTTGAACGTGAACGAGGTATAACAATCTTGTCGAAGAACGTATCAATCAATTATAAGGGGCATAAGATTAACGTAATCGATACTCCGGGACACTCTGACTTCGGTGGCGAAGTAGAACGAGTGCTTAATATGGCCGACGGATGTCTGCTGTTGGTGGATGCGTTTGAGGGTCCGATGCCTCAGACTCGTTTCGTGCTTCAGAAGGCTATCGAAATGGGCTTGAAGCCCGTGGTGGTGATAAATAAGGTGGATAAGCCGAATTGTCGCCCGGATGAAGTGCAGGATATGGTGTTTGATCTGATGTGCAATCTTGACGCTACTGAAGATCAGCTTGATTTCCCGACAATATATGGTTCGGCCAAGCAGGGTTGGATGAGCACCGATTGGCAGAAGCCAACTGATAATATTTTGCCTGTGCTTGACGCTATTCTGGAACACATACCTGCTCCGGAGGTGAATGAAGGTGCGGCTCAGATGCTGATTACATCGCTCGACTTTTCGTCGTATGTAGGTCGTATTGCAGTAGGTCGTGTGCACAGAGGAGAATTGCGTGAGGGTATGGATATTGCTCTTTGTCGCAAGGATGGGTCTACAGTGCGTCAGCGCATTAAAGAACTTCATGTATTTGAAGGAATGGGTCGCAAGCGTGTCGAGAAGGTGGGCTGTGGCGATATTTGCGCACTTGTCGGTATTGAGGGCTTTGAAATCGGTGATACAATTGCTGATGCCGAGGAGCCTGAGGCGCTTCCGCGTATTGCAATCGACGAGCCTACTATGTCGATGACATTTACAATCAACGATAGCCCATTCTTTGGTCGCGATGGTAAGTTTGTTACTTCGCGTCATATTGGCGACCGTCTTACTAAAGAACTTGACCGAAATCTGGCTCTGCGAGTTAAGAAGTCGGATCATGAAGACGTATGGACGGTATATGGTCGTGGTGTGCTGCATTTGTCAGTGCTTATTGAAACAATGCGTCGTGAAGGCTATGAACTTCAGGTTGGTCAGCCTCAAGTTATTATTAAAGAAATCGACGGCCAAAAATGTGAACCGGTTGAGCTTCTTACGATAAATGTGCCTGAAGAGTATTCGAGCAAGATGATCGATATGGTGACTCGACGTAAGGGTGATATGGTGTCGATGAATGTTCAGAATGACCGTGTTCATCTTGAATTCAATATTCCTTCGCGCGGTATTATCGGTTTGCGAAATAATGTGCTTACAGCGTCAGCCGGTGAAGCTATTATGGCTCACCGCTTCTTGGAATATCAGCCGTGGAAGGGAGAAATCGAGCGTCGTACGAATGGCTCGTTGATAGCTATGGAGGCCGGTACGGCTTATGCTTATGCTATTGATAAACTCCAGGATCGCGGTCGCTTCTTTATCTTCCCGCAGGAGGAAGTTTATGCCGGTCAGGTGGTTGGTGAGAATGCCAAGGATAATGATATTGTTGTCAATGTAACCAAAGCCAAGAAGTTGACCAATATGCGTGCTTCGGGTGCTGATGATAAGGCTCGTATCATTCCTCCTGTGGTGTTCAGCCTTGAAGAAGCTCTCGAATATATCAAGGGTGATGAGTATGTTGAAGTAACTCCGCATCATCTGCGCCTGCGCAAGATAATTCTCGATGAGATTGAACGTAAGCGTGCCAATAAGTAATATTTGTTGAAAATATAACAATCAGATAACTATATGTTAGCTACGAAATATAATCCTTCGGAAGTGGAGGAAAAATGGTATGACTATTGGATGGAGCATAAGCTCTTCCGCAGTGTTCCCGATTCGCGTGAGCCTTATTGTATAGTCATTCCGCCACCCAATGTGACCGGTGTGCTTCACATGGGTCATATGCTTAATAATACGATTCAGGATATTCTGGTGCGTCGTGCACGTATGGATGGCAAAAATGCACTGTGGGTGCCCGGAACCGACCATGCTGCTATTGCTACTGAAGCAAAAGTAGTGGCAAAGTTGGCGACTCGCGGTATCAAGAAAAGCGATCTGAGTCGTGAAGAGTTTTTGAAGCATGTTTGGGATTGGACTGACGAGTACGGTGGTATAATTCTGAAGCAGCTCCGTAAGCTCGGTGCTTCGTGTGACTGGGATCGCACAGCATTTACGATGGACGATATTCGCTCAAGATCGGTAATCCGTGTGTTTGTAGATCTTTATCGTAAGGGTTTGATTTATCGCGGTAAACGCATGGTAAACTGGGACCCGAAAGCCCGCACTGCGTTGAGCGATATAGAGGTAATATATAAGCAGGAGCATAATAAACTATACTATCTTCGATACAAGATTGTAGGTGAAGAGGGTTATGCAATTGTTGCAACCACTCGTCCGGAAACCATTATGGGTGATACTGCAATGTGTATCAATCCTAATGACCCGAAAAATGCGCATTTGCGAGGAAAGAAGGTTATCGTACCTTTAGTAGGTCGTGAAATTCCGGTAATCGAGGACGAATATGTGGAAATTGATTTCGGAACGGGCTGTCTGAAGGTGACTCCCGCTCACGATATGAACGACTATATGCTTGGTGAGAAGCATAATCTCGAAAGCATTGATATATTTAATGACGATGCTACTCTGAGCGAGGCTGCCGGAATGTATGTAGGCATGGATCGATTCGAGTGTCGTGAGCAGATTGCCAAAGATCTTCAAGCTGCCGGATTGGTAGAAAAGATTGAAGATTACGATAATAAGGTCGGCTATTCGGAGCGCAATCCGGATACTGTGACCGAGCCTCGTCTGAGTGACCAGTGGTTCCTCAAGATGGATGAACTTGCAAAGCCTGCTCTCGATGCTGTTGAAACCGACAT
This sequence comes from uncultured Bacteroides sp., assembly GCA_964416545.1. Classification (GTDB taxonomy): domain Bacteria; phylum Bacteroidota; class Bacteroidia; order Bacteroidales; family Muribaculaceae; genus Paramuribaculum. The sequence continues at coordinate 29,196 of CAYQEN010000004.1, read as the reverse complement.
TGTGAAGTTCATACCTGATAAATTTAAGAATACTTATCGCCATTGGATGACTGATGTGCGCGACTGGTGTATATCGCGTCAGCTGTGGTGGGGTCATCGTGTGCCGGCTTGGTATCTGCCCGACGGAAGTTTCGTTGTAGCAGAAGATGCCGAAGAAGCTCTGCGTCTTGCTCGCGAAAAGGATTCTTCGCTTAATGCTGAAGACTTGCATCAGGATGAAGATTCGTTTGATACATGGTTCTCATCGTGGTTATGGCCTATTTCTTTGTTTAACGGTATTCTTGAGCCCGATAATGAGGATATGCGCTACTACTATCCGACTTCGGATTTGGTGACCGGTCCGGATATTATCTTCTTCTGGGTGGCTCGCATGATTATTGCCGGTTACGAATTTGTAGGCAAGCAGCCGTTTAATAATGTTTATTTCACCGGTATTGTACGTGATGAACTCGGTCGTAAAATGTCGAAGCAACTCGGCAATTCGCCCGATCCGTTGCAGCTTATCGCCGATTATGGTGCTGACGGTGTGCGTGTGGGCATCATGCTTTGCGCACCTGCAGGCAATGATATTCTTTTCGACAAGAAATTGTGTGAAACCGGTCGTAATTTCTGCAATAAGATTTGGAATGCGTTCCGCCTCGTGAAAGGATGGGAAGTCAGCAATGAAGAGCAGCAGCCTGAAGCGGCTAAGATAGCTGTAGAATGGTTCCGTTCGAAGCTTGATACAGCAGTGGCTGAAGTGAACGACCTGATGAAGAAATTCCGTATATCGGAAGCTCTGAAGGAAATCTATCGTTTGTTCTGGGATGAATTCTCATCGTGGTATCTTGAAATGGTGAAGCCTGCTTACGGATCGCCTGTTGATAAGGTTACTCTCGAAGCTACTCTTGGATATTTCGATGAACTTCTGCGTCTGCTCCACCCGTTCATGCCATTTATTACCGAGGAGCTTTGGCAGAACCTTACAGAGCGTAAGCCTGGTGAGTCAATCATGTATGCCGCAACTCCGAAGGCGGCTCAGCCAAATGACGAAATACTTCGTATGATGGAGCACGTGAAGGAAGTGGCAGCCGGTGTGCGCAATGTGCGAGCAGTCAAAAATATTCCAAATAAGGCAATGCTTACAGTAAATGTACTTGGTACTTGGCCCGTTGCTGAAGATTCGCTCGTTAAGAAACTCTGTAATGTTGAGGCTGTTAATCATAATGCAGAGAAAGATCCTGCCGCATCTACATTTATGGTTGGAGCAACTGAAATAAATGTTCCGCTACCTCGCGCTTCTGTTGATATCGAAGCAGAACTGGCTAAGCTGAATAAAGATCTTGAATATTACGAAGGATTCAAGGCATCGGTAATGAAGAAGCTGTCGAATGAACGCTTCGTAAGCGGTGCGCCTGAAAAGGTAGTTGCTGCAGAGCGTCAGAAATTGGCAGATGCTGAAGCCAAAATTGCCGGACTTACCGCTGCAATAGAGGCTATCAAGGCTTGATATAAACTAAATATTAATATAAAAATCAGCGACCTTTAGTAGGCCGCTGATTTTTTTGTATCTCAATTTGATGTTTTTGGTCAATTAGCGTTGACGACCGCGGTATGCAGGAAAGAGGCGAGCTATAAGTTCGGGACGGTGGAGTCGGCGAAGCGAGCGTTCAATATCGGCGCGGTAAGTCTTGTCGTACCAGAAAAAATATTTTCGTTGATTCTGTTTCTCCTCTTGGGATGTGGCTGTGAATACTCTCTCTCCGGTGTATGGGTGGATTCCAGTATAATAAATTTCGGTAGAGAGCGTCATTGGGGTTGGGGTGAAGTCTTGAACTTGTTCGAGGTGGAGGTCGAGACTCTTTGTTTCGACTGCGAGCTCGGCCATGTCAACTTCATGGCATCCGGGGTGGCTCGAAATAAAGTAAGGTATGAGTTGCTGTCGCAATCCACAGTCGCGGTTTACTTTATCGAAAATCTTTTTGAATTCGTAGTAGAGCGAAAAAGATGGTTTGCGCATAATTTCGAGTACACTATCGGCCGTGTGCTCAGGAGCGACTTTTAAGCGTCCGGATACGTGGTGTTCAATCAGTTCGCGGTTGTATCGACGATTGATGGCATCGATTTTTTTGTCGCCGGTATGGTGCATTGAGAGATCATAACGCACGCCGCTACCTATAAATGACTTCTTTACGGCAGGCAATGCATCGACAGTATGGTAAATGTCGAGCAGTTGTGTATGATCGGTGTTGAGATTAGGGCATGGCTTCGGATGGAGACACGATGGGCGTAAGCATTTCCGACAGGCTTCTATGTTGCGACCGCGCATACCGTACATATTGGCTGAGGGGCCTCCGAGGTCGCTTATATACCCTTTGAAGTCGGGCATTTCAGTGACCTTTTTTACTTCCTTTAGAATCGATGCTTTGCTTCTTGACGCAATAAATTTGCCCTGATGTGCGGAAATAGTGCAGAATGCGCATCCGCCGAAGCAACCGCGGTGCATATTGACCGAATGGCGAATCATGTCGTAGGCCGGAATAGTCTTTCCCTTGTATCGCGGATGTGGTAGTCGAGTGTAGGGGAGGTCGAAAGAGGCATCTATTTCTTCCGTTGTCATCGGCGGGAACATTGGATTTACCTTGATGGCCACGTCGCCATGAAGTTGCCATAGGGTAGAACCTTCAATGCGATTTGACTGTTGCTCTATATGTTTGAAATTGACCGATTGAGCGCGTTTATCCGTCAGGCAAGTGTCGTATGCGTTGAGAATTATGTTATTATCGTCCTGTAATGGAACGGACGCTTTTGGTAAACGAACAACGGTCTGACGCACATCTTTTATGTCGGATATCTTTTCGCCGGCTTCAATGCGACGTGCTATTTCAACGATGGGCTTTTCGCCCATGCCGTAGATAATCATGTCGGCGTGACAATCAACAAGAATTGATGGGCGCAGACGATTTTGCCAATAGTCGTAGTGCGACAAGCGGCGCATTGATGCCTCAATGCCTCCTGCTATGACAGGTGTGTCGGGGAATAGATTTTTGAGAATGTCGGAGTAGACAATTGTTGGGTAGTCTGGGCGAGCGCCGTGTCGACCTCCTGGAGTGTATGCATCATCGCTACGACGGCGACGGGCTGCGGTGTAGTGGTTGACCATAGAGTCCATGGCTCCGGCTGATACTCCGAAAAACAAGCGAGGTGCACCGAATTTTTTGAAGTCGCGCAGATCGTCTTGCCAATTTGGTTGCGGAACAATGGCCACATTGTAGCCGTGCGACTGAAGCACGCGTCCGAGGACGGCAGCACCGAATGAGGGGTGGTCGACATAAGCGTCACCGCTGAATAGAACCACATCAACGTGATCCCATCCAAGAATTTTCATCTCTTTTACAGAGGTCGGTAGGTATAATGAAAGGTCACGAGTTGGATCCATTGTTGTTTTGTTTAGAGTTGAGTAGTTCTTCCATGTTAAGCACTTCATCGCGCAGGCGAGCAGCCTCTATAAAGTCCATTCGTTTGGCTGCTTCTACCATTTCCATACGGCGTTTTGTAATAGACTTTTGTAGCTCGTCGGCTGTCATATATGGGATAACAGGATCGGCGGCTATGTTTGCTGAAGTTTGGCATTCGAGTTCGTACATGTCGGGAGTTTGATACTCTCGTGGAGTACTCTTCTTGTCGACAGCCGGTTTCTTTGTGTGGCGCGACGGACTCGTCTGAGAGTTTTCGTTACTCTCTTTATCAATGCCGATGATATGATTGCGAGCTTTGATTATTGCAGTCGGGGTTATGCCGTGTTCTTCGTTGTAGGCCAGCTGTATTGAACGACGACGTGCTGTTTCGTCAATGGTGAGCTGCATCGATTCGGTAATCTTGTCGGCATACATGATGACAGTGCCGTTGAGATTTCGAGCCGCTCTACCTACGGTTTGCGTAAGGGAGCGGTGAGAGCGTAGGAATCCTTCCTTGTCGGCATCAAGAATTGCTACCAATGATACTTCAGGAAGGTCGAGACCTTCGCGAAGAAGGTTGACACCGATAAGAACATCGTAAACGCCCGAGCGGAGGTCGTCAAGAATACGAATGCGGTCGAGAGTGTCGACATCGCTGTGGATATATGCTGCTTTTACGCGTAGTTTTGTGAGATAATCATTGAGTTCTTCAGCCATGCGCTTGGTGAGTGTAGTAACGAGAACGCGCTCGTCACGCTCTACGCGAAGCTGTATTTCTTCCATGAGGTCGTCGATTTGGTGTAGCGACGGTCGGACTTCGATTATTGGGTCGAGTAGGCCTGTGGGGCGGATAATCTGCTCGACAACCACTCCTTCGCTGCGGTTGAGCTCATAGTCAGCCGGAGTGGCACTCACATATATGACTTGATTGGTGAGACTTTCAAACTCTTCGAATTTCAGCGGACGATTGTCGAGGGCTGCGGGAAGACGAAATCCGTATTCCACAAGGTTCATCTTTCGAGAAAGGTCGCCACCATACATGGCTCGTACTTGTGGCACGGTAACGTGGCTTTCGTCGATTATGGTAAGGAAGTCTTTAGGAAAATAATCGAGCAGGCAGAACGGACGCATACCCGGTCGACGGCCGTCGAAGTAGCGGCTATAGTTTTCGATGCCTGAGCAGTGTCCTACTTCGCGCATCATTTCAACGTCGTAGGTGACGCGCTCTCTCAGTCGTTTCGCTTCAAGTTCGCGAGCTTCTTTGTAGAAAAATCCGACTTGTTCGCCTAAGTCAAGTTCGATTTGCGCAATGCCGGCAGCCATGCGCTCGCGAGAAGTGACGAATATGTTGGCCGGGAAAATCTTAAATGAGTCTTGTTCGCCGAGAGTAACATAGTCGGTGGGGTAGAATGTGGCTATGGATTCGATTTCATCGCCCCACCATACTACTCTTACCACAATTTCTTCGTAGGCAAGATAAATATCGACGGTATCGCCCTTTACGCGGAAATTGCCACGTGAGAAGTTAATTTCGTTTCTGCTGTATAGAGCGTTGACAAGTTCGCGAAGAAATACATTGCGACTCAACTTCATGCCGACATGGATGTCAATGACATTGCTGTTGAAGTCTTCAGGATTGCCCATGCCGTAAAGACATGAAACGGAACTGACTACGATGATGTCCTTGCGGCCGGAGAGAAGTGCAGATGTTGTAGCCAGACGCAGTTTGTCGATTTCGTCGTTTATCATCAAGTCTTTTTCGATGTACTTGTCGACCGACGGAATGTAGGCTTCCGGTTGATAGTAGTCGTAGTATGATACGAAGTACTGTACGGAGTTTTCTGGGAAGAAATTCTTGAATTCTCCATACAGTTGAGCGGCGAGTGTTTTATTGTGGCTAAGAATGAGCGTGGGCTTCTTGACCTGCTGAATGACATTGGCCATAGTGAAGGTCTTGCCTGAGCCGGTGACACCAAGTAGCGTCTGAGCGGGAATACCCTCTCTCACGCCGTCCGAAAGTTGTTGAATGGCTTGCGGTTGGTCGCCTGTCGGTTGATATTTGGAAGAAATCTTAAAATCCATTTTACAAAGGTACAAAATCTTCTGTTTCTGTCATCCGGCATGGCTTTTGATATTCGCCGAATATTGGGTATATTTGCATCGGCGAAATTTTTGCCGGGACAATTAACTAAAATGTATGCTGATAATAGGTATAGCAGGTGGTACCGGTTCGGGAAAAACCACCGTTGTCAATAAGATAATAAAGTCGCTTCCACTTGGTGAGGTGGCGGTATTGCCACAGGATTCTTACTATAAGGATTCGAGCCATATTCCTGTAGAGGAGCGTAGCAAGATAAACTTCGATGAGCCGGCAGCTATCGAATGGAGTCTGCTTGTCGAACAGCTCAATGAGCTTAAAGCCGGTAAGACTATTGAGATGCCTACATATTCGTATTTGACGTGTACACGTCAAGCTGAAACGGTAACAGTTGAGCCACGCGACGTAGTGATTGTAGAAGGTATTTTGGTCCTTACCGATCCTGTGTTGCGCGATATGCTTGATGTGAAGGTGTTTGTTGACGCTGATGCCGATGACCGTCTGATACGTGTCATAGCTCGTGATTGTGTAGAGCGTGGGCGTACACCGCAGATGGTGCTCGACCGTTATGAAAATGTGTTGAAGCCTATGCACTCAATGTATATTGAGCCGACCAAGAGATATGCCGATTTGATAGTGCCTCAGGGAGGAAATAATATTGTGGCTATCAATTTGCTTACTGATTATATAGAATCGCGTTTGCTTAAAGCTCACGCTTTAAAAAATAGCTGATGGAAGAAAACGTAAATACATCGGTCGAGTCCGGCGAGTTGAAAAAGATGGTGCTACGCACTGATAATCTTGTCAAGAAGTATGGCAAGCGCACGGTGGTAAACCATGTGTCTATAAATGTGAAGCAGGGCGAGATTGTAGGTCTGCTTGGCCCTAATGGTGCTGGTAAGACAACTACGTTCTATATGACCACCGGTCTGATTACACCCAACGAAGGGCAGATATTTCTCGATGATTTGAATATTACGAAGTATCCGGTGTATAAACGTGCGCAGAATGGTATTGGCTATTTGGCGCAAGAAGCATCGGTATTTCGCAAGTTGAGCGTGGAGAATAATATCCGTGCCGTGCTTGAAATGACCAATACATCGAAAGAGTATCAGAAAGAGAAACTCGAATCGCTTATTGCTGAATTTCGACTGGAAAAGGTGCGTAAAAACTTAGGTGACCAGTTGTCGGGTGGAGAACGTCGCAGAACAGAAATTGCGCGATGTTTGGCCATTAATCCGAAGTTTATAATGCTTGACGAACCGTTTGCCGGTGTTGACCCTATTGCAGTGGAGGATATTCAGTATATCGTGTATAAACTAAAAGAGAAAAATATAGGTATTCTGATAACCGACCATAATGCACCTGAGACATTGAGTATTACGGATAGAGCATACTTGTTGTTTGATGGAAAGATTCTCTTTCAGGGAACTTCAGAAGAGCTGGCTGTGAATCCTGTTGTGCGTGAGAAATATCTCGGTCGCGGATTTATATTCAACCGAAAGAAGTTTGATTAGTAAAATCGTATCTATTAGATAAATTACAGGCCGCCAGAATATTTCTGGCGGCCTGTATATTTGTTGGGCTGTTTTTTGTTTATTTCTTTTTTGAAGCCTTGGCTTTTGACGAGGATTTCTTTTTAGAAGATTTCTTGGTCGACTTTTTAGACGAGGTGTTTTTTTTCTTGCTCTTTAGGGTGGTCTTCTTTTGTAAATGATTTTTCACGGCGAAACTCTCCGAGACTGTGCGACTTTTGTCTTTGAGTGTATGGGTGAAGAGCCAATCATAGCACTCTTGGAGATAAAATAAGCGCGATGGCTGAGAGTGGTTTACGCCTGGTATACGGTCGTAGATGAGTCGCGGAGCCGAGCCTCCGGCAGCCGACTCAATAGCTGAAACCACTTTGTCACTTTGGCTTACGCTGACAGCGCGGTCGGCTGTGCCATGAATTATCCAAAGGGGGACATCGGTGAGGCCGGAGATGTCTTTCATTGTAGTACCGCCGCAGAAAGCCATAGCAGCAGCTATGCGATCAGGATATGTGGCTGCAAGATCTATAGTGCCGAATCCACCTAAGCTCATGCCAAGAACATAGATTCGGTCGTAGTCAACATTGTGATTGTCGGTAACGTAGTCAATCACATTCATTACTCGTGTGGGATTCCATGCTCCCCCAGGATTTTGAGGGGCTATAACGTAGGCATCGAATTTCTGTCCACGTTCTATGGCATCGATAGTTCCGTATCGTCGTACACGGTCGAGATTGTTGCCACAAAGACTTGCTCCGTGAAGAAATATGATAAGCGGTTTTGCTTCTAACTCATCGTCGAGAGATGGGTCGGGGCAGTAAAGCCAAAAATTATAACCATTGTCAACTTTGCCTATATTTGATGTGAGTTTTTGTGCCCCGGCCGATAAAAATATTGATAGTCCTATGAGGCTAATGGTTAGTTTCTTTATCATTTAATCGACATTTTGAAGATGGTGTCGCCACGAGAGCCGACGATTATGGAATTTCCAACGACAATAGGCGATGATTCAAAATTGCTACCGATGTGAGCCCGGTGCAGTATTTTCCCGTTGATGCCGTTGATGATGTATGCGTTACCGCTGCAATCGCCTGTGAATACAAACATTTCGCCCTTTTCATTGAGAAGTCCTACAGGCGATGACCAGGCGTAGTAGCGAAGAGGAGTTGAGTAGACGATATTGCCGGATGTGCGGTCGAAAGCTACAAATTTGCCATTTTGACCGTCAAGATTTTCGACCATATTGGCAAATATGAGGTGGCTGCAATTCCCGGAGCCTGGGAGTGGAGAGGAGTAAAAACCACCATCGAAATGTTTTTCATTTATGTCGGCGCGAAGACCTGGTAATTTTGTTTCCCATACAGGTTTGCCGGTCAATCCATCGAGCTTGACAAATTTGGCGAATCCTTCTTCCTGTCGGTCGATTTCGCTACCGGTGTATACGTATGGGTGCCCTTCCTCAGGAATTATGGTGGGGGTGGCGTCGGTATCGTCACCCATAGCATAGTGCCATACAGGGCGGAGTGTGTTGAGATTGATACATATCACATTGCCGTGATTATCGGCCGTGTATCCGTAGTTGGCAAAAGCACTCATTGAAGCTTCTATGCCGGAAGGAGAACCGTTTACGGTGTAGCGAAGGGTGGAATGAAGACTAAGACCGCCTGGTTTTATTAGGAACTTGTAGATAGTGCCGTTTTCTCCAGGGCGGAATAGGAATTGTCCGATGCGGAGAGGGGAGGAATCATACGCGCCCCATCGGCGTTGTGCTTTGGGGTCTTCTGGAAAAGTGTGGGTAATCTTGTGAGAATTCAAGTCTATGACAAGGGCGCCGAAAGGACGTTCGATAGGAATGCCTTGACCAACGTAGAGATTGCCGTTAAGGCTTGGGTCGAGAGAAATAGTGCCTTTAATTGGATTTATGACATCGATGGCGTTGCGCGAGGCTTTGCCGGTGTTGAAATCAATGAAATAAACATTTCCGTCAAGAGAGCCAACAATAATTTCTTTGGATGAAAAGTTTTCGGTTAAAGAGTCGTTGGCTTGGAATCGTTTGATGCAACTATCTGGCCATTCGATGTATAGCGGTTGTCCGGTCCATCCCGAGCCTCCACCCCATGAGCCTTGAGTTTCGGAGGTGCGAGCTTGCTTTGTCTTAAATCGCCAATCTACTTCGATGGTCGATGGAGTTCCGTTTAATGTGCCATGAAAGTCTGCATTGCGAAGAGCGCCACCGCGGAAGGTGAGGAGCCCGCGCGAAATGTCATAACTATCATTGAGTGAGGCTAATGAGCTGGATGTGGTAGTGTCGCATATTTCAATGTTGTGGCGCACCGCAGAGGCTGATGGGTAGACTGTATCGGGGAGATATACAAGCGTAGGTTGAGACTCTATCGAGGTTGTTTCGGTGCTGTCGGTAGAAGTAGAATCAGCCGATTTAGAAGCAGAATGCCGACCGGAGCATGAAGCGACTATAAGTGCTACAGCTACGGTCGGCAGTATAAGATTAAAACATTTAGATCGTCTCATTTTTCTTCTTTGCTCACAAAGGTACTCAGAATGGATGAGTTTAGCAAGGAAGTTGATACGAGTTAATGTTTCGAGTTTTAATTTAACGATTTACTTTTTTGAGAATGCGTGAGTCGCATAGTTGAAGTTTCGCTTTATTAAAATCGGCTCATGTTGCTGTAGGCGAGCAACAAAATTGGTGTATTCGCGAAGATCTTGAGGAGTCCACGCTGCTTCTGCCACTGCGATGAGGCGAGGTAACATCAAATATTCGAGCAATGGAGCGTCTGTAACATATTCGGTCCAGAAATTTGCTTGTACGCCTTTGTATTTGCCGGTTAGTTCGGCCGGAGTATTATTCATCGGCACGTAGGCATATACAGCTTCAAGAGTTTCCGTTCCGTGACCCTGTGTGCGAGGTTCGTCGGGCGATTTCGATTGCTTGCGATTGATGTAGTAAGGTATTTGGGGGGTGAGGATTGTTTCAAAACCGCGCTGTGCAGCATCAAGAGCAGCTTTGTCGGCACCAACCCAAGCCATAACGGTAATGTCGTTGTCGAGCATATCGGTGTTGCCATAGAGCACTTCATTCCAGAACACGAGCTTGCGACGTTCGGTTTGTGGCTTCGCATTGATATGAGCTTGGAGCTGTTTGTAATAATCGAGTTGCAGGTCGCGGAAGTTGGTAGAACCTATCTGTTTCAAACGCTCTTGGCATTGCTTGTTGGCTTTCCACTTGTTTGTAGGGCATTCATCGCCACCGAGGTGAAGGTATTCAAACGGGAAAAGCGAGATAACTTCATCGAGGATATCTTTTGACATCTGTACGGCAGCAGGATTGGCTACATTGATAACGTCATCGGTGACACCCTGCCATAGCCATACAGTATGGGGCTTTTCGGGGTCGCAAGCGAGAATTTCAGGATAAGCAGCTACTGCGGCTTTGGTGTGACCTGGAATGTCGATTTCCGGGATTATTTCGATAAAGCGGTCTTTGGCATATGCCACTACTTCGCGGATATCATCCTGAGTATAGAAACCACCGTAGGGATGGGGGAGAACTTCGGGCATATATTCTTTACCCCAACCAAGACGCTCACTATCGCGCCATGCTCCAACTTGAGTGAGGCGGGGGTATTTTTTGATTTCAATACGCCAGCCCTGGTCTTCGGTTAAGTGCCAGTGAAAGCGATTGAGCTTGTAGAGCGCCATCATGTCGAGAATCTTCTTGACCTCTTCCTTGCCGTAGAAGTGGCGACCCTCGTCAAGCATAAATCCGCGCCATCCAAAGCGAGGAGCGTCGGTGATTTCCATTGACGGAATCACGTTGATGCTGTCGGATTCGAGAAGTTGCTTGATAGTTTGTACGCCATAGAAAAATCCGGCAGGAGCCGATGCCTCGATAGTCAAGCTTTTAGATGTCGATTTAATGGCATAAGCTTCTGATGAGAGCTTCTTGTTGAGCTTGAAATTGATGTCGCCTTTCGATTTGTTGATGATAGTAACCTTGCCCGGCAACTGGTTGAAAAAATCATTGGCGATTTTACCGATGCTATCACCGGGATATGATGCGACAGAGGCAGTGAGCGGTCGATTGACTTCGAAACCACTCATGCCTTTAACTTTTACTTTTGCAGGAAGCGGAATAATGGCAGGATTGTCTGCTTTAGCAAATGGTGCTACGATAAGAAGCAGAGCTGCTGCCAGAAATGATAGTTTCATTCGATGATATGGTTTATTGATACGCTTAATTTTAGTCGAATATGTGGCGGAGCTTACTGAAAATTCTGCTTTTAGCTGAGTCTGTTGGCATGATGTTTGACTTGTTACGCAGTTTTTCGATAGCTTCCTTCTCTTCGCTGTCGAGGTTTTCAGGCACATAGACCATGATGTTAATCAGCTCATCGCCTGTGTTATAGCCGTCTGTTGATGGAAGTCCTTTGCCACGCAGGCGCAGAATTTTGCCGGGCTGTGTGCCGGGGGCAATTTTCAGACGGGCGCGACCTGTGATAGTTGGGACTTCTACCGAGCCACCGAGGGCGGCGGTGGGGAAATCAAGCATCAGGTTGTAAATCACGTCGTTGCCGTCGCGAATGAGTTCGGGGTGTTTTATCTCTTCGATGACGATAAGAAGGTCGCCGTTTACGCCTCCGTGCATGGGCGCGTTGCCCTTGCCCTTAAGGGTTAGGGTCATGCCATCGGCCACGCCTGCGGGTATGTTGAACGATACGGTCTGCTCGCGGTGTTCAACTCCGGTGCCGTTGCAGAATGAGCACTTCTCCTGTATGGTCTTTCCTTCGCCATTACAGTCGGGACAAATTGATGCCGATTCACGTATGCCGAACATGGTCTGCTGAGTGCGGCGAATAGTGCCTGAACCGTGACAAGTGGAACATGTGGTAAATGACTTTCCATCCTTAGCTCCGGTTCCATTACAATGGTCGCACTTGGCAAATGCTTTAAGTTTTAGGGTTTTTGATACACCCTTTGCGATTTCTTCGAGAGTGAGTTTGAGGGTGATGCGGAGGTCATCGCCACGACGCTGACGCTTGCGCGCGCGACCGCCACCGGCACTTGCAAATCCGCCCATGTCGAATCCACCACCGAAAATGTCGCCGAATGCCGAGAATATATCGTCCATCGACATGCCACCGGTAGAGTAGAAGCCTCCACCGCCACCGGGGAATCCCTGTGGACCCATGTTATGACCGAATTGGTCGTACTTCTGACGCTTCTCAGGATTGCTGAGCACGTCGTAAGCTTCGGCGGCTTCTTTGAATTTTTCTTCAGCTTCTTTGTCGCCCGGATTTTTGTCGGGGTGGTATTTGATGGCTAATTTGCGATAAGCCTTTTTAAGTTCATCGGGAGTTGCGGTCTTTGCGACCCCAAGCACTTCGTAATAATCTCTTTTGTCCATCGAAAATAGGGTAGGAGTTGATTAAATTAAAAGTGAAAAAATTATTGTCCCACCACTACTTTTGCGTGGCGAAGCACTTTGTCGTTGATGGTATATCCTTTAGTGGGTGTATCGATTACTTTGCCTTTCATTTCTTCATCGGGTACAGGAACGAGAGCTATGGCTTCCTGAGTGTCGGGATCGAAAGGCTTTCCGGTAGATTCGGCTACTTTAACGCCGTTTTGTTCGAGGTATTTGATGAATTTATTGTAGATGAGAATCATGCCCTCCTTGACAGCTTCGATGTCTGCAGCTTCCTTGTTGGCTTCGATGCCACGTTCAAAGTCGTCGACAATGGGGAGAATACCTTTCATGGCACTTTCGGCAGCATTGCGAATAATGTCGCTCTTCTCCTTAGTGGTGCGTTTACGATAGTTGTCAAATTCGGCCATCAAAAAGAGGTATTCTTTTTTCTCTTTTTCAATGGTTTCTTTCGCCTCAGCCAATTGATTGCGCAGTGCGTCGATTTCGCTGATTTCTTCTTCGACGTTTTCTTCGGCTACTTCATTGTTGTCGACGCATTCGGTTGCTTCTACGTCGTTGTCGAACTGTTCCTGCTGAGAATTTGGTTGGGGTTGCTGATTTTCGTTATTTGATTTCATGCTGAAAGATGTTTTGATTTCATGTGTTGAACATTTTTGTCATAACAAAAACTCTGCCAAACTATGTCGGCAGATACACTTTGATAAAAATATTAACAAAAATGGTAGTTAAAACGTTCTGCAAAAAGTGGATGTGCCGGGAAATGTTGCTTCTATGCGGTCTGACACGATTTCGCTGTCGAACAGGGCATATACGGCTGAACCAGAGCCTGACATCGAAGCGTAGACGGCTCCTAAATCTAAAAGTTTGCTTTTGATGGCTGCAATCGATGGGTGTTTTGGAAAAACAGAGTGTTCAAAATCGTTGACTACAGCGTTTTGCCATTTACTGATCGAAAGTTCATTCAGAAGTGTGGGGAGGGGTGTGTCAGGGAGTTTAGGAGATACTCCGGCATAAGCTTCTGCGGTTGATACGCTGTCGTTTGGCTTGACGAGAACAATGGTTTTACCCGATAGATCAATGTCGATTGGGGTGAGGTCGGTTCCAATACCTGTGGCAAGCATCGGACGATTGTAGATAAAGAACGGGCAGTCGGCACCGATGCCGGCAGCTATCGTAGCCTGTTGATAGTCAGGGAGGGAAAGGTTGAATAAATCGTTGAGTGCTTTGATTGTAAAAGCAGCATCGGCCGAGCCGCCACCAAGTCCGGCTCCATCGGGGATTATTTTGTGGAGATGAATGTCGACAGGGGGTAGATTGAATTGTGATTCCATTGCGCGGTAGGCCTTCATTACAAGATTTTTTTCGGCAGGGCAGTTGACGGCGCGTCCGGAAACATTGAGTGTGGATTGGTCGGACTTTGCCGGCACAATCTCAAGAATGTCTGTCCACGGTACGGGAACCATTACAGTTACGATTTCGTGATAACCGTCGGCGCGACGAGAAGTAATGTTTAGGCCGATGTTGATTTTGGCGTTAGGAAATACAATCATATTAATGTAGAGTTGTCCGGACAAAGTTAGTCAAAAAATTAGTAATTTTGTGTCGGATGCGGTTATTGTCCGCTTTCACCTTAATAATATAATCGTAAATGGAATTTACAACCTCCGGACGACGTCAAAGTCCTAAAAATTCGCCTTTATATGATTTCGGCGGTAGGCAACAGCCGCGCGATAAAGACCTTGAAGAAGCGGTTCTCGGCGCATTGATGCTTGAGAAGGATGCTTATACGGCCGTGTGCGACATCTTAAAGCCAGATAGCTTTTATGAGCCTGCCAACAAGAAGATATATGAAGCAATTCAGAATCTCGGTGCCGCTCAGCAGCCTATCGATATGCTTACTGTCACCGAGCAGCTTCGTCGTAATGGCACTCTTGACGAGGTCGGAGGCCCCGTGTTTGTATCGGAGCTTACTTCGCGAGTGGCTTCGGGTGCGAATGCCGAGTATCATGCGCGTCTCGTGGCTCAGAAATATCTGGCACGTGAGCTTATTTCGTTTGCCGCTGATGTAGAAAGGAAGGCATTTGACGAGAGTAATGACGTTGACGATCTATTGCAGGAAGCGGAGGGTAGACTTTTTGAAATTTCGCAACGAAACGTAAAGAAGGATGTAACTCAAATCGACCCTGTAATCGGTTCGGCTATCGAGCAGATTCAGGCTGCTGCCAATCGAACTTCGGGATTAAGCGGACTTGAAACGGGATTTCATAAACTCGACCAACTTACGTCGGGATGGCAAAATTCAGACCTTATCATCATCGCTGCACGTCCGGCAATGGGTAAGACTGCGTTTGTGCTGTCTATGGCGAAGAATATGGCGGTGAACTACAACATTCCTGTGGCAATGTTCTCGCTCGAAATGTCGAATTTGCAGCTTGTAAACCGATTGATAAGCAACGTGTGTGAGTTGCCGAGTGAAAAAATCAAGAGCGGTCAGCTCGAACACGTAGAGTGGGATCAGCTGATGGCACGCATCAAGCACCTTTATGGTGCACCGCTATTCATCGACGATACTGCATCGCTCTCAATCTTTGAACTTCGCACGAAAGCGCGTCGCCTGGTGAGAGAACATGGTATCAAGATAATAATCATCGACTATCTTCAGCTGATGAACGCTTCGGGTATGAAGTTTGGCAGTCGTGAACAGGAGGTGAGTATGATTTCGCGTTCACTCAAGCAGCTTGCTAAAGAGTTGAATATCCCGATTATAGCACTGTCGCAGTTGAACCGAAGCGTTGAATCGCGCGGAGCTGATAGTAAGGAGGGGAAAAGACCGCAACTGTCTGACCTTCGCGAAAGTGGTGCAATCGAACAAGATGCCGACATCGTTTGCTTTATTCACCGTCCTGAGTATTATCTGCGCTCCGGAACCGACGGAACGGATCGTGATATTCGTGGTCTTGCAGAATTTATAGTCGCCAAGCACCGTAGTGGTCGCGTGGATGATGTGGAACTTCGCTTTAAGGCTAAATTCGCCAGATTTGAAAACTGGTCGGAGGAGGGTGAGAGCGAAGTGCAGTCGACAATCGGCTCGAAACTCAACGATGGTATGATGGATACGTCGGGGCAACTTAGTGGCGGAACTGCTGATTTTCTCGGCGGAAATTCGCCGGATGACCGCGACCTGCCTTTCTGAAAAATTTAAAATAATGATATGAACGCCTCGACGGTATTCCGTCGAGGCGTTTGATTTGTTGGGTAATTTGCAGAAAACGTGTCGTCGGAAGCAACTTTCTTTAATGGGTGTTGTTAGAAGTGTAAAAAGAAATCAAAATCCCAACTGATTAATCTATGAAGAAAGTGATTGTAATGATTACCATCATGCTCGGATGTATGACGGTATTCGCTCAAAAGGTGGACAAAAATGAAGCGAAGCAGCTAAGGGCTTTTTTGTCGCAGAAAGCAGAGCGCGAGCAGACTAATGCTCAGGCTCTGATGGTGGCGGATATTAATTCGATTGCTACTATCGAGGGGGTGACGGTGGAAAACGGTCATGTGACAGCTATCGAATGGAAGGATAAGCATCTGGCCGGACAGCTTGATTTGTCGCAATTTACGGAGTTGCGCAAGGTGGATGTGTCGCGCAACAAGATAACGTGGCTCAGTGTGGCCGGTGATAATGCCCTCACCGATCTTAATGCTTCGCGTAACGCTCTTACGGAGGTGGATATGTCGGGGTGTTCAAATCTTATGAGGGTTCAGATTTATAAGAATCGTCTTACGGATTTGTCGCTCGAAGATGTGCCACTGCTTAGCAATCTGAATTGCTCAAACAATTTGTTTGTGGAATTGAATGTGGCGAATTCGCCATCGCTCGTAACACTGAATTGTCAGGGGTGTCATCTCGAAAATCTGGTTGTGAGTGGCTGTACGAATCTTAAGAATCTGTATTGTGGCTACAACAAACTGACAACGCTCACTCTGATGGGGGTGGAGAATTTGAAAAATCTGAATATAGACGACAATCAAATATCGTCGATGATAGTGTCGGGTCTTCCATCGCTGTCGACGTTTATATGCAGTGATAATAATATGGTGTCGCTCGGAGTGAGAAATTGTACGAATCTGCTTGACTTGGTGTGCTCGTATAATGATTTGACTACGCTTGATGTGGAAGGGTGTAGGAATCTGATGTTTGTAGACTGCTCGTACAATGATCTGACGAGTCTGTCGCTGGACAATCAGACCTTCTTGCAGCGACTGCTCTGCAATAACAATCAGTTGACAATGCTCGATGTTTCGTTTGACTCATCCTTAGTGTACATAAACTGTCGAAACAATATGCTGTTTGATTTGCGAACTATCGGTTGCGACGACTTGAGGATGGTAGCTTGTCAGTGGAACTACTGATTCGATAGTGAAAAATACATGAATAATTGAAGATTTCGCCGATGCATAGGGCGCGAGGTTCTTTTTTAAGGGCGTCGCGCCTATTTTAGTTAAAGATTTTTGAGTATTTTTGTAGCCTAATAGAATAAGTTGAATGAAGAATATAAGAAATTTCTGCATCATAGCGCATATCGATCATGGTAAGAGTACGCTTGCCGATCGCCTTTTGGAGTATACGAATACAGTAGGCGGTAAGGACCTGCAAAACCAGGTGCTTGATGATATGGATCTTGAGCGTGAGCGCGGCATTACGATTAAGAGTCATGCTATTCAGATGAACTATGCTCTCGATGGTGAAGACTATGTGCTGAATCTTATTGACACTCCGGGGCACGTAGACTTCAGTTATGAAGTGTCGCGTTCGATAGCGGCTTGCGAAGGCGCATTGCTTATCGTAGATGCCTCGCAGGGTATTCAGGCTCAGACAATCTCAAATCTGTATATGGCCATCGATAATAATCTTGAGATTATACCGGTGGTGAACAAAGTAGACCTCGATAGTGCGAATCCCGAAGAAGTGGAGGATCAAATAATGGATCTGCTTGGCTGTGAGCGCGATGATATAATTCGCGCCAGCGGCAAAACCGGAATCGGTGTTCCAGAGATATTGAAGGCTATTGTAGACCGTATACCAGCCCCTGAAGGCGACCCGAAAGCACCACTTCGTGCGTTGATTTTCGACTCGGTGTTTAATCCGTTTAGAGGCATTATAGCTTATTTCAAAATTGAAGACGGCACAATTCGTAAGAATGACTTCGTGAAGTTTGTGTCGACCGGTAAGGAGTATCATGCCGATGAAATAGGTGTACTGAAGCTTAATATGTCGCCGCGAGATGAGGTGTCGGCCGGAAATGTAGGATATATAATATCCGGTATCAAGACCTCGAAGGAAGTAAAGGTGGGCGATACGATAACCCACGTGGAGCGTCCGTGTGAAAAAGCCATTGCCGGATTTGAAGAAGTGAAGCCTATGGTGTTTGCCGGTGTATATCCGATAGAAACCGAGGATTTTGAAAATCTCCGCGCTTCGCTTGAAAAACTTCAGCTCAACGATGCTTCGTTGACGTTCCAGCCCGAATCGTCGGCAGCTTTGGGATTTGGATTCCGTTGCGGATTCTTGGGACTTCTGCATATGGAGATTATCCAAGAGCGACTTGGACGTGAGTTTGACATGGATGTGATAACGACTGTGCCCAACGTATCGTATCACGTTTATGACAAGCGCGGCGAGATGATAGAGGTGCACAATCCGTCGGGATTGCCCGATCCGACTCTTATAGAGCGAATCGAAGAACCTTATATCCGCTCATCAATTATTACACGCGCCGACTTTATCGGGCCGATAATGACACTCTGTCTTGGTAAGCGCGGTGAGCTTGTGAAGCAGGAGTATATATCGGGAAATCGCATGGAGCTTATATTTGATATGCCGCTCGGTGAAATCGTGATAGACTTCTATGATAAGTTGAAGAGTATATCAAAGGGGTACGCATCGTTTGACTATCATATCCATGATTTCCGTGAGTCGAAGCTCGTGAAGCTTGATATACTTCTTAATGGTGAAAGTGTGGATGCACTGAGTACACTGACTCACTTTGACAATGCCGTGACATTTGGTCGCCGTATGTGTGAGAAGTTGAAAGAGCTAATCCCGCGACAGCAGTTTGATATAGCAATACAGGCTGCCATCGGCGCAAAAATCGTGGCTCGTGAAACAATCAAGGCTGTCCGTAAGGACGTTACAGCAAAGTGCTACGGCGGTGATATATCGCGAAAGCGTAAGTTGCTCGAAAAACAGAAGAAAGGTAAGAAGCGCATGAAGCAGATAGGCTCGGTAGAGGTGCCGCAGAAGGCATTCCTCGCAGTGCTTAAACTCGACTAAATGCGAATTATATAAGGAGTTGAATTGTTATGAAATGAGTAACGGTTCAACTCCTAATTGTAATTATGCATAATTGAAGGAATAATTTGCTTTAGGAGTGAACAGAGAAAGCAGATGCCTTTATTGATGGATATTGCCGATAGCCTTCGGTGCGGTGGCGTTTATGATGTTGTCGCAAGTGGTTGGCATTGTTGGTGCTCTTAGTAATATATTGACCGGAGGAGATAATGGAATCGAAGGTTCTATAGTTGCGTGTTGCTGCGGCATTCTGCTCGGGCTCGGTTTACTACAGAAAAGTGAAAATATTAAGTAATAGACAAGAAACACAATTAAAAATATAAGATTAATACAACTATGATGGAAACCAAAATAAAGGGAACGTCGATGCGCTTAATAGAGCATCCGTTTTATGCGGCTCGTCAGGCTTTGCGCCGTCATGCGAATGGTGGTAATGTGCTTATTTTTGCTACAATATTGGCGATGATAGTAGCAAACGTGCCAGCTATAAATCAGTATTATTTCAAATTTTGGAACCAAGAGGTGTTTTTGCAGATAGGCAACTTCAATCTGTTCAGCCATGCCGGACACCCAATGACAATGCTTCAGTTTATCAATGATGCGCTGATGGCGGTGTTTTTCTTCTCAATAGGATTGGAGATAAAACGAGAAGTGCTCGTAGGGGAGTTGTCGTCGTTCAGACAGGCTCTGCTTCCGATAATGGGTGCTGTGGGCGGTATGATATTTCCGGTACTGACGTTCTATCTGCTGAGTCGCGGTACGGACTATGTAGGCGGTGCTGCCATACCGATGGCTACAGATATAGCCTTTTCTCTTGGGGTGTTGGCGATGCTCGGTTCGAGAGTGCCAACGTCGCTAAAAATATTTCTGACAACACTGGCCGTTGTTGATGATATAGGTGGTATAATTGTTATAGCGGTGTTTTATTCAACTCATATTGAGGCTATGCTGCTGGTTTATGCCTTTGTATTGCTCGTTGTGCTGATGCTCGGCTCGGTGCTGAAGATTCAGAGCAAGGCATTCTATCTGCTTATAGGCGGAGGAGTGTGGTATTTGTTTTTGAACTCCGGAATACACCCGACAATAGCCGGTGTGCTTGTTGCTTTCTGCATTCCCGCCACCCCCGTCTTCGCTCCGCAGAAATATATCAAGGATATTCGCAATGCTATATCGCATTTCCATAGAGACGACGATGAAAAGCTGGCCAAGCGCACAATCCTCGACAAAGAGCAGATGAACTGGCTTAAAGAAGTGGAGTCGGCTTCGGATAAGGTGATATCGCCGCTCCAAGACCTTGAAGATTCGCTTCATCCGGCAGTGAACTACTTTATTGTACCTCTATTTGCGTTTGCCAATGCCGGAATATACTTGCTTAATTTGAATCCTGCGATGGTGGTGGAAGGAATAAGCCTTGCTATAATCTGCGGATTGGTGATTGGTAAGTTTGTGGGTATTTTCAGTTTCTCATGGCTTACTGTAAAACTCGGACTTGCATCAATGCCCGAAGCTGCAAATTGGAAAATGATGGCTTCGGTGGCAGTGCTTGGCGGTATTGGATTTACGGTGTCGCTATTTATTGCCAATCTGTCGTTTGCAACTATGGGAGAGCATGGTATAGAACTGTTGAATCAGTCGAAACTTGGCATAGTAGTCGGATCGCTTCTTGCCGGAATAATAGCAGTGGCTTGTCTTAAGTTGTCGCTTCCGAAGGAGGATAAGGTCGGGGTGAATAAATCTTAAAAAGATATTCACCGCTTGAGTTTATTTGCGATTTTCACACTTTTATGTTAATTTTGGGTCGAAGTGTTAATCGCGCTTCTTCGAACTATGCAGCTCGACAACAATCGGCTGAATAGATTGTTAAGATAATAAAGATTAAAACGGTGTGTATGAGATGATAGCATCGCTCATGTACTAAAAATAACAAGGATGAAAAAGTCGACCATCTGGTTTCTGACAATAATAATGGCTCTTACATTTGCCGGTCTGCTATACGTGCAAATCACGTATATGTGGGATATGGTGCGTATGCGCGATGAGCAATTTGCCGAGGGAGTGAAGCGCAGTTTGTATGCCGTGGTCTCCGAGCTTGAGCAGGAGGAAACCAAGCATTTTCTTGAAGAAGATGTGGCACAGATAGAGTCGACTGTGCTTCCGCGATATTCATCAGGAGGTATCGACCAAACCGGTGTGAAGTATTCGTTTACTACTAATGAGGGTATCAAAGGCGATATTACCATTAAAGGTGATGCAAAAGTGTTTGAGTCGAAGATTGGTAATCTGGATGCAGCCAATCGATATCGCAATCTGAGAGAAACGATACGTAGCCAGTATCTATATCAGAGAGGATTGCTCAATGAGGTAATACTCAATATTATAAGTCAGTCAAGTAATCGCCCGATAGAGCAGCGTGCCGACTCAGCAACCGTGGCCGGCCTGCTCAGTAGCGAATTTGCCAACAATGGATTGCTTCTGCCATATGAATTTGCTGTGGTTAACCGTATGGGAGCCGTGGTGTATAAGTCGGCAGGATATAATCCAGCAGATGCCGGCGATAATAATATGTTTGTTCAGACGCTTTTCCCAAACGACTCAAAGAATCGCTTGAACTATGTGAAGGTGTATTTCCCGGATAAGAAGGACTATATCTTCCATTCGATAAAGTTTATGATCCCGTCGTTTGTGTTCACGCTGATATTACTGATAGTATTTCTCTACACGATAATAGTCGCATTCCGTCAGAAAAAACTAACGGAGATGAAGAATGACTTTATCAATAATATGACGCATGAGTTTAAGACTCCGATATCGACAATATCGCTGGCTGCGCAGATGCTCAATGATAATTCGGTGAGAAAGTCGCCGAAAATGCTTGAGCATATATCGGATGTGATAAACGACGAAACAAAACGACTACGCTTTCAAGTGGAAAAGGTGCTTCAGATGTCGATGTTCGACCGTCAGAAAGCAACTCTTCGACTTCAAGATGTTGATGCCAATGAGTCGATAGCCAATATCGTGCATACCTTCAAGATAAAGGTGGAGAAGTATGGCGGTACAATTGAGGCAAATCTGTGTGCCGACAATGCGATGGTGCACGTTGACGAAATGCACTTTACCAATGTGATATTCAACTTGCTTGACAACGCGGTGAAATATCGCAGGGAGGAAGAACCACTGCGACTCGTGGTGTCGACTCGCGATCTTAGTAACAATCGCTTGCAAATAACAGTGGCCGACAATGGTATCGGTATTCGCAAGGAGGATTTGAAGAAGATATTCGACAAATTCTACCGAGTGTCGACCGGTAATCGTCACGATGTGAAGGGCTTCGGCTTGGGATTGGCCTACGTGCATAAGATGGTTGGCGAATTCGGTGGCGAAATCACCGTGGAAAGCGAACTTGGAACAGAAACGAAATTCAAAGTAATATTACCCCTAATTAAAATTTAGCAATTATGGAAGAACGACTGCGTATCCTATTGTGCGAAGACGATGAAAACCTGGGTATGCTTCTCAGAGAGTATCTTCAGGCTAAAGGCTTTAATGCCGACTTATTCGCCGACGGCGAGAGCGGATATAAGGCTTTTCTCAAGGGCAAATACGACCTCTGTGTCCTCGATGTGATGATGCCGAAGAAAGATGGTTTCGCTTTGGCACAGGAAATCCGTACGGTAAATTCGGAGGTTCCCATCATTTTCCTTACAGCAAAATCTCTTAAAGAAGATATTCTCGAAGGTTTCAAAATCGGAGCCGATGACTATATCACCAAGCCTTTCTCAATGGAAGAATTGGTGTTCAGAATTGAGGCTATACTCCGCCGCGTGAAGGGTAAGAAGGGCAAAGAAATTACGATGTACAAAATCGGCAAATTTACCTTCGACACCCAGAAGCAAGTGCTTATGGTAGATGATAAAGTAACGAAACTTACTACTAAGGAGTCGGAACTCTTGAGTTTGCTCTGCGCCCACGTGAACGAAATACTCGAACGCAACTTCGCGTTGAAGACTATCTGGATAGACGATAACTATTTCAATGCAAGAAGTATGGATGTGTATATCACCAAGCTGCGTAAGCATCTGCGCGACGATCCAAGCATCGAGATTATCAATATCCACGGTAAGGGCTATAAACTAATTGCTCCTGAAGTGGAAAATAATAAGTAAGACTATTTTTCTTTACTTCATGCAGACAAAAAAGCCATCCGATTAATCGGATGGCTTTTTCTGTTATATGAGGCTGTTTATTTTTTGAGGTTGAGGCGTTTTAGCTCGATGACTGTTTCGCCTGAAGCGTCCTTGAGGAGGGCTGTATTTTCCGAGGTGCCTTTGGCTACGCTTTCTACTTGTTCGAGCGCAACGAGGAGTTGGCGTTCAAGAGCCATGTTTGGGCAGGTCATGCGTGTGGTGATGAGATCGCGAAATTGGAGCGCATTCTGCTTGTCCGGAGCAATGTAGATACTTCCGTTGAGTACGTTGCATCCGGCATTGCCATGAACTTTCAGTTCGGCTATGTCGATCACCATTTTAAGACCGTCGTCGGATTTAACTTCGGTAGAGCCAATACGTGTCACTGTCCAGGCTCCGTTGATAAAACTTATGTCGCTTTTGGTGAGTGTCATGAGTGTTTGACCTTCGGCGTTTGTGAATGAGAGGGTATAGGTGTTGCCATTTTGTTCTATTTTATAGTTGCGAACACCGATAATAGCTTTATTAATGGCGTTTTCATATGGTGCATCAGCGCATAGACGCATGGTAGATGCAAATTCGGCAGCCGGAGTAATTGTGCCTGTTGGGGTGATTTTGTAAGAGCCGTTCAGAGTGTTGCAACCATCATTGGCGTAGCAGTTGACTAATTCTGCTGAGGAAGCAGTTTTCTCTAATATTACGTAGGGACGGTTTTCACCAGTTACGGCTTTGCCCCCTGCGTTAGATACGATCCATTCACCGTAGATGGATTCGGGAATAGTGGTGTTTTCCACTTTCTGGGTAGTTTCGGTTGTTGTAGGTGTTGCCACTACAGGAGTTTGGCGATTTATGATTCCGCAAGAGGCCATAAGAAGAGCGCAAGAACTTGCAGCTAAAAAAGAATGTACCTTGTGAGTCATTGTCTAAAATTGTTTGGTTGATAAAATATGAGCAAGATACCTAAAAACGGAATTGAAAATCGGTATCAGCACTTATAAAACACAAATTTAGGAAAAAACTATCAATTTGAGTGTTAAAGGAAGTAGGATATGAGCACAAGAGCTATCAGCACCGGAGCTATATATCGGATTATGAACATGATGGGTTTGATGACACGCGAACGCATGGAGCCGTGATTAGTGAGCTCGTTGCGGAGTAGGGATTTTGGCGCAAACCATCCGATGAATATGCATAGGAATATCGAAGTGATGGGGAGCAGAATGTTTGTAGCCATGTTGTCGAGGAAGTCAAAGAAGTTGAATCCGGCAAATTTGATGTGATCCAACGGCCCGAGCGATAGGCTGCAAAGTGTGCTTATGACGAAGAGCGGTAATATAACTATAAGGCAAGCTTTCCAACGAACAATATTGAAACGGTCGCGTATGAATGCTACCGACACCTCGGCAATTGATATTGTGGAAGTGAGAGCTGCAATGGTGAGCAATAAGAAGAACAACGTAGCCCATAGTTGCGATCCGGCCATCTGTTGAAATACTTCGGGGAGGGTGACGAAGACGAGGGTGGTGCCGCGCAGACTTTCGCCGGTGAGGCCAAATGAGGTGACCGCCGGGAATATGATGAGCCCCATCATGATGGCTACAAGAAGGTCGAGCATTGATACGGTGAGAGCTGTGCGTGTGAGCTTGGCGTCTTTTGGAAAGTAGCTTGCATAGGTGATAAGAATACCCATGCCGAGGCTGAGGGAGAAAAATGCCTGACCGAGTGCGCTGATGACCGTATCTGCGCTGATTTTACTAAAATCAGGTTTGAGGAAGTATTCCAATCCCTGAGATGCGTTTGGTAGTGAAAGGCTTACTCCGACGAATACGACGAGGATGAGAAATAGCAGTGGCATCATGACATTTGATATGCGCTCGATGCCTTTTTGGACACCGGCAATGAGAACTCCGAGATTGATGAGTATCATTGCGAAAGTATTGATGAGCGGATTGATGGGGTCGGTGATAAATTGCTCCATCTTATGGGCGAAGTGGGCGTTTTCTGATGCCGTAGCCGTGGAGCTGAAAAGACCTCCGGTGATAGACTGCCAAAGGTATTCAAAGGTCCAACCTGATACAACCATGTAGAAGCATAGAATCATATAGCTGGCAAAAATAGCCATGAGACCTACGCCCCACCATCGTTTTGATGCGCCCAAACGCTTGAATACGCCTACGGCGTCGCTGTGTCCGGCACGACCGAGGGCAAACTCGGAGAGCATTACCGGAATACCGAGAATCAGTACGCATAGTATGTATACGGCAAGAAATGCCGCTCCTCCGTTGGCTTGTACCTCGGCAGGAAATCTCCACACATTGCCCAGCCCTACAGCAGAACCGACCGTAGCGGCAATCATGCCTATCTTTGATGTGAAATGTGATTTTTTAGCCAAATTTCTTATTTATTTTAAGTGATTTGTTTTAATTAGTCGCAAAATTAGCTAATTTTCGAACAATGTGGAAGTGTAGAACACGCAGGTTCGGTATTTTTAAATTCTTTTATTGATGTGTTGCAGCATTAAAGGAGATCAGGGATAAAAAAGAGAGGGAAAATGTCATTTGACATTTTCCCTCTCAAATCTGTGCGCACGAAGGGACTCGAACCCCCACGTCGTTAGACACTAGATCCTAAGTCTAGCGCGGCTACCAATTACGCCACGTGCGCATAGGATGGTTTTGAAAACTTGTGCAAAGGTAGTAATTTTTTACGAATCTTGCAACACTTTCGATGTTTTGTTGATTTTTAGTGGAAGAGTGTGATAAATCGGTCAATATCGGATGGGATAATTGTAGTATCTTTGCGGTGTGGAAAATAAAGTATTATTTTGAATTGAAATAAGTATGACTATGATGTGGAGATGTGTATTATTTGTGATGATGTCGCTTTTGGCGGTAGTGGAGGTGTTTGCTCAGTCGGATTTGCCTGAAGAGGTGGATGGCGGCGGAGGTGTGTCGAAATCGGATGTGTCTCCGAATGCCGGCAGTGATGGTGATTATTATGAGTTTATGTATGGGGATTATCAGTTGTTTGCGCCAGGAGTGACTCCGGATTGGACGAAGCCACTGAGGTATCAGCCTTTTGTGTTTGCATCGAATGTGAATACGGTAAATGCTGCCGGCGTGGCTCGAATTGCTGCATGGAGAGGTGGCGGCTTGGTGGCTTCCGGCGGCAGGCAGAGTTATGAGGGGTTGATGGGTGTGGAGCGTGGAGCGCTGACGGCGTTGCAGAGAATCGGTTCGGTGGAACTGAGCGTTTCGGCAGAGGCTGAGAAGGTAGGGTATTTCAGAGGATTGTCGACGGTGTATGGGGTGTCGGGGGTGATGGTATGGCAGTTTTCGGATAGAATGTCGCTGACGCTTTATGGAGGGTATTATTCATCGAATGATTTTCGCGGAGCAGCGATGATGCCATATGTTAGCACATCGAATTTTGGAGGATTTCTGTCGTGGGACTTTGCAGAGCATATCGGTGTGGATGTTGGCGCGCAGACACGGTATAACAGCTATTCGCGCCGATGGGATACGCTACCGATAGTGCGTCCATATTATAAGGCAGGAAATGGCGCTAAAATAGGAATTGATGTGGGAGGCTTGGTTTATGGAATCTATGATAGTCATAGGTCGCGAAGGTCGAATCCGACTATAGGACCTCCGATTCAGATGGGTGCTCCTCCGGTGAGGCCGAACAGGTGAGTTGGAAAGTGTGATTTGAAAAAATGTTGAACGAGGTGTGACTTTTTGATGACAGCTGCGTCAAATGATAAAAAACTATTGTTGCACTACGAAATATATAAATGCACAGAATATGGAAAATATACTGAATGTGGAGCATGTGTCGAAGCAATATGGGTCGCATATGGCTCTTGATGATGTGAGTCTGAGCGTGCCTCGCGGTACGGTGTACGGACTCCTTGGCCCGAATGGTGCCGGTAAGACGACGTTGATACGCATAATAAATCATATAACAGCTCCTGACTCAGGGCGAGTGATATTTGACGGGCATGAATTGTCGGCCTCGGATGTGGCTCATATCGGCTATTTGCCTGAGGAACGCGGACTGTATAAGAAGATGAAGGTGGGGGAGCAGGCTCTGTTTTTTGCCCGGCTGAAGGGGATGAAGAGCAGGGAGGCAACGGCAGCACTTCGTGAGTGGTTTGACCGCTTTGAAATATCGTCGTGGTGGAATCGCAAGGTTGAGGAGCTGTCGAAGGGTATGGCGCAGAAGGTGCAGTTTATCGTGACTGTGCTCCATCGACCGAAGTTGTTGATATTCGATGAGCCATTTTCGGGATTTGATCCTATCAATGCTACGTTGCTCCGCGATGAGATACTTCGCTTGAAGGATGAAGGGGCAACCGTGATATTTTCGACTCACAATATGGCTTCGGTAGAAGAAATTTGTGACAATATTACGCTGATAAATCAAGGACATAATATATTGTCGGGTAGTGTAGAGGAGATACGTCGCCGCTATACGGAGGGACGCTACAGTGTGACGTTTAACGGAGATGTGCGTGCGGCTCTCGAACCGCTATTGCCAATGATAGATATGAATACGGTGAGCGAACTGTCGGATGGCGTAAATAAAATAGAGTTTCATCTCAGTGGTGGCAGCTCGCTTCGCGATGCAATAGCTGCTCTTAATCCCGTGGTGGAGCTTCGCTCGGTGAATGAGGGAATGGCGTCGATGAATGATGTGTTTATCGATGCGGTAAAATCGGCAAATCTTAATAACTAAGGAGTGGATATGAATTCAAAGACAGCTCTCATAATAAGACGCGAATATCTTGAGCGCGTAAAGAAGAAAAGTTTTGTAGTAACTACGATACTTATGCCGTTGCTGATGCTTGGACTGATGCTGATGCCGGCGCTGATAATGGAGTTTGCAGGAAATGAGATGCGCACGGTGCGTGTGGTGGACGATTCGGGAATGATAGCCGATAGTCTGCGAAATACGTCGGATGTGGAGTTTGTGCAGGTTGGCGTGTCGCTGAATGAGGCACTCGCCGACAGTGTGTATGATGCGGTGCTCTACATTCCGGCGGAGGTGCTGAACGGCAGTAAGAATATCTGTCTTTATACGAGCGGTGCATCGTCGATGAATCTCGAAAAGGAACTGACAGATCAGGTGAACGAGATAATCGAAACGCTTCGACTAAAGAATTATAATATTGAGAATCTCGATAAGATAATGTCGGAGGTGCAGAGCAATGTGGGTTTGAGCAGTTATCGCACAGATGCGGAGTCGCAGCAAGAGTCGTCGACGGCAGTGAGCTATCTGCTGGGAGTGGTACTGACGTTGCTGCTGTATATGTGTCTGATAATATATGGGCAGATGGTGATGACGAGCATTATCGAGGAGAAGAATAATCGTGTGCTGGAAATCGTGGTGTCGAGCGTGAAGCCTACACAGCTGATGCTTGGCAAGATATGCGGAATCGGACTCGTCGCAGTCACTCAGATAGTGATATGGGGCGTGCTGATTACTCTGATGTCGGCATTCTTGTTGCCGGCGATATTGCCATCGTCGATTTCAGCCGATGTGGCTGCAATGAATACCGGAACGGTGGATGTGGCCTCAATGAGTACGGATGCAGAACTGCTTGGTGCAATAGCAATGATAGGAAATGTGGGCTATGTGATACAGCTGTTTGCATTGTTGATACTCTTCCTTGTCGGAGGATTTATGCTCTATTCGGCAGTGTATGCTGCTGTAGGTTCGGCAGTGGATAATATTCAAGATGCCGGTCAGCTTCAGTCGATAATCATTGTGCCGATAATACTCGGTATAATGTTCGGTATGATGGCGGCAAATGACCCTAATTCGCAATTATCGGTTGTGATGTCGATAATCCCGTTTACGTCGCCGATGGTAATGATGGCGCGTATACCGTTTGGAATACCCGGATGGGAAGTGGCGGTGTCATTGGTGGTGCTTTATGCATCGTTCTTCGTGCTTGTATGGCTCGCAGCAAAAATATATAGAGTCGGTATCTTCATGTATGGCAAGAAGCCGACTCTGGGCGAGCTTATCAAGTGGGCAAGGTATAAGTAAAAACAAATTAACATAACGTAATGTCGGCGGCAACTCATTAAACGAGTTGCCGCCGATGTTTGGTGACAGACTGGGCTTAAAATATCTGAAAACGGT
>CAYQEN010000003.1:5928-94250 GCA_964416545.1 uncultured Bacteroides sp. | reverse complement strand
ACATCGGCTGCAAGCCTGTAGAGGTAGTGTGGAACGGCAGTCCTCTCGAAATCACCCTTGAAGAAAATACTACCGCACTCGACGAAGTTGTAGTTGTCGGCTATGGTCAACAATCCAAAGTAAACCTTACGGGCTCCGTTTCGACGGTTTCCAGCAAAGATCTCGCTTCACGCCCCATTACCTCAGTTCAAGCCGGTATTCAGGGTCTGATGCCCGGTCTTACTATCACAAACTCTCAAGGACGTCCCGGCGAAAATTCAAGTTCACTCCGTGTACGCGGAACCGGTACCCTCAACAATTCATCACCATATATTCTTATCGATGGCGTCGAAAGTGGCTCGATGGATATGGTAGACCCCAACGATATTGCCAGTATCTCAGTGCTTAAGGATGCCGCGTCTGCCGCCATTTATGGTTCGAAAGCAGCCAACGGTGTAATACTCATAACAACTAAGCGAGGTCAGGAAGGACGTGCTGTTGTAAGCTATAACGGTTCTATAGGATGGCAAAGTGCCACAGGCCTTGTAGATCGCATGAGTTCATATGATGCCGCTTCATATTACAATAAGGCACTCGCAGCAAGCAACAAGAGTCTGCGTTTCTCAGACGAGGATCTGAGCTTGTTTAAGAGTGGGGCTGATCCATACGGACACCCGAATACCGACTGGCGCGGCCTCTGCTATAGCGGTAGCGGTTTCATTCACCAACACAATGTCAGCGTAAACGGCGGCACAGATAAATCACGCTACATGCTTTCAGCGGGTTATCTCGGTCAGGACGGTATAATCAGAAACAGCGAACGTAATCAATTCAACCTTCGCACCAATCTCGATATCACTCTTTCTGACAAGGTCACGGTCAGAGGTAATATGTCGTTGATCCACAATGAATATGGAGATCCTACCAATTCATATGTCGGTGGAGGTTCTGATCAAATAATCAGACAGGTAAATATCATTGCACCGTGGATTACCTACCGCTATGAAGACGGTAGCTACGGAACTATCGGTGACGGCAATCCCATAGCGTGGCTTGACCTTGACCAACAGGTTAAACGCAGTGTTCAGAACTTCACCGGTACGCTTGCCCTTGACTACAATATAATCGATGGGCTGAAATTTACAGCCCAGGGGTCGTATATCAGTAATGATCAGACCTACAAAGACTTCGTTAAGGACATTCAGTATAATGCGACGAAATATCACGGTCCCAACAGCCTTACATATACTTACAGTAAGTGGAACAGATACACAGCCGACCTTCTGCTCAATTATTCACGAGTATTTGCAGAAAAGCATGACCTCAAAGTACTGCTCGGCTATAATGTTGAAAAGTATAACTATGAGGCAGTCAGCGCATACCGAGAAGGTTTTGCCAACAATGACCTTACAGATCTCAATGCGGGCACATCTTCGACACAGACAAACTCGGGATATACACGTGAGCTTGCGATGATGTCGTATTTCGGACGTGTGAACTATGCATTTGACCGTCGCTATCTTTTTGAAGCCAATTTCAGAGCCGACGGCTCATCACGATTCAGTCCTGACAACCGATGGGGTTACTATCCTTCGTTCTCAGCCGCATGGCGTATTTCCGAGGAGAGCTTTATGGAGGATTCTCGCGATTGGCTGCAGAGCCTGAAAATACGCGGTTCGTGGGGTCAGCTTGGAAACCAGGAAGCACTCGATGATTTTTATCCTTGGCTGGTGACTTATGCTATCGGAAGGAATTATCCATTTGGCGGCATTTTGAATTCCGGTATCGCACAGACATCACATAAACTGTCGGATATCTCATGGGAGAAATCCACAACATGGGGCATAGGCTTCGATGCATCATTGCTCAACAATTTCAATGTCAGCCTTGAATACTACAATCGTAAGACATCGGGCATAATAATGGATGTCCCGGTGCCCGGTTCATTCGGCCTTTCGGCATACAAGGACAATGTAGGTGCCATGCGCAACACCGGTATAGAGTTTACGCTCGGTTATCACAACCAGTGGGGTGGATGGAAATTTAACGCTAACGGAAACTTTGCCTATAATCGCAATGAAGTCTTGAATCTCGGCGGTGTAGACGAACAGATATCTACCTATACAATAAATCGTGTCGGCGAAGCATATCAGTCATACTACGGTTATGTTGCCGACGGATTCTTCCAGACACAGGAAGAGGCAGATGCCTATACGGAAAAGTATGGCAATCCATTTGGAAAGGCCAAAGCATTCAAGGCCGGAGATCTCCGATATAAGGATGTCAATGGCGATGGTAAGCTAACTTCGGCCGACCGCGATGTTCTTTCAGCACATCAGCCGAAGTTTACATTCGGTTTGAATCTCAACACCTCATACAAGAATTTCGATGTATCGATGCTTTTGCAGGGTGCTTGCGGTGTAGGCCGTTACTTCAATCAGGAGGTATTCGGCGAATTTATCGGTGATAACAGTCACCCGGCAACGGCATGGTTTGATTCATGGTCGGAGGAGAATCCCAACGCATACTTCCCGCGCATCATCGAGACCGAGTATTCGGCCAGCTATCCGAACACTCCTTCATCGCATTGGATTTTCAACACCAATTACCTGCGATTCAAAAATATCCAGGTAGGCTATACCTTACCATCCAAGTGGCTTAAAAAACTTGGCGTTTCACGTGCACGAATCTACTATTCGGGCGAGAATCTGTTTACCATCGATAATCTCCCTGTAGATGTCGATCCGGAATCACCCTCAGGCCGAGCTTCGCACTATCCTCAGGTCAAAGCCAATTCATTCGGTTTAAACTTAACATTCTAACCTACGATAATCATGAAACCTCATATTATATTGGCATCGGTATTGATGGTCGGCACGCTTGCCTCGTGTGACGACTTCTTCGAAACTGCACCCAAAGATGCCCTATCCCCTTCCACCTTCTGGAAAACTGAAGATGACGCACAAGAGGCCGTTGTGGCCTGCTATCAGGACTGGAACAATCCGGCAACAGGTTCGTCGGATGTATTCTTTGCCGACTGTATGTCGGACATAGCGTATAGCCATACAGGATCAAGCAGCTACAAGTATGTAGCCAACGGCTCGACTTACAGTAGCAGTACGGTGCAATACTATAGTTATACAACTATCCGCCGCTGCAACACTGTGTTGGCAAACATCGATGAGGTGCCGTTTACCGACAGCAAGACTCGCGATGACCTTAAGGGTCAAGTCAGAACAATCAGAGCCTGGCGCTACTTCCAGATGAATTTCTGGTATGGCGGTGTGCCCCTGATAACCGATCTTCCTCAGATAGCAGGTGATGCACAACTCCCACGTACGGACGAAGCGACCGTAAAACAGTTTGTATATGACGAGATAGACCAAGCCATAAATGAACTCAACGACAAACCTGCCGCACGCGGACGCATAGCCAAAGGAACTGCTCTTGCCATCAAGATGCGCTCAGCCCTTTACTGGGGCGACCTTGACAGAGCGATGGATGCAGCCCGAGCAATACAGAATCTTCAGCTGTATGAGATAGAACATGGCATGCCGTATCTCGAACTTTTCAGCCTCGCCGGCCGAGACTCCAAGGAAATCATCTGCTCGATGCAACATGTGCTCAGTACATATGCATTCGGTAATGTAGTCCGAATGTACAGCAATGCCGATGGCGGCTGGTCGTCGTTCGTTCCGACTCAAAACTTTGTGGAATCGTTTGAGATGGCCAACGGAATGATGCCCTCAGAAGAAGGCTCAGGCTATGATGAGACGCATCCGTTTGCCAACCGAGACCCACGCCTTTACAACACAGTGGTTTATCCGGGACAGGATTGGCTTGGAGCAAACGGAAAGGTAAGAGTATTCAACACACTCGACCGTACAATTGGCGGCTCCAATAACCCTGACTATATGGATGCCGCTACAAATGCCACCCACACCGGAATGATATGGGCAAAATACACAACTCCGATATCGCAGTATTCGGCTTCGATGAGTAATGACGAGTTGTGTCCGATAATATTCCGTTATGCAGAAGTGCTGCTCACCATTGCCGAAATCAATGTTGAGAAAAACCAGAACTTCAACGAAGTTTATGCAATTCTTGACGAACTGCGCGCCCGTGGCGGTCACATTCCGGTAGACCGAGCCAAATACAACACTCAGTCGTCGCTACGTGAGCTTGTAAGACGTGAACGATGCATAGAACTTGCCGGAGAGGGACTGCGTCGCGCCGACATCCTCAGATGGAAAGATGAGAATGGAAAGATGCTTGCAGAGACTTTGCTCAACGGAACTCTTTACCGTATGGTCGGCACTGTTGACGAAGCAAATCCGGATCCGCATATGCGTGCCATTATCGAGCTTCCGAGCGAAGCCAACAAGCAGCTCCGCAAACTTGAGGATCGCACATTTGAGCCATATCAGCGTTATCTTCCGATTCCGCAGAGCCAACTCAACACCAATCCCAATCTAACCCAGACACCTGGATATGATTAAACGCGCTCTATTATCCACCATAGCCGTAATTACGGCTATGGTGGCATCCGCAGCCGATTATATCACCATAGCTCACGGACCGTATCTGCAAAATGTGACAGATACGGAGGCTACTATCGTATGGAAAGCGAATAAACCGTCAATCGGATGGGTGGAAGTCGCTCCAGATGACGGTACGAATTACTATAATTCAGAGCGCCCCAGATTTTTTGACACCACCAACGGTGTCAAGAAAGAATCGGAACTTCACGTAGTGAAGCTAAAAGGATTGAAACCCGGAACCAACTATCGATATCGCGTTTACGCACAGGAAGTGTTGGAACATAAAGGATGGCAGGTGAAATATGGAAACATTGCCGCTCTTGACGTGTGGCAGTCGCAGCCACCAGTATTCACAACCGCCGACCCATCCAAACCGAGAGTCTCTTTTGCCATGATCAACGATATTCATGGCCGCACCGATGATATCCCGGCTCTTATGAAAGCCGCTGATTACAAGAATAAGAATCTTGTGTTTTTCAACGGAGATATGCTATCTCAATTGCGTAATGAAGAGGAACTCTTTACCGGATTCATGGATGTGTCAGTCAAACTCTTCGCAAGCGAGACACCGATGTATTATGCCAGAGGCAATCATGAGACCCGCGGAGTGTTTGCCACATGTTTCCAGAACTATTTTTCTCCCAAGCAGCAGAATCTTTACTATATGTTCCGCCAGGGACCGGTGTGTTTCGTGGTGCTTGATACAGGAGAGGATAAGCCAGACAGCGACCTGGAATATGCCGGCATAACCGACTATGACGCCTATCGAACCGAGCAAGCCGAGTGGCTGCGAGAGGCGGTCAAATCACCGGTATTTACCGAAGCACCCTACCGCGTGGTAATAGCTCATATGCCGCCGCAGCCTATCAAGGAATTGTGGCACGGCCCTCAGGAGGTTCTCGAAAAATTCGTTCCGATTCTAAATGAGGCAGGTGTCGATGTGATGCTGAGCGGTCATCTTCACCGTTATATCAACTGTCCTGCCGATGACCGCGTGAAGTTTCCGGTCATAATCAACTCCAATAGAACAGTTGTTGATGGTAATGTAGATGATTCCGGTCTCGATTTCAAGATTATTTCTACTGATGGTTCGCTTGTGGACCGCATTCATCTGCCTAAACGCAGATAATTATCTTTGCCCAATCACCCGATATTGTTCGAATAGTGGTTAAAAATTAGGTGTAATAGATTTCTCTCAATGGAACCGGAGGCATTGCCTCCGGTTCTTTTATTTTAGATGGGGTGGGAATTTGTAAGTGAAAAGCCGGGTATAAACAAAATTTAACGGAAATTAACGAGGGGGGGGTAAAATTTGTGTTACATTTGCCAAATAAGTTTTAAAACAAGAGTAAAACTGATTTTACCTTAATACTATTTTTAACAAAAAACCATTACTTATGACCAATCATCCAAAACAATGGGCAGTGGTGCTTTTGTCAGCTCTGTTAGCAACAGGCTCACTTTCAGCATCGCCGTCTGTAGCTGAAGTTCCGGTCGGAGCAGAGGCTCAGCAAGCGAATGGTGCATGTAAAGGTGTTGTCAAAGACACGTATGGCGATCCAGTGATGGGTGCAACAGTGCGTGTTAAGGGCACAAATCTTGCAGCAGCGACCAACCATAATGGTGAATTCTCCATTGCGAATGTAAAAACGGGTGCGACAATCACATTCACCTACATCGGCTGCAAGCCTGTAGAGGTAGTGTGGAACGGCAGTCCTCTCGAAATCACTCTTGAAGAAAATACTACCGCACTCGACGAAGTTGTAGTTGTCGGCTACGGTACTCAGAAGAAAGTAAATGTGACCGGATCGGTTTCGATGGTTGGTTCGGAAGTGTTCGAGTCACGTCCTGCAGCTAACGTACAGCAGGCATTGCAGGGAGCTATCCCCGGTCTTAACCTCAGCCAGACTGATGCCGGCGGTGAACTTAATGCCACAATGGCTATGAATATCCGTGGTGGCGGTACACTCAGCAGCAGTTCAAGCTCAAGCCCTCTGGTACTTATCGATGGTATCGAAGGAAACATGAACTCACTTAACCCTAACGATATCGAAAGCGTATCTGTACTTAAGGACGCAGCAGCAGCTTCAATCTACGGTACTCGCGCAGCATTCGGTGTAATCTTGATTACTACCAAGAACGGTTCGAAGGGTAAAGTAAATGTAAGCTATCAGGGTGACGTTCGTTTCAGCACAGCAACTCAGGTGCCTGACATGGTAAACTCACTCGAATGGGCTACATATTTCAACACTGCTCAGTATAACTCGAATGGTGGTTCTGTATTCAACAATGAAACTATGGAAAACATCAAGAAGTATCTGAACGGTGAATTTACCGACCCGACTCAGCCGGAATATTACGGTACAACTGCGAACTCAAGCGGCCGTTGGAATAACTATGGCTCTGCATTCGCAAATACCAACTGGTTTAAGGAGCACTATAAGGAAAATGTTCCTTCAACACAGCACAATATCAGCGTGAGCGGCGGTACTGACAAGGTGACTTACCTTATCAGCGGCAGCTACTTGCTTCAGAACGGTCTTATCCGTCACGGTCATGACGAAAATAACCGCTTCACCACCAATGCCAAAATCGGTGCTGAACTTGCCGACTGGGTACGCGTGGACTACAACACGAAGTGGACTCGTACAGATTATGAACGTCCGTTCTACATGAATAGCCATTTCTATCACAACATTGCACGTCGCTGGCCGACTTGTCCTGTAATCGACCCGAATGGTTATTACATGAACGAAATGGAAATCTACGAATTGGAAGACATGGGTATTTACAATTCCATCAGCGACTTGTATACTCAGCAGCTCCGATTCACCTTCACTCCGCTTAAGGGCTGGAATATCGTGGCCGACGGTGCAATGCGCACAACCAACAGCAAGACCACTCAGGGTATGCAGCCTGTATCGTACTATGACGTTGAAGGAAAGCCGTTCCTCCGCGACTCTGACTATGGTACAACATCATACTATCAGGATAGCCGCAGCCGTGCGAACTACTACGCGGTGAACGTATTTACCGACTATACTCGTTCGTTTGGCAAGCACAATGGTAAGGTGCTTCTCGGTGTGAACTACGAACACTACAACACAGACGGTCTTTGGGGCTATGCTACCGACCTGACCAACAATGAGAAGATTTACCTCAGCCAGGCTCAGGATAACTTCGAAACAGGCGATAGCTACAACCACCGTGCAACAGCAGGTTACTTCGGTCGTTTGAACTATGACTACGACGGCAAGTATCTGTTTGAATTCAATATCCGCTACGACGGTTCGTCGCGCTTCCTCGCCGACAATCGTTGGGAATGGTTCCCCTCGGTATCAGCAGGTTGGAACATGGCGCGTGAAGACTTCTTCCAGAAGTGGACAGACAAGGTGAGCACACTTAAGCTGCGTGCATCTTGGGGTCAGCTCGGTAATACGAACTCAAGCTACAGCTCGTTCTCGGATTGGTATCCTTTCTATCAGCAGCAGTCGTTCGGTGCCGCAAACGGTACATGGCTTATCAACGGATCGAAGCAGAACACTGCAACGCTTCCTTCAATCGTGAACAGCACATTGACATGGGAAACCATCGAAACATGGGACGTAGGTCTTGACTGGGCAGCATTCAATAACCGTCTTACCGGATCGGCCGACTGGTTCAGCCGTACAACAAAGGATATGGTAGGCCCGGCTCCCGTGCTTGGTTCAATCCTCGGAACAAACGCACCTGCAACTAATAACTGTGACCTCCGTACGGAAGGTTGGGAATTTGAAATCGGCTGGCGCGACCGCATTGCCGACGTGAACTACGGCGTACGTTTCAACATTTCAGACAACCGTACGAAGATTATTAAATACCCCTATGACGGCGCATTCGAAAATCAGTCGATCGGTAACTGGTATAACGGCCGTTACAGCGGTGATGTTTGGGGCTACACAACTAAGGGTATAGCTCAGACTGACGATGAAATGAACGCATGGCTTGAAAACAACAAGCCGAGCTGGGGCAGCAACTGGCAGGCAGGTGACATCATGTATGTAGACCTTGACGGCGACGGCAAGGTGAACAGCGGTGAAGGAACTCTTGCCAACCACGGTGACTTGCGTAAAATCGGTAACACCGAAGCACGCTATCGCTATGGCTTCAACATCGACGCACAGTGGCGCGGCTTTGACTTCTCAGCATTCTTCCAGGGCGTAATGAAGCGCGACTACTTCTTCTCATCGGGCGATGCATACTTCTGGGGTGCAACCGGCGGTATGTGGCAGTCGACCGTGTTCAAAGAACACTTGAACTTCTGGGAACCGCAGAGCTACGAAATGGGCACCGAAGGCTATAACATCGCCAAGAATCCGGATGCATACTATCCTCGTCCTTACTTCAACACCACAAAGAACATGCAGACTCAGACTCGCTACAAGCAGAGCGCTGCATATCTGCGCTGTAAGAACATGCAGCTGGGCTACTCTCTGCCGCAGTCGCTTATCAGCCATGCCGGTCTGTCGACATGCCGTTTCTATGTGTCAGTTGACAACCTCTTCACAATCACCGATATGTCGAGCGTATTCGACCCTGAAGCTCTTGGTGGCGGTTGGGGTGCA
The DNA here is from genome assembly GCA_964416545.1 of uncultured Bacteroides sp. GTDB lineage: Bacteria > Bacteroidota > Bacteroidia > Bacteroidales > Muribaculaceae > Paramuribaculum. The sequence goes on along the minus strand of CAYQEN010000003.1, from coordinate 85,123 downwards.
GGTAAACTCTACCCGCTTCAGCGTACATGGTCGGTTGGTGTAAATCTCAATTTCTAATAAATTAAGAATAGACCAAATGAAAATCAATATTAAGAATATAGGACTCGGAGTACTTGCCGTGGGCGCTGTGGCCGGAATGACATCCTGCAACGACCTGCTCGACATGGAGCCTATCACACAGATTACTCCCGATGATTACTATAAGACAGCAGATCAGCTGGCATCATATGTGAACGCATATTACAATGGTCAGCTTTCGAATCCGTTTAGCGGAACTATGTATCACACAGCCAGCTATACCGACGGTTTGAATCGCTCGGACGTGAATACGGATATAGCATGCGTTGGCGGTGGCAACACAACTCTGTATGCTCCCGACCACTGGCAGACCGGTACAGGTAAGTCTCTTCAGGGCTATTATGGCAATATCCGCGTGTGGAACTACTTCCTTCAGAAGTCGCAGGCAAATTATGCCGCCGGCGTAATTTCGGGCGACGATCAGCTGATACGTAACTATATCGGTGAAGGTCACTTCTTCCGCGCACTTGCATATTTCCAGATTCTCGCTTACTATGGCGACGCTCCTATCTTCACATCTGTAATTCCTGACCAGAATGATGTGATCGTAGCCAACAGTATCCGCAGCCCGCGTAATGAAGTGGCTCGCTTCATTCTCGCAGACCTCGACTCAGCGATCACGATGCTTTCGACCCGCGACCAGTTTAACGGTCAGCGCATTTGCCGCGAAGCAGCTCAGCTGTTTAAGTCGCGTGTGGCTCTGTTTGAAGCAACATTTGAGAAGTATCATAAGGGTTCCGGCCGCGTACCGGGTGATGCTAACTGGCCCGGCGCGAAGATGAGCTACAATTCGGGCAAGAGCTTCGATATCGACGGCGAAATCAACTTCTTCCTCACTGAAGCAATGGAAGCAGCAAAGGGAGCCGTGGGAACCACTCAGCTCACAGAGAACAACAAGGTGCTTGAGCCTCAGGTAGGTCAAATCACCGGTTGGAATCCTTATTTTGAAATGTACAGCCAGGCATCGCTCGCCGACAACAACGAAGTGCTGCTCTGGAAGGAGTATAACGCAGGTCTGAACGTGAAGCACAATGCCGCCTATCGTTCAATCCTCGGCTGTAACGACGGTATGACCCGCGCTTTCGTAGAAGGCTTCCTGATGACCGACGGTCTTCCTTTCTATGCCAGCAACCTTTATCAGGGCGACCAGAGCATCGATAAGGTAAAGGAAAACCGCGACTATCGTCTTCAGCTGTTCCTCTGGGGTGAAAGCACTCTTCTTCGCGCAGACCCGAAGTTTGGCGAACAGGAACTCGGCAAGGCATTCGGCAATCCCCCGATCACCGAGCCTCTTACCGAAACTCGCGCTATCACCGGCTATATGTCGCGTAAGTATGTGACTTATGACCAGACACAGACTTGGCACGACCAGATACTCTGCGTAAACGCATGCCCGATCTTCCGTGTGGCAGAAGCAATGCTTAACTATATGGAAGCATGCGTAGAAAAGACCGGAAATGTCGATGCAACAGCAGCCGACTACTGGCGTCAGCTCCGTCGTCGTGCAGGCGTAAGCGAAGACTTCAATGCAACAGTTGCCGCTACCGACCTTTCGAAGGAAGGACAGTGGAGCGTATATTCAGGTACCAGCCCCGTATCGAAGATGCTGTTTAACGTACGTCGTGAACGTATGACAGAAACGTTCAACGAAGGTCTGCGCTTTATGGACCTTATCCGCTGGCGTTCGTTCGACCGCATGCTGACTACGAAGTGGATTCCTGAAGGTTGCAACTTCTGGGAAACAATGCACACCGACTACGAAGAGAACGGCTCTATCTTGGCTGACGGCTCACCCAGCGCTGTGGTTTCAGCTCCGTCGCTCAGCAAGTACATCCGCCCGTACGGTGCAAATGCTTCGGCAACCAACGAGCTCTTCAACGGATATTCTTGGAAGGAAGCTTACTACCTCTATCCGCTTGGTCTTGTTGACATGACTTCGGCTTCTCCCGACCGCAACGTAGAGAACACAAATCTCTACCAGAACATTAACTGGCCTGCTGCCGGTGGTGAATATGCCGAAAGATAAATTTAGGATCTTGTAAATAGGTCAATAATAGGGAAATGGTCAGCCATTCGACGGATGTCGGGTGGCTGATTTTTTTGTGTGTAATGTAGTTGTGTAGGGGTGGGGATTTAGTCGCGGCGGAGCAGTCGGAGGGCGTTGCGTCGGAGTCCGGCGAGTTTTGCGCGCTTGATGGGGGAGTGGCGCATGATGGCGGAGAATGCCTGCTGGTCGAGGAGGAGGACGTCGTCGGGGGTGAGCGCGGCGATGTGTGGACGAGGAATGAATTCGTCGATGGTAGTGATGGCCGGGTGAGCGTTGTGGGGGCATGCGAGGGCGCATTTGTCGCATCCGTAGAGTCGGCCGTGGAGGTCGGTTTCGGGTGTGAAATCGCCGCGGTGTTCGATGGTGAGATACGAGATGCAGCGACGAGCGTCAAGGCCTGATGCGGAAAGTGCGCCAGAAGGGCATGCACGGAGGCATTTTCGGCATTTTTCGCATTGGGTGGAGGGTAGTGAGGGTGTGGGTGCGAAACGCGCTGTAGAGAGGATTTCTGCAAGGAAGCAGAAAGAGCCGGCTCCGGGGACGATGAGCTGGCGGTTGAGCCCGATGAATCCGACGCCTGAGCGGAGAGCCCAATATCGTTCGTGGATGGGTGCTGTGTCGATGCAGATGCGTGTCTGTGCACCGTAGCGGCGGGTAATTTCGTCGGCTACGGGGGTAAGGCGCCGGCGCAGGACTTCGTGGTAGTCGCTGCCGAGGGCGTAGGCTGCAATGCGCGAGTCTGCGGCGTCGGGGTGCCAGTAGGGGAAGGCGATGGAGATGATGGATTTTGTGCCTTCGAGGAGCAGGCGCGGGTCGTGGCGAATGTCGTGGTAGCGGTCGAGGTAGTCCATGCCGGCATTGCATCCGCGAGATATCCATGCGCTGAATGTGTCGTCGACGTAAGGGTCGACGGAAAGGGCATCAGATACGCCCCAACGAATGGCACCTGCTTGTGTCAGAAGACTTTGCAGTGATTCGTCAACGGGGAAGGGTGCGGAATTCATAACCTTCGTCTTTGAGCCATTGTATAGCTCGCGGAAGGGCGTAGCGGAGGTTTCGCTCGGCTTTCAGCGAGTCGTGGAATACGATAATAGAGCCGTTTCGGGTGAATCGCTTTACGTTTTCGAGTACTTGCTCGGGAGTGACTTTTCGAGAGTAGTCGCGCGTGACGAGGTCGTACATCACAATGTTGTAGTGATTTTTGATTGCGGCCGCTTGAGCCCAACGAATGATGCCGTGTGGCGGTCGGAAAAGAACGCTGTCGATGAGAGTGTCGGCTTCGGTGATGTCGCGCATGTAGCGTAAAGTGGTGACTTTCATGCCTTGTAGGTGGTGCATGGTATGATTTCCGAAGCTGTGTCCGCGTAGCTTAATCTCGTCGAAAAGTTGCGGATTACGACGAACGTTGTCGCCCACGAGGAAGAATGTGGCTTTTACACCAAAAGAGTCGAGAGTGTCGAGTACCCAAGGCGTGACTTCGGGAATCGGCCCGTCGTCGAAGGTGAGGTAGACCGAGCGTGACCCTTTGTTTTTAACACGCCATATCGCCTCCGGAAAAAGGAGGCGATATAGGAGTGGCGGTTGTTCAATCAGCATATCAGCTTTGGCTTCTGTCCATGAAGCTTTCGGTGCGGTCGAGGTTTACTCCTCGCGCCTGAACCTCTTCAAGCAGAGTGGCAGTGTCGCCACCGGCGTTGTGGTAGGTCTGAATCATGTTCATGAACGAATATTGGTCGATAATGCGGTCGATGTAGGGGAGAGTGGCGTAAAGACGAGGCGAGAGGCTCTGATAGTAGACGATGTTTTCGCAGTAGCGCATAATTTCGTCGTGGAGAATCTTCAGGCCGAGTTCGACGTCGGCTTTATTGCCAGTCATTTCACCGATGCGAGCGTAGATGTCGCCGATTTCGCTACCAATTTCGATGGAGTAGCGCATGGCGGCTTCTGGGAGCTTGGTGCGGATGAGTTCGAGAATGTTGCGCGCTTTGGTGACACGCTCAGTGGCGCGTTCCGAGAGAGCTTTGCTTTCCTCGGGAGTGGCGGCCTTTGGAGCGGCATCGTGGGCACGCACGGCTTCGTTGTAGAGCGCACGAGCGAGGTCGAGCATTGCCATGCGGTTGGTAGTCACCATGCGACGTACAGTTTCGTCGAGATATATCTGTCCGGGAGCTGTCACTTTGTCAAGACCGCCCCATTTGAAGCGTTCGGTGACGTTGCGGTACATCTTGTCGGTGTTGACATCGGGCTGTCCGGAAGCGTTGCGCAGAGGCGTAACTTCGTATGCAAGACCGTTGTTGTGCATATATTGGTTGAGTCCGACGTAGTATTCCGACGGAACGGTCATGGCGAAGTAAATCGGTCGGTTCCAACCGTTTTTGGCTGAAGTGGCCAGCATGTCGAGGGCGAGAACCGAGCTTAAACGCAGACCGCGTTGCGACATAATCTCGTTGTTGTGGAGAAGGTCGACGTTTAGCGTATCTGACGATGCAGCAGCCTCTTCCGCCGTAATGCGACCGCTCTTAACCGCGTCGTCGAGAACGTTGGGAATGTACATCGAGGGGTAGTCGAGAGTCGGAACGCCGAGTTTGGAATTACTGTCGTTGGCATATACCTTAGCAAGACTTTCAAGAACCGGAGTTCTGGTGCTGTCGGGCTCGTAGAAGTAAGTGAATTGCAGACGGTCGTATGCGTAATCAATCGGGCGAGCCAGCATGTCGATGCCCGGGGCTTCGTATGACGGACGGCGAATCTGATCGGCATACCAGTCGGTAGTGAGGTAGCTTAGGTTGACCACCTTAACGTCGGTGCGAGTACCTTCCACTTCCTGAGCATACCAGAGAGGGAAAGTGTCGTTGTCGCCGTTGGTGAAAATAATGGCGTTTTCGTCGAGGCTGTTGAGGTAGTTCTGTCCGAAATCGCGAGCTGTGTATCGTCCGGAGCGGTCGTGGTCGTCCCATGTCTGTGATACAACCTGCAAGGGGACGAAAATACCGATAATGGCAGCTATTGTGGCTCCGATTAGCGACATACGGGCGGCCGGTGACTTGCAGTCGGGCTCATCGGTGGCTTCGAGTTGAGCTTTCTTATCCTTGTTTGTGGCAGCGACAAACAGGCGCCAGAGTCCGGCAACACCCATGCCAACCCAAATAGCGTAGGCATAGAACGAACCGGCGTAGGCGTAGTCGCGTTCACGCACCTGTGCGGGAGTCTGATTGAGGTATAGCACGATAGCAATACCGGTCATGAAGAAGAGGAAGAAAACAACCCAGAATTGCTCAATGCCACGCTTGGATGTGAAAGCTTGCCATAGCAAACCGATAACGCCAAGCAGTAGCGGGAGCATGAAGAATACGTTGTGACCGGCATTTCCCTTGCCCATTTCGTCGGGCAGTAATGACTGGTCGCCCAAACGGGGATTGTCGATGAAAGGAATGCCTGAAATCCAGTTGCCACGGTTGGCTTCGCCGTTGCCCTGAATATCGTTTTGTCGACCGGCGAAGTTCCAGAGGAAGTAGCGCCAATACATGTGATTGAGCTGGTAAGTCACAAAGAAAGTGAGGTTTTCAGCCATAGTGGGCTTGATGCGAGTGGTGCGCTGGTATGGTGTGCCATCGGCAGTGACATATTGCACGGCTTCCACAGGTTTGCCCTTGAGTCCGCCAATCCAGTCGGAATAAGCCGAGGCGTGAAGCGACGAATATATGCGCGGGAAGAGCATATTGAGTTCGGGCATCATGGTGTAGTCTTTCTTATTGCCGGTCTTAAAGTAGCGATCGGGGTCGTCGGGATTTTCCTTGACCGCACGGGCATAAAGAGCACGACCTTCCTTGACTACAGGAGTTGTTGTGCCGTCGGACTGAACGGTGTATACGGGCGAAGAATTGATAGTTTCGCCATAGAAGAGAGGCCGGTCGCCATACTGCTCGCGATTGAGGTATGAGCTTAGAGCAAATACGTTGTCGGGAGCATTTTGATTCATTGGCGTATGAGCAGAAGAGCGTATGAGCAGGAGCGCATACGAAGTATAGCCGGCAAATATAACCAAGATGCTGGTGGCAACGAGGTTGAGGATGCGAATTGGGAGTTTCTTGGCAGTGAAGAGATATATGCCGAGAGCAATCATGAACAGCACAGGAATCATCAGGTTGTCGCCGATGAAGGGAATGCCTGAAAGGAATACGCTAATCATGAAAGATATGCGAATCATTGTGGCACTGCGCTGGCAATAAAGCGTGCGAATAGTCCAAATGAGCGAAGCAACGAGAATGGCGGCATAGATGATGACACCGGTGTTTATTGACATGCCCAACACATTGATGCAGAACAGTTCGAAGTATTGCGAGACCTCGATAAATCCGGGGACAAGACCGTAGAGAATGAGTCCTACAATAACTACTGAAACGAGCAGAGCAATGAGCGAACCTTTGGCCGTGGTGTCTTTCCACTTTTTGTAGTAGACAATCAGGACGATTGCCGGAATACAGAGCAGGTTGAGCAGGTGTACGGCAATAGAAATGCCGATAATGTAGGCTATGAAAATGAGATACTTGTCGCTATGTGGTTGGTCGGCGCGGTTTTCCCACTTGAGTATAAGCCAGAATACCAGTGCTGTACAGAACGAAGAGAAGGCGTATACCTCACCTTCGACAGCCGAGAACCAGAAGGTGTCGCTCCAAGCATACATCAATGCACCGCAGAGACCCGAAGCAAAGATGACAATCATTTTCACCGGGCTGACGGATGTGGCATCATCGGCAACGATGAGTCGCTTAACGAGGTGAGTAATAGTCCAAAACAGCAACAGGATAGTGCCGGCACTGAGAAGCCCCGACATGGCATTGACCATGAGCGAAACTTTGGTTACATCGCCAAAAGCAAAGTTGGCAAAGAATCGCGCCGCGAGCATGAATACCGGGTTGCCCGGCGGGTGACCCACTTCGAGTTTGAAACCTTGTAGGATAAATTCCGGGCAGTCCCAGAAACTTGCTGTGGGCTCCAGGGTGAGCATGTATGTCACCGTGGCGATGACGAAGCAAAGCCAGCCCAGCGCATTGTTGATTATTTCGTACTTTTTCATAAGCGGATTGGTAGTAATCGGCAAAAGTCGACACTAAAGCAACGCAAAGGTAGCGTTTTATTGTCGATTATCTGTCAATCGCTTAGTTTTATTAACACAAAAGGTCAGCGGGGGATGGGCCAAGAGAAAGCTTTGAGCTCTTTTTCGAGATGTCGGGCCTTTCCGAGGCAGTAGGTGTCGCAAAGGGCGTGAAAACGAGAAGAGTGGTTCATTTCGGTGAGGTGGGCAAGTTCATGGCAGATAACGTAGTCGCGGAGATGGTGTGGGAGGAGCATGAGAGCTGCCGAAAGTCGGATAACTCCTTGAGAACTACACGTTCCGAGAGTTTTGCGCCCGAATCCGATTTCGATTTTGCGCGGTTTGAGATTGAATCGGTCGGCAAGTTGCAATGTGCGGAGGGAGAGATTTGCATGTAAAGCGCAGATACGCAAGATGATACGGACTATAGATTCGGCAATGTCGGGGTTGGTCGGGTCGAGCGATTTGCCGATGAAGATGGTAGTCTGCTTGTCGGTGCGGTTGACACGTCGGTCGAGTCGGATAGACGTGGGATGGGTGGAGGAGTGGGAGATGAGGATGCGAAATTCGGTGCAGTCGATGACGGTGCCGGAGAGGAAATAGTTGGGCTGTTCAGGGGCGCGGAGTCGAGGAGCAAAGGCGTCGATGGCTTTTTGGACAAGCGACATTTCAATGCCGAGGGGGACGGTGATGCGCGTTTCGCGCGAATTGCGTCGGGCGGAGATGTGACGCGCCGAGCGACTTGCCACAACGTGAATCGCGCCGAGGATGGGGTGTGTGGCGCGAAAAGAAGCGTTGACGCGCTGAGAGGAGCGAAAAATCATTGACGGTCGGATCCCCAGAGGAGTTTGGTGCGAATTGTGGCGGCAAAAGTCTGTCCGTGACGATGAACGACATTGATGCAGAATGGGGCACGACTGATGAAAAGAGCCGAGCGTTCGGGCATAATGGTGGCTTTGCCGTCGATGCTGAGCATGTAGGTTTCGGAGCGAGAGTGTGAAACGAGTTGCAGTTGCGCAGTGTCGTTGACGACGAGCGGTCGCATGGTGAGCGAGTGAGGTGCTACCGGGGATATAATCCAGCAGGGAGTTTTTGGGGCAACGAGCGGTCCGCCAACCGAAAGATTGTAGCCTGTGCTACCGGTGGGAGTAGACACGATGAGACCGTCGCCACGGTATGTGGCAAGTGGGAGGTCGTCGAGAGTAGCATCGATGGAAATCATAGAGGCCGTGTCGCGCCGCAGAATGGCGACTTCGTTGAGGGCATACAGGGTGTCGGGAAGAGCGTCGGTGCAGTCGGAGCTGATGGCGATAAGAGATCGCGGCTCAACGGAGTAGCGGTGGTTGATGATGTCGCTGACAACGGTATCGCACTCGGTGATGCTTGCTGCCGACAGGTAGCCGAGGTGGCCGGAGTTGATGCCCATGATTGGTGTGCCGAGAGCCCCGACGATGCGAGCGACGCGGAGGAAAGTGCCATCGCCACCGATGCTAAGAGCGAGGTCGGGGGCATAGTCGAGCCTGCTGAACGTATCGGCCGAGGGGTGGATGTCGAGCGACTGTTCGAGATAAGAGCAGAAGCGCTGTTCGATGGTGAGTCGAATGTCGGAAGAGTGCGCTCCGAGAGTATCGATAAAACGCATGAGGGCGTCGGCGTGGGCGTCTTGATGTCGGCTACCAAAAAGAGCTATTGTAATCATTCGTGGGAGGGAATTAGACTTCGAGTCGGGCAATGAGTTGGTTAATACGCTCAGTAATAGAGTCGTCGGTCAGAGGGTCGAGGCAACTGTGGATGGCCGTGACACGGTAGCCGTAGCGTTCGAGCGATCGGATGACACCGGCGGGATTTCGAAGACCGATGCGAAGCAGAATGGAGACAGAATCGTCGCAGTGGGGAGTGGAAGTGACGTTGAGGTTGATGAGGTGAGCGTCGCAGTCTTCGACGGCATGAGCAATGCGCGAGGCGCTATAGTCGGCACGCGAACAAACGACGGAAAGCTCGCAACTATCCTCGTTGGGAGGAAAGAGAAGCTCTTCGGAATGTAGTGGCGAAGAAGCGAGTTGCTGTGCCGATTCTTCGTTTTCGGATAGTATGAAATCTTTTGGTGTCAATTCGCTTTAAATTTACCTTTTTTCTATCTAATTTTGCAGTCGGACTATGGTGTCGAATTGCAAATTTAGGAATAATTCCCGATATTCGTTCACATAGTCTTAACGCATAGCCCCGAAGGCTTGTTTACCATTACTTCCAGAAAAAGCAAATGACTAATTTAAGCGTTAATATCAATAAGGTAGCCACACTGCGAAATGCGCGTGGCGAGAATGTGCCCGATGTGGAGCAGTTTGCCTCAGATTGTGAGCGTATGGGTGCCAACGGCATCACTGTGCATCCGCGTCCCGATGAACGTCATATCAAGTATGCCGATGTGTATGCGTTGCGTCCGTTGGTGAAGACCGAGTTTAATATCGAGGGTTATCCCTCGCCCGAGTTTATGGAGCTGGTGCTGAAGGTGAAGCCCGAACAGGTGACGCTGGTGCCAGATGCACCGTCGGATCTGACATCGCACGAGGGTTGGGACGTCGGAGCGAATTTGGAGTTTCTGACCGATGTCATAGACCGTCTTCGCGATGCCGGCATTCGCTCGTCGATATTCGTGTCGGCGGAGGAGGAGCCTATCCGTGATGCCGCCCGTGCCGGTGCTGACCGTGTGGAGCTTTATACGAAGCCGTATGCGGATATGTATGCGAAAGACCCAGAGAGCGCCGTGGCACCGTTTGTTGCAGCAAGCGATGTGGCTCACCGTTGCGGTCTTGGCGTAAATGCCGGTCATGACTTGAATCTGGCTAATTTGCAATTTTTCTGTTCAAAATTGCCTTATCTCAATGAGGTGTCGATAGGCCATGCCCTGATTTCGGATGCGTTGTATATCGGAATCGAGGAGGCTATACGTCGCTATAAGGCTTGCTTGGTTTAACTAAAATCGAAAAATAACAACTAAATATACCTATGATTTTCACAGCTATTCAGTCAGTGTCTCAGCAGGTGGCCGATACGCTCGGTCAGGCGGCAGGCACTTATGCCCCTGTCGTGAATGAAACAGCAAAGGCAGTCGCTCCGGTGGAGCAGTCGATGTCGGTTTGGGAACTTTGCCAGCAGGGCGGCCCGATAATGATAGTCCTCGCGTTGCTGATGCTTATCAGTATCTATATATTCGTGGAGCGCGCAATCGTGATTCGTGCAGCTGCACGTGAGGATGCTTCGTTTATGGAGCGCATCAAGGATTATATTCACGATGGCGAAATGGAGTCGGCACTTAATCTGTGTAAGCGTACCAATACGTCGTATTCACGTCTTATCGCTAAGGGTATCAGCCGTATTGGTCGCCCGATGAATGACGTGCTCGTAGCAATTGAAAATGTAGGTAATATCGAAGTTGCCAGCCTTGGCAAGGGCCTTCCCTGGCTTGCAACATCGGCCGCCGGTGCGCCGATGCTCGGATTTCTGGGAACTGTGACCGGTATGGTTGAGGCGTTCTATAATCTTGCCAGCGCAGGAAGCAGCGCAAATATCGATGTGCTTGCCGGCGGTATCTATGAGGCACTTGTGACAACCGTGGCCGGTCTGGTGGTCGGAATCATAACGATGTTCGGCTACAACTATCTTGTGGCTCGCATCAACGGAGTGATGAACTCTCTTGAAAGCAAGACAATGGAATTTATGGACCTGCTCAATGAGCCTGCGGCTTAAATAACGACAATGGCACTCAAACGCTCATATGAAATGACGTCGATGTTCTCAATGGCATCGATGACCGACGTCATCTTTCTTTTGCTCATCTTCTTCATGGTGACGAGCACGTTCGTGTTTCCGACAGCGTTGGAAATCAACCTGCCTCAGAGCTCGGAACAAACGGCAATAAAGCCGTCGACACGCGTGTATATCGACCGCGAGATGAATATGGCGGTGTCGCTTGCCGATTCGGGCGACGAGCCAATCATGGTGCGCTCGACGGATGAGTTGCTCGGGTTTCTTCAGCTTGCGGCCGCGCAAGCTACCGAAGCCGATGGGGGAGTGATAGCAATCTATGCTGACGAAGAGGTGACTTACGGAAAGCTCGTCGAGGTGCTCGACCTCGGCGCTCGAAATAATCTGAAGATGGTGCTTGCAACCAAGCCTGCACCGACGTCGGCACGTCCAGAATCAGCAGACGGTACTAATGAACAGCAGAAACAACAATAATAGCAATCGGTCGCGCCTGATAGCACTGTTTGTGGCGTTGGCGTCGGCGGTCGGTACGTATGTGGTGCTTACGATGCTCTATCTTACGTATCTGCCCGGGCTATCGTCGACGACAGAGCGCACATGGCCACCGGTGGATTCAAGCGAGCTACTCTTTGCCGATGAGTTTGTGATAACCGGCGATATGTCGCCAGTCACGGAGGTATCGGAACCGGCTCCGGTGGCAGAAAGTGCGCCAGCACATGAGGCTACCGACCTTGAAAATGCCGGAGAGAAGGCTCCGGAACCAGCTCCGGTGTTGACTTCGGAACGTCCGTCGCCGGCAAAGGTCAAGAAAAAGCCGAAGCCAGAGAAGACGGGTCCGTCGAAGGAGGAGATTGCCGCTCGCGAAAAGGCTAAAAAAGAGAAGGAAACGGCTCGAAATATCAGTGACCGTGTGAATTTCGGAAAAGCTACAGCCGGTGGTAACGGCGATGGCGGTTCGGATTCACCAGCCGGAGAACGTCAAGGTGCAAGAAACGGAATGGCAAGTGGTAAGCTTGGCGGTCGTTCACTCGAAAAGTGGGCAAAACCTGCGGCTACGGCTACGGGAACGATTACGGTGACGGTGCGTGTGGATCGCAACGGCCGTGTGACAAGTGCTCGCTATTCGGGCGGTACAGGTGCTGTGGCATCGCTCCCGGCGGCACGTACAAGCTGCGAGCGTGCAGCCATGCAGTCGCAATTTTCGGTTGATCTTAATGGCCCTGCATCGCAAGTCGGCTCGATAACATATCGCTTTAAGTAGTATATAGCAAAGTATATGGCGAATGGCTGCACCTGAGGGTGTGGCCATTTGTATTTTTGGGCGGATGTGGAGTGGGATGAAAAAGTGGCGGAGTGTCGAATTATTTTCGACACTCCGCCAGCGATGATGAGTTTAGGATTGGGTGGGGCTAACGATTATTTGAGGCTCCACTCGAATCCGTCTTTTGTGTCTTTGACGTTGAAGCCGATTTCGGCGAGCCGGTTGCGTATGAGATCGCTTGTTGCCCAGTCTTTTCGCGCTTTCGCTTCGGAACGAATCTGAAGCAGGAGGTCGACGGCTTCTTCAAACGGTTTTGTGGAAGCCGAGCTGTCGGCGGAACCTGTGATTTCGGTTCGAATGCCGAGAATATCGCGCAGGAAGGTGGTGAAGAGGTCGCGAAGTGCGTTAATATCCTCAGCAGTAGCGGAATCGTGTCCGTCGTTGATGCGATTGACGATTGCAACGGCGTCGAACAGGTGGGAGAGGAGAATGGGGGTGTTCATGTCGTCGTCGAGCGCTTCGTAGCATTTCGCGCGAAGGGCATTTACGTCGATTGTAGACGTCTCGGAGGGTTTGAGTGATGCAATGCGTCGGTATCCTTCGGTCATGCGAGTGAGAGCCTTCTCAGCGCCTTGTAGAGCTTCGTTGCTGAAGTCGACGGTGCCACGGTAGTGAGCTTGCAGGATGAAGAAACGAATGGTCATCGGCGAGTAGGCTTGAGCGAGGAGAGGGTGAGAGCCCGTGAAGAATTCATCGAGAGTGATGAAGTTGCCGAGCGATTTGCCCATCTTCTGTCCGTTGATGGTAATCATGTTGTTGTGCATCCAGTAGTGAACGGAGTCGTGTCCGTTGTGGGCTACAGATTGCGCGATTTCGCATTCGTGGTGAGGGAATTTGAGGTCCATGCCACCACCGTGGATATCGAATGTTTCGCCGAGGTATTTTTCGCCCATAGTGGAGCATTCGAGGTGCCATCCGGGGAATCCGTCGCTCCACGGAGAAGGCCATCGCATGATGTGTTCGGGAGCGGCTTTTTTCCAGAGAGCGAAGTCGGCGGGGTTTCTCTTTTCCTGCTGTCCGTCGAGGGAGCGAGTCTGCGAGAGAAGCTCGTCGATGTTTCGGCCGGATAGTTTTCCGTAGTTGTGGTCGCGATTGTAGCGAGGAACGTCGAAGTAGACGGAACCGTTGCTTTCGTAGGCGTATCCGGCATCGATAATCTTTTTGATGTATTCAATCTGCTCGATGATGTGTCCGGAGGCGTGAGGCTCGATCGATGGCGGAAGGACGTTCAGTTCGTCCATAGCGTGATGGTAGCGATTGAGGTAGTACTGGACTACTTCCATCGGTTCGAGACTTTCGAGTCGCGCTTTTTTTGCGATTTTGTCTTCGCCTTCGTCGGCATCGTGTTCGAGGTGTCCGACATCGGTGATGTTTCGTACGTATCGCACCTTATATCCGAGGTGGGTCAGGTAGCGGTAGAGAATGTCGAATGTGATAGCCGGACGAGCATGTCCAAGATGTCCGTCGCCATATACGGTAGGGCCGCAGACGTACATGCCGACACGTCCTTCGTGGATGGGTCGGAAGAGCTCTTTCTGTCGGCTCAGGGAGTTGTAGATTGTAAAGTTGTTTTCTATCATTTCGGGATTTGGTTGTATCAGGCCATTCCGCCGTTCATGAAGGGGTTGGGGATTTCGCCACCATGATTGCCACCGCCACGGTTGATGGGCGTTTTAGGCTTAATTTCGCCAAATGTGGCTTCATATTTCTTGACGTTTTCGATGAGAGCGCCGAGGAGATTTTTTGCGTTTTCGGGAGTCATGACAATGCGACTCTGTACTTTTGCGCTCGGCATGTTGGGAGCCATGGTGATGAAGTCGAGGAAGAATTCGTTTGCGCCGTGAGTGATGATGGCGAGGTTGGAATATGTTCCTCCCGAAACTTCGGGTGATACTTCGATTTTTATCTCATTTTGCTGTTTTTCCATGATGTTTTATTTTTTATTGAATTTAAATGATGTTTTGTATGGATTTTCAGAATTGGCAATGTGAACGGTAACGGCGGTGACGTCGGGTCGCGACCAGATGTCGGCAATAGAGAAAGACGCAACGGTGCGGCGTTTGTAGATGTCGGCATCGCCGGCGTTACTTTTAGTGTAGATGTATATTTCCGGCTGCGAAGAGGAGAGCGCGTCCGCATCGGGGGCAATGTAGAAAGAGCGATTTTCGGAGTTGTCGATTTGCGCTATAAGGTTGATGTATGAGCCTGAGCGGTAGAGCGTGGTGACGGCAACGGGTTCGTTGTCCCACCATTCGGGCACATGTGAGGAGCCATCGGCAACGAGCGATGCTTCGTAGATGCGGCTGACGGCGTATAGGCTGATGTGGGCGTTCTGTCCGTAGGTGGTGGAAGGAGAGGTGTAGGTGATGAAAAGTCGAGCTCCTACGGGGAATTTTTCGGGGTTTAGTCGGACATCGGCAGTGAGAGTGACGAGAGGGGAGTCGTCGACAACCTGAAAGTCGAAAGTCGATGAGTTGGAGCCAAGTTGGGATAACGTGACTATGTCTTGGTACATCTCCATGCCTACGCCGTCGGTGTCGCTGTCGGAGCATGCGGAGGCAGCTATCAACAGAGATGACGATAGGAGTATGCGAGAGAAGATGTTCATAGGTTTGAGGTGATTTCGGTGATGAGACCGTCGCGCATGGATATGCGTCGATCGGCTTTTTGTGCAAGCGATTCGTCGTGGGTTACAATAACGAATGTGTGTCCCATGTCACGGCGCAGGTCGAAGAATAGTTTGTGGAGCTCGTCGCGATTGTGGGAGTCGAGGCTTCCAGACGGTTCGTCGGCGAGGATGACGCGCGGATTGTTGATGAGCGCGCGAGCAACGGCGGCGCGTTGACGTTCGCCTCCGGAGAGCTGTGCGGGTCGGTGGGATGCGCGATCGGAGAGACCGAGATAGTCGATGAGTTCGCGAGCTTTTGCAATGGCTTCGGCTCGCGAAGCACCGCCAATCATGGCCGGCATGGCGACGTTTTCCTCCATCGTAAATTCGGGGAGGAGCTGGTGGAATTGAAATACGAATCCGATGTTCACGTTGCGAAAACGCGCAAGTTTGGAGGTGGATAGGCTGAAGAGATCTGTGCCGTCGAAGCGCACCGAGCCGCTGTCGGGGCGGTCAAGCGAGCCGATGATTTGCAGGAGCGTGGTTTTTCCAGCACCACTTGGTCCAACAATCGACACGATTTCGGCGTTGCCGATGTCGAGGTCAATGCCTTTTAATACTTTCAGCCGGTCAAAGCTCTTCTCTATGTTGCGTATTTCAATCATGCGAACACAAAAATACAAAATTCCATCAGTATTTGAATGAAGAGCCACCGAGGAATTCCCTAATGAGAGACGTTGAGGGGATGAACTCTTCGCTGATAGTGGTGAAATAGCTGAGGAATGTACGTAGACGCGCAGCTTCGGCAAATTCCGGGACATTGCGCGGGACGTGGCTCAAAATCTCTTCTCCGCGAGACTTGAGGACGCCAAGTTCGAAAAGGAGCGAAGAATTGAATGTAGAGTCGGCATTTTCCTGATATGGGAAAATCCATTTTTCTTCGCCGCGTCGAACGCTCGGCCATCGGCGTATGGTGTCGACAGCGCTTGTGCCACGATATTTGGCGTCGCGGATGATGCGTCGCAGCAGTCGATTGTCGGTGGTGGGAATCCAGTTGTGGTCGTCGATGGAAATCGTTGTGAGCGCCGATATGTAGACGCGGTATTTCATTTGTTCGGGTACGAGTTCGGTGAGCTCCGGATTCAGACCGTGGATGCCTTCGATGAGAAGAATCGAACGGTTGCCGAGCTTGATGCGGTTGCCACGGAATTCGCGATTTCCGGTTTCGAAATTGTAGTATGGGAGTTCGACTTCTTCGCCATTGAGGAGGCGGTTGAGGTCGGAATTGAAGAGGTCGACATCGAGAGCGCGTAGAGCTTCGTAGTCGAGTTCGCCATTCTCGTCAAGGGGCGTACGATGACGGTCGACGAAGTAGTCGTCGAGAGAAATCATTTGCGGTTCGAGAAGGTTGGTCATAAGATGTATGGCCAGACGCTTGGTAAATGTTGTCTTGCCCGACGAGGAGGGTCCGGCGATGAGCACAATGCGAGCTCCGCCGTTGCGGAAACGCTCAGTGATGTGGTCGGCAATAGTGGCGATGCGCTTGTCGTGGAGAGCTTCGCTGACGTTGATAAGCATGGGAGAGTCTCCATGTTCGACGGCTTTGTTTAGTTCTCCGACATTTCTGACACCGACAATGCGGTTGAATGCAAGGTAGTCCTTAAAGGCAAGGAACATCTTCTCCTGTGGGATGTGCTGAGGGGGGAGTTCGGGATTTTTGCTGTCGAATCCGCAGAGGAGCATGCCATCCTTATATGGAGTGAGCGAGAAAGTCTTTAGAATGCCAGTTGATGGGGCGAGGGAGCCGTAGTAGCTGTCGACAACGTTGTCGAGCTTATAATATACGGTGTAGAGCTCGTGGCTTGTGGAGAGGAGAGTGACTTTGTCGTCGAGTCCATTGCGACGGAACATTTCGATAACGTCGGAGGTGAGCTGTTCGCGGCGTTTGAAGGGGATGTCGCGAGCGATGATGTCGGCCATTTTGGCGCTGAGCGCATCGACGACAGTGTCGTCGAAAGTGACGTTGTCGCTTAGCGAGCAGTAGTATCCACGCGAAATGGAGTGCTCAATACGAAGCTTGGCATCGGGGAAGAGGTCGTGGACAGCTTTATATAGCACCATGCAGAGCGAGCGTATATATGTGCGCTCTCCCGATGAGGATGTGATGGGGAGAAACTCGACGAGCTTTGGGTGGAAAACCGGGAAGTTGAGGTCTTCGGTACGATTGTTGACGCGCGCGCAAATGGGCGTGAAGGGAATCTCGGAAGCTATGCGAGAATATACGCTTTGGAGAGTTTCGCCACCTTCGATTTCGATGTAGCGATTGATGTTTGTGCAAAAGACTTTTAGTTCTGGCATGGTGGAGGAGGATAGTCAAATGTTGGAGTATAAGGAGATTACGGAAGTTATGAATGAGGGGAACATCGTGGCGTCGGGATGAGGCTGTCGACGTCCCTGTTCGGTCATTTTTCCGATGGCATCGGTGAGCGAAGCTGTGGAGCCGGGGGTGAAGAAGATGGTGGATTCGGCCGGAAGCAGTTCGCGATGGACGGGAATGTCTGAAGCGATTGCCGGCAGACCGTATGTGCGAGTGGCAGTAATCATCCAATCGTAGAGTTCGGTGCCGGTGTGGGGGAGTATGACTGCATCGGCGGTGTCGATAAGCTTTTCGACATCGGGAACGTCGCCACGCCATTCGATCATGTCGGCAACACCGGAATGGCGAGCCGCGCGAATGAGAGGCATAACCGTAGGCCCTTCGCCTTGTCCGGCGACGATGAGTCGCATGCGGTTTTTGCATCCAGCCGAGAGCGATTCGATGAGGTTGGAAAGACCTTTTTCGGGGGTGATGGCACCGGCAAAGAGGAGCGTGAGAATTTCAGAATCGCGCACTGATTGTACGGCCGAAATTTCAGAGAAACGCTGTGTGGCGGGCGTTATGACGTGGATCTTGCCGCTTTCGATTTTGGGGGCGGTGGAGATAAAACGAGCTTTGACGTAGTCGGAATTGACTATCATAGCGTCGATGTCGTCGTAGATGGCAGTGGCCGGTGAAGTGTTTTTTGCCGGTGAGGAGATGTGTCGCGAAACGACGATTTTGACGTTTGCTTCGGGCGCGAGAGTACGTGCTCGCGAGGCAATGGCAGCATCGACGAAATTGTGGACGTGTATTATGATACGCTCATCGCGTATGTCGCGTAAGAGCTTTGCCAGACGTACGGGGCTTACGATATCGACAGCGCCGAGTAGTGGCATAGTGACAACCTGAATGCCGCAACTTTTGAACGGTTCTTTTACGGCGTCGACATTCTTGGTGATTGCGGTGACGGAGTGACCTTCGGTACGTAATCCGCGGCATATATCGAGCATGTATCTTTCGCTCGAACCCCACGATTTGGCTGATGTAATCTGTATGATATTCATGTGGCAGATATCGTAAATATTAATACGCAAATATAACAAATATAGCGAATATTTGGGTGAATCTCTGAATTTGTAGATATATTTGTATCCGTTATGGAAAAGCAACCTCTTATATCAGTAATAACCGTCTGCTTCAACTGTCGCGAAATGATGGGTAAGACACTTGCGAGTGTGGCCGAGCAGGATTTCGATGATTTTGAATTTGTAGTGGTAGACGGCGGTTCGACGGACGGTACTCCGGATAAGGTGAAGGAGTATGGCGGACGTGTCGATGTAATGGTGTCGGAACGTGACCGCGGAATATTCGACGCAATGAACAAGGGGGTGCGCCTCTCGTCGGGACGATGGATAGTGTTTATGAATGCCGGTGATACGTTTGCCGGTTCGGACACGCTGAGCCGTGTGGCAAAGGCTGTGGCTACCGCTGATGCCGATATCGTGTACGGCGACCAATATCTCGATAGGGGAGGGGAGTATCAGCTCAAGGTAGCTCTCGAACCGGCGAATCGCCACAGGATGTATTTCTGTCATCAGAGTGCATATGTGAAGCGAGAGGTGCTTGAGCGTTTTCCATGTCCGCTCGATATCCGTCTTGCCGGAGACTATCTTTTTTTCAAGCAGGCGTTTCTTGCCGGCTATCGTTTTAAGCACGTAGCAGAACCGTGGGTGATATATGACTGCACGGGAGTGTCGTCGTGTAACCGAATGAAAGTGCTTCGCGAAAACATCCGTATAGTTAATCAGCATGACTCGCTGCTTGATAGATTGCGCTTTTTGCCGAGATTGTATTTTGTGACATATTACGGTTGGCTCCGCGGACGCCGTTGAGAGTGAGAAAATCCGTAGGGATTCACGGATAGAAATGAAATTTTGAAATCTCAGCGCGTTAAAATTCAGCTATTGCACTGATTAATAAGTGGTTAGTTGTTTGTGGTTGATTTTGCTATTTCGGTGAAACAGAAGCGTTTGTGTGAAATTAAAAGAATTACTATTTTTGTAGTGTTATGATAAAGAAGAAAATTGAGTGGTTTTGTGAAGAGCCGGCCGTGATGCCGGAAATCGACAAGAGTAAAACCGGAGCATGGCTTGAACGAGTGGCCGATGAACTTGGTTATACTCTCGGACGACTCAATTATATATTCTGTGACGATCCGAAGATACTTGAGGTGAATCGTCAGTTTATCGACCATGACTATTTCACGGATATAATAACGTTTGACTATGCGCGCGGCAATGTGGTGAGCGGAGATATTTATATATCGCTCGACACGGTGAAAAGTAATGCCGAATTGTTTGGCGCGCCTTATGAGCGAGAATTGTATCGCGTGATAGCGCACGGGCTGCTGCATCTGTGTGGCATCAACGATAAGGGTCCGGGCGAGCGTGAGATTATGGAACAGCACGAAAATCGTGCTCTCGATATATTATAAAGAAAATGACATTTGACTACGACGTGATAATTGTCGGAGCCGGCCATGCCGGCTGCGAAGCTGCCGCTGCGGCTGCCAATCTCGGCTCGCAAACACTGCTCATAACCATCGATATGAACAAGATAGCTCAGATGAGCTGTAATCCTGCCGTTGGAGGTATCGCAAAGGGGCAGATAGTGCGTGAAATCGACGCATTGGGAGGTCAGATGGGAATCGTGACCGACCGCTCGGCAATTCAATTCAGAATGCTAAATCGCTCGAAAGGCCCTGCGATGTGGAGTCCACGCGCACAGAGTGACCGCATGAAATTCTCACAAATCTGGCGCGAAACGTTGGAAAGTACCGAAAATCTGTCGATGTGGCAGGATTCGGTGATATCGCTGATTATAGAAGATGGCGAAATCAAAGGTGTGCGCACGGCACTCGGAGTGGAATTTAAGGCCAAAGCCGTGGTGCTGACAGCCGGAACATTTTTGAATGGATTGATGCACATCGGGCGAGTGCAAATCGAGGGTGGTCGAGTAGCCGAACCTGCTGCTCACGGCGTTACGGAGCAACTCCGCGACCTCGGATTTGCTACCGATAGAATGAAAACCGGAACACCTGTGAGAATAGACGGGCATTCGGTGAAATTCGAGCTTACAGAAGAGCAGGAAGGCGAAACAGACTTTCATAAATTCAGCTATCTGCCGTCGGTGGGTCGCGAACTGCGTCAGCGTCCGTGCTACATACTGCATACGAATAAGCGTACACACGAAATACTCAGCGATGCGCTTCCCGAATCGCCACTCTACAACGGGCAGATTCAGAGCATAGGCCCTCGCTACTGTCCGAGTATTGAAACTAAAATCGTGACATTCTCTGATAAGGATAGCCATCAGCTGTTCCTCGAACCGGAGGGCGAAACGACATGCGAATTTTATCTTAACGGCTTCTCTTCGTCATTGCCGCTCATGACACAGGTGGAGGCGTTGATGACTATTCCTGCGTTTTCAGATGTGAAAATCTACCGTCCCGGTTATGCCATAGAATACGACTTTTTCGACCCGACACAGTTGAAGCATTCGCTCGAAACAAAGATGGTGAGCGGACTCTTTTTTGCCGGACAGGTGAATGGAACCACCGGCTATGAAGAGGCAGCAGGGCAGGGGCTCGTAGCCGGAATCAATGCCCATCGGTATGTGAAAGGCGAAGAGGCGTTTGTGCTTGGTCGCGATGAGGCGTATATCGGAGTGCTGATAGACGACCTCGTGACAAAGGGTGTTGACGAGCCGTACAGAATGTTTACGTCGCGTGCGGAATACCGCATATTGCTGCGTCAGGATGATGCCGATATGCGCCTTACGCCGAAGGGATACGAAATAGGTCTTGTGAGCGACGAACGATTCCAAGCAATGGAAGAGAAACGACGTCAGCGCGATATGATAATAGAATTTGCATCGACATATTCGGTGAAGCCCGATGCGATAAACGAGTATCTTGAATCGGTGGGTACGTCGCCAATCCGTCAGTCGCTACGCCTGCACGATCTTATACTTCGTCCGCAGCTCACAATAGCAATGCTCAGCGAACATATACCCGCCTTTGGAGAAATGATAGCCGAGAATGTGGAAGCAGAGCGTAGAGAAGAAATACTTGAGGCAGCTGAGATATTGATAAAATATCGTGGATATATAGACCGCGAGCGTCAGATAGCCGAAAAGATACATCGCCTCGAAGATGTGAAAATAGCCGGTAAATTTGACTACGACAGCATCAAATCGCTCTCAACGGAAGCACGTCAGAAATTAAACAAGATACAGCCGGAAACGATAGCCCAAGCATCG
Organism: uncultured Bacteroides sp.; assembly: GCA_964416545.1. Classification (GTDB taxonomy): domain Bacteria; phylum Bacteroidota; class Bacteroidia; order Bacteroidales; family Muribaculaceae; genus Paramuribaculum. The sequence goes on along the minus strand of CAYQEN010000003.1, from coordinate 63,530 downwards.
CGCATACCCGGCATATCGCCAGCCGATATAAACATACTGCTCCTGCTGATGGGGCGATGAAAATACAAAGCGATGTTCCACGTGGAACACGAGTAACATTTGACTAATCAAAACTTTATTAAATGGAATACATCAAATCAAAAGTTCGCGACATTGTGGATTTTCCTCAAAAGGGAGTCGTGTTTAAGGATATCACAACTGTCTTCAAAGATCCTCGCGCACTTCACAGCGTGGGTTTCGAACTCTCACAACTTTATCGAGACAAGGGCGTGACAAAAGTGGTAGGTATCGAATCGCGTGGATTTGTCGGAGGTTCGATATTGGCCTTTGAACTCGGCGCCGGATTTGTGCCTGCACGCAAACCGGGTAAACTTCCCGCAGAAACCGTGAGCGCATCATACAAGAAAGAGTATGGTGTGGATACAATCGAAATTCATAGCGACGCCATCACCTCTGACGATATTGTAGTGATTCATGATGACGTGCTTGCTACCGGAGGAACAATGGCTGCCTGCTACGAATTGGTGAAGAAGATGAATCCGAAAAAGATTTATGTAAACTTCCTTATCGAAATCAGTGTGCTCGGCGGACGCGAAAATCTGCCTAAAGAAGCAGAAGTAACATCGCTTATCACTTATTGATATTCGTATAATCGCCCTGCCTGAGGGGAGGGGAGAAATTTATATTTTCCGGCACTCCGGTTTGTAAGCCGGGATGCCGGTTTTTTTGTTTTACAGCCGTCACCATACTACAAAAAACTATATGCCCAGACACAGAAAGTCGGCCGAGCTTGAGGAGAAAATAGCCATACTACCATCGACTCCCGGAGTGTATATGTATTTCAATTCTGAAGGGACAGTGATATACGTTGGAAAGGCGAAGAATCTGAAGCGTCGCGTATCATCGTATTTCAATCGCGAACACGAATCGGTAAGAACAAATCTTCTTGTGCGCGCCATTGCGGACATGAAATATATCGTAGTGCCCACAGAGGCTGATGCGCTGAATCTTGAAAATTCGCTAATCAAAGAGTATCAGCCACGCTACAACGTACTGCTCAAAGACGATAAATCATATCCGTGGATAGTGGTGACTAAAGAGCATTTCCCGAGAGTGTTTTTGACACGCCAGAAGATAAAAGACGGCTCAAAGTATTATGGCCCTTATACAGATACCTGCACAGCGCGTGTGGTGCTCGAACTGATACGCAATTTATACCAGCTACGCTCATGCCGAATGGCGATAACTCCGGAGTATATTGCCGGGGGAAGGGGGAGAATTTGCCTCGACTACCATCTGAAACGTTGTGCAGCACCGTGCGTAGGATATGTCAGCGAAGAAGAATATGGGCAGCAGATAGAACGAGTGAAGCAGATATTGCGAGGCGACACAAGTGAGCTGTTGGCGCATCTACGTAGCGAGATGGAAATGTATGCCTCTGAGCTGCGATTTGAGAAAGCGCAGGAGGTTAAGGAAAAGTATGTGATGGTAGAGCGTTATTCATCGAAGAGCGCGATAGTGAGCCACAGCATCGAAGAATTGGATGTGTTCGGTCTATATGACGATGGCGGTCGTGAGGTATTCATCAATTATATGCACGTGCGCCACGGAGTAGTGGTGAGCAGTGTGACTCTCGAATATCGTCGCAGTATGGAGGAAACGCAGGCCGAATTGCTGAGCTATGCAATGGACGAAATTGCCCGTACTCTCGATGTGAAATATCGCGAAGTGGTAGTGGCTGAGCTTCCGGAAGTGGAAATGCCAGGCGTGACATTTACCATACCGCAACGCGGAGACAGAGCGACTCTGCTCAGCATATCGCAGCGGAATGCGCACCAGAGCAAAGTGGATATGCTGAAGCATCTCGAAAAGCGCGATCCCGAGCAACGCACACAACGATTGCTTGAACGAATGCAGAGCGACTTCCGACTGTCGGAACTTCCGAAGCATATAGAGTGTTTCGACAACTCGAATATTCAAGGAACAAATCCTGTGGCTTCGTGTGTGGTATTTCGCAATGGAAAGCCATCGAAAAAAGACTATCGCCATTTTAATATAAAAACCGTTGTCGGCCCCGATGACTTTGCATCGATGAAAGAGGTGCTGACGCGCCGCTACACGCGATTGGTAGAAGAAGGAGAGGGATTGCCACAGCTTATTGTGGTAGACGGTGGAAAAGGACAGCTAAGTGCAGCTGTGGAAGCCTTAGACGAAATGGGGCTGCGCGGAACGATAGCCGTGGTCGGAATCGCCAAGCGACTTGAAGAAATATATTTTCCGGGCGACAGCGTGCCACTCTATATAGACAAAAACAGCGAGACACTTCGCGTGGTGCAGCATCTGCGCGACGAGGCACACCGCTTCGGCATAACGCATCATAGGAATCGTCGTAGCAAAGGGCAGGCAGTTTCGGCTCTCGATGGAATAAAAGGAATCGGAGCAAAAAGTCGCGATGCACTACTGACGAAATTCAAGAGCTTCAAGCGTGTTCAAGAGGCAAACATCGACGACTTGGCCGCTGTGGTAGGCGCGTCGAAAGCATCGATAGTCTATAATGCGCTGCATGAAACGACAGAATAGATCGGGGCACTTAAAAAGTCGGGGCTATCTTGGCTTTGCGTCCTACTTTCACTATATTTGCGATAATAAATCGACTCTATGAAAGGAATAGTTCTTGCCGGCGGAAGCGGAACGCGCCTGTATCCAATAACGAAAGGCGTGTCGAAGCAGTTGCTTCCAATCTATGATAAACCGATGGTGTATTATCCACTGTCGACACTGATGCTTGCGGGCATACGCGATATATTGCTAATTTCGACGCCTGCCGATTTGCCCTCGTTTCAGCGATTGCTGGGCGATGGTTCAGACTTCGGAGTGCGATTGAGCTATGCAGAGCAACCATCGCCCGACGGACTTGCACAGGCGTTTATAATCGGCCGGGAGTTTATCGGAGATGATGCGGCATGTCTTGTGCTTGGCGATAATATATTCCATGGCGCGGGATTTTCAAAGGTTTTGAAAACGTCGGTTGAAGCAGCCGAGCGCGATGGAAAAGCTACCGTATTCGGCTACTGGGTGGACGATCCGGAACGATACGGTGTGGCTGAATTCGACCACGAAGGCAACTGCCTATCCATAGAAGAAAAACCCGAGCATCCGAAGTCGAACTATGCGGTGGTGGGACTTTATTTTTATCCCAACAAGGTAGTGGATGTGGCCGCCTCAATCAAGCCGTCGGCACGTGGCGAGCTTGAAATCACGACGGTCAATCAAGCATTTCTTAGCGATGGCGAACTGCGAGTGCAGACGTTGCCGCGAGGTTTTGCATGGCTCGATACCGGTACACATGATTCGCTTGCCGAGGCATCGATATATGTCGAAGTGCTCGAAAAACGTCAGGGGCTGAAAATAGCCTGCCTGGAGGGTATCGCCTATCGTCAGGGGTGGATAACAAAAGAGAAAATGATAGAGCTGGCACAGCCAATGCTTAAAAATCAGTATGGCCGCTATCTGATGAAAGTGGTGGACGAAGTAGACCGCACGGGATACAAAAATCTTGACTGAAATGGAAGTAATCAAGACCGAAATCGAAGGCGTGGTGATAATAGAGCCGCGAATATTCAAAGATGCCAGAGGGTACTTTTTTGAGAGCTATTCCAAGCGAGAATTTGACGAAAAAGTACGTCGGGTAGACTTCGTTCAGGACAACGAATCGATGTCGACACGCGGAGTGATGCGCGGGTTGCATTTTCAGTGTCCGCCATACACGCAGTCGAAGCTCGTTCGCTGCGTAAAAGGTCGCGTGCTCGATGTGGCGGTAGACATCCGAAAAGGGTCGCCGACGTATGGCAAGCACGTAGCCGTGGAGCTATCAGAAGAGAACCATCGTCAATTTTTTGTTCCTCGCGGATTTGCTCACGGATTTGCCGTATTGAGCGAAGAGGCAGTGTTTCAATATAAGTGTGACAACTATTATCACCCGGAGGCGGAGGGTGGAATTTCGATAGCCGACGAGTCGCTTGGCATAGACTGGCAGGTAGAGCCGGCAAGCGCCATACTCTCAGAGAAAGACCTTAAGCACGTGTTGCTTCGAGATTTCGATTCGCCATTCGATTTCAATATAGACTTATACGCAGAATGAATGTACTCGTAACGGGAGCAAACGGTCAGCTCGGCAGTTGCATGAGAAACGCCGCAAAAAACTCCCACGATAAATATATTTTCACCGACGTAGCAGAGCTTGATATAACAGATGCTACGGCTGTGACTAATGCGGTGAAAGATAATAAGATAGATGTAATAATCAACTGCGCCGCCTATACAAACGTAGACAAGGCTGAGAGTGATGTGGCTTTTGCCGAAATCCTTAATGCCATAGCTGTCGACAACTTGGCTCAGGCGATAAAAGCCACCAACGGCACATTGATACATATCTCGACCGACTATGTGTTTGGCGGTTCGATGGGTAATACGCCTCGCACTGAAAAAGAGCCTGTTAACCCTACCGGCGTATATGGTATGACTAAGCTACACGGAGAGCAGGCCATAGAGATGAGTGGCTGTAAGTATCTGATATTCCGCACGGCATGGCTATATTCAGAGTATGGTAAAAATTTCGTAAAGACGATGCTCAACCTGACATCGACAAAACCGGAACTCAAAGTAGTGTTTGACCAAGTAGGCACACCGACTTATGCCCAAGACCTTGCCGATGTAATATTCGCAATCGTAGACAATCGTAAATACGAGGGAAACGAAGGAATCTATCACTATTCGAATGAGGGTGTATGCTCCTGGTTTGACTTTACAAAGATGATAGCTGAAATAGCCGGCAATAATGATTGCGACGTTCAGCCGTGTCACTCCTGCGAATTCCCATCGCCGGTGGTACGACCGTCGTACTCGGTGCTCGATAAGACAAAATTCAAAACGACATTCGGGCTGCGTGTGCCATATTGGACAGACTCGCTTAAAACCTGCATCAAGAATCTCAAATAAGAATCGCAATGAAACGCAATATACTCATCACCGGCGGAGCCGGATTTATCGGCAACCATGTGGTGCGCCTATTTGTCAACAAATATCCGGAATATAGAATCGTCAACCTCGACAAGCTGACTTATGCCGGCAATCTCGCCAATCTGAAAGATGTGGAGGGGGAGCCGAACTACATATTTGAGCGAGCCGATATTGCCGATCTTGACGAAATGCGTCGCATCATCAAAGAATATGAAATCGACGGCATCATCCACCTTGCCGCCGAGAGCCACGTAGACCGCTCGATAAAAGACCCGTTTACGTTTGCCCGTACCAACGTGATGGGAACATTGTCGCTTCTCCAAGCAGCCAAAGAATACTGGGAATCTCTTCCAGAGAAATACGAAGGAAAACTCTTCTACCATATTTCGACCGACGAAGTGTATGGCGCACTTGAACTGACGCATCCCGAAGGAGTGGAAGCGCCGTTTACCACCATAGCATCGGCAGGGGGACATGAGGCATACGGTACGGAATTTTTCCTCGAAACGACAAAATATAATCCCCACTCACCATACTCGGCTTCGAAGGCATCGAGCGACCATTTCGTGCGAGCCTATCATGATACATACGGAATGCCGACACTTGTGACCAACTGCTCGAACAATTATGGCCCGTATCAATTTCCAGAAAAGTTGATACCGCTATTCATAAACAATATTCGTCAGGGGAAGCCATTACCAGTGTATGGCAAGGGAGAGAATGTGCGCGACTGGCTCTTCGTGGAAGACCATGCCCGCGCCATCGACCTGATATTCCACAAGGGAAAAGTGGCCGAAACGTATAACATCGGTGGCTTCAATGAGTGGAAAAATATAGACCTGATAAAGGTAATCATAAAGACCGTAGACCGCCTGCTCGGAAAGCAGGAAGGGGAGTCGGAACGTCTTATCACATACGTGACCGACCGCCTCGGTCATGACATGCGCTATGCCATCGATTCGCGCAAGCTCCAGCGGGAACTCGGTTGGGAACCTTCTCTCCAATTTGAAGAGGGCATAGAAAAGACCGTGCGCTGGTATCTCGACAATCAGGAGTGGATGGACAATATCACCTCCGGCGACTACGAGAAGTATTATGACGAAATGTATAAAAACCGCTAAACCCATATAAGAGGCAATGAAAAAACTTCCACTCTGTTTAGCCGCAGCTGCCGGCTTATGGTGCAACGCGCAGGTACCTGCATCGCTCGACTCAGTATTTGCTCCTGTAAAAGTGGCCGTACAGCCATCGGATAGTTACATAGGACTCTCAGTGATGCCCGACGGCGAAATCCGCCATTACAACTATGGCGAGCAGGCTGAGCCGGGAGTGTTTTACATATCAAGCCGCGACAAAGGGCTGACATGGAAAAACGTGAAATATGCCAAAGATATGCCAGAGGCAGACACGCGCAGTCCGAAGAGTGGAGAATATCTACGTCTCGTGAATATGGGTGGAAAGGGAGTGTATTGCATTCGCACGAATGGCGGCACGGAAGGCGGTCGCACGGTAACGAAAGTGTCGGACATCGGTTCGATAATGCTCAAGCCGCCGGTATTTGTAGACGGAGGAAATCGCGTGGTTGTGGCAGCACATGGAGGTGTGAGTCCGAAGGGATGCTATACCTACGTATCGGACGACGACGGACTGACATGGCAACGCTCGAACACGGTAATCACACCGGAGCATCGTGGCGGCGGACATCACAAAGGTATTCGCTGGAATCATGGAGCGGTAGAGCCGACAGTTGTCGAGCTACGTGATGGCCGACTCTGGATGCTGATGCGCACACCTCAGGATGTGCATTACCAAGCATATTCAGAGGACGGCGGTAAGACATGGAGTAAGCCAGAGCCGTCGCGCTTCTACGGAACAATAACGATGCCCACCATCGGTCGATTGTCGGATGGACGATTGATATTTTTCTGGTGTAATACCACACCGCTCCCCGAACTGGCATCGGCCAACGGAGTGTGGGACGATGTGTTTACGAATCGCGATGTGACACATGTGGCCATATCGGAGGATGACGGCAAAACGTGGCGCGGATTTCGCGAGCTACGTCTCAATCCGCGACGTAATGACAGCAATTATGCAACGTACGGACGCGGAATAGACCGCGGAATGCACCAGGCACAATTTGTGGAAGTGGATTCCGGCAAAATATTGGCCGCAATCGGTCAGCATCGCAATCATCGAGCCGTGGTGATGTTTGATGTGGATTGGCTTTACGAAACTTCGCGTTGCACAGACTTCTCAGATTCGCTCTCGTCGTGGTCGACGTTTAACTATATCAAAGGCATCAAAGGTCACTGCTCATATAATCGAATAAACGGCGTGACGCTGACCGCGCATCCCGAGAAGCCGGGACGTCAGGTGATGAACGTGCGCTATGAGCCGGCCGATACACTCGTGTCGGATTTGCGTGGTGCGGTGTGGAACTTTCCGGCAATGAAAAGAGGCGCGATAACATCGTCGGTGAAAATACCGCAGGGTAGTCGCGGAGTGAAGATGGTGTTGAACGACCGTTGGTTTAATCCATCGGACAGTGTGGCAACCTATGAGTGTATGTATGCCCTCGATCTCTCTCGCAGTGCTCTTGGCATAAAGGATGACAAATGGCATAGCGTGGAGGTAGAATGGGACGTGGAGCGCGGTGGAAACACTGCAGCTGTGGTCAAAGTAGACGGTTCGAAAAAGAAGCGCGTGAAATTGCCATTGCGCCACGCGACGACCGATGGTATAAGCTATGTCCATTTTATTGCGTTCCCGGACGAAGAGCATGAGTCGAACCCGGGTATAACCGTTGAAAGCGTATATGCGCGAGAACGCGACTGAGGCCGTCAACGGACGGTTTGCTCCATCTCCGAGTGGGCGAATGCACTTGGGCAATATGTTTACGGCTCTGGTGTCGTGGCTCTCGGCACGCAAAACGGGCGGAAAGTGGATACTTCGAATAGAAGACCTCGATCCTCAGCGGTCGAAGCTCGAATATGCCCGAATGATAGAGGATGACCTCGCTTGGCTCGGCCTTGATTGGGACGAGGGCGGACTGGACGACCGAGGCGATCATGGTCCGTATAGTCAGAGTCGACGAGGAGCGGTCTACGAGGCCGCCTTAGCTCGATTGCAGTCTACGGGGTTGACATATCCGTGTCGATGTACGCGAGCCGATATTATGGCCACACAGGCACCGCATCAGAGCGACGGGCGTGTGATATACAGCGGACATTGTAGGCCGTCGGCACAACCACCATTTGCAAAAATCGATGCACCGGGCGCAACGCGACTGTATGTGCCCGATGAAATAATAGGATTCGAGGATGTCGTATTCGGACAACAGGAGTCGAATCTGGCGAAAGATTGTGGCGACTTCATATTACGTCGCGCCGACGGAGCGTGGGCATACCAACTTGCCGTTGTTGTCGATGATGCCGATATGGGCGTTGGAGAAGTGGTGAGAGGCTCCGACTTGCTACTGTCGACCGCTCAGCAGATATATCTCTATCGGCTTATGGGGGTGCAACCGCCACGATTTGCGCATCTGCCACTTCTCTGTAATGAGGCCGGACAACGACTGTCGAAGCGCGATAGCTCGATGAATATGGCAGAGCTTCGCAAGCGGTACACGCCTCGACAGCTGACAGGATTGCTTGCGTCGATAGCCGGCATAGTGCCGAAATCAAGCGACTGCACCCCACAGCAACTAATCGACGTATTCAATTGGCATTGCATACCTCAGACGCGGAGCGTGAAGGTGACCTGTTGTTAAGTTTTCATTAAAATGTAGGGGTAGGGGTGGTGGAAGACGCGTAAGATTGATATTTTTGCAAGAGAAAATTAATATTACGATGGCTAAAAGGATACTTGTAGTAGACGATGAGGATACGCTGTGCGAAGCACTGCGGTTTAATCTCGAAGCAGAAGGTTATGAGGCAGACGTGGCTTATAGTGCCGAAGAAGCATTGTCTCTTGACATCAGTAGTTATGATTTGATTCTCCTTGATGTGATGATGGGCGAAATTTCGGGAGTACAGTTGGCACGTATTCTGAAGTCGAATCCTGTGACTGCTTCAATACCCGTGATATTCTGCACAGCGAAAGATTCAGAGGATGATATGGTGGAGGGTCTGCGTATTGGCGCAGATGACTACATCACCAAGCCTTATTCGATACGCAATGTTCTGACTCGCGTGATGGCGGTGTTGCGTCGCACGTCGCCACAACAAAGTAAGCCTGCACCGGTGGACGAATCGGCATTGACATTTCAGGGGTTGACGGTGATTCCATCGAAAAAAATCTGTGTGGTCGATGGCGAAGAGGTGAAAATGCCTCGTAAAGAGTTTGAAATCTTGCAGAAGCTGCTGACCAATCGTGGCGTAATCTTTTCGCGAGACGAGTTGCTCCGCGATATATGGCCGGGCGAGGTAGTGGTGATAGACCGCGTAGTGGATGTAAATATCACGCGAATCCGCCAAAAGATAGGCCGCTATGGCAAGAATATCGTGACTCGCTCAGGCTATGGCTATGGCTTCATGGAGTAGGATAACTTATCCGAAGCGGCTGTTTCTATGGCTGTTGGTGTATTCGCTGCTGATGGTTGGCTGTTTCGTGGGCTTTCAGTATCAGCGCGAGAAGGATTTTAAAATTGACGAGCTGAATGCACAGCTGCAGCTCATAAATAAGTATATATTCAATGAGTATCAGCAGGGTAGGAGCATCGAAGAGATGGATCTTGACCTGCTCAGCCCGTTTGATGGAATGCGCGTGAGTGTGATCAGCTCTGACGGTAGATTGATATACGACTCTACGCGTAAGCCAGGCGATACGATATCATCGGCAAATCATCTTGGTCGTCGCGAAGTAGTGATGGCTAAGGCTCATGGTTCGGGATATTCGGTTCGTCGCCACAGTGAGAGTACCGGAGAAACGTATTTCTACTCGGCACTACAGGTGGCCGGAGGAAATATTGTGCGTACGGCCGTGCCGTATTCTGTGTCGCTCAGCGAGTTGCTGAAAGCAGACTATGGATTTATGTGGTTTATGGGCTGTGTGGCAGTAGTGATGTGTATTGTCGGTTTTTTAGCATCGCGTCGTATCGGACTGCATATAATTCGCTTGAATCGGTTTGCCGAAAGTGCCGACCGAGGCGAGCCAATAGTGGATACCGAACCATTTCCACATGATGAGCTTGGCGATATTTCGAATAATATAGTGCGACTCTATGCACGCTTGCAACGCGCCAATGCCGACCGCGACCGCGAGCATCGCGCCGCCCTGCATGAGCAGAGAGAGAAAGAACGAATTAAAAAGCAACTGACAAACAATATAAACCACGAACTGAAAACTCCGGTGGCTTCGATAAACGTGTGCATGGAAACTCTATTGTCGCATCCGGATATAGATGCTGACAAGCGCGATGAGTTTTTGCGTCGCTGTTTGGCGAATTCAGAGCGATTGAAGCGACTGCTCAACGATGTGTCGCTAATAACACGTATGGACGACGGCGGGGGAGCGATAGTCAAAGAGTCGCTGAATTTGAGGAACTTGATAGATGAAGTGGTAGACGAATGTGAACCCATGGCCACGGCACACGGATTTGAAATAAATTTGAGGGTCGATGGAGATACTAATATGATCGGCAACAGTTCGCTACTGTCGTCGGTGTTCAGAAATCTTATTGACAATGCAATTGCATATAGCGGAGGTTCGTCGATAGACATAGAAGTGCATGCCGATGCTCTTGGAAAGAGTCTCCTGATAACAATAGCCGATGACGGAGTGGGTGTCGAAACATCGCATTTGCCACGACTATTCGAAAGGTTTTATCGTGTGGACAAAGGGCGGTCGCGTGCCAATGGAGGCACGGGACTCGGTCTTGCCATTGTGAAAAACGCGGTGTTGATACATGGAGGAGAAATCTCGGTCGGCAACAGATTGTCGGGAGGTTTGGTGTTTTCCATTAAGCTTCCGTTGGCGTAGCAAAGGAGAAATGCTTTCATAAAATGTTATGATGTTTGAAATGTTTTTGTAACATTTCTGCAATTACTTTGTAGAGTAATAATGTTTGTTAAAGAAGTATATGGAAATTGTATTCCTTTGTGTTGTAATCTTCCTCTTTACACTGGCGATATTTGACTTGTCGGTGGGAGTGAGTAATGATGCCGTGAATTTTCTGACCTCGGCAATCGGCTCAAAAGCAGCTTCATTCAAGCGCATTATGATTGTGGCATCAATCGGTGTGTTTTTGGGAGCGGCAATGAGTAACGGAATGATGGATATTGCTCGTCATGGCATATTCCGTCCGGAGAACTTTACGTTCTATGATTTGATGTGTATATTCATGGCAGTGATGGTGACAGATATCATCATGCTTGATATATTTAATACGCTCGGCATGCCTACGTCGACTACCGTGTCGATGGTGTTTGAATTGCTTGGTGCTACGTTTGTTGTGGCTCTGATAAAGATGTCGAGTGGCGTACATCTCGGTTTTTATGAATTTCTGAATACCGAAAAGGCCTTGTCGGTGATAATCGGCATATTCCTGTCGGTGGCTATTGCCTTCTTCTTCGGAACGCTTGTGCAATTCCTTGCGCGAATGATATTCTCGTTTAACTATCGCAGCAATCTGAAGTGGAAGATAGGTATCTTTGGTGGTATCTGTACGACGGCAATCGTCTATTTTCTGCTTATTAAGGGTGCGAAAGACTTGACGTTTATGACTCCGGAAGTGAAGGAGTGGATTGCTACACACACTGCTGTTATAATATTGAGCTGTCTGTGTGGATTCACGGTGTTGATGCAGTTGCTTCACGCATTCGGAGTGAATGTGCTCAAGGTGGTAGTATTGTTGGGAACATTCTCACTTGCCATGGCGTTTGCAGGCAACGACCTTGTGAACTTCATCGGTGTGCCTCTGAGTGGCTTGGCATCTTATCAAGACTTTGTTGCCAACGGAAATGGCGATGTTAATGGATTCTTTATGAATTCGCTTAACGGCCCTGCCAATACTCCGGTTTACTTCCTTATCGGTGCCGGTGTGATAATGGTAGTGTCGCTTGTGACCTCGAAAAAGGCTAAAAACGTGACCAAGACAGAAATCGGTCTTGGCAGTCGTGGTAATGGCGACGAAATGTTTGGCTCGTCGCGCATAGCTCGCCGATTGGTAAGATGGGCTCTATCAATAATCAGCTGGGTAGAGCGCGTAACGCCGGTTAGCATCCGCGAATGGTTTGGCCGTCGATTCAATGATGATGAAGTGATAATGGAGCATGGCGCCGCTTTTGACCTTATCCGTGGCTCTGTAAATCTTGTGCTTGCCGGTGCACTCATCGCATTCGGAACCTCGCTGAAATTGCCATTGTCGACCACATTTGTGACCTTTATGGTGGCTATGGGTTCGTCGCTTGCCGACCGTGCATGGGGTCGTGAGAGTGCCGTATTCCGTATCACAGGTGTGATTTCGGTAGTAGGCGGATGGTTCCTCACCGCGGGTGTGGCATTTATCGGTGCCGGTATCGTAGTTTCGTTGATGCACTATGGCGGTCATTGGATGATGTTTGTCCTCGCCGTGCTGACTATCGTGCTGATAGTGCGTAGTAATATCAGATTTTCGAAGCGTACTGAGGATGAGGGCGGCGATGCAATGTTCCAGGCAATGCTTACGACAGAAGATAAGACTCAGGTGTGGAACATGCTGTCGGTTTATATCTCTGACCAGCAAATAGGCTTCCTACGCATAGCTAATGATAATTTCCAGCGTATAACCGACGCATTCCGTACAGAAAATGCTCGAGTGCTCGGACGTACGGAAATAAATCTGCTTGAACAGAAGCGAGTGCTTAAAAATGCTCGCCGCAAGGAAACACTATGTCTGCGTCAGGTGAGTCGCGATATTGCCATCGACAAGAGTGCATGGTTCTATCTGAGCAATAACTGCTGTATGGGCATTCTTTATAACCTGCGCCGCATTAACGAGGTATGCAAGGAGCATGTGGATAATAACTTTCTGCCGTTGCCCCGTGTATTCGAGTCTGAATATGAGGAGCTTCGCAAGCAGGTGGGTGAACTGTTCGCTGATGTAATCTCTATGATGCAGTCGGGCAATTATGAAGAAGTGCATAGTCTGCGCAGTCGCTGTGGCGAAATCAAGGACTCGCTGATAGCTATGAGCGACCATCTGCACGTGCAACTTCGCGAGGGCGAGTCGGACGAAATGACTGTGCTCTATGTCTATGTGAATATGCTGCAGGAAACACAAGAAATGGTGTCGAGTCTGCGCAAGTATATCCGTGCTTACTCGCAGCTTGTCGACTGCACTCGTAGCGTGCCTACCGCGTTGGCGTAAGCCTCAAGCGAGCGTGATTTTAGGACTTTTTTGATGGCTTTGCGGTCGAAATCATGACCCCAGTATTCCCATAGGGGTATGATTTTAGATAGGATTTGTGTGTCACCGCAAAGAATTGATTTGTAATATTTGAATATGGAATCGTGAAGCTGTGTAAGCTTTGCGATTCTTTTTTCTTGTGACCATTCCGAGCCTTCAATCCACTCGGCAACGAGCGACGGACGGCGCAAGAGTCCGCGTCCGAGCATGAAGCCTGCTATAGTAGGCTCTTGTTCAATGAGATAGCGAATGTCGGCCGGGGTGGTGAGGTCGCCATTGAAGATGACGGGATGGTGAGTGGTGGAGAGGAGGTGCGAGAAGTGGTTAATGTGAAGATTTCCAGAGTATTGCTGACTTGCGGTGCGCGGATGTACGGTGAGGTGAGTGAGAGGCATCCGATCGATGACAGGTAGCAGTGCGGTGTATTCGTCGGGGGCATTTATGCCGAGGCGCATTTTGAGAGAGAATTTGATATGCGACGATAACATCACGTCGCATATCGCATTGAGGCGGTCGGGGTGGCAGAGCAGCCCTGCGCCTCGCCCTTTGCGTACCTGTGGTGGGAACGGACAACCAACGTTGAGGTCTACTTTGTCGTATCCGGCAGCGGTTACGGCATCGACAAGTGTGGCAAATTCATCGGCATCGCGGGCTATGACTTGCGGAGTGACATCGTGGTTGGCATTTAGCGAAGATGTCACATCGCGCATGTCGCGCGGACGCGGTTCGCCCTTTTCAAGTCGAACGAAAGGCGTGAAGTATGTCATATGCCCGGCTCCGTAGATTTCGGCGTGGAAATGGCGGAACGGAGCTTCTGTGAGCCCCTGGAGCGGGGCGGCCATGATGGAGAACGATTGTGATGCCATAGGAGGGTAGGGGACGGGTAGGGATAAAGAAAAAGCCTCTGAAGTTTGTTGCTTCAAAGGCTTTCTGATGTGACCCCGGAGAGGCTCGAACTCTCGACCCAATGATTAAGAGTCATTTGCTCTACCAACTGAGCTACGGAGTCATCGTTTTAGGCATTGTGCGAATCTCTTTTCGCTTTTGCGATGCAAAGGTAAGCGTTTTTATTTTACCTGACAAATATTTTTCGATTTTTTTTCTTGAAAATGTTTGATTGCGGGTATTTATAGTCGCAAAATTAGTCTAAAACGCGGGTGAATGCAGATAAAGAAGGCATCCGGCGTCGTCGGAAGGTAAATAATTTTGTGCTTGATGGAAAATGCTGTATCTTTGTCATTGTTAATGGCTGTCGGTTAGAGCCGCAGCTTGATTGTAGGACTAAACTCACAGATTTTGGATATAGACCCCTTACCGGCCTTCGACCCGCTCTTATGCACGATATCAACGCTATGTGCAGTAGTGGGTCAATTTGAATTCGGACAAATTCTTGCAATGTTGTGTGCGCTGTGCGCACTGTGTGTATCGGCCTTTGTGTCGGGTAGTGAATTGGCTTTTTTCTCGATTGATCCTGAGAAGGAGGAATTGGAGAATGACCCCGTCGGCGAGCGAATATTAGCGCTCTTGTCGCAACCGGAGCGTCTGCTTGCCACAATTCTAATAGCCAATAACTTAGTCAATGTAACGATAGTTGTGCTTCTTAACTATGCGCTTGTTCCGGTGTTTGATGGAATGGGCGAGGTGGCGTCGTTTGTACTTCAGTCGGTGCTGTTGACTTTTTTGATACTCTTGTTTGGCGAAATCTTGCCTAAGCTGATGGCCAATACCGGTGCGATGCGCTGGGCTCGCGTGGCAGTCGGCGGTGTAGGATTGCTAATGAAACTGTTGACTCCGATATCGGCATTGCTGGTGCGTAGTGGCGGATTCGTGAGGCGCGTGGTGCAGAAGAAGGATGATGACCTGACTGCGCGTGACTTGTCGGATGCGCTGGAAATCACCGATGTGAAGGCCAATGATGATAAGGAGATGCTTGAGGGTATTTTGCGTTTCGGCGACACTACGGCATCGGAAGTAATGACTCCTCGTGTGGATATCACCGATATTGAAATTACAGCCACATTTGACGAGGTGATGAAGATAGTAATCGAGTCGGGCTATTCACGTCTGCCGGTATACGAGGATAATGAAGATAATATTCGTGGCATATTATATGCGCGTGATATGCTACCGTATATTGGTAAGGCTAAGTCGGATTTCGATTGGCGTACGCTACTGCGAGAGCCTTATTATGTGCCCGAATCGCGTATGATTGACGACCTTTTGGAGGACTTCCGTCGCCGTCGTATTCATATGGCTATAGTAATCGATGAGTTTGGTGGTACGCAGGGTATCGTGACAATGGAGGATGTGCTCGAAGAGATTGTGGGCGACATCAATGATGAGTATGATGAAGTGGAAAAGACGTATAAAAAATTGCCCGATGATACCTATATGTTTGAAGGTAAGACGGAGCTGAGCGACTTTTTCCGCGTGACCGGACTCGAAGAGGAGGATTATGCCGATGTGACTGAAAACTGCGAAACGCTTGCAGGTATGTTGCTGGCAATCAAGGGGGATTTTCCGAAAGAGAAGGAGCCTCTGGTATATGGCCGTTGTCGCTTCCTGATACTTGATGTGAATAATCACCGCATTGTAAACGTGCGTGTAAAAGTAATGCCCGAAGTCCAGGAGCCGCTTAACGAGGACTGATGGAAATCAAAGTTTTTACGGACGGACATACTACGGTCTATGCTGCAGAAATAGACCGTAGAGAGTCGTCATGTGCTTTGCGTGAGGCGGAGCGACATGCCGTAGTTGACGTTGTGAGGCATGTGTTTGGCCGGAATGCTGAGATAGAGCATCGTGCCGACGGGTCGCCGGTGGTGAGTGGTGGAGAGGCTCAATGCGAAATATCGGTAAGCCATGGAGCCGGATTGGCGGTAGTGGCAGTGGGCGGAAAAGAAAGAATAGGAGTAGATGTGGAGTGTTGGCGCGAGCAATTGCGCCGCGTCAGCAGTCGATTCCTATCAGCTGATGAGATTTCGGCATGGGGGAGAGAGGAATTGCTATTACGAGCTTGGACTATAAAAGAAGCTGTATATAAAGCGGCAGGAATCAAAGGATTAGCTCTTACGGATATTCATTTGTCTGAGTCGTCGTCGGGAGCAGTTGCCACCGTATTCGGGCGCAGATACAGATTGAGCTACTTTGGAGAATTTCCTATTGCAATAACTCTTGCCGTTCCGGAAAAATAAGCGTTGGTTGTAAAAACACCAAATGCGTTTGGCGAGAAGACAAGATTTGCATAACTTTGTTGCAAACACATTATTATGCTTACCAAAATGGACAAACACACTGACCTGACGCAGGTTTCGGCAGCAGATCGCATTCGCTATCTGATAAAACAATCGCGCCTTACACAATCTGAATTCAGTAAACGATTGGGAATGGATCCGGCAAACCTGTCGAAGCATCTGAATGGACACCTACCAGTGACTGAGGGTTTGCTAAACCGTATAGCTGTGGATATGGGAGTGTCGAAACAGTGGCTTGTCGATGGGTCGGAGTCGCCGTATGCCAAGCCTCGCCATGTGATAGAGAATGTGCCGACGGCATGTTATACGGGCGTGTCAGCACCGGTGTATGATATTGATGTGACGGCCGGAAACGCCGAGCTGAGCCATCTTTTTGCATCGGAGCAGGCCGTTGGAGCGCTGTCGCTACCGCGTATCAGTCCTGACTGTGTGGTAGTAAAGGTGAGCGGAGACAGTATGTCGCCTGTGATAACCGACGGAGCGTATATAGCGATTCGTCCCATATCGCCCGATTCGTGCATCTTTTGGGGGCAGATATATGTTGTAGTGTTGGAGGACTATCGAATGGTGAAGTATCTTCGCCGAAATCCGGAGGACGAAACAAAGGTAGTGCTTCGGAGTGCCAATCCGGCGTATGACGACATAGATATCAGCAAGCATGATATATTGAAGCTGTTTCTTGTTGAAGCCATTATGAATATAAATATAAGATGCTGAGGAAGATACTTTTTGTGATGCTGGCAGTGTCCGGCATGGCGACTGAAGTGGCGCAGGCCGAAACGTCGTATGACGAAATTGCGGTTAAGGCATCGCGCTTTTTTGAGCATAGGGAGTGGGCGAGTGCATCGGCCATGTATTCGTTGCTAATCGACGGACAGCGCGTGAGTCCGGATGTGTTTGGCCATGCTATTGTTTCTGCCGGAATGCGAGATGCCGGCGGCGAGCAGAATATGCTTGTACGACAGGCTCTTGAAGCACATCTGCCGATAGATTCTGTGTTTGGCGCTACGCGGGTGGCGGCGTTTGAGGCCGGCAATGCTCCGCTATATGAAAAATTTTTGATAGCAACGAAAGAGGGGGAACCGTGGCTTACGCGCACGGTTGATGCTTATTTGCTTGATTATTATCTGTTTCGCGATGACGGCCCGGGAATAGTACGGCTAAGCAAGATAATGCTCGACGGTCTGCCCGGCAATGAGGGATTTATGTATAAGCTGGCTCGCGGACAAGTGATTTGCGGGGATGTGGAAGATGCTGTGGCCACTTATAAAGCTATAGTTGATAACAATCCTATGGCTTATGATGCACTGCTTTATCTGGGTAATTATTACGCAATGAAAGGTAATGAGGCGCAGTCTGTGGAGTATCTGAGCCGTGCATATGAAATCAAGCCAACACCATACGTAGAGCGGACGCTGAAGCGACTCAGTCCTTGCGTCGCAGGAAGCGGTGGTAAATAGAGGCGCGAAGTCGGACGGGAATGATGCGCGTGGTGAATCGAATGGCTATGTTTGTTATTGTGCGGGGGAGGGAAATGTAGCCAAGTCGGTGAATATCAAGCTGAAACTGAAATTCCTCGACTGCGTAGCTGAAACCACCCCGACGGCGGTACATATCAATGCCGGCGCGAAAATGAAGTACCGGTTCTTGCACATTGTAGAACCGCTCGCCATTGATAAGCAGCTTTACCCAAAGCATGTAATCTTCAAAAAGAGTTTTCGGCGGGTATCCCCCGACGCGAATTACGGCACTCTTGCGGTATACGGCTGCCGGATGGTTGACGGGGCATCGCAGACGTCCGTAATTGTAGATATCATCGTGATTTTCAGGGAGATAGCGAATTGAGGTGGGGGTGGCGGGAGAGGCTTTAAATTCTGAGACCCAGCCACTTACGACCGCGACTTCGGGATGGTCGGCAAAAACTTTGAGTTGCTTTTCAAATCGGTCGGGGAAGCAAATATCGTCGGCATCCATGCGTGCCACCAGCTCATTGTTGCAGTGCTTCAAACCTTCGTTGAGTGCACGTCCGAGCCCTACGTTTTCTTTCAGCTTGATGATTTTCAGTTCCGGATGTTGCGCGCAGAAACGAGCTATTACATCGTATAATTGGGGATTTAATAAGCCGTCTTCCACCAAAATTACTTCTTGAGCTTTGATGCTTTGGCCGAAAACGCTGTCAAGGCTTTGGCATAGATGCTCAGGTCTGTTGCCGGCATATACCGACATCAAAACCGATAGTTGGGCAGTGGCGGAGTCTTTTAACATGATATTTTCAGGGTCAATCGAGGGTCAAAATTCGGAAGAATAAGTGATATTTGCAAGCCAGCAAGCATCAGTCGGTTGAAATCAGCACCCATTCA
Organism: uncultured Bacteroides sp.; assembly: GCA_964416545.1. Taxonomy (GTDB): domain Bacteria; phylum Bacteroidota; class Bacteroidia; order Bacteroidales; family Muribaculaceae; genus Paramuribaculum. The sequence continues at coordinate 44,508 of CAYQEN010000003.1, read as the reverse complement.
GGCATTTGGAATGGGTAGTGAGTTTCGTCGTTAAGCCATTTTGCCGGGGCACAAACTATTTTGTCGGGATTGGTGTTAAGAAACGCGCCCCACCATGAAAACGAGCTATTGGCTATAATATTGTGTCGGCAAGCGGCCATTAGTCGCATATCATTGGCACTTGAAAGCCCGCCGTTCCAGTCGACAAGCTTGTAGTCGTGACCGTCGAGCAGAGGCAGAATATTGTCGCGGCACCAGGCGGGGTCGTCGGAGAAAATGACGAACGTCGGAGAGCTGATGCGTTGTGTAATTAGCTGTATAGCACGCCGATAGTAGTCGAGAGTGCATATGCCGCGATGGGTTCGGCTTGTAAGGTAATCGCCTCGGCGAATGTGGAGGGATGTCGCGGAGGGGTTATTATTCAGATAATCAAGCAGATGCTGACTTTTTGGGTCGAGCGGCAGACGGAATTTGAATAGAGCGCGTATCTTGTCTTGATTTTCGGGGAAAAAGACGTGGCTTTGCCAGTAGCCGTCGTAGTAGCGCGAGCCCGGAGAGAAAGTGGCTTCCGGAAAAGAGTGTTTGGCGTCTTCGATGCACTCTGTGCGACGGGGAGGGAGAGCGACGGCAAGCAAGCGAGAGAGGTGGTAAGAGCCTGTGGGGCGCGTCAGTTGTAAGCGTAGCGAAAGTGGCGCTTGTCGTAGGGCGACTCCGAAAACGCGGTCGATTTCAAGACCGTTGTGGCGCTTGAGAGTGCGGAAGAAAGACGTGTCGGTATATAATTCTTCGTTGGGGAAGCGCTGTCGGAGTTCGTAGAACAGGGCGTATTGGAACATTTGGTTGCCGAGACCGCCGATGATTTTTACCACCTTTGATGGTCTTTTGAGTTTTTGTGCGGTATGAATCTGTCGGAGTTTCAGGTACAGACGGTGGAGAGGGTTGCTGTATTTCGAATAAAGTACGGCGTGGTCGGCGCATGCGGCCATCCCGATGTTGATGGTCGACGAAATCTGAGACTTGTGACCGTGGTGGGAGAGAATGATATTTTCGGGGATGAAAACACGTTTTTTCGAGGAGGATAGAAGGCGGTAGTACCATTCGGAATCGACGAGCCAGGACAAACGCTCATCGAATTGCACGATGAACTGTCGTTTTATCGCAATGCATGCGCAAGGGCCGATGCTGTTGACCAACAATTGTGTGCTCTTGGAGCACAATAGCCATTGTTTCAGTTGATTGTCCACCTTTGGCCGGCGAATCACTCCCCCCGTCTCAATTCTGATGTCGGAAATGGCAATGTCGGCATCGGTATTGGCTATGTTTTCGAGGAAATTATCGTTGTGCAGCTCTTCGTCGTGGTGAAGAAGGATGACGTATTCGCCACGAGCCATCAGCAGGCCGGCATTCCAATTGCGAACAGCTCCGAGGCGAGGGCTATTGTGGCGATATATGATGCGATTGTCGTCCAGAGAGGTGACGTAGCTCTCGACAGAATCGTCGGAGGAATCATCGGTGACAATGATTTCATAGTCGCAGACACTTTGACTCAGCACGGAGCCGATAGCCTTGCTGAACAGCGGAAGAGTGCCGAATGCCGGAATTATGATGCTGAACTTAGGATTCATGTCGTCGGTTGGAAATGAGGTATATGGCGAGCGCATTGATTACGATGTCGAGCGGATTTTCCAAAAAACTGGAGAAGCAGAGGGAGTAGAAAGTGTAGAACAGGCAGTAAATAGCGAGTTGAGGGGTGTCGCGCTTAGTGGAGCGGAAGGCTGATATGTAGACCCATAGGAGCCACAAAACCCCGATGATGCCAAATGAAATGCCACACAGAAGCATTCCCGATTCGGTGATTCCGGCATCGAACAAGCCTTGAGCGTCCCATCGACGAATCAATTCAATTTCGGGACTTTGTATGCCTTGGCCAAGAGGATTGTCGATCATCGAGACAAACGACTTGACCCAGATGGTGATACGCCAATCGTTTGAACCAAGCCATGGAGTGGCGAGGGTGGAGAAAGTCATTAATGCGCTGAATATCAGTATTGACGCGCATAGGCGGTCGCCACGTCGCCACGAAGGGAAAAACTTGATGAACGCGACGAGTATAAGAATGGAATAAAATCGATAGGAGCCAATAAAAATAAGATTGATGAAAGAGAAGAGAAACAGAAGTTTGAAAGGAACGGAACGCCGCTTGCGCTCGACGCTGAGATAGTAGAAAATGAAGTATGTGGTGATAGAACCGGAGTAAAGATGATTGTTGAAAAAACCGCCAAGTCGGGCATAAGTTTCTCCATCTCGAACCGGCGGAACCTCTGACCACGGGATGTCGAATCCGCAAATGAGCAGAACGTTTGTGGCGAAATCGAGAATGAACATGATGGTCATGAGCAAGCCCGTGGATTGCAGCATTTCAGACTTGTTTTTGACGAAAGCCATAAGAACGGTGAGGACGGTAAACTGTCCCCATACGAGTATGGCACGTAGTCGCGGAATGTCGCCGACCGCCATTTTCCAAAAGCCGTAGATGATGATGAAAGCAATGAAACAGAAAATGGCAGAGCTGTTGACCATAGTGCGCCCGAACTCGCGGAACGATCCCCGCGCAATGACAGCAAGCAGAAGCAGACCGTAGGAAATGGCATCGTGCCCCCAAAATGTGAGCATCGACAATGCGAGAAGGAATAGCCATGTATGTCGGTTGAGAGTCGAGCCTGTCATTGTAATTATCGGGATTTTTTCATGACAAACATCTGACTCACAGCCAGAACGAAGTAACTGATAAGAATGGCCAATGCGGCGGCTTCGGCACCAAGCCCTCGGGAGAAAAGCAGGTGTGCCGATATTAGAAGCGTAGCACTCCAAACAACTTGGAAACAGAGGCTCAGCCACACTCTCGCCATCGACGTGAGGGCTGTGGTGGTGACAAGGGCTGCTGTTGTGAACACCGTTGAGGCGGCGAGGATGATGAGGGGGAGAGAATTTTCGAATTCTTCGCCGTAGATTGCCATTATGCGACTGCTAAACAGAATAATAGGTGTGGCAATCAGAATGGCGATAATGATGTTGATGGCCATGTTGCAGCGTAGCAGTCGTCGGGTGTCGGCACCGCTACCGATGTGGCTCGAAAGGATGGGGAGGAGTATGGAACTTAATGCCGAAGGGATGTAGAGCATAATCACTTTCCACTGGTCGGCAGCTTCGTAAATGCCGAGTTGCGCGAAACCGCAGTGGCGAACGAGCATCGTTTTCAGCAACCAGAAAGTGGCGACAACTATTATAGAGCAGAGAGCCGCCGGGAGAGAGAACGTCCAAAGAAGGCGTATGTGACGACGCTTGATTTTAGCAGTGGCAGTGGGGATGCCGGAATTGCGTAACGTAGTGCGAATGGAGCGATTGTTGAGAATGGTGAGCATCAGAATGCTCAGCCCGTAGCCGCATATAGCACCAGCGACGCCCCCATAGTAAGCTCCGGCAACGATGAGGACAAACTCGGCAATACCGGTGTAGAGCGTATTGAGACCGATGGCTTTGAAGTTTTCGAAGCCGGCGAGAATGCCGTCTTGGCTCGCATTGTAGATGGAGAAGAATAGCAAAAGCGCACCACATCGGAGGTCGAAAGCAAGTTCGGGCGCTTGGAGCATTGCGGATGCTATCGGAGATGAAAAACAAATCGCCAAGGCAGATATGAAGGCTCCGAAAACGATGGCTGACAGTCGAGTAACTGCTGCGATGGCGCAAATCTCATCGAGCTTGGCAGAGGCACGAAATTCTGCGATGTACTTGCTTGCCGTGACTCCGAATCCGGCAGAGCCGACGACGATAAGCATGGCAATGGTGGAGCGAATGAGTCCGAGTTGCCCATATGGGATGCTGCCGAGAATGCGGGCGCATACGATGCCGGACAAAAGGATGAAGAATTTGCCGGTGGCAGTGCCGAAAAGTGACCAAAAAGAACCAACAATGATTCGTTTTACCACATTGTGACCAAGTGCTTTGCTCGTCAGACTCATAAAAGACAAATTTATGAAAAATCCAGAAGATATGGAAAGTGGTGATGAAAAAGCCGTATATTTGCATACGTAATACGATGTTTATGAAAAAGATATTAGCATTATTGATAGTTGCTGCAGTGGCTATGACTGCGGCGGCAAAGGAGACGAAAGCGGAAAAGGAGGTGCGCTTGGCGCGTGAACGCGGAATGGCAACGATAGACCGCCGTTCGGCTGAGGCACATATAGGATTTCTTGCCAGCGACGAACTTGAGGGTCGCGAGGCCGGCTGTAGAGGCAGTCAGGTGGCCGCCCGATATTTGGAGAGTCAGCTTCGCCAACTCGGACTGGAGCCGTGGAATGGCGGAGATACTTATTTTCAGTCGTTTGAGGCATATCGCAAGGAGCGTCAGAAGCGCGGACGCTTGCAGGTGCATCCCGACTCGATAGCGCAGCTCAAAAAGGAAGTGCATCAGCGCTGGCCGATGCGCAATGTGTTGGCTCGAATCGAGGGAAAGCGTAGCGATGAGTATGTGGTAATCGGAGCGCATTACGACCACATCGGCTTTGACCCTATGCTTGACGGCGACAAAATATATAACGGCGCTGACGATAATGCATCGGGCGTGCAGGCCGTGCTTCAGATAGCACGAGCATTTTTGGCATCGGGTGTTCAGCCAGAGCGAACAATCATATTTGCTTTTTGGGACGGCGAAGAGAAGGGCTTGCTCGGCTCGGAGTATTTCATGCTTGCCGATCCTGTGAGCGAGAAGGTGGTAGGCTATTTGAATTTCGACATGATAGGTAGAAATAATGATGAGTCGAAACCGCAACATGTGGTGTATTTCTACACGGCCGCGCATCCCGACTTTGAAAAGTGGCTTCGCGCAGATATAGCAACTTATGGCTTGCGCCTACAACCCGATTATCGAGCATGGGATCGTCCGATAGGTGGCGGCGACAATGGTTCGTTTGCCAAGCGCGATATACCTATAATCTGGTATCATACCGATGGACATCCGGATTATCATATGCCGTCGGATCATGTAGACAAGATAAATTGGGATAAGATAGTGGAGATAACGCGTGCGGCGTATCTGAATCTATGGAATCTTGCCAATGAGAAGAGCTATTGAGATGAAATAAATCATAAGTATACAGCCCTCGGATTCTTCAATCCGAGGGCTGTGTTTTTTTGTATAATGTATGTGCTGTCAGAGCCGACACAGCAGTGAGTCGGCAAGGGATAGGGCGGCGGCGATGGTGTCGTCCATATCGGCGTAGGTGTATTGTGCGAGCCTTCCGCCAAAGTAGACCTTTTCGGACTGAGAAGCCAAATCGTTGTATTGCCTGAAAATGTTGTTGTTGTGCTCATCGTTGACAGGGTAGTATGGCTCTTTGCCCGGGCAGAAGCTGTCGGGGTGTTCGTATGTGATGATGGTAAAAGGCTGAGTGCCATACTCAAAGTGCTTGTGCTCGATGACGCGTGTGTAAGGGATGTGGCGTTCACAGTAATTTACCACAGCGTTGCCCTGAAAATTATCGGTGTCGTTGAGGCGTTTGTGCTCGAAATGCAGGCTACGGTATTCCAGTCGACCGAAACGGTAGTCGAAGTATTCGTCGATACAGCCGGTGAAGATGATTTGGTCGGCAATTTGTTCCAGTTCGTAGCGGTTTGTGGAGAAATTTGTGTCGGTGCGTACTTCAATGCCACTCAATAGAGCGTCAATCAGGCGGTTGTAGCCCCCAATCGGAATGCCTTGATAGGGGTCGTTGAAGTAGTTGTTGTCGAAGGTAAATCGAAACGGAATCCGCTTGATAATGAATGCCGGAAGTTCGGTGGCGGAGCGACCCCACTGTTTTTCAGTGTAGCCTTTTATAAATCGGCGGTAAATGTCGTCACCACATAGTTTCAGTGCTTGCTCTTCGAGGTTGTTGGGGACTGAAATATGGTCATATTTACGGCATTGCTCAGATATGATGGCTTTAGCTTCGTTTGGAGTATGTACGCCCCACAGCTGGTAAAACGTGTTCATATTGAATGGAAGATTATATAACTTCCCTTCAAAATTTGCCAGCGGAGAGTTTGTATAGCGGTTGAATTCGACCAGCTTGTTTACGTATTCCCATACTTTGCGATTGTCGGTGTGGAATATATGAGCTCCGTATTTGTGTACGTTTATACCATCGATATTTTCGCAGTAGATATTGCCTCCGGTGGTGGAGCGCTTGTCGATAACCAAGCATCGTTTGCCAGCGGCTTTTGCTTCGTGTGCAAATACGGCTCCGAAGAGACCAGCTCCGACTATGAGATAGTCGTACTTAGATTTGTTGTTCATGGTCGGAAATGGTATTGATGGCAGCCGAAATGGCTCGTTTGATGTAATGACCGTCGCCGAGAAGCATGCTGATTTTGGCGACGTTGGCTTTCATTTGCTGATACTGCTCATCTGAAATGGCAGTAAGTTTTTCGTTTAATTCCGTCAATGAATTAATAGCGATGCCGAGATTGTTGTCGGTGATGAACTGAGCCATAGCCGATTGGCTCCAAACGATGACGGGGAGGTGGCTACGGAGATAGAATGACGTTTTGTGTGGGTTGTTGATCTTTAGATAAGAGCCTGCGCGACCGCTGCATTCGGAGATAGAGTCTCCGTCCCAAACCAGTCCGAAGTCGGCGTCAATTTCACTGACGAATTGTTCGGAATCAATGAAGCCGTGATAGGATATGTGTTTACATAGTTTGGCGTATTCCGGTTCAAAACCGTTGCCGTAGATGTCGAGTTTCCAATTTTGAATATGTGGGTCGATTTTGTAGAGAAATTCATTCTTTCGTCGACCAAGAGCTCCAGCATATACTACAGAGCGAGGAATGTGGGATGGATGTGATTTTCGGGGGGGGTAATTACCTGATAAATAATCGAATATATTGAGGCTTGTGAGCCGGGATGTGCAGCCGTATTGGCGAAGCGTTTCCATCATTCGGGGGTTGTGGACAATTATGGCGTCGGAGTCGGATAGACGGTTGGCTTCTTCATGAGGAGAGCAACGGTTGCTGTGGAACGAGCTTAGGTCGTGAATGACGGTTATGACTTTTGCTCCTTTCAAATGAGCTGCATGGCAGATGATATTGAAGAACTTTTTGAGAGGGTATTGTAGAAAAAGGATGTCACCACGTTGCAGTCGAGCCAAAATATGAACAGTGCTACAGATTTTGGCCAAAAAACGGTCGGTGGCGCGTGGACGATTGAACCACGGATTTAGATTGGAGTAGCCCAATGAGGTAACGATATCGTCGATGTCGTTTTTTGCTTTGTTGGGCGAATGAATTTTTATGAAATAATTCATGGCTTAATAATGTAAAATTATAGAAATGTGGTAACTGCCAGTTGCAAAATTAAAGAAAAAAGTGGTTAGAGCTATAAAAAATGGCTTATTTCGAGGAGTGGAGTTGGTGGCAGAAGAGTTATTTTGTAGCTTTACATCAAATTTGTTTTCAATGGAAAAAATCAAGCAAATGTTTCAAGACCGCCGTTTTTGGGGCGTGTTGATATCAATAGTGGTAATGGCTGTAGTGGCTGTGGCGTATTTTTATCCTGACGATGTTCAGGGGAATGTGTTGCGACAGCATGATATGCAGCAAGGAGCCGCCATCGGTCAGGAGGCAAAGGCGTATGCTGAGGCAACGGGCGTACAGTCGCGCTGGACGGGAGCTCTATTTTCGGGCATGCCGACGTTTCAGATATCGCCAAGCTATCCATCCAATTCGCTTTTCGGGTGGATAAATTCGGTGATGGGTCTGGGTCTTCCAGAGCCGGCTAATCTGCTAATGATGATGATGCTTGGATTTTTCATCTTGCTGATGTCGATGAAAATGAAGTGGTATGTGTCGCTCATAGGGGCGATAGCCTACGGATTTTCATCGTATTTCGTAATCATAATCGGAGCCGGCCATCTGTGGAAGTTTATCACATTGGCTTATGTGCCGCCGACGATAGCGGGCATAGTGCTCTGCTATCGCGGTCGCTATCTGCTTGGCGGAGCTGTGGCGGCGTTGTTTGCAATGATGCAAATAGCCAGCAATCATGTGCAGATGACGTATTATTTCATGTTTGTCATAGTCGGAGTGGTTGTGGCATATTTGGTGAGTGCCGCCCGTAGCGGCAGGATGCGAAGCTGGCTTGTCGGAACGGCAACGCTTGCGGCAGCAGCAGTGCTTGCCGTCGGAGCGAATCTGCCGAATTTGTATTATACGTATGAGTATTCCAAGGAGTCGATGCGTGGCGGCCATTCGGAGCTTACGCGAGCAAATGCAGGAGGCGAGAAGGCGAGTGCCGGTCTCGACCGCGACTATATAACCCAGTATAGCTATGCTCCATCGGAGACGTTTACGCTACTGATACCTAACGTGAAGGGTGGCGCATCGAATAAGCCGGAAAAGGGTGAGCAGAAAATTATGTCGCTCTCCAGTCTTGATGCGGCAAAGGATATGGTGAACTCCGGCGCGATATCGAGTCAGGAGGCCGCCTATCTCGACTATATGAGTCAATATTTCGGCGATCCCGAGGGTACGAATGGCCCGGTGTATGTGGGTGCGCTGATAGTGGCGCTCTTCGTGCTTGGGTGTGTGATAGTGCGCGGCCCGCTGAAGTGGGCACTGATAGTGCTGACGGTATTTTCGATATTGTTGGCGTTCGGACGCCATTTTATGTCGTTGACGGACTTTATGATCGACTATATGCCGATGTATAGCAAATTCCGCACTGTTGAGAGCATTCTCGTGATTGCCGAGTTTACGATGCCTCTGCTTGCGGCGATGGCTCTTCAGCAGATATTCGGATGCGAGAGCGGTGCGGAGGCGTGGAAGCGTTACCGCAAGCCAATTTTGTGGAGCTTCGGTGTGGTGATGGCATTCTGTCTGCTTGGTATCGTGGCACCGAGCATTTATGGCGATGTTGTGGTAGACCGCGACCGTCAGGTGGCAGCCATGATAACACAGAGTTTGTCGGCACAGGGAGTCGACAGCCAGACGATACAGTATTTCAGTTTGAATAATCCGCGTATTTATGGCGCAGTGGAGGCATTGCGCAATTCGATGATTGAGGCTGACGCTATGCGCAGTTTCTTGTTTGTCGGTGCGGGTTTAGGAGTGTTGCTGCTCTATTTCTTCGGCAAGCTGTCGCTCTGCTTATCCGTTGTGGGCGTGGGTGTTGTGGTGTGTTGCGACCTCTTCATGGTCAATAAGCGTTATCTCAATACCGACAGCTTCCTGCCAAAGCAGCTTGTGCAGGGCGAAATGTTTCCGCTGTCGGATTCGGATCGCTTTATCTTGGCTGATACGACCTCGAACTATCGCGTGATGGATATTCCTCGATTCTGGAGTGCGGCGCCGTCGTATCATCATAAAACCATCGGAGGCTATCACGCAGCAAAACTTGCAAGGTATCAAGATATAATCGATCGCCATCTGAATCCGTTCCTCGAAGGAACACAGGGAGATGCCGACTGGAATGTGCTGAATATGCTCAATGCACGTTATATCGTGGATATGACCGGGCAGCCGATGCTCAATCCGGAGGCGATGGGAAATGCGTGGTTTGTGGACCGCGTGGACTATGTGAATGGAGCAGATGCCGAAATGGCAGCTCTCGATACGCTCGACCCGATGCGTGCGGCTGTGGCAGATGAGAAATTCCGCGCCGCGCTCGGAACATCGCAGTCGGTAACCCCCGGCGACACAATCCGCCTGACTTCGTATGCTCCTGACCGTCTGACTTATTCGTCAGAGTCGGCACGTGGCGGAGTGGCGGTATTCTCAGAAGTCTACTTCCCGTGGGGTTGGAAAGCAACCGTGGATGGCGCGCCTGTAGAAATCGGCCGAGTAAACTATATACTCCGTGCTATAAATCTGCCTGCCGGCAAGCATACGGTAGAGATGGCCTTTGACCCTGATTCGCTTCGCGCAACGACCGGCGTGGCGTATACATCGATAATTGTGATTTATTTGCTTCTCGCCGGTGCGGTGGTGCTGAATGTGGCGCGGAAGCGTAAAACTATAGAAAATGAGCCCAACGCTAAGCGCAACGCTGAAGCGAAAGAATAAATTGCTGGCACTGCGCCGGAGGATGCGGACATCGGGATTCGGTGTCCACTCGCCCTTTGCGTTCAGATTTTTGCGCGGAGTGGTGAAGTGTCGTCATGCCTATTATGCGTATGACGAAATAGACCGTATGTCGGGCGATAGGAAGCTGATGCGACTGATATTTCGCGTGGCACAGCGATTTGACTGTCGCAGGATAGCGGTGGAAACGTCGCTGCTGCCCGATGTAGGCAGAGCATTGTCGTTGGTGCGCAGTGGAATGGTGGTGGGTCGCGGAGTTGCTGATGCTGAGCTGATTGTGGCAGATAGCGACATCTCGTCAGAGATTTGCCGCGAGTGTCTTGATCGCGAAGGCGTGGTGGTGCTGATAGGCTTAAAACGGAAGAGGGGGGAGGCGCGAGATCTGCTCGAAGCTCTCGACGGAGCCGGAATGAGCTTTGCCGATGGCTCGACAGCCATAATAGTAGGCGATAAGCGACTGCCACGTCAGCACTTTGAAGTATGCCTCAGATAGATGAGATAGTGGACGCTTATGTGGCGTATCTGCAACTCGAAAAGGGGTTGTCGGACAATACACGAGTGTCGTATTCGGAGGATGTGTCGAAACTGCTCCGCTTTTTAGCACCGGAGGGTGGAGAGGTGGATTTGCGTGCGGTGGATTTACCGAAATTGCATGAGTTTGCAGCCGCACTGCATGACCTCGGAGTGTCGGTGCGCTCACAGGCGCGAATCATATCGGGGATAAAGTCATTTTTCAAGTTTCTGACGATAGAGGGTCATGTGGAAGTGAATCCAACCCTGCTGTTAGAAGGCCCGCGACTGGCGCGGAAGTTGCCCGAGGTGCTCACCGTGGAAGAGATAGATGCAATGATAGCCGCTATCGACCCCGATTCGGCCGAGGCAGTGCGCAATAGGGCGATAATGGAGACACTCTATGGATGCGGACTTCGCGTGTCGGAGCTTATAGAGCTGCGCCTCAGTAAGATATTTATGGATGAGGAGTATCTTGTGGTGACCGGCAAGGGAGATAAGGAGAGAGTGGTGCCGATGTCGCCTGCAGCGATAGAAGCTATCAGAGAGTATCTGCCTGAGCGGTCGACGTTAAACATCAAGTCGACAGACCGTGATTTTCTGTTTTTAAGCCGCCGTGGGACGCATCTGACCCGCGTGATGATATTTTATATAGTCAAGAAGCTCGCAGCCGAGGCGGGGGTGAGAAAGAGCATTTCGCCGCATACGTTTCGCCATTCATTTGCCACTCATTTGCTTGAAGGAGGAGCGAATCTGCGCGCCATACAGCAGATGCTCGGCCATGAGAGCATCGCAACCACCGAAATATATATTCATATAGACCGAAGCCATCTGCGCCGCGAAATATTGGCGCACCATCCTCGAAATAAGAGCGTAAAAGCGTGATTAAATAGGGAGCGTGGGGGGCGTATATGGGACAACTTTGCGCAAATCGACATACCAAATGAATCCGCGTACCCCCTTATAACCAACAGCGGCGTAGGCATCGATGTAGGTGCGCAATTGGCGGTTGTAGTCGCGAGGGTGTTCGTGGCCGAACTTGAAGTCGATGATGTCGATATGACCGTCGGCCGTCCAAACCACACGGTCGGGTCGTACGGTCTTGCCCGGCGCCAGCTGAATGGCGCGCTCTCGGTAGGCCTTTTTGAACCCTGAGAACCATCCGTAGCTTTCAACAGACGCAAGTGCTTCAGAAAGAATGCGCTTAGTGTCATCGCGCTGAGAAGTGGGGAGTGCACCTCGACGCACGACATAGCCAACGGCACGGTGGAGGTCGCCGGCGGTGTGGGTATTGGCGAGAATATCGTGCATTATGTTGCCACGCTGTCTGCCCGAATCGGTGGTGTCGGTATCGATGCCGGTGTAATCGAGCAGATTGTCGCGCAGATCGACGCTGTATACCGGCATTGCGATGGATTGAGTGGGTTCGAGAGCTTTGCGTGGCTTCTGTTTGTCGGCTTTAGCCGAAGTAGGCTCGCCCCACGATTCGAGAAAGTCGGTGCGCCCAAGTTGGAGAAGGGTGGTGGAAACCATTTCGCCGGCAGAGGGCGTGGAAAGAGCCGGATTTTCGTCGACAGGTGCAGACTTCGCCTTCTTTTCTTTTTCGGGAGCGTAGTAGGATACAATCAGTTCGTCGATGGCTCGCGTAAAGGCAACATAAAGGACATTGAGCTCGTCGAGCATCTGCTCGCGGTGGCGCTTTTCGTATTCTGAGGCGTAGAGGGTATGGCGCATTGCCGACATTGGACAAGCGAGGATGAGCGGCGGAATGACGGAATCGGGGACTCCACGCACAGGCTGTGGAGTGAACCATTCGCTATCACGGAACTTAACCACCGGCCAGTCGACAAATGGAATGTGGACACACTTAAATTCCAGACCTTTTGACTTGTGGATGGTCATGACGCGAAGAGCATTGCGGTCGGCCGCTGCAGAGAGGCGTGTGCGACATCCTACGGTGTCCCACCAACGAAGGAACGACTGCACATCGGTGGTCTGTGAGGTGGTGCAGAAATCGGCTACGGCATCTTCAAATGCCAGCATGTAGACCTCTTCGCCGTTTGGAATATGATGGCCGGGGAAGTAGAAATGAACGATGCGCTCAATCAGAGCCGGCAGATTTTCGCACTGCATGGATCGTAGTTGCGCGTCGAGTTCCAAGCGTCGGCAACATTCATCGACAGCATTCGTGAGAGCCGTAGAGGGGGCTTGTCCGCGTCCGATGTTGAACTCGTACCATCCGACCATATTTTCCAACTCGCGCCGAGAGCGATTGCGAATGTCGGTCTGCTCTTCGTCGTCGCGCTTTGTGACACCGATGGAGCGCAGTATGCTGATGACACGCTTGACGGACGGGGAAGAGTCGACAGATAGAGAATCGTCGGAAATAATGCGTATTTTGCGGTCGGACAACTCCGGGTCGTTTGCGAAAATATCGAGCAGGTAATCAATGACTTTAACAGCATCGGCACGGACACGTGTGAGGACGGCAATGTGGCACGGATCGTAGCCGGACGCAAGTTGCCGCTTGATTTCCGAAGCCATGTGCTCAAGAGCCTCGTCGGAGTATGTGGCACTATCGGAGAAACGTCGCATAGACACGTAGCCGTGATGGTCGAGATTGCTTTCAGCTACGTTCTGGCGCACGTTGGCATAGATGTCGGAGAATCCGTAGGTGCCTGCCATAGTGTGAAACAGAGAGTTGTTGAACTGCACCACATCGGCCGAGCTACGCCAGTTGGTATTTTCGCCCTTTGCAGTGCCTCGCACGCGAACATCGTTGATAACCTCCTCTTTTACTTTGTATTGCAATAAAGAAGGGTCGGAAGAGCGGAAGCGGTAGATGCATTGTTTTTCATCACCGATGATGAGATTGTCGAATCCGTTTGCCTGACTTTCGTTGAGAAGCGGTTGGAGATTGTCCCACTGAAGACGCGAAGTGTCTTGAAACTCGTCGATGAGGAAGTGGCGAAAATCAACACCTACACGCTCGTAAATGAACGGAGTTTCAGCACCTTTGATTATTTTGTTGAGAAGGGAGTTGGTGTCGGATAGGAGTAGGGTGTTATTTTCGCTACGGAACTGCTCGACGCGGGTGTAGACACCACGTAAAAGACCGAGCATGAAGAGATTGGATGCTATGTGGTCGAGGATGGAGATGTTTGCTGAATTGTCGACAATGGTGCGGCAGGCGCCGGTCACGGCATTGTAGAGCGGAGCCATAGCCCCATCGGCAAAGAAAGGTCGCGCCGGGGCAGTGAAAAAGTCGGCTCCGGCGGCAGTATTGGCAACAGAAACACGTCGGCCATCGTCGAAGCCAGAATCGGAAATGTCGGCAAGCTGTTTGAGGAGATATTGACTGATTTTTCCTTTGGGGAGAGGGTGGGCGGCGATAGCTTCGAGTGCGCTTACAGCCGCTTCGCGACACTCACGTCGCAGATTTTCCGACTCGCGTCGAATGCCCTTGCGGTAGACGGCAATTTTGTCGGTAGAGAGGTATTCCATCATCCGGTCGAAATTTTCGGCAAATTTCTCATCGGACGCTTTGGCTATGAGTTGGATGAACTTATCGTAGTCGTGAGAGCCACGATTGAAAAGGTTGATAGAACGACCGTTGCGCAACTCTTCGAGAAGGTAGCGAGTAATCCAGCTAACCATGTTTTTCGACTCGATGGTATCGGGTTCGAGCGATAGAGAGGTGAAAAGTTCGTCGACACCGTAGCCAATGGCGCGGTCGGTGTCGAGGTCGAGCTCGTAGTTGCCATCAAGTTCGGCTTCACGAGCGAATGTTCGCAGAATGACCTGAAAGAAGGCGTCGATAGTGCTGACGTGAAAATAGTTGAAGTCGAAAAGCAGTTGACGTAGAGCTTTTCCGGCAGCAATTTTGACTTGTCGGCTGTCGCAGTCGAATTCCTTAGTCAGGGAGTCGAGATAGGGGCTTGTTTTTGATTCCCAGCCGGTTTCCATGCCGGCGAGCACAGCGAGTTCGTGGATGATGCGCTCCTTCATCTCGTCAGTAGCCTTATTGGTGAAAGTTATGGCGAGGATATGGCGGTGGCGGTCGCGCTTACGAAGATTAATCCGATAGCGTCCGTCGTCGTCTTTGTAGCCGAGTAGCAGTCGGATGTAGTCGTATGTGAGCGAGTAGGTCTTGCCTGAGCCAGCCGAGGCTTTGAGAATAGAGAGCATATCGTGTGATAGTCAGACTTTTCGCGATTTATAGCCCATCTCGGAAAGAAGGCGCACAACATCGTCGCGACGGTCGCCTTGAATGAGAATGTCGCCACCGCGAGCCGAACCACCAGTGCCGAGCTTTGTTTTCAGTCGGGCAGCAATCTCTTTGAGTTCGGAGTCGGGGCAAACCCATCCCATGATGAGGGTTGCAGTCTTGCCGTTGCGCCCTTTGCGCTCAATGCCGACGTCGAGTCGTGGCTGCTTAGACGATGAGGGTTGCTCGTCTTCGGGGATATAGTCGGGGCCTTGCGGGAGGTCGGGATTAGCTTCGGCAAAGGCTTTCAGGCTGTCGTGCCAGTCGATGTTCATAGGGCGATAGTGTCGGAAGGTGTGTAATCGTCAAAAATGGTGTCGGTATGTGCTTGATTATCAGGGTTGAGATGATTGCCAACGATGGAAGACAAGACCATAGCGAACTGAGCTTTTTGGGGGGGGAGGGAAATATAGTAATCGGCTGCAGAGTCGGCATTTACGGAAAAAGCGCGTCGGTAGCAGTCGGCAGCGGATCCAACTTGTTCGTCCTGCTCACCGGAGTCGGCAATCTGCATGTAGATAATGGAAAGTCGAGCGAGTTGTTTAGCCGAGAGATCGTCGATGTGAGCCTCGTCGGCAATTTCGTCGGCTGCATCCGTAGCCGTTTCGATGTCGCCACGCGCTACAGCCGATTCCGCTTGCAGGAGGAAAGAGTCGGCGTCGGGCGCAGAAGCGCAAGAAGCCACAAGCAGGCATATAGCGATGGTGAAAAAATTAAAGAGTTTCATAGGATTTAAAAGGATTTGAAACGCCCGGTTATTTTACAGATCCCCGGCGATGGTAAATGTAGTCGGCACCTTCGCTTCGAAGAGTCAGCGTGATGCCGTTGAAATCGATGATAGCGCGGTTGAGGTGTTGAGGAATGGATCCAACGAGAGTCGGGTCGCCTACGATGTCGATGGCTTGCGGCTCGAATTCGATGAACAGAGTGTCGCGCTCGACATTCCAAGTGCCTTTAGCGGCGTAGGAGAGGACGCCCGGCTTGATGGCGTGTTGCAGGACAGTTCCGTCGTCGCGCAGTTCGAGGACGGGCTTTTCGACCGACACCTCGTCGATGTAGTAGTTGCCTACCATCTCTTTCGCTTCGTCGGATAGCGGACTGCAAGAGCAGAGAGCCAAAGCCGTAATGGCGGTGCCAAAAAGGACAGACGTTTTCATAATAGAGAGGATGATGTATTTTGCGTATTGGTAAAAATACTAAGAAAGTTTCAGTCGGAAACCGTCGACAAACCTTTTTACGCCCGGGTAGCGCTCGACGATGTTGGCAAGCAGTTCGCGGTCGTTGAGCGTGTGGCGCGGAGGTGCGCCTTGATTGATGGCGATGTCGATGGTGATAAGGCTGTTGGAGAGCGAAGAGCGCAGGTGGGTGAGAAGTTCGTGCATTGCGTTCTCCATTTCGTGTCGCTGGATGTCGTTTTCGACAGTCACACCGAGCGCCCACGGACGCTGAGGGTCGTTTGCCACGGGGCATGACGAGCGCATGGTGTTGATGAGGATGTGGGCTTTGGGATGAGCGTCGATGTATGCTTCCCAAGCATGCTTGAGGGCGTCGGCGCTGATGGGGGTGTTGTCGGCTGCTACAGAGTCGGCTGAAGATTGCTGTTGAACGGTAGTTTCCGCTTGTCGGTCGGCAGCCTTCTTAATCGGGGCGTGAATAGATATGCCCGGGGTGTTGAGGATTTTGGCCGAGCCGGGTCGAGGCGGCATTGGAGCCGCTGTCGTCGGGGCTGCGGGTCGCTGAACGGCGGGAGCCGGTGTGGTGCGTACATTTGGAGCGACCGGTGCAGCAGGACGTTGCACCGGAGCCGTCTGCGCCGGTTTTGGCGTAGCGACAGGTCGGGCATCGGCCGAAGGTGTAGGTTGATTTCCGGCGGCTATTGGTTGCAACCGCCCCTCTCCGTCGCCGGTGTTACTGGGGGAGGGGCTGAGTAGTTGGCATATTTTAGCGAGCGTGAGCTCAATGAGGAACTGCTTGTTGGATGATGTGCGATAGTTCAGGTCGGCCTCGTTGCAGAGATTCATAGCTCGGAGAAGGAACTGCGGAGAGCATTTAGAAGCAGTGGCAGTCATTTCGGCGCGAACATCATCGGAAGCGTCGATAAGCGTGACGGTGGCAGGGTCGGCTGCAACTGCGAGGTCGCGCAGATATGAGGCGAGTCCGTTGATGAAGAATAGCGAGTCGAATCCGCGGTCGCGAATCTCTTTGAAAATCAGCCAAGAGTCGAATACTTTGCCTTGCAGGAAAGCATCGATAAGGCGATTGTAGTAGGATTGGTCGAGGACGTTGAGGTTGTCGAGCGCGGATTGGTATGTGATATTTCCTCCTGAAGATGCGGCCACTTGGTCGAAAATCGAGAGCGCGTCGCGCATTGCACCATCGGCTTTGCGGGCAATCACGTTGAGGGCAGCCGGGTCGGCGGTGATGTTTTCGCTATCGGCTACGTATTTCATGTGCTCGACCATGTCGGCCACAGTAATGCGATGGAAATCGTAGATTTGGCAACGCGACAGGATGGTGGGTATGATTTTTTGCTTTTCAGTGGTGGCGAGGATGAAGACGACATAGTGAGGCGGCTCTTCGAGCGTTTTCAGGAATGCGTTGAAGGCTGCCGATGTGAGCATGTGAACCTCATCGACGATGAATACGCGGTAGCGACCGTTGGATGGCGGAACCTGAACTTGGTCGATCAGGGCTTTCATGGCATCGACACCGTTGTTTGATGCGGCGTCGAGCTCGATGATGTTGAGAGAGGTGCCAGCGTTGAAAGCTCGGCAAGATTCGCATTCGTTGCACGCTTCGCCATCGGCAGTGCGGTGCTCACAGTTGATGGTTTTGGCAAATATTCTCGCGCAAGATGTCTTACCCACACCTCGCGAACCGCAGAAGAGGTATGAGTGAGCCAATCGGTTGGTAGCCACGGCGTTTTTCAGCGTGGCTGTCAGTGCATTCTGACCAACCACCGAGGCAAACGTGGCAGGACGGTACTTGCGTGCCGAGACTATGTATTGTTCCATTCGGCCGGTATTCGTGGTTATGAAAAAGAGAAAATCTCCAAATACAAATGTACGGAATTTGTCGGATATCTCAAACGAGTCGTTTGAAAATGCGTTAGGATAGTCGCTTTAACGTTTGAATTTGGGATTAAATACGTTTGGAGGTTGTGAGTTTGGCGAAGTATGTAAGGATAACGGAGTAGTGGTGCGATTGGTGGAAGCAGTTAATGAGATTTTCAGTATATTTGCGGAGATATGCGCAGGCGGTTGATATACATAATTTCGGCTATAGTGGTGCTCGTGTCGGTGTATGCGGCATATAGGTTGCTGTATTCGCATGAGGGCGTTGTGCCCGATGAAGCGGAGTATCCGGTGCGAGGACTCGATATCTCATCGCATAATGGCGATGTGGATTTTCGTGCGGTTAAGGCTGAGGGTTATGAGTTTGTGTTTATCAAAGCTACGGAGGGGAGTGGATTTAAGGATCCGCGGTTTTACGGCAATATCTCGCGAGCCCGAAAGGCCGGTCTGAAGGTGGCGGCGTATCATTTTTTTCGCTTCGATGCAACGGGATATATGCAGGCACTGAATTTTGTTCATTCGCTTCGCGGTCAGACGCTTGATATGCCGGCAGTGATAGACGTGGAGGAGTGGACAAATCCGACAGACAGGACTACGGAGGAGGTGGTGAGAACGCTGGCTTCGCTGATAGAGAATCTGGAACGTGTGGGCGTGCCGGTGATGCTATATACGAACAAGGATGGGTATGACCGCTTCATCGAGGGACGGTTTGAACAGTATCCGATATGGTTGTGCTCGTTTAGCCGAATCAAGAAGGATGTGACGTGGACATTCTGGCAATATACGCATCGTGGATATGCGGAGGGTGTGAAGGGGCGTGTGGACATGAATGTGTTTAATGGTTCGCGCGAGGATTGGGCGCGTTGGTGCCAGGAGCACAGGACGCTGATACAATAAGATGGTGTGGCGGTGCGTTAAGAATATACAGATGATGAAAATCATAAGATTGATATCGGTGGTGCTGCTCTGCTGCGTGGCTAATGTGGCAGTGGCATTCGACGTGTCGACGTATGCGACGCGGTCGGAGCTGTCGGACGGGCGTTGGGTGAAGGTGGCGGTGAGCGAAAGCGGAATGCACTTTATCTCGGCGTCGACGCTGCGTAAGTGGGGCTTCAGCAATCCGGAGCGCGTGGGCGTGTACGGATATGGTGGCAAGCGGATATCAGATGTGCTGACGGTGGAGAATTATGTGGATGATCTGCCGGCAGTGGCAGTGTCGGCAGATAGTCGCGGCGTGTATTTCTATGCCGATGGCCCGGATGATTGGGCTCCGGCGGGGCGGCATTTCGTAAGACGACATAATCCGTTTAGCGACTGCGGGTATTACTTTCTTACGGAGCGTGAGGGGGAGGCCGTTCTTGTGGAAGAACGTGAAGAACCTCGCGGAGAAGCGGTTGAGGATTTTGTGGAACGATTGTGGCATGAGGTGGATGCCGTGAGTGTGTCGCAGTCGGGACATGCGCTATTTGGAGAGGATTTTAGGTTTAATTCGCGCCGAACATTTGACTTCGACCTTCCGGGAGCCGTGGGCGACGAGCCGGTGTGGATGCGGTGTTCGTTTGTGGCTGTGTCATCGCTACCCGGGGTGCTGAGTTTCAGTGCCAACGGTAGAGATGTTGAGGGTGGCTCGACGTATATAGCTGCGACGTATGGCGATAATAAGGGAGTGGCGGTGAATGCCGACAGGACATTCAGTGTGGACGGACGGAGGCTGTCGCTGACAGTGGATTACCGCGCCGGCGGGTCGGCGAAAGCGGCGCATCTTGACGCCATATCAATAAATTACAAGCGCGAAATATCGCTCGACGACGGGGCTATAGATTTCAGAACATCGGCAGAAGGAGTCGCTCTAAAGGGGGCGCGAGCGCGAGTGTGGGATGTGACTAATATTCAGACACCTACGGAAATACGGGCATCGGTAAACTCTGACGGAGTGATGACGTGGGCTTCGGAGGGTGAGCGTCATTATACGGCGTGGCGTGACGGACAGGTGCTACCGGAACCTGCGTTTGTGGGAGAGGTGGCGAATCAGAATCTTCACGGAATGTCGGAGAGTCCGGAGATGGTGATATTTACCATAGCCGACTGGCGCGAGCAGGCCGAACGGATAGCGACGTTGCATCGTAGCGGCGCTGATGCGATGACTGTGGCGGTAGTGGAGCAGGAGCAGGTGTTTAACGAATTTGCCTCGGGAGTGCCTGATGTGGGGGCTTTCAGGCGAATGCTGAAGATGTTGTATGACCGAGGTGGCGGACAACTGAAGTATGCGCTGTTTGTGGGTCGCGCGACGTTTGACAATCGAGTGCTGACGTCGAGTATGAAGGCTTTAGGACAGAAATTTATGCCGACATGGCAGACTGATGAGTCGCTACGCGATATGGCGACCTATACGACTGACGATATATTTGCATTTTTGGCTGACGGCTCGGGAAAGGATATGGCTTCAGACCGATATTGCATAGCCGTAGGGCGCATACCGGTGCGCACAGCTGCCGAGGCACGCGACTATGTGGATAAGCTCGAGGAATATATGTCGGGCATGGCCGGGATGTGGAAGGGTAATGTGCTACTGGTGAGTGATGTAGGGAATGATGCGGCACATATAGCGCAGGTGGAGCGCAGTGTGGCCGCAATGCGTTCGGACGGCATGGGACGGCATCTGATGTATGACAAAATACACCTTGATGCGTTCAAGCTGACCGGCGGTAAGGCTGAGGTGGGGCGCACGAAAATGTTTAAGTGTCTGGAAGAAGGCGTGTTGTGGTGGCAGTATAACGGACATAGTACGCCGACATCGTTGTCGGGAACGAGCGTGCTTTTGTATAGCGACTTGGTGGGGTTGAATCTGCGAAGGTATCCGATGTTTGCCGGGTTTACGTGTGAGTATATGGCGTGGGACGGCGCGACGATGTCGGGAGCGGAGATGCTTGCTTTGAATCGCCGTGGGGCAATCGGAGCATTTGCATCGACACGCAAGGCATATATAACAAATAACGGCTATCTGTCGGATGCTGTGGCGCGTGAGGTGTTTATGACAGATGCCGAAGGGCGAGTGCCGACGATAGGAGAGGCTGTGATGAGGGCTAAGAACAGCCTCGCAGAGCCAGGACGGTCGGCAGATGCGAACAAACTGCTGTATAGTCTGCTCGGAGATCCTGCTATGAGGCTCGATGTGCCGATGCGCACGGTGGAGCTGACGACGATAGATGGTGATACGGTGGCCGCCGACCGTCAGATAGAGGTGAAAGCTCATGCCGATGTGGAGATGGCAGGGCTTGTGGCGAAGGCATCGGGTGATAAGGATATGGAATTTGTCGGAGATGTGACGCTGACGCTGTATGATGCCGAAACAAGCCGAATGACGCTGACGGAAAATTATGTGTATGACGAAGATGGCGCCATGCTATATCAGGGGCGCGATACGGTGACCGGTGGCGACTTTAAAACGAGGGTGGCTATGCCGCAGGAGATAGCCGACAATTTTCGTCCGGCAGCGGTGCAGTTTTATGCCGTAGACCGAGAGTCGGGCGCGGAGGCTATCGGTGTGAATCGCGACTTCTATGTGTATGGCTATGATGATACGGCCGAAGCCGATACGGTGGCTCCGACGATAGAGTATGCGGTGATAAATCATGAGGGATTCGTGTCGGGTGCGGCGGTGAATGAGTCGCCTGTGCTGTTGGCGCGTGTGAGCGATGATGTCGGAATCAATTTGTCGATGGCCGGTATCGGTCACCGGATGACGGTGAGGGTGGATGGTAGGATTTCACGCGACGATGTGACGATGTATTATACGCCGATGGCTACGGGAACTCCCGGAGGAACAATCGCTTATCCGCTCGGGACGCTCGATGAGGGCGCGCATGAACTGACGCTGAGGGTATGGGATACGTCGGGCAATTCGGCACAGCAGACGTTGGCATTTACGGTAGTGCCGGGTCTTAGACCGGATCTTTTCGATGTGCTGACCGATTGCAGCCCGGCAACGGAGCAGGCACGATTTTATCTGCGTCATGATCGCCCGGATGCCTTGCTGACGGTGACGATAGAAGTGTTTGATATGATGGGTCGCAGGGTGTGGAGCCGTTCGGTGACAGAACATAGCGACGCGGGAGTGACAGCGCCGATAGTGTGGAATCTGACCGATGTGAGCGGACGTCGTGTGCCTCGCGGAATTTACATATATCGCGCAACGCTGAACTGCAACGGAGCTGAGTCGCGGTCGAAAGCGAAGCGAATAGCCGTGGGGTGAGGCGAAAAAAGTTGGGTGTCGCTTTGCTGCTACGAAAAACTTTTGTACATTTGCATCCGCAAAACCACTGGAAAGATGCCGGAGTGGTCGATCGGGACGGTCTCGAAAACCGTTGTGTCCTTACGGGCACCCAGGGTTCGAATCCCTGTCTTTCCGCAACAAAAGCAGCCTCAGAATAGATTCTGAGGCTGCTTTTTTGTTGTTGGGGGATGGGGTCAGAGGTGCAATTTGTTGTATTCGGTGGGTGTTGTGAGGGTTGTTGGGCGATTGTGGTGCGCGGATAATATAACCTAAAGGGTGTAATTTGCGGTTTGTGATAATGGTTTATACCCTTTAGGGTGTAGTTGAGGGGGTGTTCTATGTGGGAGGTGATTGTTGGTGTTGAAGGGAACTTTTGGAGGGGGGTGGGTGTTGTGTTGGTGTGGCCGGTGGTGGCTTCGTTTTTTTGTTTATAGATATGTTGTTTGGTTTATGAGGACGGTTGCGTTGGTTTGGTGTCTGGTGGCGGCTGTTTGGTCGGCGTCGGCTCAGAGTTTGGCGGACAGGCAGTTGGATTCGCTTGCGGCGTGTGGTGTGTTTGTGTTTGTGGATGGACGTGCGGTGGATGGAGAGGCGGATTCGCTGCGTAGGGTGATGGATAGGTTTTATTATGACCAGTTTAGGCATTCGCAGGATCCGGCGTCGCCGTATTTTATGTTTATCAGTAGGGATGCGCAGTTGGCTATGGGTGTGGGTGGCTGTGTGAGGATGCGTGGATGGTATGAGTGGGGCGGTGTGGTGCCGATAAATGGTTTTTCGCCGTATGCGATTGATATTGACGGCGATAGGGGGCGTAGGCTTGGTACGACGCCTTCGGGTACGGCGTTGTTTTTTCGTGTAATAGGTAGGAGTGGTTATCTTGGCGATTATCAGCTGTATGTTGAGGCTAATTTTGATGGGTATGGGGGGAGAGATTTTCATCTGAAGAAGGCGTATGTGGCTGTAGGTGAGTGGACTATCGGGTATGCGAATAGTACGCTGAGTGACCCTATGGCTGTTCCGCCGACGGTGGATGCGTCGGGTCCGAATAATAAGGTTGCGCCGACGTCGGTGCTGGTTCGGAGGCAGTTTGATGGGGGGAGGGGGTGGAGAATGGCTTTAAGCGCTGAAACTCCGAGTGTTGCGGTCGATTTGACGGGAGGGACAGCGGAAGCATCGGGAGGGACAGCCGATTTGACGGGAGAGGCGGCGGATGCATCTGGAGGGACTGAGAGTTCGTCCGGAAGCGGGATTGCGGCTGCTTCGGGTAGGGCGGCGGATGGTGCTTCGGCGGTGGGGAAGGCTGATGGGTGGCTTCCGGATGTCGGGGGCTTTGTGCAGTATGGCTGGGGGCGGTCGGAGCATGTGAGGCTGTCGGGTATTTTGAGGTGGCTTCCGTATAGGGATTTGACGTGTGGGCGTTTGAATACTGTGGTAGGTTGGGGCGCGCAGTTGAGTGTGACGGCTCATCCGTGGTCGGCGTGGACGGTGTATGGAACGCTGACGGGTGGTCGCGGTATTGGGAGTATGATGGGCGATTTTCAGCTTGGGTGTTATGATCTTGTGTGTGTGCCCGGGGCGGCGGGCCGGATGTATGCGCCTGAGCTGCTGGGGTGGAATGCGGCTTTGCAGTATAATTTCACGCCGTCGGTGTTTGCGACGTTGGTGTATTCGGAGGCTCGTTATTTGCCTCGGTATGACGTGGGAGGGTCGACGTATCGGTGGGGTCGGTATTTTGCGGCGAATGTTTTTTGGAATTTGACGCCGCGAGTGCAGGTTGGTGCGGAGCTGAATCTTGGAGAGCGTAAAAATATGAACGGCGAACACCGAGGTGCTCGCCGTGTTGGGGCTATGTGCCAGTTTTCATTCTAAAGTCATGGCTTCGAGTCGACAACCTCGAAGGAAGTCGTCGGCGGCCATTCGTTTTTTGCCTTGTGTCTGTACGCTGAGCAGCTGAATCTGACGGTCGCCTGTGTGGGCGATGAGGCGTTTTCCATCGATGGTGAGGGTGCCTGGAGCGGCAGAAGAGGGTGTGTCGAGGGGTAGTGTGGCGAATATTTTGAAAACGCCTTGCGAGTTGCCGAGATTGTCTTTGAGTTCGCTCCAAGCTCCGGGGTAGGGTGCGAGTCCGCGAATGTGGTTGTGGATTTCGGCTGCGGGTCGAGTCCAGTCGATGCGACAGGTGTCTTTGAATATCTTTGGTGCGGGTAGTGGCGCTTCGTCTTTGATGAGGCGGTCTTGCGGAATGGGGGTAAGGTCGCCTTTGATGATGTGGGCAATGGTGTCGACGGTGAGTGTTGCTCCGAGAGTCATTAGTCGGTCGTGGACGCTACCGGCGTCTTCGTCGGGACCGATGGAGATGCGCTCTTGGGCGATGATGTCGCCAGTGTCGATTTCGTGTTTGAGGAAGAATGTTGTGACGCCGGTTTCGGTGTCGCCGTTCATTACGGCACGGTTGATGGGTGCTGCTCCTCGGTAGCGCGGGAGTAGGGATGCGTGGAGGTTGAACGTGCCGAGCGGCGGCATGTTCCAAACTATTTCGGGGAGCATTCGGAATGCGATGACGACGAATAGGTCGGCTTGGAGGGCTCGCAGTTCGTCGACAAATTCGGGGTCTTTGAGGTTGACGGGTTGCAGAACTTTAAGCCCGTGAGCGACAGCGTATTGCTTGACGGCAGACTGCTGGAGGTGCTTGCCGCGTCCGGCGGCTTTGTCGGGCATTGTTACGACACCGACGATGTTGTAGCCTTCGGTGACCATGCGGTCGAGACTTTCGACGGCAAATTCGGGGGTGCCGAGGAATACTATTTTGAGGTCTTCTTTGTTCATTATGAGATGTTTGGGTTGTTGAGCTTTTGGAGGAGCAGGGATGGGGTGAGGTGAAGAATCGGGTGGCTCCATCGGGGAGCGAGTTCGAGCATCGGGAGTAGGACGAATGGTCGCAGGTGCATTCGCGGATGCGGCAGGGAGAGTGAGGGGGAGTCGTAGATAAGCGAGTCGATGGCAATGAGGTCGATGTCGATTGCGCGGTCGACGTAGGCTCCTGTGGCGTCGCGGTGCGGAATGGTAGAGATGCTCCGCTCGATGTCTTGGAGGCGTCTGAGGAGCTCGTCAGGGGGCATTTCGTCGATTTCGATGGCTATGCCAACGTTGATGAATCGGTTTGGGCTGTCGAATCCCCATGGCTCGCTCTCTATCGGAGAGGCAATGCGTGCGTTGCGATGCAGGCAGCTCTCAATGGCGACGACCGCACGCTCGATGAGAGCTATGCGGTCGCCAATATTTGAGCCTATGTTGATATAAGCTGTTGCCATTCGAGCCTCTTGTTAGAGGGTCTTTTTGACAGCTACTTCTTCGTAGCATTCGATTATATCGCCTTCCTTGATGTCGTTGTAGTTGGCGATATTAAGACCACATTCGTAGCCTGTGAGGACTTCTTTGACGTCGTCTTTCATGCGCTTGAGCGAGCCGAGGTCGCCAGTGTAGCGCACGATGCCTTCGCGAATGAGTCGAACTTTGCAGTTTCGCTTGATTTTTCCTTCGCGCACGAGACATCCGGCGATGTTGCCCACCTTTGAGATGCGGAAAACCTGAAGAATTTCGGCAGTACCGATGATTTCTTCTTTGATTTCGGGCGCAAGCATGCCTTCCATAGCGTCTTTGACTTCTTCGATGGCCTGATAGATGACCGAGTAGAGTCGGATGTCGACACCGTCGCGCTCAGCAGCACGGCGAGCGGCGAGAGAGGGACGTACCTGGAAGCCGATGATGATGGCGTCGGATGCAGCAGCAAGGGTGACGTCGCTTTCGGAGATTTCGCCGACGGCTTTGTGGAGTACGTTGACTTGAATCTCTTCGGTGGATAGCTTGATGAGCGAGTCGGAAAGCGCTTCGATTGAGCCGTCGACGTCGCCTTTGACGATGATGTTGAGCTCCTGGAAGTTGCCGATAGCACGACGACGACCGATGTCTTCGAGTGTGAGAATCTTCTTGGTGCGGAGTCCGAGTTCGCGCTGAAGCTGTTCGCGCTTTGTGGCGATTTCACGTGCTTCTTGTTCGGATTCCATGACGTTGAATGTGTCGCCAGCAGTGGGTGCGCCGTTAAGACCAAGAATCAGAGCGGGTTCAGAGGGTCCGGCTTCTTTGATTCGCTGGTTGCGCTCGTTGAACATTGCTTTTACTCTGCCGTAGTGAGTGCCGGCGAGGATGATGTCGCCAACGCGGAGCGTGCCGTTCTGGACGAGCATTGTGGCAACGTAGCCACGGCCTTTGTCAAGGCTTGATTCGATGATAGAACCTGTGGCCTTGCGGTTGGGGTTGGCTTTGAGTTCGAGCATTTCGGCTTCGAGGAGTACTTTCTCCATGAGTTCTTCAACGCCGATGCCTTTCTTAGCCGAGATGTCCTGGCTCTGGTATTTACCACCCCATTCTTCGATGAGGTAGTTCATGGCTGCAAGTTCTTCCTTGATTTTGTCGGGGTTTGCAGCGGGCTTATCTATCTTGTTGATTGCAAATACGATGGGAACGCCTGCGGCCGAAGCGTGGTTGATGGCTTCGACTGTCTGCGGCATGACAGAGTCGTCGGCAGCAACGATGATGATACAGATGTCGGTGACTTTGGCACCGCGAGCACGCATTGCGGTAAATGCTTCGTGACCGGGGGTGTCGAGGAACGTGATGTGACGTCCGTCGGCCATCTTAACGCTGTAAGCACCAATGTGCTGTGTGATACCACCGGCTTCACCTGCGATAACGTTGGCGTTTCGGATGTAGTCGAGGAGCGAAGTTTTACCGTGGTCGACGTGACCCATGACGGTTACGATGGGCGAACGTTCCATGAGGTCTTCTTCGGCGTCTTCTTCGTTGGTGATGGCTTCGACAACTTCGGCAGAAACAAATTCGGTGCGGAAACCGAATTCTTCGGCAACGATATTGATGGTTTCGGCGTCAAGACGCTGGTTGATAGACACCATAACGCCGAGGTTCATACATGTGGCGATGACGTTGTTGATGGGTACGTCCATCATTGAAGCGAGGTCGTTGGCGGTAACGAATTCGGTGAGCTTCAGGATGCGGCTTTCAGCTGCTTCGAGCTCGTGAGCTTCGCGTTCGCGGTTGGCGTTTGCTTCGCGTTTTTCTTTACGCCATTTGGCGGCTTTCTTCTGACCCTTGTCTTTGCCTGTGAGGCGTGCGAGGGTTTCTTTCACCTGCTTCTGTACGTCTTCTTCGCTTACTTCGGTGTGGACGGGGCGTTTTGCGCGAGTGTCTTTGCCAGAGCGTTCACGACGTGCGCCACGACCCTGACGGTCGGCGTTGTTGCCAGCCTGTCCGGGCTGAGCCGTCTGAGAACCAGCTGTCTGTGAGGTTTTTTCGATGTCGACTTTCTCTTTGCCGCTTATGCGACGACGTTTGCGACGGTCGCCGGTGGCGTTTGCGCCACCCTGTCCGGCGTTTTGACCGTTTGCAGCAGCGATACGCTCTTTGCGTTTCTCTTCTTTGGTCTTCTTTTTGGGTCTGGTAGACTGGTTGATAGCGGAGAGGTCGATTTTGCCTATGACGTTGATGCCCGGGCCGATACGGGGAGTAGAGGTGGTAAAGAGTTCGGCTTCGGGTGTGGACTCTTCTTTCTTTTCGGTGGCGGCAGGAGTTGCAGCTACGGGTTCGGCTTTTGGAGCGGGCTTCTGAACGGGAGCAGTTTTTACTTCCTGCTTGGGAGCGGGAGCTTCGGCTTTGTGCTCTTCCTTGATGGGAGCGGTCTTGGTTTCGGCTTTGGGCTGTGGCTTTTGCTCAGCTTTTTGCTCGGTTTTGGGCTCAGCTTTGTGCTCGGGCTTGGGAGCGGGAGCTTGTTCGGGCTTAGCTTCCTGTTTGGGCGCTTGCTCGATTTTGGGTTCAGCTTTGGGCTGTGGTTTTGCTTCGGCTTTTGGCTGCGATTTTACGGGTTCGCCACGGTGGTTTAGATCGATGTGACCAACCACTTTGGGTCCGGGCGCAGCTGCAACCGGAGCGGTTTTGATTTCTTTGGTTTCGGGGGCGGGCTTAGCTTTTTCCTTCTGGCGTTCAGAGGAGAATTGCTCCGACTTGCTCTTTATGTCGCGGTCGGGCTTGTACTCCTTGACCAGGAGCTGATAGGCGTCGTCGTCGATGCGTGCGTTGGGGTTGTCATCGATGGTGATACCTTTTTTTTGTAAAAATTCTATCACCGTGCCTATGCTCACGTTGAAGTCCGTTGCTGCTTTACTGATTTTTGTTCTCGCCATATATGTGATTAAGAGTCTTTTTTTTATGAATTTGAATCGGGGTTAAGCTTCTGAAAGTCGGGGGGAAAGCCCCCGATGGAGTAGGGGCTTAATCCTCGAATTCGGCGCTGAGTACTCGAAGAACTTGATCGACGGTGTCTTCTTCGAGGTCGGCCTTGTCGATGAGCATTTCGCGAGGTGCGTTTAGTACGCTCTTGGCTGTTACGCAGCCTATGTTTTTGAGTGCGTCGATGACCCAAGTGTCGATTTCGTCCTTGAATTCGTCGAGGTAGATGTCTTCTTCAAAAGAGTCTTCGGTGTCGCGGTAAACGTCGATGACGTAGCCGGTGAGCATTGAAGCGAGCTTGATGTTCAAACCGCCTTTGCCGATTGCGAGAGAGACTTCTTCGGGACGGAGGAATACTTCGGCTTTCTTTTCTTCTTCGTCGAGACGAATAGAGGAAACGCGTGCGGGGCTGAGTGCGCGCTGGATGAAGAGAGAGGGGTTGGCGGTGTAGTTGATGACGTCGATGTTTTCGTTGCGTAGTTCGCGAACGATACCGTGGATTCGCGAACCTTTTACGCCGACGCAAGCACCTACGGGGTCGATGCGGTCGTCGTAGCTTTCGACGGCAATTTTGGCGCGTTCACCCGGGATGCGAGCCACGGCGCGGATGTTAATCAGGCCGTCGTGGATTTCAGGCACTTCGAGTTCGAAAAGGCGACGGAGGAAGTTTTCGTTTGTGCGCGAAACGGTGATTTTGGGGTTGTTGTTTTTGTTGTCGACGTTTGCAACAACGGCACGTACGGTTTCGCCTTTGCGGAAGAAGTCGCCGGGAATTGATTCGCTCTTGGGGAGGAGGAGTTCGTTTTTGTCGTCGTCGAGGAGAAGAGTCTCTTTCGACCAAGTTTGGTAAACTTCGCCACTAACGAGCTCGCCTTCAAGTTCTTTGAATTTGTTGTAGACGGCTTCTTTCTGGAGATCAAGAATTTTAGACTGGAGAGTCTGTCGGAGGTTGAGGATAGCACGACGACCGAAGTCGGCGAAAACGATTTCGCGAGTGTGCTCTTCGCCTATTTCGACGTCGGGGTCCTGGTCGGCACGAGCGTCTGAGAGGCTAATCTGCATGTTAGGGTCGGTGACTTGACCGTCGGGAACAACTTCGAGATTCTGGAAAATCTGAACGTCGCCTTTGTCGGGGTTCATGATAACGTCAAGATTTTCGTCGGTGCCAAACATCTTGGCGAGCACGTTGCGGAACGATTCTTCCAGAACACTTATCATTGTGGTCTTGTCGATGTTTTTGAGTTCTTTGAACTCGGCAAAGCGCTCAACCATATTTGGAGCTTCCTCTTTCTTGGCCATAGCAAAAAGTAGTTTTGTGTCTTATTTGAAGTTTATTGAATATTTTACGTATTTGGTGTCGGCAACGGTGATGTGCTCGGGCTTGTCGACGATTACGGGGCGTTTCATGCCGGGCTCTTTGACTTTCGTTGGGATTTCGATGGTGAATGCGGAGCCGTCGTCGGCAACTTCAGCGAGTCGGCCAGTGAGTTTGCGACCGTCTTTTGTGAGGACTTCGACGTCGTTGCCCAAGTTTTTGAAATACTGCTCTTTGACTTTGAATGGCGCAGTAAGTCCGGCAGAGCCAACTTCGAGTTCGTAGTCTTCGACGTCGCGGTCGAAAGCGGCTTCGATTTTACGAGTTATGGCAGCGCAAGTGTCGATGTCGATGCCAGAAGGGTTGTCGATTTCGACGGTGATGACGTTGCCCTGAGCGACGTTGATGTCGACAATGAATACGTCGGAGCCTTCGATGGCGTCGGCCACGGTCTGACGAAGAAGTTGCTGATCGATCATTTCGGGATGTGTATAAATAAAAGGAGGAAGCGTGACGCCTCCTCCGTAGACATGAAATTGTAGTGCAAAGGTAGCTGTTTTTCTGCTAATGTGCAATTGTATCGGCATGTTTTGGGCTTTTGGGGAGGGTGGTGGTGTGGGATTTAACAGTTGATTAACATAAAATAAGGGTTTTTAATCGCGAAAGTGCGAATCGGTCGCAAATGCGTAGGCTGCGGATGTAACTTTGCGGCTGTTAAGATAGAAACGTATATGGAATTTACAGGAGAATCGATTGGGAGTGTGGTGCTTGCATTGGTGGCACTGGTTGTGGAGTATTTGTGTGTGCTGCTGGCGGTTTTGGTGGATCTGCGGAGCGGAGTTGTTCGTGCGCGAAGGGAGAAGCGGCCGAGGACATCGCGAGGGTATCGGCGAACGGTGGAGAAGGCGTCGCGCTACTATATGGTGCTGTTTGCGCTGACGATAGTGGATGTGATGTGGATGATGTCGGCGTTGCTTTTGCGCGAGTCGATGGGGTGGCAATTGCCAGTGTTTCCGTTTGTGACGACTGTAGGAGCTGTCGGCCTGTCGCTGATAGAGATGAAGAGTGTGATAGAAAATACGCATTCGCGGAAGGAGCTGACGGATGCCGTGAGGGCTGTGAATGAGTTGCTCGAAGATCCGGATGTGGCGGAATTGGTGAGAAAAATTAGGCGATAGGGCGCATTGGTTGGGATAGTAAGAGGGTGAGGTAGTGGTAATTGAGTCGTTTTTCGTATATTTGCAGTCGGAATAACAAGAAAAAACATTGAAATGCGACTATTAACAGTAGCTTTGGCCGCTTGTATGGTGAGCGCGTCGGCTGCGGAGCATCGGAAGACGGATGCAGACAGCCTTTATCGCTATAGCGTGGAATTTAACGGCGCGGCGGCCTCGGGAGAACACACACCGTTTTGGCTTGTGAGTAACAGATTCGGCTTGTCGTCGATAGAGAAGACAAACGGGTATCTGAGGGCTTCGCTGATACGCGAGGAGAAGCACGGCGGCGGGTTGACGTGGGACTTTGGTGCGGATGTTGCCGTTGCGGAGAATTATACTTCGACGTTTGTAATTCAGCAGTTGTATGGCGCGTTGCATTATCGCTGTCTTGACTTGACGGTGGGCAGCAAGGAACTGCGCTCGGAGATGGTGAATCCGGAGCTTAGCTCGGGCGATATGCTGTTTTCGGGAAATTCGCGTCCGATACCGCAGGCTCGATTGGGAATAGAGCGATATACGCGTGTGCCGTGGACGAATGACTGGCTCGCTGTGCGCGGATATATCTCGATGGGAAGGTTTACGGACGATGGATTTCAAAAGACGTTTACAGCAGGATTGAGTAAGCGGACGGAGGATGTGTTGTTTCATTCGAAGGGTATATTCCTGAAGGTGGGCGACACGGAGAAGCATCCGCTGACGTTTGAGGGCGGCCTTGAAATGGGTGCGCAGTGGGGCGGTAAGATCTATCGCACGGATGGAAAGGTGGTAGAAATGCCTCACGGACTGAAGGATATGTTTAAGGCGATATTCCCGAGCGGGTCAACCGATAATGGAGATCCTGTGATGGCCGGAGAGGTGTCGAATGTGCAGGGAAATCACGTTGGAGAATGGAGCGCGGCTCTCGACTGGCATGAGAAGGGTCGGGATTGGGGTGCCCGTCTGTATATGGAGCATTTCTTTGAAGACCATTCGATGATGTTTTTTGACTATGAGTGGAAAGATATGCTGCTCGGCGTGGAGGTGGATGTTCCGTCGAATCCGGTGGTGTCGACTTTCGTCTATGAGTATCTGAATACGAAGTTTCAGTCGGGTGCGGTGTACTGGGATCATACGCCAGAAATACCTGAGCAGGTGAGCGGTACGGATAATTACTATAATCACTATATGTATGCCGGCTGGGAGCATTGGGGTATGGGTATCGGTAATCCGCTTTTGGTGTCGCCGATATACAATACGGACGGTTCGCTTGGATTTAAGCATAATCGCGTGAAGGGTCATCACTTCGGTTGGAAGGGTTCGCCACTGCCGGGAGTGGATTACAGAGTGCTGTTGTCGTATACTCGCTCTTGGGGAACGTATGGTGTGCCTCTCGATGATGTTGAAAAGAATGTGAATGCTCTATTTGAGGTGACTTGGCGTCCGCGAAATCTGAAGGGTTGGAGCGGAACTCTGGGACTGGGTGCAGACCGCGGAGCTATGCTCGGGCGCAGTTATGGTGCAATGCTAACAATCTCTAAAACAGGATGGCTATGAAAATGATGAAGATATTTAAAGTGCTTGCGGCAGTGGCCGTGGCAACGTTGCTGTGGTCGTGTAACAAGGTGTCGGATAATGGCGACTTCGACGGACAGTGGCAGCTGATGACTGTGACAACACCCAGCGGAGAGGAAACGGCTATAAATCGCTGCTATTACTGCATTATGCTGCATACGGCGAATTTGCGTGCCAGCGGACATGCGACACTTACGGCGAATATGACTTATGTGAAGAAGGAGTCGGTGACGTTTGAGTTTCCGTATGCTTCGCCTGAGGATTTGTATCCGTGGGGATTGTGTGCCGAGGATTTTCCCGGTGTAGACCAGACGAAAAACGGCGTAACGGTGACGTTTAAAGTGAGCAGTTTGACTTCGGATAAGCTGATAATGACCAGCCCTTCGGGAAATGTATTGTCGCTGAGGAAGTTTTAAGAGTATTATTCGATTAGCGCAGCGACTTCCTTGAAGGCGTATGTGCGACGAAGACCGGTGGTGTCGACAAGGGTGATGTGTCCTGTTGGCGCCACCGTTTCTATTTGAGCCATAAATGATTGGCCAGTGGCGGTGTCGCGGTAAGGGAAGAAGCCTTTGCCACGCCAGAGCATGCTGCGATAGAGGGAGTGCAGTTCGTCAATATGGTCGGGAGAGTCGTAACGGTCGAATAGACTGAGTATAGTAGTGCAAAGAGTGTGCTCAATTTCGGGGAGGGGGAGAGGGGTGCCGGCAATCATGAGCATCGATACGGGGTTGGGGGCGTCGGAGAGAAAGTCGGGCTGATTGACGTTGAGCCCGATGCCTGCGATGGTGCGCAGAATGCCTCTGCCGGAGAGGGTATGCTCGATGAGAATGCCACAAATTTTGCGATCGCCTCCGGCGTAGATGTCGTTTGGCCATTTTATGGAGATGGAGGTGGCGGGGGGGAGGAATTTTTCGAGAGTGCGTACGACGGCGATGGAAACTATCTCAGAGATAGCGAATTGTGCGGGCGCATCGATGTTGGCAGGCTTGAGCAACATGGATAGGGTGATGTTGGCTCCGGGAGCCGACTCCCAGGTGTTGCCACGCTGACCGCGTCCGGCAATTTGCGCGGTGGCGGTGACGACTGTGCCGTGGGGCGTAGAGAGAGGGAGGGTAGAGAGGTATGTATTGGTCGAAGCGACGGAATCGAGTCGGATGTATTCGGGTTGTGTCATAGCGTTGCAAAAATACATCAAACGAACGAGTGTGACAAATCGGTACATCAAGGGGGTGGCGACGGTAGTAACTTTGCATTGTCAAACCGAAATAATCAAATGAAAATGGAAAATAAGATGGAACAAGTAGAGAATGCAGAACAGCAACAGGGTGTGGATGTAGATAAGCTGATAGCCGAGGCTGAGGCACGCGGATATCGCCGAGGGTTGGACGAGAGAGCCAGCGCGGCAATGCGGTCGCCCCGACTGTGGGAGAATAGTCGCCGATATGAGCAGGAACGTGATGACGGTGATGATGCGGCGTCGGATTTTTTGGCAAATGTGAGACCCGGAGTGTGGGATTAGGAAAGATGAAAGAAGAAAACGGAAAGAGAATTAGTTAATTTGAAAGAGATGGATATGGAGATGAAAGAAACAGTAGAGAGTGGAATTGTAGTGGGTGTGGCCGGTGGAAATCATGTTGTGAACGGCCCGTTGACAGTGGCATCGGCCAGAGAGGCATCGCCGTCGTTGATACGCAGCGATGTGGATAGCAGAATAGTGAAAATACGTCCGATGTCGACACCAATCGACCAAATATCCCGAATGGCCGGAGGCAGGCCGGCAAAGTCGATGGTGGTAGAGTATTATTCGGTGGATACAAAGCCAGTGAAGGCCGGCGTGGCAGCCGGTGGATGTTCGGTGACCGATGGAAGCTATGACGGACATCAGATGTATTTGCTACATACGGATAATGACGGAATGTTTGCCGCAACTGAAACGTTGATGCTTCCGACCGCAGAGTGTGGAAATGGGGCGTTGGTGCTTTATGTTGTAGAGAGCGGAAAGACCGGCGAGGGAGTGAAGGTAGTGGTGCTGAACGGTGATGACCTCGAAGAGGATGTGCTTGCCGAGTTGCAGACCGGCGACCCTGTAGTGAGAATGGGTCGCGCCGCTTCGGAACTGGATGTGCAGACAGCGCAATTTGAGGCTCTGCCAGTGAAATCGAGCAATTATTGTCAGATATTCAAGGCACAAGTGGAACAGTCGACGTATGCTAAATTGTCGTCCAAAGAGGTGGGCTGGACGCTTTCAGATCAGGAGGAAGTGGCAATAATGGATATGCGCATGGGAATGGAAAAGAATTTCCTATTCGGAGTGAAGGCACGCTTGACGGATCCGCGTAAGTTTGATGAGGTGTTGCTGACCGGCGGTATATGGAATCAGGCGACCGGCAAGTTTAGCGTGAAACTCGAAACATTCGGGCAGGATGACCTTGTGGATCTGATGAAGACGGCTTTTACCGGCAGTGCCGCCGGCTCGTCGAAGAAGATAATGATAGCCGGCTCGGATATGATTCAGGCCATCAATAAGATGGAGTATACGAAGGTGATAAGTGCGTCGGAAACGGTGACCCGCTGGGGAATCGACTTCAATGAACTTCGCTCGAAATTCGGGTCGCTATACGTGATTCACTCCGAGATATTCGACCAGTGCGGGCATCAGAAGGATGCGCTGATAGTAGACCCACAGTATCTGACCAAGTATACGCATGTGCCGTTCAGAGTGGAGCGTCTGGACTTGAAAAAGAGCGGTCTTCGCAATACAGATGCAATAGTAGCAACCGAGGCAAGCTGCGTGGTGCTACGTCATCCGGCAGCTCATATTAAGGTGACAGGACGATGAGCATGCAGGTAAGGAAGCTCAGCGAAGCGGAGATGCTCAATCTGTGGAAACTGAAGCATGGAATGGCTCCACTGCGCGACGATGCGACAATAACCCGGTCGGACGGAATGGATATGGATGCGCTGCTTCTGAGCAATATGCGCGGATGGTATGACAGGGTGCTTCGTACGGCTTCGGCAGAAGTGCTTCCGCTTACGGACGTGACCAGCAGACTTGAAATGACCGTTGCCCCTTCGGGGGTGGCGGTTGTAAAACTGCCCGATGATTGTATGCGAGTGGTGAGAGTAATGGCCGACGGTTGGGCGCGGCAGGCAGAAATAACAACAGAAGTGTCGGGGGCGTTGGCGCAAGAGCAGATGTCGGAGTATACGCGAGGCGGAGCCGTGAATCCGGTGGCTGTGGTGGATGGCGGAGAGATGCGTCTGTATACGCTTGGCGATGAGGCAAAGTTGGAGCAGGTGTTGTGTGTGATGAGTAGGTCGGATGATGGGTATCTGATGACAGATTGGATGGAAGGGGAGATGGGGAAGTGAAAACAGAGAGTAAATAGCAGAGAAGAAAGGAGTGTGAGATGATGAAGGTGGAGAGAGAGTATCTGGATGTGGCGCTGGAGGCTTGGCGCGGAGGAGCGTTGCTGAGGAGCAGGCGCGATAGGTATAAGAGATATACTTATGGGGATCAGTGGAGCGATGTGGTGGCTACGGCAGACGGCGGTAGAGTGGTGGAGGGCGAACTGGCAATGCAGTCGGGAAAGCGTCCGCTGACAAACAATATGATACGCCAGTTGGTGAAGTGTATAACGGGAAATTTTCGCTCGCGAATGCGCGAGGCGTCGACATCGACGATGAGCGATGAGGTGGCGAGCAGAAATGTGATAGATGAACTTGACTGCCGAATGCTTGAGGAGTTTCTGATAAGCGGATGCGCCGTGCAGAGGGTAGTGACCGAAAACAGAATGGGCGGAAGCGGAGTGTGGGTGGATAATGTGAGTCCTGCCCGATTTTTTGTGAATCGCTTTATAGATCCTCGAGGGTCGGATATAGAGGTGGTCGGGATGCTGCATGATATGAGTCTCAGAGAAGTGGTGATGAGGTTTGCGTCGGATTCTGTCGGGAGGGGTCGTGAAATAGCAGAAATCTATGGCGGTCATGGATTTGCTCTTTCGGATGATGAGCTTGGGACGGCTGATGATGTTGACTTTTTTGAGGCTCCTCGTGGCAGGTGCAGGGTGATAGAGCTGTGGACACTCGAAAGCAGAAATATAGTGAAGTGTCATGATCATGAGGATGGTCGGTATTTTGTGGTTGACGCATCGTCGATGAAGCAGTTGAAGCGCATGAATGCCGCACGCAGAAAGTCGGGCAAGGCAGAGATAGAGATGTTGAGGCGCACAACGGTGCGTTGGCATTGTCGATATCTTGCTCCGACCGGAGAGGTGCTCGATGAGTATGATTCGCCTTATCATCACGGAATGCATCCATTTGCGGTGAAGTTTTATCCGCTGACCGATGGCGAGGTGCATTCGTTTGTGGAGGACGTGATAGACCAACAGCGATATATCAATAGATTGATAACGATGATAGACCATATAATGGGAGCGTCGGCCAAAGGGGTGCTGCTCTTCCCGATGGATAAGAAGCCAGATAACTACACGTGGGAAGAAATCGGCGAGCTGTGGACGAGTTGCAGCGGTATAATT
Source organism: uncultured Bacteroides sp. (assembly GCA_964416545.1). Taxonomy (GTDB): domain Bacteria; phylum Bacteroidota; class Bacteroidia; order Bacteroidales; family Muribaculaceae; genus Paramuribaculum. The sequence goes on along the minus strand of CAYQEN010000003.1, from coordinate 7,362 downwards.
CCGTACGAAAATCGATCGGGAATGCCGGGCGAGCCGAAGCAGATAATATCGGGCGGCGAGCATTCGGGGGCGTATAAGTTGCTCGACATACAGATGCAGTTGTTGCAGGAGATATCGGGAGTGACGGGTGCACTTCAGGGACGAGCGGACGGCGCACGTCAGTCGGCGGCGCTGTATGACTCGCAGGTGAGGAACTCGTCGGTGGCGATACTTGACATAATGGAAAGTTTCAATGCATTTCGCCGTCAACGCGATAGATTAGTGGCCGAAGCGTGAGGCGTAGGACGCGAGGGGAGCGGTTAGTAAACGTTAACATGGCAGGTGCGGCAAACTGGCACAGGCGTGTTGTAATTTTGCCAACAAGAACTTGTAATAAAACTAAAGTGGAGAAAATTACTATGATAAACTATTCGGAATTGCAGACCGTGAGCCGCGACACGGACTTTATGAAGGCTTGCCGTCGAGTGATAGCCGAGAGTCGAGGCGATGGACTTACGGCTGCCGAGGTGGCAGCGCAGGCGGCATTGATGGAAGCTCCGGGGTATTATGTGGGTTTTGACTACGCCCGAAGAATGGTGCGCCGGATACGGCGTAGCGGAAGCGTGCCGTGGAACGGAGAGGGAGTAGGCAGACGGTGGGTGGAGATAGTGGCGCGAATGGATGGACTTAAGGCGCGCTATGGCATAGATGACGGAGAGGCACTCGCCCGAGTGCTTGGCGAAGGAAGAGCGTCGTCGTTTTTCATTCAGCCGGCATCGGCCTTGCGATTGTATTACAGGATACGCCGTCGCCATCGTTGCGGTGGAAAGTCGGGATATTTAGAAACAGTAGAAAGATAGGAGGAATTATGATAGTAACACTTTCGATGGATGCTGTGGCACAAGCAGCTTTTGCCCAGGGCGCACTGCGCCATATATTGCATCATGACCGTCCGGCGATGCTGACTGAGGCTCATCGTAAGGCTTTGGATGTGCTGATAGAGAGGGGTTTTCTGAATGTGGCGTTGTCGTTGATGCCGAATGCGATGAGCGCAGAGAGGGCTGATGATGGGCTGCTGAGGATGGAGGTGTGTCTTGGCGATGAGGGCGCTGTCTATACGGCGTTGTTGCGTCCGGCTATGGAGGATGCCGTGTTGGCGTATGTGACAGCAAGGGCGTATGACGGAGTGGATGCGGAGCTGTCGGAGATGGCGGATGCGCGGTTTGAGGAGCTGTGTGGCAGGTGTCGCTCGATATGCGGGATGTCGTCGGGGAAGCCGAGGCTCAGACCTGCGTGGTGGAGTTGAGAGATGAAAGAGTGGATGGAGATGGGGGAAAATGAAAAAGAGCATAGAACGTTGGTTCTATGCTCTTGGCATCAAGCGAGTGTGCTGATGAATTCGTTTCTTATTTTGCAGAGTCGGCCGGAGCTGCAGTAGCTGCGGGAGCAACAGGA
>CAYQEN010000003.1:0-5828 GCA_964416545.1 uncultured Bacteroides sp. | reverse complement strand
GGAGCTTTGGTGTCGTAGTTGCCACCAACGGTCTGTTCGGTAGTGATGGCGTTGACACGTGAGCCAGTGCGAGTGATAGCGTCGGGCATGAAGAAGGTAGAGAGGATGGCGAGCAGGCAGATGGCACCAGCGAGAGACCAAGTGAGCTTTTCGATGAAATTGTTGGTGCGGCGAACACCCATAATCTGGTTAGAACCGGCAAAAGCCGAAGAAAGGCCACCGCCCTTAGATTTCTGGATAAGCACTACGCCTATGAGAAGCACTGCTGCAATGATAGTGAGTACGATGAGGACTACAAACATTTTCTTGTATGTGATTTAGTTTTTATTATTCTGTTTATCTATGAATTGCCTATTCAGCATCAATTTTCGCAGAAAACGCAATTGGTCTGCAAAGTAAATACTTTTTTCCGGAAAATTCAAACTTAGCTGAGATATAATTTCGTAAGCCTTGTCGTAGCGCTTGCGCCGGATGTATATTTTTGAGAGACTTTCGAGTAGCAGTGAGTCGCGCGGAGGTGTGGGCGCGGCAGAGTGGTGCTCTTTTTCGGGCGCTTTCTGTTGAGGAGCTTCGATGATGTCGCTGTCGGCAGATGGCTGCTCTGCATCGGGACGGTGGGAGCTGAGGAAAGCGTCGAGCATGGCGTCTTGAGAGCTTATCGGCTCGTCGGGTGCGGGAGTTTCGGTGTCGGCTTCTTCTTCGGCTTGTTTTGCAAGGACGGAAGAGTAGTCGGGAACGGGGTTGAAAATGAGGCGTTCAAGCAGAGCCTGCTCTTTGGGGTCGATGTGCCCGTAATTGTCGAGGAAGGTGTTGATGGCGTCGTCGGTAGATGGCGTCGGGGAGTTTTGCTCGTCGGGGTAGAAGTCGGCAAATTTCTCGCCGTCGGGGTCGGTGAGTCGGAATAGCATATCGCGGTCGGCAGTGCTAAGCGCAATGCGTGCCATCATGTGTTTTTTAGCTTCGGGGTCGGAAACGGAGCCGTCGGCAATGGCAATGGCCTGAGGAAGTGTGAAAAACGGATAGCGGTCGGCAATCCATTGAATCTGCTCCGGCGAGAGCTCCGGTTCGCGTCCGTCGCGTAGAGCGGCGATGAAAATTTTGAGCGGGTTCATCATGGCTTGGTCGAGTAATTACCAGTCGCCGAGAGTGGCGTTGAAAATCAGTTGAACAAGTTCTTTTGAAATCTCTTGGCAGAGCTGTTCCTGCACGTCGTTGAGCATCTGGGAGCTGTCGAAGTCGCGGTAGGCAGTGAATGTCTGGTCGATGTCTTTGTTTTCCTGCTTGTTGTTGGTGTATTTAACGCGTACGGAGATTGAGAGTCGAGTCTTGGATGCGTATGCGTCTTCGGTGACGGCTTGCGGCGAGAGCGAGTAGCCGGTGATTTCGCCTTCGATTTGAAGGTCGGATGAGCCGTCGACGGTCTTCAGACGGGTGTTTCGTGTGATATAGTCGATGAGCTCGTTTTCAAAAGTTTGTTGCAGAGGCGGATATACCAGCGCGGCGCGTATGGGAAATTCGGAGATGCGTATGGTGCGGAAGATGGTGTAGTCGATCGCCGCTCCGTTGAGAGTGTAGTTGGGAACGCATCCTGCCGGGATGAAAATCGCGAGCAGAAGTCCGAGAATCAGACCGCTATGTTGTAAAAGACGTTTCATACAGATGCAAAAGTAGGGATTATTCCGCAGATAAAAAAGATGATGGCGCCGGGAGAGCGTGTGTGGACGTGATGCGCCATTGAGAGGGGTAGAGGTTGTTGGCTCGGTTGCCGAGGTTTTTGACGAATCCGAGCGGACGGCCAGCGTAGGTGAGGAGAACGAATCCGCGCGGCGTGTCGGCGGGCAGCGATACGGCGTTGTGCTTGAGGTAGTCGATTGCCGTGGCCGCATCGACATCGCATTCGGGGAAAGCGTCGCGACGTAAGGCTGTGGACATGGCAAGCTGCTGAGATGGTATGATGTCGCGCCCTTTGACTTGTCCGATGACGAGAGCCGGAGCGGCGATGACTTCGCCATCGGGCGAGACGGATATGTCGGCCTGAAAGTTGAGCCATTGCTTTGTGCAGCTAATGTCGGGGGCTTTGGTCTTTTGGGCGGATTTTTTTCGGTTTTCTTTGCGTGCCGGTTTTGCGACTGATGGTGATCCGGGCTTGCGCAGGACAGCCATGAATAGGCCTTCGCCACGTGTGAGTCCGGGTATGAAGCGGTAGCACGAATAGGGGGTGTCGATGCCCGGAGATATGCCCCATGAGGGGTCGATGGGTACGGGGACGCTTTCGGCGCCGTAGGAGTCGACGAGGTGGTGTATGATTTCTTCGTTTTCGCGCCGGTTGAATGTGCATGTGCTGTAAATCAGCAGTCCGCCGGGAGCGAGAGCAGTCCAAAGGGCATCGGTGATGTCGCGCTGTCGGGCGGCGCATTGTTCGATAAGAGCAGGGCTCCATTGAGCGACGGCTTCGGGCTCTTTGCGCATCATTCCTTCGCCGGAGCATGGGACGTCGGCCGCGATGACATCGAAAGATTCGGGTTGTCGAGCGAATTGCTCAGCCGAACCGGAGGTGACGCTGACGAGAGGATAGCCCCATTTTGCCAGATTTTCGCGCAGGACGGCGCATCGGAGAGGGCTGTATTCGTTGGCGGTGACGATAGATCCAGTCGGGAGGGCTGAGATGGCGGCAGTGGTTTTGCCCCCCGGCGCAGCACAGGCGTCGAGGTAGCGCACCGGAGAGTCGGATGTGAGAAGTGAGCGTAGGACGTGGACGATGAACATCGATGATGCGTCCTGAACGTAGTATAGCCCTTGATGGATTGCCGGGTCGAAGGTGAAGGGGTGGCGCTCGGAGAGGTATATGCCTTCCGGACACCACGGGACACGTTCAAACCCATCGGCGGGTCGGCATCCCTTTAGGGGATTGACCCTGACAGAAACTTCGGCCGGGGAGAGCAAAGCCTCGCCGAGCCCCGCGAGTTGCGGAGCCCGGTAAGACTGTATCATATCGAGAAATCCTTGCGGCAGCATCAGATAGAGAGGCGTCGCAGGGTTTCGAGAAGGTTGCGGTTGATAGGCTTATCGTTTTTGATAGCCTTAGTGAAAGGCACATAGACGATTTCGTCGTTTCGGATGCCAATCATAACGTTGCGCTGGTCATCGAGGAGTGCGTCGATAGCTGCAGCACCCATTCGAGATGCGAGAATGCGGTCGTGAGCCGAGGGGGAACCACCGCGCTGGAGGTGTCCGAGAATCGAAACACGAACATCGTAGCCGGGGAACTCGTTTTTGACGCGCTCGGCCAGTCCCATGGCACCGCCAGTGGCAGGACTTTCGGCAACGAGAACGATAGAAGAGTTTTTGCTCTTTCGGAAGCCGTTTTTGATGAGCTCGGCGAGCTGGTCGGCTTCGGTAGAGATTTCGGGGATAATAGCTGCTTCAGCACCTGATGCAATAGCGCCGTTGAGCGCGAGGAAACCGGCATCGCGACCCATTACTTCGATGAAGAAAAGACGTTCGTGGCTTGTGGCGGTGTCGCGGATTTTGTCGACACATCCCATGATTGTGTTAAGGGCTGTGTCGTATCCGATGGTTGTGTCGGTGCCGTAGAGGTCGTTGTCGATAGTGCCCGGGAGTCCGATAATCGGGAAGTTGAACTCGTTGGCAAAGATACGAGCACCGGTGAGCGAGCCATCGCCTCCGATGACAACGAGAGCATTGATGCCGTGACGACAGAGGTTGTCGTAGGCGAGCTGACGTCCTTCGGGAGTTTGAAATTCAGGGCAACGCGCTGTTTTGAGGATGGTGCCGCCCATCTGTATGATGTTGGACACATTTTGTGTCTTAAATTCTTCGATTTCGTCGGATATCATGCCTTTGTATCCGCGGTAGATGCCTTTCACTCTAAAGCCGCTGTAGATTGCGGAACGGGTGACGGCGCGAATTGCGGCGTTCATGCCCGGAGCATCGCCTCCTGAGGTCAAGATGCCGATACATTTCTGGTCTGACATAATTGATATATATATATGGATTATTGGTTAGTGTAGTCAATAGAGTCGGTCGGAGCAGAGCCGGAATCATCGTCGGACGATAGGATGCTTGTGATAACCGAGTGAGAGGCGCCCCGCCACGGGAGGGTGGCGTAGTAGGTTTCATAGACGATGGTTACGGGGCGTCCAGAGCCTTGCAGCGACTGAAGTCGCGCGATGAGCGTCGGGTCGTCGACCGAAAGAGAGAGATTGTTGGAGTAGAGTCGAGTGGTATCCGTGAGAGCCGCTTCGGAAATGAGGTCGGCTTCATAGGTTTTGAAAATTATGCCTCGCTTTTCGATGGCAGTGACGTAGCCACGTACCCGAGCGTCGGTGACGTAAGGGTTGAGGTAGCGGAGGTAGAAGCCGATGCAGAGGAACAGAACGGCAATGCCAGCCGCCAAAAGCAGAAGTTTGTGCATACGACCGCGTTGAGGCTTTCGACCATCGTCGGACGAACCGGTAGATGTTTGGTCGCCAAAAGTAATGGTGCGAGGGTCGGAATCATCGGGTCGGCTTGCCTGGTCGGAGTCGTCGTCGATGAAATAGTCGGGCTGAGAATCGTCGAGTTTAATCATTGCTTAACCGGATTATTGCGACGCTTTTCAAGCGAAATGCAGATGAATGTAAAGAGGCCGAGCACGATGAGCAGTAGAGTCTGCGAACCCATGACCAAGTTGGCAAATGATGTGGCATAGCTCTGTGTGAGCTCAGGAATGCCACCGGTGTACATCATTAGGCCGAATATGATAGCCCATTGCCATGGCCCGATGCCACCGTTGGAAGGAACTCCCATCGAAATGCTTGAAAGGATGAAGCATACGGCTACAGCGATAGTGCCGTAGTCGGCAACAACTTGTGAGGTAGCCGGGAATGAGAAGAATGCTACATATAGCTGCATGAAGTAGCATCCCCAGATGCAAGCCGTGAGAATCAGCCATCGACCCTTGCCGGGCATTGTGCCGATGACGGCAAAACCCTCCCATAGACCTTTGACAGTGTTTTTTATTTTGATGATGAGCTTATTGTCGGGGCATAATCTGAAAATCAGAGCAATTGCTACGACAGCGGCAACAACGGCACACCAAAGCCACGGCGAAGAAATGAGATTGACAATCTTCATGTAGCTCTCGGGGTTTTGCTGCAGGTAGCTATTCAGTGATGGCCCTGCGAAGATGAAAGTCGTGGCGGTGAGTAGCAGAACGGTAACCGTGTCGGCCAGGCGGTCGGCAACCATCGAGCCGAAAATGGTGGTGAAAGAAGCCTGCTGACGCTGAGCGATATACCCGGTGCGCCATAGTTCGCCGAGTCGCGGGAGGACGAGGTTGACAGCGTAAGTGCCGAAAATCGAGAGGACGAGTGCAAACAGAGGCGCATCGATGTTGAGAGCCTGAAGCTGAATGCGCCAACGCATGGCACGGAAAATGTGGGAGAATATGCTGATGAACAGGGCAAGAGCAATCCACCAATAGTTGCAGTTGTGGCGGATGATTTCAATCATTTCCTTGAAATTGACACCTGTGAAGAGCAGATAGCACAAACCGATGCTTATGAGCAAAGGAACTCCGTATTTAAGCAGGTAGCCGAGCCATAGTTTGCCGCCTTTGGGCTTGTCGGCATCGTTGATATTCAGTTCTGTACTCATGATATGCGTTTGAGTGATCGTGTATAGGCTACAAAGATAACAAGAAATCCACAGAATGAGGGGTGTTGATAAAAGAAAAATGAGGCGGAATTTGCTGACTCCACCTCATTTTTTGCGGATATTAAAACTTCTGCGAATCAGAAGAGGTCGACATTGCGAAGAGTGACTTT
>CAYQEN010000002.1:0-115785 GCA_964416545.1 uncultured Bacteroides sp. | reverse complement strand
GTGACTGTGCAGTGTTGTGGTTGTTTTTATTTGAGTAGTTTGAGGAATGTGGGCGGTATTGGGGTTGTAAAGTTCATTTCCCGGCGTGTGATGGGGTGGACGAATCGGAGTGTTTGTGCGTGTAGCGCGAGTCGGTGGATTGGTGATTTTCCGGCTCCGTATCGTCGGTCGCCACTGATGGGGTGTCCGAGGTCTTTCATGTGGACTCGGATTTGGTTTTTGCGTCCGGTGTCGAGTTCGACTTCGAGGAGGGTGTGGGTGGCGCTTTCTTTGATTGTGCGGTAGCGAGTTACGGCGAGTTTACCTTTTGTGGGGTCGTCGGTGGAGTATACTTCGTATTTTGAGTTTTCGGCGAGGTATGATTGTATTGTGCCTTGTTGCTGTTCGGGGTGTCCTTCGACGACGCAGAGGTATTTTCGGTTTAGTACCATGTTGTTCCAGTTGTGCTGGAGACGGTCTTTTGCTTCTTGTGTTTTTGCAAATAGCATGAGCCCCGATGTGTCGCGGTCGAGTCGGTGGACGATGAAAATTTTGTTTGCCGGGTCGTGCCATTTAACGTATTGACGGAGTATGGTGTATGCTGTTCCGTCTTTGATTTTGTCGGTGCCGATGGAGAGGAGTCCGTATCCTTTATTGATGACGATGATGTGTTCGTCTTCGTAGACGAGTTGTATGCGTCGGTGTTGGAATGTGTTCCAGGGACGGGTGTAGTTGATGGCTATTTCTTGTTCGGGAGTGACGGGGGCGTCGAATTGGCGTGTCGGGGTGCCGTTGATGGCTATTTGGTCGTGGGCGAGGAGCTCTTTGATTGTGGTTCGTTTGGTGTCGGGCATGGCTTTGATGAGGAAGGCCATGAGTGTATCCGGGGCAGTGGGGGAGAGTGTGCGAATGTTGTCGGGGCGGTGTGGAGCTCGCTCGGCTCCGGGTTTTATGTTTTTGAGTTTTTTTGCCATCTGGGTGGGGTTGTTGGGTTGTTTTTGTGGGGGTTATGATTTTTTGCGGCGTGTGACGGTTCGTTTCGGTTTGGCGTCTTGTGCAGCTATGATTTCTCGACATTGGTCGAGGGTGAGGGATGCGGGGTCGGTGACTGTTTTGGGTATTTTGTAGTTCGCTTTTTTGTATGCGATGTATATGCCGTAGCGTCCGTTTAGGATTTGCAGTTCGGGTTCGTCGGGGAATGTTTTGACGGTTTTTTTGCTGTCGGCTTCGCGTTTTGCGAGGATTAGCTGTGTGGCCTGTTGTAGGGTGATGGCTGTTGGAGCGATGTCTTTGGGGATTGATACGAATTTGTTGTTGTGCTTGATGTATGGTCCGAAACGTCCGATTGCGACGGTGATGTCTTGGTCTTCGAATTGTCCGAGGTGTCGTGGCATTTCGAAGAGTTTAAGTGCTTGTGACAGTGTGATGTCGAATACGGATTGGTCTTTTCGCAGCGGGGCGAATTGAGGTTTGTCGGTGTCAGTGCTTTCGCCTATTTGTACGACTGGTCCGAAGCGTCCGATTTTGACGAATACGGGTTTTCCGGTGGCGGGGTCAGAACCGAGGTGTCGTTCTCCGACTTTGTGTTCGAGTCGCATTTCATTAGCTTTGATGACTTCGGGGTGGAATACGTCGTAGAAGTCGCTGATTTCTTTGCGCCAGGGGGTGTGTCCGTCGGCTATTTCATCGAAACGTTCTTCGACGTTTGCGGTGAAGTTGAAGTCGAGGATGTTTGGGAAATATTGTATGAGGAAGTCGTTGACGACGGTGCCTGTGTCGGTGGGTATGAGCTTGTTGCGGTCGGCGCCGACGGTTTCGGTTTTTTGCTGTGTGGAGATTTCTCCGTTTTGGAGAGTGAGGGTTGTATATTGTCGTTTTTCGCCTTGTCGGTCGCCTTTTTCGACGTATTGGCGTTGTTGTATGGTTGAGATTGTTGGAGCGTATGTTGATGGACGTCCGATGCCGAGCTCTTCCATCTTCTTGACAAGTGACGCTTCTGTGTAGCGGGGGGGGGATTGTGTGTAACGCTCTGTGGCAGTGATATTTTGTACTGTGAGGGTGTCGCCTTTGTGGAGAGGGGGTAGGGTAGCTTCGTTTTCGGTGTCGGATTCGGCGTTGTCGGAGCTTTCGGTGTAGACGTTCAGGTAGCCGTCGAATCGTATAACCTGACCGATGGCAGTGAAGTGTCGGTCGGGAGTCTGTGAGGGGAGAATTTCGACAGTTGTTTTTTCGATTTCGGCGTCGGCCATTTGCGATGCGAGTGTGCGTCGACGAATGAGGGTGTAGAGGCGTTTTTCTTGTTGCGTTCCTTCGATTTCGACGTTTGAGATGTATGTCGGTCGGATGGCTTCGTGAGCTTCTTGTGCGCCTTTTGATTTGGTGTGGTAGTGGCGTATTTTGAGGTATTTGTCGCCGAGGGTGTTTTTAATCTCTTGTGAGATGGTGGAGATGGCGAGTGATGAGAGGTTGAGCGAGTCGGTACGCATGTATGTGATGTGTCCGGCTTCGTATAGTCGCTGGGCTATCATCATTGTCTGGGCAACGGTGAAACCAAGTTTGCGAGATGCTTCCTGCTGGAGGGTAGATGTGGTGAATGGAGGTGCCGGGCTTTTATGCAACGGACGTGTGGTGACGTCGGTTACGGTGTATGTAGAGTCGGCACATGAGTCGAGGAATGCTCGTGCGGCGGGGAGGTCAGCGAGTCGCTGAGAGAGGTCGGCTTTGATTGTCTGTCCGGTGGTTGTGGCGAAGTTGGCGGCGCAACGGAAGTATGGTTCGGATGCGAAGTTGCGTATTTCGTTTTCGCGTTCGACGATGAGTCGGACGGCTACAGACTGTACGCGTCCTGCCGAGAGAGAGGGTTTGATTTTTTTCCAGAGAACGGGTGATAGTTCGAAACCTACGATTCGGTCGAGTACGCGTCGAGCTTGCTGGGCGTCGACGAGGTTCAGGTCGATTTGTCGAGGGTTTTCGATGGCGTGAAGTATGGCTTCTTTAGTGATTTCGTGGAATACGATTCGTCGGGTCTTCTGAGGTTGCAACCCGAGGACTTCGTATAGGTGCCAAGCGATAGCTTCTCCTTCGCGGTCTTCATCGGAAGCGAGCCATACGATGTCGGCTTGGTCGGCGGCTTTTTTGAGAGATTTTACGAGTTCTTTCTTGTCGTCGGAAATTTCGTATACGGGGTTGAATTCTTTGTCTTTATCGATGCTGAGGTCGCGTTTTTTGAGGTCGCGAATGTGGCCGTAGCTTGACATTACTTTGTAGTCTTTGCCCAGAAATTTCTCTATGGTTTTTGCCTTGGCAGGTGACTCCACTATGACAAGATTTTTGCTCATGATGATGGTTTTGTATTTTTATAAATTGGCGGCAAAATTATGAAAAGTAATCGATTTGCCAAAATCGTGGTGGTAGTGTGGGATTTAGTGAATGAGCATTCCGGCAGCGACGTTGTCGGCAGTGTCGTGGCCTTTGAGGGTTTCTATGATAGCTGTGGCGAATGCGAATGTGGCACCGGGACCTTGAGCCGTAGTGATGTTGTGGTCGGTGATGACGGGGACGTCGGGACAGTATGTGGCGTTGGTAAGTGCGTTTTCGAATCCGGGGTAGCAAGTGGCGTTTCGGTTGTCGAGGATGCCGAGAGGAGCGAGTACAACGGCCGGCGATGCGCATATAGCAGCGATTTTTCGGTTGTTGAGGTTTTGGTGGAGCAGGATTTGTCGGACTTGGGGGTTGTCGGCGAGGTTTTGAGCTCCGGGCATACCTCCCGGGAGGATGATGTATTGAGCTTCGAGGGGGGTGGGGAGAGATGACAGGAGGGTGTCGGCGGTAACGGTGATGTTGTGTGCACCAGTGACTTGTGTGGATGTGTGAATCGATGCAGTGATAACGTCGATTCCTGCGCGTCGGAGCATGTCGAGGGTTGCGAGAGCTTCGATTTCTTCGAATCCGTTGGCGAGGAGCAGGTATGATTTTTCCATGTCGGTATATGTATTATGGTGTATGAGGGTTTATGTAGTTAACGCTTTTGGAGGGCAAATGTAGGGGAAAATAGCGAAAAAGAGTATTTTTGTGTGGTAAAAGATTTTTAATTATTGAATTGTAATAATTATGTGGAAGTTGGTCAGAGTGGCTTTTTTGTCAGTTTTGGCGGCAGTGTTGTGGTCGTCGTGTGTGGATAACAGGTGTATTTATCGCCGTTATGAGGGTGCGGTTTGGAATACGACATTCAGTATAGTGTATCGTAGCGATAAGCAGCTTGATGATTCAATCAGGGAGGTGATGCGTAGAGTTGAGTCGTCGTTATCGCCGTTTTCGGAGAGCTCGCTTGTGAGTGGAATAAACAGGGGCGAGTCGGATGTGACAGATTCGCTTTTCAGGAGGATATTTTTGGCGTCGCAGGAGGTTAACCGCTTGAGTGGCGGTGCTTTTGACCCGACGGTGTCGCCGTTGGTGAATTTGTGGGGGTTCGGATATAAGGATGGCGATGGAGTGCCTTCGGGCGCGGAAATCGATAGTGCGTTGGAGAGTGTGGGGATTTTGCGTTGTAGGCTTGATGGTGAGCGAGTTGTGAAAGTGAGCGAGAAGACAGAGTTTAATTTCAGCGCAATTACGAAGGGATATGGTACGGATCTTGTGGGTGAGATGCTGGCGCGTAATGGTTGTGAGGATTATATGGTGGAGATTGGCGGTGAGATGGCTTTGCGCGGTCGGAATCCACATGGGGAGCCGTGGCATGTGATGGTGGATGCTCCTTTTGAGTCGGATTCGGCGGCGGTGCATAGCCGGTTGGCTGTGATTCATGTGTCGGATTGCGGTGTAGCGACTTCGGGCAATTATAGGAATTTCCGAGATACGTCGAAGGGTAGAGTGGGGCATACAATCAGTCCTGTGACGGGTCGCCCGGTGGTGACGGAGACGTTGAGCGTGACGGTAGTGGCGGCAAATGCTATGATGGCTGACGCGCTTGCTACGGCTTGTATGGCTATGCGTGCGGATAGCGCAATGGCTATGATAGAGGGACTTGAAGGAGTGTCGGCGATGTTTGTTTCGGTAGATGATGAGGGCGAATGGCGGATTGAGACGTCGTCGCGATTTCCGGAAATTTATCGTTGAGTGTGACAAATCGGTACACGCGGAGGTGTTTTGACGGTGTAACTTTGCACCGTTATGAGAAAGATAGATGAAATAATAGTGCATTGCTCGGATACTCCTGCGGGTCGGGAGGTGAGCGTGAGTGAGATAGACCGTTGGCATAAGGCTCGCGGTATGAAGTGTGTGGGCTATCATTGGGTAATCGGACTTGACGGGAGGGTCGAGTCAGGTCGCAGAGAGTCGGAACCGGGAGCGCATTGTGTGGGGCATAATGGGCGAAGTGTGGGTGTGTGTTATGTCGGTGGGCGTGATGCGAATGGGAGGTATGCGGATACGCGAACCGTGGCGCAACGTAGGGCGTTGCTGCGTCTAATCGGGGAGCTTAGGGAGAGGTATCCCGGAGCAAGGGTGTATGGTCACCGTGATTTTGCGGTGAGGGCATGTCCGTGTTTTGACGCTCGGACGGAGTATGGATAGTCAGGAAAATTCGCGCTGCATGGATAGGAATCGTTGCAGGGTGTCGGGCGAGAAACGCGACATGGAACGGATGACTTTTTCGATGGGTTTCCGCTGCATTGAGCCGCTTTTGGAGTAGAATTTGTCGGCGTAGCAGATGAGGCGTTCCAGAGTGGTGCGTGGGGAGTAGTCGCGCGGTTCGAGAGGGAGTTTTTGAGAGATAATGTCGTCGGGCGTAAGTCCGGCTCCGGTGTGTCGTTCGGCGATGTCGGCGATGAATTGTGGCGCGCCGTGTCGGATGAGCAGTTGTGCTCCGAGTATTCCGTGTCGGATGTATGGCTGGTCGCCGTGGCATTCGATGTCGGGAGCATCGCAGAGGAATATGCCAATGTCGTGGAGCATGGCGGCGGCTTCGATGTCGGCTTCGGGGATAGGGAGGTGCTTAGTGCGAGCTATGGCGATAGCTTCGTCGGCAACGCTACGGCAGTGGCGTAAATATATATCCCTCAGGCGACTGCCTGAGGGATAGTAGAGGTCGATTATTTCGTTGTAGGGGTACATTCGGAATCAGATGCCTTCGACGATGGTGTTCCATCCGTGGATGTCGGCTTCTTCGCCGAGCTGTACGGCGCGGAGCTTGTTGTAGAGAGTGGTGGTGATAGGGCCGGGTTCGCCATTTTTGGCGATGATGTATTGCTTGCCGGTGTCGATGTCGTCGATGCGACCGATGGGCGAAGCTACGGCAGCAGTGCCACACGCGGCGGCTTCTTGCACTTCGTCGAGTTCTTCAACGGGAATGTGTCGCTCTTCGACGGGAATGTTGAGGTCGCGAGCGAGCTGCATGAGGCTGCGGTTGGTGACAGAGGGGAGGATGGATTCGGATGCGGGGGTGATGTAGACGCCGTCTTTGATGGCAAAGAAGTTGGCGGGGCCGCATTCGTCGAGGTATTTCTTCTCTTTGGGGTCGAGGTAGAGTACGGCCGAGTATCCGAGTTCGTGGGCGTGTTCGCCGGCAACCATTCCAGCGGCGTAGTTGCCACCGGTTTTGAATCGTCCGGTGCCTTTTGGTGCGACACGGTCGTATTCGCGCATGATGCAGATGTCGGTGGGCTTGAAACCGGACTTGAAGTATGGCCCTACGGGGGTGACGAGGACGATGAAGAGGTATTCGGTGGAGGCTTTTACGCCTACGGTGGGAGTCATTCCAATCTGGAGGGGACGAATGTAGAGCGAAGCACCTGTGCCGTAAGGAGGGATGAAGCGAGCGTTGAGGCTGACGGCTTTTTCAACCATATTGCAGAAGAGCTCTTCGGTGACGGGAATCATGCCGACGCCTTTTGCGGAGTCGATGATGCGTCGGGCGTTGTCTTTCATTCGGAAAATGCGAACTTTGCCGTCTTGACCACGGAAAGCTTTGAGGCCTTCGAATACTTCCTGTCCGTAGTGGAGAGAAGTAGCGGCCATGTGTATGTTGATATATGGCGATTCGGAAACTTCAATTTCGCCCCATTTACCGTCGCGATATGTGCAGCGAACATTGTAGTCGGTAGGGAGGTAGCCAAAAGAGAGCTTGCTCCAATCAATTTGTTCTGTCATGATTTGAACCTTAATTTAGAAATTGTGGTGCAAATGTAACAAATATTTGGCGATTTTGTCGGCGGGTGGATATTGAAATTGCGGAAAGGGTTTCGCAGTTAATGGAATCTGTGCTATCTTTGCAAATCAAAATCTACGATAGACTATTGTGAGACTGAGGAATCCTCAATTATATATTATACTAACGGCGGCATTATTGGCTCTGTCGGCGGCGGCATCGCGTCAGGTGTCGTCGGGCGAGGGACGCTTGCCATTGTCGGCAGACAGTGTGGCAGAAATGCCGGATAGTGCGGAGCTTATGCGCTCTGCGGTGACATTGGCAGCCCCGACCGAGTCGGTGGCCGGCTTGACTGAACGTCAGCGACTTCGCGTGAGTCTAAATGACTCGACAACAGAGAAGAAGGCGAGCGGCAAGCGGATAATGCGCGTGAAAACCGATATAGACAACGTAGTGGATATTACGGCAAGAGACTCGATGGTGATATTGGGTCAGAATAATGCTTATCTCTACGGCGAAAGTAAGGTGAATTATGGCGAAATAAGCCTTGAAGCAGCTCAAATAGAGATGGATATGGATAGCAGTACGGTGTATGCCGTCGGAGTGCCAGACTCGTTGGGCGAATTGACAGGGACGCCGGTGTTTAACGATAAGGGAACATCGTATGAGTCGAAGACGATGCGCTATAATTTCGGTACGGGCAAGGGAGTGCTGAGTAATGTTGTGACCGAACAGGGAGAGGGCTTCATTTTGGGCGGTATCTCTAAGAAGGTCGACGACAATACGATATATATGAAGGACGGATTCTATACGACGTGTGACGATCATGAGCATCCGCATTTCGGCTTCAGACTGACGAAGGGAAAGGTCAGACCGAAGAAGGATGTAGTGACGGGTCCGGCATATATGGAGCTTGCGGGTCTGCCGTTGCCGTTGGCTGTGCCGTTCGGCTATTTTCCGTTCAGCGAGCGATATTCGTCGGGTGTAATCTTTCCGACGTTTGGCGATGACTATAATCGCGGATTTTATCTGAGTGATGGCGGCTATTATTTCGCAATCAATGATAATGTAGACCTTGCGTTGACGGGCGAACTATATACGAAGGGTTCGTGGGGCTTGAAGGCTCAGTCGGGCTATATGAAGCGATATAAGTATTCGGGTTCGTTTAATATCAGCTATCTGAAGACGATACTTGGCGAAAAGGGTTCGCCGGACTATTCGGCACAGAAGAACTTCCAGGTGTTGTGGAGCCATACGCAGGATGCGAAGGCTAATCCTCAGCTGAATTTCTCGGCTTCGGTGAACTTTACGACTTCGGGCTATTCGCGCAATGACCTGAACAGCTATTATAGCAATTCGTTTACGGAGAATACGAAGAGCAGTACGGTGAATATGACGTATCGCCCCGCCGGCTCGAAGTGGAGCTTCTCGGCCAATGCGTCGATATCGCAACGCAGTCAGGACTCGACGTTGGCCGTTTCGCTGCCCAATCTGACGATAACGATGTCGCAGGTGTATCCGTTTAAGCGCAAGAAGGCCGTCGGCGAGGATAGATGGTATGAAAAGATACGTATGAGCTATTCGGGTCAGTTTAATAATTCGCTGACTGCTCAACAGGATGTGTTTTTTAAGAAGAGCCTGATAAAGGATTGGCGAAACGGAATGCGCCACAGTATTCCTATTTCGGCTACGTTTAATCTGTTTAATTATCTGAATCTGACGCCGTCGATAAGTCTGACGGACAGGATGTATACGTCGAAAATCCGCAGGCAGTGGGATCCGAATGCTTCGGCCGAGGTGTGTGACACGACGTATAATCTGTATAATGTGTGGGACTTTTCGGCTTCGGTGTCGCTCGATACGAAAATCTATGGTTTCTGGAAGCCGATGAAGTTTATGGGCGACAAGGTGAAGATGATACGCCACGTGATGACTCCGACCATAACATTTTCGGGTGCTCCGGACTTCGGGTCGAATTTCTTCGGCTATTATGGCAGCTATATGTATCCGGATGCGAATGGCGAGATGAAGGAGCGTCGCTACAGCCTGTTCCCGAACAGCTTGTTCGGTGTGCCCGGAGAAGGGAAGTCGGGCGTAGTGAGCATGTCGCTTGCCAATAACCTCGAAATGAAGGTGAAAACGAATGACAGTATCGGCGAGAAAAAGGTGTCGTTGATAGAGAACTTTACGGTGTCGCAGAGCTATAACTTTGCGGCCGACTCGCTGAACTGGAGTAATATAAATACGTCGCTGATGTTGCGCCTGACTCGTAACTTCAACTTGAATCTGTCGGCAACGTGGGATGTCTATACATATCAACTGAACTCGGCCGGAAATCCGGTGCGCGTGAATGTTCCTCGCTGGAAGGCCGGAAAGGGTTTGGGTAAGCTCGCAAGTACGGGAACGTCGTTTTCGTATACGTTTAACAATGATACGTTCCGCAAGAAGGGTAAAAAGGACGGCAAGAATGATCAGAATAGGCAGAACCAGACGATGCAGAGTCAGTCGACACCCGTGGATGGCGACGGCTCGTCGAGTCCGAGCAGCGGCGACACCGAAATGGGTGCTGACGGCTATATGAAGTGGGAGGTGCCGTGGAGCTTGTCGCTGAACTACTCGCTGAGCTATGGCTACGGCGCCTTCAATAAGGCCAAAATGGAGTATGATGGCAAGGTGACGCAAAATCTCAGTATGTCGGGAACGTTGCGCCCAACGAAGAATTGGAATTTCGGATTTACAGCCAGCTACAACTTTGATACTCACAAGTTGGCGTATATGAATTGCAATATATCGCGCGATTTGCACTGCTTCTCGATGAGTGCGAGCTTCGTGCCAGTTGGTCCGTATAAGAGCTATAATTTCCATATCGCAGTCAATTCGTCGATGCTGAGCGACTTGAAGTATGATAAGCGTTCATCGATGACGAATGGTGTGACGTGGTATTAATCAAACCGTCGCATTATGAAACGCATTCTTACCTCTGCATTTTTCGCCGTGATGTTTACGCTCGGCGCTTTTGGTTCGCAACCGATAACGATGGCCAGTTACAATATCCGCAACGGAGTGGGACTGGATAATCGTCGCGATGTGGAGCGGACTGCCAATGTGGTGAGGCGACTCTATATGGACTTCGTGGCACTTCAAGAGGTGGACAGCATGACGAACCGCAGTGGCGGAACCGATGTAGCCGCCGAAATAGCGAAGCGGGCGGGAATGTATCATACGTATGCAAAGGCAATAGACTATGATGGCGGCGCATACGGCGTGGCACTTCTGAGTAGAGAAGAGCCATTGTCGGTGAGGCGCGTGGCACTGCCCGGACGCGAGGAGGCGCGAGTGTTGCTGATAGCAGATTTCGGAAATGTGGCAGTGGCGTGTACGCATCTGTCGCTGACGGCCGCGGATCGCGAGGCATCGGCACGTATAATCGTGGAAGAGGCACGCAGGGCAGGGAAACCAATGCTGCTCGCCGGCGATTTCAATAGCCGTCCCGATGAAGAGACCATGAAAATACTTTCGGAGGAATTCCAGTTGCTGACCAATACGGAGGAAATGACTTATCCTGCCGGCATTCCGTATGAGGTGTTGGACTACATAATGGTGTCCGGTGCAGGAAAGGTGGAAATGTCGGTCACTGTAGTGGCAAACGAGCCCTTAGCATCGGATCATCGCCCTGTGGTGGTGGATATGGAATTGCCTTAATTCGGAAGGTAAATAGTAAACAAAGCGGTGTGGCCGGGCGTTGTAGTTTCGTGACTGAAGACGCTCGAATGCGCGAATGAAGTGTCAGGCCGATGCAAAGACTGAAAAAAGTAGTAAAATGGATACTTGCCGTAGTGGCGATGATAGTGATAGTCGTGCCACTGCTACTGTATGTTCCGCCTATTCAGGATTTTGCAAGGAGTGTAGCCCTTGAGGAAGTGAGGGAATCGACCGGTATGGATATCGGGGTGGATTACCTGAGATTGAAATTCCCATTGCGAGTGGAACTCAACGGTGTGAGTGTAGCCGAGGCATCGGGCGATACGATGGTGAGAGTGGGGAGTGCCGGCATAGACGTGAAAATATTGCCGCTATTGAAGGGAAATATAGAGGTGGACGGCGTGGAGGCGAGAGGGTTGTTTTACAGACTCGGAACGCCGGACTCGCTGATGTATCTGACGGCAAATGTGAACCGCTTTGAGGCATCGGGTGCCGGTCTGCAAATGCGCAACGGACGAATCAGCATCGGTAGAGCGTCGGTGGATGGGGGAGAGGTGTATCTTTCTATGAAAGATACTGTGGCGCAGGAAGTTGCGGATACAACGGCAATGGCAACGCCGTGGAAGGTGGATGCAGGGTATATAGACATAAAGAATTTTGCATTTCGCATGACGATGCTTCCGACGGTGGATTCGCTCGGAACGGTAATAGAGCGTGCTCAACTGATA
Organism: uncultured Bacteroides sp.; assembly: GCA_964416545.1. Lineage (GTDB taxonomy): Bacteria > Bacteroidota > Bacteroidia > Bacteroidales > Muribaculaceae > Paramuribaculum. The sequence continues at coordinate 104,232 of CAYQEN010000002.1, read as the reverse complement.
GGCGGAGTGGTGGATATGGCTCAGCATACGGTGCATGCGCGTGAGCTGAGAGTGGATTCGGTGTCGGCAACGTATCTGACTCCGAGTGAAGAGTATCTGCGGACACATAAAACGGCTTCGGAAACTGCGGAAGCGTCGGTAGAAGCGAACATTGAACCGTGGGTGGTGACAGCCGATCGCCTTAGACTGACGGGGCGCGAAGTGACGTATGCGATGAGGGGCGTGAAGCCTGCACGCGGAATAGATACGGGGTATTTGCAGGTGAGAAACGTGGGCGTAGATGTGGATTCGTTCTACAATCGCGGAATGGAGATTTCGGTGCCCGTGAAACGTATCGAGGGGACTGAGAGATGCGGATTGAGATTGATGGGGAGCGGATTGTTTGAAATGGACTCGACGGTGATGCGCGTGCGCTACTTTACGGTGAAAGCCGGGGAGTCGGAGCTTCGATGCGATGCCGACTTAGGGACAGGCGACGTAATCAAAGACCCGACTGTGCCATTAGGCTTGAATGCGTCGGCTCATGTGAATGTAGAGGATATGGTGACGGCATTTCCGGCTCTGGAAACGATGCTACGCGGATTGCCTCGTAAGGATATAGAGCTGACAGCCGATGTGGATGGTACGTCGGGAGAGATAGATGTGAAAGACCTTCGGATGAAGTGGCCGTCGTATATCGACGTAAGTGCGTCGGGCTCAGTGAAAAATCCGACAGACTTTGCCAAGATGGAGGGGCGTGTGGATATTGAGGGGTCGCTGAGAAACGTCAATGTGCTGATGCCGAGCCTGCTCGGGGCGGCATTGTCGAAAGAGTATCATGTGCCAGAGTCGACGATAGAGGGTCGCGTGCTGTATAGACCAAACTCGGTGGACGGCGAAGTGGCAGTGACGACATCGGAGGGAGCTGTGGCACTCGATGCGCATTGGAACGGCAGAGCAGAAGGGTATGAAGCGGCATTGGAGGTGGCAGATTTTCCTGTCCGCTCGTTTGTTCCGGGGCTTGGCGTAGGGAATGTAACCGCCGAAATGACGGTGAACGGCAGGGGGTATAATCCGCTGTCGGCCGGAACTGAAATGGCTGTGGATTTAGACTTGCACAGCCTTGAATATCAAGATAAATTGTATTCAAACATATTGCTTGACGCAACGGTGAGCAACGGTCATGCCGACGGGCGATTTGAGTCGCTCAATCCCGGTGCAAATATGGAGGCCGACTTTCAAGCGTATCTGTCGCCCGAGGTGGTAGAGTGGCATTTTGAGGGAACGGTGCGCGAGCTTGACCTATATACGATGAAAATGTCGGAAACTCCGCTCAGCGGACGGCTCGGCATAGAGTCGACGGGAAAATATATGCCCGAGAGCGGAGCAGTAGACGCGACTGCATCGCTAAATGATGTGGACTGGCAGATAGGGACGGACATATTTAGCGCGAAGCGAATAGACGCAACATTCGGCGCGGTAGATTCGCTGACCACAGTGACGGTAAAGAGCGGAGATTTTGCAGCCGATGCGGCCGCTTATGTCGGTATGGCCGAGCTGTCGGAGAAATTGTCGGGACTGATGCCGTTTGTGCAGACGCAAATAGATGCGAAATCGGTGGATATACGAGAGCTTCAGAAGCATTTGCCACCGTTTGATATTCATGCGAATGTCGGTGCATCGAATCCGTTTACGGCGTTTATGGGAAACTATAAAATGGGACTGCGAAGAGCGACAATGACGGCGCATAACGACTCGCTGTTTCATGTCAATGTGGCGCTGGACGACTTCCATGTGGGGAAAACGATGCTGAATCAGGTGTCGCTTGACGCCAACCAGCATGGAAAATTCTTGGTGCTAAACGCAAAAATGGATAACAAACCGGGTACGTTTGACGACTTTGCCCATGTGGTAGTGAGCGGGTATGTAGCTGATGACAAAGCCGCCCTGATGCTGAAACAGTCGAATATAGAAGATCGTCAAGGGTATTTCCTCGGATTTGCGGCGGCATTTACGGACTCGCTTGTAAAGCTACGCATGGTGCCGTATAAGCCTGTGATAGGATATAAGCAGTGGACGGTGAATGCAGATAATCATGTAACCTACAACTTTGTAAATCGGCGACTGAATGCAAATTTGGTACTCGAAAATGCACAGAGCAAGCTGAAACTGTATACCGAAAGCAGAGTCGAGGCCGACAGCGCGGAGGTGTCGCAACAGGAAGATGTGGTGGTGCATTTGTCGAACATCAAAATAGCCGACTGGATGTCTATATCGCCATTTGCCCCACCAATGTCGGGCGACCTCGGAGCCGATATGCGTCTCACATGGGACGACCGAACAGTGACGGGTAGCGGATATGTGGAACTGAATGACTTCTACTACAATCGCGAGCGCGTAGGCTCATTCCTGTTTGATGTGGACGTGAGCACCGATAATAAGGGCGTGATGAATGCCGATGTGGCAATGAAGGTGGACGACGTGAAAGTGATAACGGCCACCGGAGTGCTGAACGACTCAACAAAAACGAGTCCGTTCCTGCTTGATTTTTCGATGATACACTTCCCACTCAATGTGGTGAATCCATTCCTGCCGAAAGAGGTGGCGCAAATGAGCGGAATGCTAAATGGTACGATGAACATAAGCGGAACTCCGGCCACGCCACGATTTGACGGATATATAGCGTTTGATTCAGCAGCCGTAAATGTGGGGCTGACCGGAGCATCGTATAAATTCTCGGACGAGAGAATCCCTGTGGATAGCAGCGTGGTGAGATTTAACGACTACTCAGTAGCCGGACTGAATGGAAACGATATACATGTGAACGGTATGGTGGATGCCGCAGACATGGCAAACTTGGGAGTGAATCTGGCATTTAATGCTCGGAATATGCAGGTGGTAAATTCGCAGCGTCCGCGCGGAGCCAGTCTATACGGAAAGGCTTTTGTAGACCTCGATGCGACAGCAAAGGGAAATATGAACTTCCTCGACGTGAAAGCGTCGCTGAACGTACTGCCGGAAACGAATGTGACGTATGTGATGACTACCGCAGAGTCGGCAATACAGAGCCAGTCGGTGGAGAATATGGTGCAGTTCGTACAGTTTAACGACACACTTTCCATAGTCGCCGACAGCGTTATGACAAATGCGATGGCCATGAATCTTGAGGCCACACTGAAAGTGTCGGAGGGCTCGACAATAAATGTGGATATATCGAGCGATAGTAAAAACCGAGTGTCGGTGAAGGGAGAGGGTACGCTCAACTATACGCTGAATCCGATGGATGACGGCCGACTGACCGGAAGATTTACGCTGAACAGCGGATTTGCAAGATATACACCTCCGTTTATGTCGGAGAAATATTTTACGCTCAAGGAGGGGAGCTATGTGGCATTCAACGGCGATATGCTGAATCCGACGCTCAACATAGTGGCCGTGGATGAGATGAAGAGCAATGTGAGCACCGAAGGGCAGAACTCACGCTCGGTGAACTTCATAGTGAGCTTGTCGGTGACACAGACACTTCAGAATATGAATGTGGCATTCGACTTGTCGACAAACGACGACATAACGATACAGAATGAATTGGCCTCAATGAGTCAAGACCAGCGAGCCAATCAGGCAATGAATCTGCTGCTGTATAACGTGTATACGGGTCCCGGTTCAAAAGGAAGCAACAAGCTGTCGGGAAATCTGCTGTTTACGTTCTTGGAATCGCAGGTGAATACATGGGCGGCCAACAATATCCGCTTTGTAGACGTGAGCTTCGGTATAGACCAGAACGACCAGACATCGGAGGGAACCTCGTCGACCAGCTACAGCTATCGAGTGTCGAAAACATTGTTTAATGACCGATTTAAGATAGTGGTGGGCGGTAACTATTCGACGGATGCCGATGCAGATGAGAACTTCTCGCAAAATCTGATAAACGACATATCGTTTGAGTATATGCTCAACCGCAGCGGTTCGAAGTATCTGCGCTTGTTCCGTCATGTGGGTTATGAAAGCATACTCGAAGGAGAGATAACGCAGACGGGCGTAGGCTTTGTGTATCGCCATAAATTGAAGGCGATGCGAGACTTGTTTAAGTGGCTACGCCCCCGAAAACGTAGAACACCGGCATCGCCAGCTACGATGGCAGAGCCGGTAAAACAGCAGGAGAATGAAAGCAAGCAGAAATAAGGGACTCGTGCGATTGTTGGTGGCAATTGTGCTACCGGCAATAGTGGCGAGCTGTTCGACAACACGGCGACTCGGCGCAGACGATGTGCTATATACGGGAGTGAAAAAGGTGGAAATCAAGTCGCCCGAAGGTCAGAAAGTGCCATACGGAGTGGCTGATGTGGTGAAAGAAGCCGTGAACGTTAAGCCCAACAATTGCTTAATCTCGCCGTCGGTGAGGTGGCCACTGCCGATAGGGCTGTGGGTGTATAATAATTGGGACGAATCGAAGGGTGGACTCCGCCATTGGCTGTATGAAAAACTCGTGGCCGAACCGGTGCTGATAAGCGATGTGCGCCCTGAGGTGAGAGTGGAAATGATAGACGAAATACTGGATAATAACGGCTATTTTTCGGGAAGTGCATCGTATGAATTGGTGAAAGGTCGCAATAAAAAGAAGGCGCGAATAATATATCGCGTTAATACGGGTCCGGAGTATCTGATAGATTCCGTGGCGTTGCTTCCCGATACGTGCAGGCTATATCATATAATCGATTCTGTGGCATCGCGCAGCAAATATTTCCGCGCCGGAAACAGATACAGCACCGATTCGCTGAGTGCGCTACGCGTGAATATAGCGAATGCGGTGAGAAATCGCGGATACTATTTCTTCAGACCAGAATATATTGAGTATCAGGCAGACAGCACGCTAAACAGAGGCAAAATAGCACTGAGAATGGTGATGGCGGGGGGAGTGTCGCGATATGCCCTAATGGCTTATAAGACAGGGGAAATAGTGACAACAGTAAACAGATATAGAGGTGGTGGCGTGCCCGATACGATGGAAACGCGCCGAGGAACCCTCGTGCAGATGGTGCCGTCGAAATTGCGCAAAGATTTAATACCGAGTTGTATCGCATTTCGCGAAGGGAAGACTTTTTCGGTGCGCGATATGAACCGCACGCAGACAAATCTGTCGCGTCTTGGCATTTTTGGAAACATCGATATCAATGTGCTGCCCGATACGACGAGGCAAGGAGTGCTGAATGTGGGTATAGACTGTACGTTTGATGCACCGCTCGAAGCGACGCTTGAGGTGAATATGACGTCGAAGTCGAACAGCTATCTCGGCCCCGGACTTGACTTCAGTCTGACGAATAAAAATATGTTTGGCGGCGGTGAGCAGTTTAGCGTAGACCTTGTGGGTAGCTATGAGTGGCAGACCGGTAGCGGCAGGAGCTCTGTGCTGAATTCATACGAAGCGGGCATTACGGCCTCGCTTGCGTTTCCGCGTCTGATAGCTCCGGGATTTGTGCCTCGCACGCATCGCGAGCTGAATTGGACGCGAATGTCGGTCGGTGCAGATCTGCTGAATCGTCCGCATTATTTCCGCCTGGCGCAGTTTAATACGGCGTTGAGCTATGACTGGCGAGCCAGTCGCCACGTGAACAATACGCTGACACTGTTTAAGCTGACTTATACGAATCTGCTGCATACGACCGCAGAGTTTGACTCGATAATGAATGAAAATAAGGCCATAGCGCAGAGCTTCCGCAGTCAGTTTATCCCTCAAATATCGTATGGCTATATGTATAGCCGCCGGTATGACTCGGGGAATGAATTGAATTGGCAATTTACCGTTCAGGAGGCCGGCAATATATTTTGGGCAGCGTATCGTGCTGTTGGCGACAAGGGCGAGAAAAAGCTGTTTGGGACGCCGTTTTCGCAGTTTGTCAAGGCGACAACGCAGTTGGTGTATAATAAGCAGATGGCAGGAAAGAGCCATTTGGTGACTCGCTTGGCAGTCGGTGCGGCACATGCTTACGGAAATTCGACGGAGGTGCCTTATAGTGAGCAGTTTTACTGTGGAGGCGCAAATTCGGTCAGGGCGTTTTCGGTGCGCAGTATCGGTCCCGGCAGTTACCGCGTTCCGACGAATCAGTTAAACGGCTATTTCGACCAGACGGGTACGTTTAAGTTTGAATTTAATGTGGAGTATCGCTTTCCGATTATGGCACCGTTGTATGGCGCGGCATTTGTAGATACGGGCAATGTGTGGCTTTTGAAAAACGACCCTCAGCGTCCCGGTGGAGCACTCCGCGGCTCGACATTTTTGCGTGACCTTGCCGTAGGTACGGGTGCAGGTGTCAGAGTGGATATAGGTATGCTTGTGGTGCGCGGCGACCTCGGAATCGGTATTCATGCGCCGTATGAAACCGGCAAGAGCGGATATTATAATATGGAGTCGTTTCGCAAGTCGCTGGCATTTCATCTGGCAATAGGCTATCCGTTCTAACACGGAATAGTTTAAGGATATGAAAAAGCCGCGCTGATGGAAGAATCAGCGCGGCTTTTTGTGTGTATGAGAAGAATTAGCGGCGGCGTTTGGCACGCTGCTTTTCTTGTTCGCGGAGCATAGCTTGCTGCTGTCGCTGAGCTTCTTCAAGACGAGCCATGAAGCCACTTTTCTTTTTGGGCTTTTTGGCGTTTTCGCGCATTGTGGCACGTACTTTTTCTTCGTTAACCACCTGTCGGAAGATGAAAGTCTGAGCGATGGTGATGAGGAGCGAAAGGAAGTAGTAGTAGCTGAGGCCAGCGGCGTAGTTGTTGAAGAACACGAGGAACATCAGCGGCATGAGGTACATCATCCATTTCATGCCAGGCATGGCATCGTTGTTGGGCTGTCCGGCCATGTTGATGCGAGTGTATATGATGTTGACTGCGGTCATGAGCAGACAGAAGAGGCTGATGTGGTTGCCAAACGAAGAGGAGATGAAGGGGATGTTGGCAGTCCAGCTGACGATGGCGTCGGGCGCCGAGAGGTCTTTAGCCCAGAGGAACGACTCTCCTCGGAGTTCGATGGCCGAGGGGAAGAAGTTGAACATGGCTATGAGTATGGGCATTTGCAGGAGCATGGGTAGGCAGCCAGAGAATGGGCTTGCTCCGGCACGCGAGTAAAGTGCCATAGTTTCCTGCTGACGCTTCATAGCGTTTTCCTGTCCGGGGAACTTCTCGTTGATGGCTTTGATGTCGGGAGCGAGAACTTTCATTTTCGCCTGCGACATGTAGCTCTTGTAGGTGAACGGGAAGAGTATGATTTTGATGAATATGGTCAGAAGCAGGATGATGATGCCATAGCTTGAGATGTATTGACCGAGGAAGTCGAATACGGGGATTACAATTATGGTGTTTATCCAGCGGAAGAGTGACCATCCAAGAGGAATGAGCTTGGTGAGGTGGAGATTTTCGTCGGGCGCAATTGACTTTTGAAGGTCGGAGAGGAGGGGGTAGGAGTTGGGCCCGAGGAAGAGGGTGAATGAAGCGGGATTTTCTTGGGTGGACGAGTAGTCCATCGATGCTTTAGTGGCGAGGTCTTTGATGTATTCGCGATTGTCTTTAAGCTCTTGTGAGCTGATTTCGGCAGAGGCGAATGTTGTAGCCGGCACGATGACAGAAGAGAAGAATTGGTTTTTGTAGCCAATCCATTTGAGACGCTCGGTGAGTTCTTTGCTGTCGTTGCCACTTTCGCTGAGGTTGTCGACGTCGCCGTTGGCGTACATGAAGTATAGGCCGGAGTTGCGCTGCTCGAACATGATGCCTTCTTCGTTTCGGTCCATGCGCTGATTCCATACGAAGTCGATGGTGGCAACGCTTGTCGGGATTACGTTTTGCATTCCAGACTGAACGATGTCCATCTTAACGAGGTAGCCAGACTCTGGGAGAGTGTAGCGAATGCCCCATGTTGCACCTTCGCCGAGGTCGAGCTGCATGAGTACGGAAGAGTCGCTTTCCTGTATGGGAGTGAAGAAGAATTGGCGAGTGTCGAATCGCTGGTTTGCCGATGTGAGAATGAATCCGTAGCTGTCGTTGAACGGAGCTATTGGAGTAACCTGCGCAGAGTCGTAGGTTTTATACTCGTTGAGAGCGGCACGTGCGATAACGCCACCTTTGTTTGAGAGTTCGAGAGAAATCTCTTTGTTTGCCAGTCGTACGGTAGAGGAGTCGCCGTGTAGGTAGCGGGCAAATCCGCGGTAGCGTTCGGCATTGGCAACGGCCTGTCGGAATTTTGCTGTGGCTTGTGCAGCAATTTCAGGCGATGTCGAGCTGAATGAAGCGCGGATGATGTCGGCTACGGGTATGGTGTTGGCCTCGACGGTCACATAACCGCTAAGCTGTCCGTCGGACGAAAGAGAAATTTCGACGTCTTTAGCCGAGAGCTTGTGTGTAGATGTGGCGGGGTCGAGCACTCCAAGCGAGCGCACGGTGGCAGATATGCCGGCAAGTTCGGCAGAGCTTATTGAGTCGGGCATCGTCAAGACCGTTTTTGCGGTGGCGGCGTTTTCCTTGTCGATTTGCTCTTGTCGTTCTTGCTCCATGCGGGCTCTTTCTTCTGCCGAGGGTTGGTTGAGATACGAGAAACCAAGTATCACGGCACCCATCAGCAGAATGCCCAGTAGGGTATTTTTGTCCATTTAGTTGAATTAGTAGATTGTTGGTCAGCTTTAAGAAACCTCTTATTCGGCATGACGCTCGTCGCCGTAAGCGATGGCAGCGCGCATGAATGAAAGGAATAGGGGGTTGGGGTTGAGAACTGTGCTTGAATATTCGGGGTGATACTGAGTGCCTACCCACCAACGCTTTTCGGGGAGTTCGACAACTTCGACCAGATGAGTTGCGGGGTTTTCACCTACGCAACGCATGCCTGCAGCTTCGAAGCGGGCGCGGTATTCGTTGTTGAATTCGAAACGGTGGCGATGACGTTCTTTGACTTCAGTAGAGCCGTATGCTTTTGCGGCAGTGCTGTCGGGTGCGAGGATACAGTCGTAAGCACCAAGTCGCATGGTTCCGCCCATGTTTGAAATGCTCTTTTGCTCTTCCATGAGGTCGATGACGTTGTTTGGCGTCGAGGGGTTCATTTCGGTGCTGTTTGCATCGGAGAGACCGAGGACGTTGCGAGCAAATTCGATGACCATGCACTGCATGCCGAGGCATATACCGAAAGTGGGCACGTCGTGTTCGCGACACCATTTGAGCGCAACGAATTTACCTTCAACACCACGCTGTCCGAATCCGGGGGCGATGATGACGCCATCGAGTTCAGAGAGCTGCTGGTCGACGTTGGAGTCGTCGAGCTTTTCGCTGTGGATGTATTTGAGGTTGAGACGGCGGTCGTTGTAAGTAGCAGCCTGGAAGAGGGCTTCGTTGATAGATTTGTAAGCGTCCTGAAGTTCGACGTATTTACCAACGAGTCCGATGGTGACTTCCTTGTCGGCTTTGTTCATTTTGTCGAGGAAGTGGAGCCACGGAGCCATGTGGGGTTCGCCTTCGATGGGAACTTCCATTTTGCGACAAACGATTTCGTCCATGTGCTGCTCGTGGAGCATGATGGGAACTTCGTAGATTGAAGGACGGTCGATAGATTGGATAACGGCGTCTGTTCCAACGTTGCAGAATAGAGCAATCTTCTTGAGCATGCCACCGGGGATTTCGCGCTCTGTGCGGAGAACGAGGACGTCGGGCTGAATGCCAACTTCCTGAAGCTGCTTAACGGAGTGCTGAGTGGGTTTGGTTTTCAGCTCCTTAGCTGCGTTGAGGTAGGGGACGTATGTGAGGTGGATGCAGAGGGCGTTGTTTCCGAGCTCCCAACGTAGCTGACGTACGCTTTCGAGGTATGGGAGTGATTCGATGTCGCCTACAGTACCGCCGATTTCGGTGATAATGAAGTCGTAGTCGCCGGTTTTGCCAAGACGTTTTACATTTCGTTTGATTTCGTCGGTGATGTGCGGGATAATCTGCACGGTCTTACCGAGGTAGTCGCCGTGGCGTTCCTTGTCGATAACGCTCTGGTAGATGCGTCCGGTGGTCACGTTGTTGGCGCGAGTAGTCTGCACGTTGGTGAATCGTTCGTAGTGTCCGAGGTCGAGGTCAGCCTCGTGTCCGTCGACAGTTACGTAGCATTCGCCATGCTCATAGGGGTTGAGCGTCCCGGGGTCGATGTTGATATACGGGTCGAATTTCTGGATAGTCACTCTGTATCCGCGCGCCTTGAGGAGGCAAGCGAGAGATGCCGAAATTATACCTTTGCCTAACGACGATACCACGCCGCCGGTGACAAATATGTACTTAGTTTCCACGCTTTGAACTGATGTAAATGGTTGGAAAATGAATTGAAAGCACAAAGATACTTAAAATCTGTGGTATGCCAAATCTTAGTTAGTGAAAATCGGGCTGATAATGAAATGTGTAAAGATGTAAAAAATGCGAGTCTGTGGAAAAAAATGATTGCGGATTAAACTTTTTGCGATGTGGTGAGTCTATCTTTTCGGAATCGATAAATTTTTGAATTTTATAAAATAATATGCAACCCAAAAACACAATGAGAACATTTTTGTTTGCCGTTGTCATGATTATGCTTGGCGCACTTGGCGCGGCGGCAGAAAATGTGCGCGGAACGGTGCATGACGAGGAGGGAGAACCTCTGGCACTTGCAACCGTGAGACTTCTTGCAGCAAAGGATTCGTCGTATGTAAAAGGCAGTAAGACAAATGAAAAGGGCGTGTACAGATTTGCTTCGGTGAAGCACGGAAAGTATATCGTCGAGGTGACTTATATCGGTCTTGCAACTGCTTATGAGAACATAACCGTCGGTTCGACGAATCTGACCGTTCCCGCAATTACGATGAAGGAATCGGGAATTTCGCTGAAGGAAATCGTGGTGACCGGAGTGGCAACTCCCATTACCGTTAAGGAGGATACGATAGAATTTAACGCAGGTTCGTATAAGACACAGCCGAATGCCGTTGTTGAAGACCTTCTGAAGCGTCTGCCCGGAGTGGAAGTGGATTCGGACGGTAAGATAACCGCTAATGGTAAGTCGGTGACCAAGATATTGGTGGACGGTAAGGAATTTTTCTCAGATGACCCCAAAGTGGCATCGAAGAACCTTCCGGTGGATATGGTAGAGAAGCTTCAAGTGGTAGACCGCAAGAGTGACCTTGCCCGTATGACCGGCGTGGATGACGGAGAAGAAGAAACCGTGATAAATCTCACAGTGAAACCGGGTATGAAGAACGGTTATTTCGGAACGATTCAGGGCGGATATGGTACGGATCAGCGTTATTCGGGTTCGTTTAACCTGAATAAGTTCTGGAATGGCAATCAGGTGACACTGCTCGGCAATTTGAATAATATCAACGAACTCGGATTTACGGATAGCAACGGCAATCGTTTCCGCAGATTTGGCGGAACAAACGGCATAACCAAGTCGCAGTCGTTTGGCTTGAACTTTAATCTTGGTAAGAGCGATAAATTCAGAGTGGGCGGTGACGTGATGTACAGTCATAGCGACCGCGACTCTCGAACACTCAGCGAGCGTCAGTATCTGTTCCCCGACTCGACGTCGTTCTCAAATTCGGGTAAATATACTCGCGATAAGGGACATAATGTGCGTGCCGACTTCAGAATCGAGTGGAAGCCAGACTCGTTTAATACGTTTGATTTCCGTCCGTATGTGTCGTTTAACAAGAATGACTCGGAGGGTATCGATTCGACGCTGATAATGGCCGGCGATGCCGCACGCACGCATGTGAGCCGCAGCTTCAATTCTCAAAATTCGGACGGTCGCTCGGTAGAGTACGGTGCGAGAATGATATATAACCATTCGTTCCGTCAGAAGCGAGGTCGCTCGTTCTCAGTGATGCTCAACTACAGCCACTCAAATGTGCGTGAGTATGAGAACAGCTATTCTATCAACCGCTTCTTCCTGCTCAATGACTCGATAGATTTGTATGACCAGTATACGAATAATCATACATGGAGCGACAATGCGTCGGCGCGTCTGTCGTGGACAGAGCCTCTGGGAAATCCGGCAAAGGGAAACTTCCTGACGTTTGCATATAATATCCATTACCGCTGGAATAATGCAGATAAGCTGGTGTATGACCATCCGGTGACTTATGACGGTGAACCGATAGTGGACTATACTCAGGAGATATTGAATGAGGATCTGAGCAACCGCTTCCGCAATGACTATTTCAGTCAGGATATACGAGTGGGCTATAAGCACGTGTCGAAGACGCACAATCTTGATGTCGGTATGTCGCTCGTGCCGTCGATGTCGAGCAGTGAAAACCTAATCAATTCGGCAAAGGATATTCCGGAGCGTTGGGTGTGGAACTATGCACCGTTTATGCGCTATCGCTACAGAATGGGACGTCAGCGCTCGTTGATGTTTGACTATCGCGGTCGCTCATCTCAGCCATCGCTGACACAACTTCAGCCTGTGGCCGATATGTCGGACCCGATGAATATCGTTGTCGGTAATCCTTCGCTCGACCCTTCATTCTCTCACTCGATGCAACTCAGATTCCAAGACTTCAATCTTGAGAATCAGCGTTCGATGATGTTGATGGCCAATGTGTCGCTGACTCAGAATTCAATTGTGTCGAAAACGACATATGACCAGACAACCGGTGGTCGTACAACGACTTATGAAAACGTGAACGGTGTGTGGTCGGGTCGAATGATGGCAATGTGGTCGCAGCCACTGCGTCGCAAGACATGGCAGGTGAACGCCAATACATTTATAAACTACAACCGCAGCGTGGGCTTCAATAATGGTCAGCGCAATAACTCGGGTTCGTTTATGTTTAATATCTCTCCGTCGATAGCTTTCCGTCCGGATAATGTAGAATTGGAATTCCGTCCGCGTTACGGCTTGCAGAATACCCGAAACTCGCTTCAGACAGTGGGCGACATGACCGTGCATAACTATGGCGGTACGTTCTCGGGCTACTATCGCACCCCGATAGGCGTGATACTTAACAGTGATGTGAGCTATACGGCAACCAGCGGCTACTCGCAGGGTTATGACCGCAATGAGTGGATGTGGAACGCATCTATTTCATACGAGTTGCTACGCGACCGCTCGCTGACAATCTCAGCTCGTGCTTACGACTTGCTTCAGCAGGCTACAAACATCAGTCGTTCTGTAACGGCCAACTATATTGACGATACAAGATTCAACAATCTGACTCGCTACTTCATGTTTACTGTGTCGTATCGTTTCAATACATTTGGCAAGGGTAATGAACCTGGTGGTGGTCGTGGTGGACGCTTCGGAGGCCCCGGCGGCCCCGGTGGACGCTTTGGAGGCCCCGGCCCGAGATAAAAAATTTATTCTGATACATACTTTAGTACCCGGCGACTGTGACAGATATTCTGAAGCTGTCGCCGGTTGCTTTTTTGGAATTTTTTTAATTTTGCGCAAATCTATAAACACTAAGCAATGAAAGCAGCAATAAAATTGGCACTTGTAGCGATTGCCGCTACGGTAGCAGTGTCGACGGTTTCGGCATCGGTGTTGAACGGACGTTGGATGGGACAACTCGCAGTATCACCGATGGCAAAATTGCGAATAGCCTTAAATGTCAGTGAGGCAGATGGCGTGGCAAAGGTGACGATGGATTCGCCAGATCAGGGCGCGTACGGCATAGCTGCGGAGTGTAATTTTCTGTCGGATGATTCACTGAATGTGTCGGTAAGGCAGTTGGGTGTGGTGATAGCCGGGAAACTCAATGAGGGTAGAATGGTAGGGAAGTTTACACAACGAGGAATGTCGCTACCAATAGAATTTGAGCGAGAGGAAGTGGAGGCGAGCCATCGTCCACAGACACCAAAAGCACCGTTCCCGTATCAGATGAAAGAAGTGAAGATAACGAACGCGAATGCAGGATGTGAACTCGCCGGAACGCTGACGATGCCCGATAAGCCGGCAGAAGGGAAGCCCGGAGTGGTGTTGGTGAGCGGTAGCGGCTTGCAGAATCGCGATGAGGAATTGTTTGGCCATAAGCCTTTTGCCGTGCTTGCAGATGCGTTGGCTCGTCGAGGTATTGCCACGCTACGATATGATGACCGTGGGTGTGGAGAGTCGAGCGGAGATGGTAAAGCGGCTACGACTGCCGATTTTGCCGAGGATGCCCGAATGGCTGTAGAAGCGCTCAGGAATAGTGGGGCCGTCGAGTCGGTAGGCATCGTGGGACATAGCGAGGGCGCGAGTGTGGCTTTTATAAATGCGGCGTCGTGGGATTGCACGGATTTTGTAGTGGGAATCGGGGCCTCGGCATTAAGAGGCGATAGCGTGTTGGTGGCACAATCGGCCGATGCACTCAGAGATGCCGGTGCGACCGAGGATGTAATCAAGGATTACAGCGAAGCCCTATATAAACTGTATGCAGAAATAACGGCTAACGGTTATCCCGAAAATCCAAATGAATTTGTTGATGGAATCTGCGACGGATGGCAGAACAGTCAGGTGAAGAGCCAGCTGGCAGCGAATATAACCAAGATAGCGTCGGTAGAGAATAAGTGGCTGAAGTATTTTGCAGGCTATTCGCCGACAGATGATGTGAGAAAAGCGCGATGCAGGTCGCTCGTGATTTATGGCTCGAAGGATTGTCAAGTGAGTCCGCAACTTCACGCTGACGTGATGAGGCGAAATCTTGCGAATGGCACGGTGATGGTGGTGGATGGATTGAACCACTTGATGCAGCATTGCAAGACCGGAAAGGTGACGGAATATGCAGAAATTGAAGAAACAATGGCGCCGGAAGTGATAGACGCCATAGCGGAATTTATTCTAAAACAGAAATAAAAGACAGGCAGATAACCGTAGGGTTGTCTGCCTGTTGCATTTTGATCTGTCAGACTTTGCCATTCAAGGCGCGGATGGCAGCGTCGTAGTCGGGCTCGTGGGTGATTTCGTCGACGAGCTCACGGTAGGCAACCTTGCCGTGAGTGTCGATGATGATAACGGCACGAGTGAGCAACCCTTTCAGCGCACCGTCGATGAGCTCGACCCCATAGTCCCTGCCGAAAGCGGGGGAGCGGAAAGCCGATGCCGGAATGACATCGACGAGGTGTTCGATGGAGCAGAATCGGCTCATGGCAAATGGGAGATCCATAGATACACAGATGACAACGGTGTTGTCGGACTTTGACGCTTCTTCGTTGAAGCGCCGGACGCTACGCGCGCAAATGTCGGTGTCGAGACTTGGAAAGATATTCAGCACGATGCACTTGCCGGCGAAGTCGGTGGAGGTGACGGCAGAGAGGTCGGCACCCGTGAGCCGGAACATCGGTGCGCAGGAGCCTACGGCAGGGAGCAGACCGTAGGTGTGGCACTCGGAGCCTTTGAAATAGACGGTTTCCATAGTAGTATTGATTATTTTATAAAAGCCATTTTTTGAGCAATAATCGACGAAAGCCCTTTGCGGAAGCCTATAATGGAGTCGGCAATGGTGCCGTCGGAGTTTATGAGGATGATGGCCGGCAAAGACGCTACTCCGCAGTCGCGCGCTACGCTACGTGCGCTAAGAAGGGTTTGCTCGCCGTCAACAGGTTGTCCGACAAGCTGTTGGATGCTTTCGGGGTGGGAGTCGACGAAAATCCAGAGAATGTCGGTTGAGAGAGGAAGAATTTGGGGGAGGGTGCGGATGCTGCTAATTAGGTCAGAATTAAATACTTGCGGAGAATTCATGATGACGGCAATGGTTGGTGCCCGGAGGGGGGAGCCGGAGGAGTGAATGTAGCGTCCGCCGGAGAGAGTGTGAGCCGCAATGTCGGGGAGCGGGAGCCCACGAAGATTTTCGAGTCGGAAATTGCCGGTGCGGAATCGAGCGAATGGTTCAGGCCAACGGTCGATAAGCAGTTGCTCCGATAGAGGCTCGGTAAAGCAGGCAGAATCGGGGGCATGGCGGTATGAGGCAGTGACGGTTTGCTCGGCAACCGCACCGGGATTGTTTTCGAGAGTGGAGCGAAGAGGGAGGAGAGAGAGTCGCGAAAAGACGTATTCGCCTTCCATAGCCGTAGTTCCGTCGATAGTCATGACGGCATCGACAACTGTACACGGCATGCCGCTGATAAGAGTGTCGGGGATGAGGGAGATGGTATAGCGCGGGTCGGTAGCCATGGAGCGCAATTTTTCGGCGAGGAAGGATGGGAGAAGTTCGACGAATTGAGCCGAGCGTTGTACGCCGATGGCGCGCGAGCTGCCGAGGAGAGTCGGGAGAAAGGGAGTGGGGTCGTAGGATGTGTGGTATTCTTGCAACTTTGTGCCACTAAAGCGGTAGTGATGGCCGTCGAAGTATGCCGAAAATCCGTTGACTGGTCGGTCGCGCCCGGTAAGTAGCCACTCAATGAGGTATCGGCATGGGGCGAGGGAGTCGGTATCAGCCGGACGTTGGTGGAGAGTGACTGTGTAGATAACATCTTCCGGCATCTGTGGCATTGTGACAGAGAAATCGACCTCGGCAGTGTAGGCAGAGTCGGTGGCGAGTCGAGAGATGATGTCGGAGATAGTGGGTGTAGCGGCACGAGAAACATTCAGTCCGGCAAAGAACAGCGTGAAGACAACAAGCAGTTTCGGCATGATGACATAGTTTAGAATATACAACACGGAACGCCGGCTGAAAGTTCGGCATAAAAGTAAAAAACGAGCTGCGGACGATAAAGGTGCGGATTGTGCTTGTATTTTTCATAATTGTCATTAACTTTGCTCCGTTAACGTAGTCATTACTAAAAAGACAACAACTAAAAAACATATGAAAAGAACAACAATGCTCGCTGCCGCAGTTGCAGCCATGACAGCAATTTCGTGTGCCACCGCACAGACTCCGAACTATACATTCACAATGCCTCTTACTGAAGATGAAAATGATCTGAAAGCATATTTAGTGGATTCGGATACCGGCGATAAACTTGACAGCACGGTAGTGGCAGACGGAGTGGCCAAATTTAACGGAACAATCAGCAAGCCGACAATGGCACAGCTCGTGGTGGACGGTTCGCGCTATCTGACATTTGTGCTCGAACCCGGAGATATCGTTGGCGATGCAACTACTCGCTCGGTGACCGGTACGCCCACCAATCAGAAGATGGTGGACTATGGACGTAATCTTGGTGAAATAGTTCAGCGTTATCGCGCTGCGGCAAATGATACCACCGAAACCGGAAAGGCAGAGGCTAAGAAGATACAGAGTGAATATTACGCTTATATGAACAGCACTATCGATTCGAATGCATCGAATCCGCTGGGCTACTATCTCTTCTTGCAAAAGGCATATGATATGAGTCTTGCCGATCTGCAAAAGGCACTCCAGAAGTATCCTGCATTTGCATCAAGCAAGCGTATTCAGCGACTTCAGACATCGCTTACCCGTAAGGATGAAACATCGGTAGGTCGAATGTTTAAGGACTTCTCAATTACTCAGCCTGACGGAACCGTGAAGAAACTGAGCGACCACGTGGGTAAGGGACACTATACATTGGTGGACTTCTGGGCAAGCTGGTGCGGCCCGTGCATCCGCGAAACAAAGGTGCTTAAGACAATCTATGAGAAGTATAACGGCAAGGGTCTTGAAATATTAGGCGTGGCTGTTTGGGATGAACCCCACAATACTCTCGAAGCTATCAAAAAGCATGAATTACCCTGGACAAACATAATCAATGCACAGACAATACCGACCGATATCTATGGTATTTCGGGTATTCCTTGCATCATCCTCTTCGATCCGGACGGCAAGATTGTGAGCCGCGATAAGCAAGACGATGCACTTGTTGCCGATGTTGACGCTGCAATGGCTAATGTAGTGGCTGAATAAGAAACAGAGCTACAATACACAAGATAGGAGAAGCCCGCTGACATAGTTCGGCGGGCTTCTGTTGTGTCAATCGGTTGAAAATATGGTCGGAAACGGGCAAAAGGGGGAGAGAGTGTCGCGGAATCGAAAAAAAATTGTAACTTCGTATTTTGAGGGGTAAAGCCCCGAATGAAACAGATGAAAATCGACAATATCGACTTAGGCTCTCGCCCAGTGATGCTCGCTCCGATGGAGGATGTGACGGATCATTCGTTTCGTCTGCTCTGTAAGGAGCAGGGCGCGGATATGACATATACGGAATTTGTGTCGGCAGATGCGCTGATACGCAATATCGCCGCAACAACACGCAAACTTCATATAGACCCGGCGGAGCGTCCGACGGCAATACAAATCTATGGACGCGAGGTGGAACCTATGGTAGAGGCCGCTAAGATAGTAGAGGCCGCCAAGCCCGACATAATCGATATAAATTTCGGCTGTCCGGTGAAGAAAGTGGCAGGTAAGGGAGCGGGAGCAGGAATGCTTCGCGATATTCCCAAAATGCTCGAAATAACGAAGGCTGTGGTGAATGCCGTGAAGTTGCCCGTGACAGTGAAAACCCGACTCGGTTGGGATCATAATACGAAGATAATCGTAGAGCTTGCCGAGCAGTTGCAGGATTGCGGCATCAAGGCTCTGACGGTGCATGGCCGAACTCGCTCGCAGATGTATACCGGCGATGCTGACTGGGAGATGATAGCAAGGGTGAAGGAGAATCCGCGCCTCACTATACCTCTGATAGGCAATGGCGATATAACGACACCGCAACAGGCCGCCGAGGCGTTCAGCCGATACGGAGTGGATGGAGTGATGGTGGGACGCGCATCGATAGGTGCGCCGTGGATATTCCGTTCGATGAAGGCAATGGTGGAAAATGGAGAGGAATTGCCCGAACTGTCTGTTGGAGAGAAATTTGCCATAATCCGCCGTCAGATACGCGAAAGTATAGACCGAATAGATGAGTATCGCGGAATATTGCATATCCGTCGACATCTTGCCGCGTCGCCCCTGTTTAAGGGAATACCTCATTTTCGCGATACAAGAATAGCAATGTTGAGGGCATCGACGTTTGATGAACTCGACGCAATACTTACCCGTGTGGAAACCGAAATATTGCCTCAGGCAATTTCGGAACAAGAGTAATTGTTAAACCCGAAGAAAAATCATTCATTTATGAAAAAAACATTTGTTGCACTTGTGCTTTTTGCTCAGGCTTTGGGCGCGTTTGCACAGGCACCTGAGAAGTTTACCGTTGAAGTAAAGGAGTTTGATGAACTTAAGGTAGTAGACGGTATCAATGTGGAATATTTCTGCGACCCTTCGAAGGCCGGAAAGGTGGAGTTTGAAAGCACACCGCAGATGGCATCGTCGATAATGTTTCAGCCCAATGGAAAGGGAAAACTCGAAGTAAAGCTCGCTACACGCGATACGGAATATGTGAATCTGCCGACAGTGCGCGTATATTCGACTTATCTGACGAAGGTGGAGAATGACGGCGACTCGACGGTGAAGGTGATGTCGCTTGCTGCGGGACCGAAATTTCAGGCTGTGCTCGTAGGAAACGGACGCTTGGAAGTGAGTGGTGTGTCCTCGGCTCGTGCGGAGGCTAAACTTGCGACCGGAAAGGGCGTAATAGTGATGTCGGGTAAGGCAGAAACCGCAAATCTGTCGCTGACAGGTGCGGGTCGTATCGAAGCATTCGAACTCGATGCCACGGACGTAGGCGTGAAGCTGTGGGGTACCGGCTTGGTACAGTGTACGGTTCAGAAGCAGCTCAACGTGAGCGGAATGGGAACCGGCAATGTGGTGTATAAGGGAACTCCGACGATACGCGACAGAGCCGTTAAGGTGAATACAAAGCCTTTTGTAGCAAACTGATTAAATGGGAGAGGAGCAGCAGTCGGAAAGCATGAAGCTGCGGGTGGCACGCACCCTGAAGTGGAACGTGATAGATAAGTTTGGTTCGCAACTGCTCTATCTCGTGACGGGAATAGTGCTTGCCAATGTACTCTCCAAACCCGATTTCGGACTTGCGGCGGCCGTTATGGTGTTTCAGGGCTTTGCACAGCTCTTTGTAGACAGCGGCTTCTCGCATGCTCTGATACAGAAGAAAAATCCTACGGAAACGGATTACAGCACTGTGTTCTGGTTTAATATAGCCATGTCCGCGGTGCTGTATGTCGTTATGTTTGTCGGTGCTCCAGTGGTGGCTTGGTGTTTTGAAGATGACCAAAGGCTGATACCGCTGACGCGAGTGATGTTTGTAGCGTTGGTACTAAACGCGACGTCGATAGTGCAGACCAATCGTCTGATGAAGCGGATGGAGGTGAAGATGGTGGCTGTGTCGAACACGGTGGGGCTGGTAGCCGGCGCCTTGACCGGTGTGGGGATGGCACTGACAGGCTGGGGCGCGTGGAGCTTGGTGTGGCAGGCGATAGTTGTGGCGGGCGCAAAGAGTGCGGTGCTTTGGTTGTGTACATCGTGGCGACCGTCTTTCAGATTTTCATTCGCGGCTCTGAAGAGTATTTTTAAGGTCGGCTCCGGAATAATGGGGAGCGCGTTTCTAAATGTGATATTTCAGAATATCTACTCTTTTTTCATAGGCAATCGTGCAGGCTTGGTGCCACTGGCTTACTATACGCAGGGCGATAAGTGGAGCAAGATGCCTGTAGCTTCAATTTCGGCCGTGCTAACATCGTCGTTTTTGCCTGCATTGTCGCAGTATCAAGATGATGCCGATAAGTTTGCCTCGTCGACGGCAAAGATGAACCGATTTGCGGCTTATCTGCTTTTTCCGGCGTTGGGATTGCTGATGGTAATGGTAACGCCGATATTTCACGTTCTTTTTGGCGATAAATGGGATGCGTCGATAGCGTTGTTTCAGTTGCTGACGCTGAGGGGGGTGTTTGTGGTGCTGAGTGCGTTGTATAACAACTATATAGTGGCTCTCGGACGCAGTAAGCTTATGCTGGTAACGGAGATAGTGCGCGATGTGACGGCTCTTGTGGCTATCGTGTCTACGTTGCCGTTTCTGTCGAAGACATTGCCGGATGATCCGACCTACGGAATGAGGATATTCGTGTTTGGTCAGGTGGTGGCTGCCGTTTTGGCATGGGGCGTGAGTCTTGTGGTGGCGGCACGACTGAGTGGCCGCAGCCGGATGAGCTATCTGCTGGATTTGGCTCCATATGCAGTAGAGGCATCGGCAGTATGCGCTGTGGTGGCATTTCTGGCGCGATTTATAGAGAATCCGTGGATTCTATGTGTGGCGCAGGGCTCAATCGGTGTGTTGCTTTATATGGCCGTTAATGCCGTGCTTAAGTCGCGCATACAGAAGGATGCGATAGACTACTTCATGTATAAGTATCGTAGGAAATAAGTTTTGTAGGGACGCGTGGCGTTTAATCGCGACCGAAAAGCGATGCGAGTCGCTCAGAGAGGCTCTTTTTAGGTGGGTTGATGTGGATGAAAACTTTCGATGTTCCTTTTTCAAGAATTACAAGAGTGGAGTGGAGGACGATGGCAACTTCGTCTTCAAAATTGACTATTGCATGAATGTTGGCAAGCGGAATGCAGTGGAACGGCGATTCCGGGCTGATGCTGTTGATGATGAGGTTGGCATCATGGTCGATTTCGACGTTGTGGGTGTCGGCAGGGAGTGCAAAAAGGAGGTCGATGTCGAGGGCGTCGGGCGAAGACGGCTTGCGACTGAATTTGCGGTATAAGGCGTCGATTACTTCTTGTGTCAGCATGTTTTATATATGGAGAATCGGTTTGACATGTTATATACAACATCTAAGGTCGCAAAAAGTTTTGAGAAAAATGATAATTTGGATAAAAAATGTGCGGCATCGATGTAGTCGATGCCGCACGCAGTATAAAGAAATAAATGCAGGTCGTTTATGCGAGGAAGCCAAGGAGTACGCCAGCAGCAACAGCCGAACCGATAACACCGGATACGTTGGGACCCATTGCGTGCATCAGTAGGTAGTTTGAGGGGTCGTATTCCAGACCGAGGTTGTTAGATATACGCGCCGACATGGGCACAGCCGAAACGCCGGCGTTGCCGATGAGCGGGTTGATCTTCTTTGATTTCGGCAAGAAGAGGTTGAAGAACTTGACGAAGAGAACGCCAGACGCCGAGGCAATGATGAAAGCCATGAAGCCGAGGGCAAAGATGCCAATTGTCTCGGCAGAGAGGAATTCAGAAGCCTGAGTAGACGCACCAACAGTCATGCCAAGGAGCATTGTGACGATGTCGGTGAGAGCGTTGCTGGCTGTCTTAGCCAAGCGTGTGCAAACGCCACATTCGCGAAGCAGGTTGCCGAAGAAAAGCATGCCAAGCAGGGGAATGCCCGAGGGAACGACGAAGCAGGTGAGCAGAAGTCCGACGATGGGGAAGATGATCTTTTCGTTTTGCGAAACGGCACGTGCGGGTTTCATCTTGATAAGACGCTCGTTTTTGGTTGTGAACAGTCGCATGATGGGCGGCTGAATAACAGGAACGAGAGCCATGTAAGAGTAGGCCGATACGGCTATTGCACCCATGAGGTTGGGGGCGAGTTTCGACGAAAGGAATATGGCAGTGGGACCGTCGGCACCACCAATGATGGCTATTGCACCAGCCTGGTCGGGCGCGAAGCCGAGGAGGAGTGCAACCATGTAGGCACCGAAGATGCCGAACTGAGCCGCAGCTCCGATGAGCATCAGCTTCGGATTGGCGATGAGTGCTGAGAAGTCGGTCATTGCACCGATGCCGAGGAAAATGAGCGGCGGGTACCAGCCGGCACTAACACCATTGTAGAGGATGTTGAGCACGGAGCCTTCTTCGTAGATGCCAATTTCAAGACCGGCTTCAGTGTTGAATGGGATGTTGCCAATGAGGATACCGAAACCAATCGGTACGAGTAGCATCGGCTCGAAGTCCTTCTTGATGGCAAGCCAGATGAAGAAAAGACCCACGGCAAGCATGACGAAGTGCTGCCATGTGGCGTTGTAGAATCCTGTCAGTTGCCAGAATTCAGCCAGGTTTTGCATCAGGAAATCACTAAATTGCATATTGATATATGGATTTCAAGTTGTCTAAGGAATAAGAATGCGGACGTGAGAGATGTCGTTATTCAAGAGTAACCAGTACGGCTCCTTCGAGCACAGCATCGCCTGCGTTGACGTTGATAGAGGCGATTTTGCCGTCGCGTCCGGCGTGGATGGCATTTTCCATCTTCATGGCCTCAAGAACGAGAACTGTGTCGGATGCTTTCACAACGTCGCCGACTTTAGCAGGGATTGAGAGAACGGTGCCGGGGAGTGGAGCTTTGACAGCGTAGCCACCGGTAGATGCAGCCGCCGGTTTGGTGATGACTTTTGCGCCACTGTCGGTGCGTGGAGCAGCCGAAGGACGGGGCGCAGAAACGATGTTGACGGGCTTGGCAGTCTTTTCGAGCTCAACTTTGTAGGGGATGCCATTGACTTCTACCTGAGCGATGTTGTTGTCGATATCGCCAATCGCCACATTGTAGGTGTTGCCGTTGATTTTGTATTTATATTCTTTCATTGCTGTTTTTTCGATGTTTGAAAAGTACGTTAATAGATTAGCGGCGCGGGAGCTCGCGAAGGCTGTAGATTTTTGAGCTCCACGGCGAGTAGGCGCGCTTCACTTTGTTGATGGTGAGTACGGTGCTTTCGCGGTCGTGAGCATCGAGGTGCTCGTGGAGAGCCATTACGATGGCAGCGATTTCTTCGCCGGTGTCGTGGGCGGGTTGCTCGTCGGCAGCGGTAGTGTCGATGCCTTGACTGATGGCTTTGTTGCGCTTATTGACGCCAGCACCAATCTTGCTGATGATGTAGAAGCATAGGCTGAGCAGAATCAGCGCGGAGAAAACAATGCCCATTGCCAAGATGGTCATGCCGAATCCGTTTGCGTCTTGTTCGGCAAAAGTGTCGACTTTGGTGTTTGTCTCTTTGATGATGTTGTTGCTGCCGGGGGTTATGTATTTGTTGTCGGCACCGTTGCGTACTTCCCACATTTCGGCATCGTTTTCGGGACATTTTTCACCGTCAACTTTGCGAGCGTATGAAGTGTTGGGGAGTAGTGAGGCCGGTACGGTCACTTCGTCGATGAGTGTGCGACCGTCGGCATCGTATATGCCAATCCAGTTGTCCTGTCCGGGAGTGAGCACGATGCTTGTGTGGAATGTGCCTTTGGAGGGCTGTCCATCGGCCCAGAAAATGACGTGCTGACGTGCAGGGATGTCGGTCTTGACATCGCCCATTGGTACGGGGTACATTTTGGGCTGCTGTGGGTCGGTGGTGAGGAATACGCTCGAAATTTCGAGAGAGGCATAGGTGGAGTTGTAGAGTTCCACCCATGCTGTGTATTTGCCGTAGTCGTCGACTACGCTCGAATCGTTCTGAACCATAACCTCGTTGATGCGCAGGCCGCGTCGGCCTTGAGCAGAGGCAACCGACACGCAAGCCACCACAGCCACGAGCAGTAATAAAATTCTATGTTTCATATTGAAAATGTGGGTGAGGTGGTTTAAGATTACAGAGGAATGTTGCCGTGCTTCTTGGCAGGGTTGGTCACTTTCTTGGTGGCGAGCTGCTGGAGAGCGCGGATTACGCGGAAGCGAGTGTTGCGCGGTTCGATAACGTCGTCGATATATCCGTAGCGAGCTGCGTTGTAGGGGTTGCAGAAGAGTTTGTTGTATTCTTCTTCTTTTTCCTTGAGTACGGCTGCGGGATCTTCGGCTGCTTTTGCTTCTTTTGCGTAGAGGACTTCAACAGCACCGGCACCACCCATAACTGCGATTTCGGCAGATGGCCAAGCGTAGTTCATGTCGCCACGGAGCTGCTTGCAGCTCATCACGATGTGGCTGCCACCATAGCTCTTGCGGAGTGTGACGGTAACTTTGGGTACGGTGGCTTCGCCGTAGGCGTAGAGGAGTTTTGCGCCGTGGAGGATGACACCGTTGTATTCCTGACCTGTGCCGGGAAGGAATCCGGGAACGTCAACGAGGGTGACGATGGGGATGTTGAATGCGTCGCAGAAGCGTACGAAGCGGGCACCCTTGCGCGAAGCGTTGCTGTCGAGTACGCCGGCGAGGAATTTGGGCTGGTTGGCTACGATGCCGACAGCCTGACCGTTGAAGCGTGCGAAACCGACGATGATGTTTTTGGCGTAGTTGCGCTGGATTTCAAGGAATTCACCGTTGTCGATGATTGCGCCGATAACTTCGTACATGTCGTATGGACGGTTGGCGGCATCGGGGATGATTTCGTTGAGAGAGTCTTCGAGACGGTCGATGGGGTCGTTGCATTCAACCAACGGGGGCTCTTCAAGGTTGTTCTGAGGAATGTAGCTGAAGAGCTTGCGGATAATCTTGAGGCAGTCTTCGCCATCTTCGGCTGCGAAGTGAGCTACGCCGCTCTTAGTAGAGTGAACTTCAGCACCACCGAGGGCGTCCTGAGTGACGTCTTCGCCGGTAACGGTCTTAACGACTTTCGGACCGGTGAGGAACATGTATGAGATGCCTTTGGTCATGATGGTGAAGTCGGTGAGTGCGGGGGAGTAAACAGCACCGCCGGCGCAGGGACCGAGGATGGCTGAAATCTGGGGAATCACACCAGAGGCGAGGATGTTGCGCTGGAAGATTTCGGCGTATCCGGCGAGGGCGTTGATGCCTTCCTGAATACGTGCGCCGCCGGAGTCGTTAAGCCCGATGACGGGTGCACCCATCTTCATGGCCATGTCCATGATTTTACAGATTTTCTGAGCCATTGTTTCGCTGAGCGATCCTCCGAAAACGGTGAAGTCTTGCGCGAAAACATATACGAGGCGTCCGTCGATTGTTCCGTATCCGGTCACAACGCCGTCGCCGAGGTAGCTTTTCTTTTCTTGACCGAAGTTGTGGCAACGGTGGCGCACAAACATATCGATTTCTTCAAAGGAGCCTTCGTCGAGGAGCTGGGCAATGCGTTCGCGAGCGGTGTATTTGCCGCGTGCGTGCTGTTTCTCGATGGCCTTTTCGCCTCCTCCGAGGCGAGCCTCATTGCGCAGTGCAATGAGTTCCTGTACTTTTTCAAGCTGGTTGCTCATTATCGTGATATTGGGTTCTTTTGTTTTAATGAAACGTTGATAGGATTAATCACTTGTTGGGGTCTTCGCAGAGTTCTACGAGTGTGCCGCAAGTGGATTTTGGGTGAAGGAATGCGATGTTAAGACCTTCGGCTCCTTTACGGGGTGCTTTGTCGATGAGTCGACCGCCTTTTTCTTCAACTTCGGCGAGTGCGTTTGCAACGCCGTCGGCTACGGCAAATGCGATGTGCTGAATGCCTCCACGACCGCCGTTGTTGGCTATGAATTTGGCAATTGCACTATCGTCGGCAGTAGCTTCGAGGAGTTCGATTTTGGTCTGACCAACTTTGAAGAATGCTGTGCGCACTTTCTGGTCGGCAACTTCTTCGATTGCAAAGCACTTGAGGCCTAACATTTGTTCGTAAAAGGGGATTGCTTCTTCGAGTGAAGTCACGGCAATGCCTACGTGCTCAATGTGAGAAATGTCCATTGGTATTGTTGTTTTCGGGTTGAACTTAATGTTGTTTATAGAGAACCGCAGGTTACGGTTTGGTCGCAAATTTAAGAAAAACGAACTAAACCATAACCTCGGTTAACGTTTGTTGTCAGTCGTTGATGGGATATTGGAAGCGGATTGGGTCGTCGTACTGCTCTTGTAGGGCTTTGAGCTTGGCGAGCATTCGCTTGGTAATTTTTTCGGTGCCGGGTTTGCCGTAGATGTTG
The DNA here is from genome assembly GCA_964416545.1 of uncultured Bacteroides sp. Taxonomy (GTDB): domain Bacteria; phylum Bacteroidota; class Bacteroidia; order Bacteroidales; family Muribaculaceae; genus Paramuribaculum. Next base: position 77,595 of record CAYQEN010000002.1, on the reverse strand, counting down.
TTCATCTCTTTTGGGTCTTTCTTGAGGTCGTAGAGTTCCCAAGTGTCGATGTCGTTGTAGAAGTGGATGAGTTTGTAGCGGTTGTCGCGCACTCCGTAGTGACGCTTAACGGCGTGTTCGGCGGGGTATTCGTAGAAGTGGTAGTAGAGGGCGTCGCGCCATTTTTTAGGCTTTTGACCTTTGAGGAGAGGCACGATTGATTCGCCCTGTATGTCGTCGGGTATTTCAACGCCGGCAAGTTCGAGGAATGTGGGTGCATGGTCGATGTTCTGCACGAGCTGGTTGATGTCGCCTTTGGCTTTGAATCCTTTGGGAAGGTGCATTACGAGAGGAGTGCTGAACGATTCTTCGTACATGAATCGCTTGTCGAACCATCCGTGTTCGCCCATGTAGAAGCCCTGGTCGGATGTGTAGATGACGAGAGTGTTGTCGAGGAGGTCGTTGTCGCGGAGGTAGTCGAGAACGCGTCCTACGTTGTCGTCAAGGCTTTTGAGAGTCTTGAGGTAGTCGCGCATGTAGCGTTGGAATCTCCATTCGGCAAGTTCTTTGCCTGTGAGGTTTGATTCGTAGTATTCTTTGATGATGGGGTCGTAGAATTTGTCCCATGCTGCGCGCTGTGCGGAGTCGAGTCGGCCGACGATGCTTTTGAATGCGCCTTTGAGGTATGTTTGTACGGTGTCGTTGTCCATCTTGAGGTCGTAGATGATGTCCATCGACATTGGGTCGGCGATACGCATTTCGGCAGTCTTGGCAGCTTCACGTCCTTCGTAGGTGTCGTAGAAGTTGTCGGGGATGGGGAATGTCTTGTCTTCGTAGAGGTAGAGGTTGCAGGTGTCGGACATCCAGTTGCGGTGCTGCGCTTTGTGGTGAATCATGATGCAGAAGGGCTTGGATTTGTCACGACCGTTTTCGAGCCAGTCGAGGCTCTTGTCGGTGATGAGGTTGGTGAGGTAGCCATGTTCTTCGTGCATCTTACCATCCATGGTGATGAATCGGGGGTTGTAGTAGTCGCCTTGTCCCGGAACGATTTCCCATTTGTCGAATCCGGTGGGGTTGCTGATGAGGTGCCACTTGCCGAAGAGTGCTGTGGCGTATCCGGCCTGTTGGAGATATTTGGGGAATGTGGGCTGAGATCCGTCGAAGGGTCGTCCGCTTTCGTTGTCGGTGAATCCGTTGGCATGGCTGTGTTTACCGGTAACGAGGCAAGCTCTTGAAGGTCCTGACAGAGAGTTGGCTACAAATGAGTTGGTGAAGCGTACGCCGTCGGCAGCTATGCGGTCGAGGTTTGGTGTGTGGGCATAGCGTGTGTCGTAGCAGCTCATCATTTGCGCTGTGTGGTCGTCGGTCATGATGTAGACGATGTTGGGACGGTTGTTGTCGGAAGAAGCCTGTTTGTCGGCTGCTGCTGCGGGAGCAGCTTGGACTGCGGCTCCAAAAACTGCAGTCAGCGCGCCGGCTGCGGGAGCGATTGTTGCGGAATTAACTTTCATGGATGGAATATGATGTTGTAATTTGATGTTCGTAGTTGGTGGAATTTAAATGTTTCCGTTGTAAAGATACATTTAATTTTTTGAATAGGTTGGCTTTCTGCGTATAAAAAAGGGGGATAATAGAAATCCACGGTCTGCGCAAATGCAGACCGTGGATTTGGTATTTTGGTTGTGGATGGGATTATTCCCATTCGATAGTTGCCGGTGGTTTTGAGGAGATGTCGTAGGTTACGCGGTTGACTCCACGCACGGAGTTGATGATCTTGTTTGAGACTTCGGCAAGGAATTCGTAGGGTAGGTGTGCCCAGTCGGCAGTCATGGCATCTGTAGATGTGACAGCACGGAGTGCTACGGCGCGTTCGTATGTGCGCTCGTCGCCCATTACTCCTACGCTCTGTACGGGAAGGAGTATGACGCCTGCTTGCCAAACTTGGTCGTACAAACCGTGGTCGCGCAGACCTTGAATGAATATGTGGTCGGCTTCCTGAAGGATGCGTACTTTTTCGGGTGTGATGTCGCCGAGAATGCGAACAGCGAGTCCGGGACCGGGGAACGGGTGACGGGTGATGAGGTGTTCGGGCATTCCGAGCTCGCGACCTACGGCACGTACTTCGTCTTTGAAGAGGAGTCGGAGGGGTTCGCAGAGCTTGAGGTTCATCTTTTCGGGTAGACCGCCGACGTTGTGGTGGCTCTTGATGGTAGTGCCTGTGATGGAGAGGCTTTCGATGCAGTCGGGGTAGATTGTGCCCTGACCGAGCCATTTGACGTCTTTGAGTTTGTGGGCTTCTTCGTCGAATACTTCGATGAAGCCTTTGCCTATGATTTTGCGTTTTTGTTCGGGGTCGGTGACACCGGCGAGCTCGCTGAAGAATTTAGCGGAGGCGTCGACGCCGATGACGTTGAGTCCGAGGCATTCGTAGTCGCGAAGTACCGAAGTAAATTCGTCTTTGCGAAGCATTCCGTGGTCGACGAATATGCAGGTGAGATTGCTACCGATGGCGCGGTTGAGAAGAACTGCTGCTACTGAAGAGTCGACACCTCCACTGAGTCCGAGGACTACTTTGTCGTTGCCAAGCTGTTCGCGCAGGGCAGTGACTGTTGATTCGATGAATGAAGCGGCGCTCCAGTCTTGATGTCCACCGCAAATGTCGACTACGAAGTTGCGAAGCAGCTGCATTCCGCAGATGCTGTGGAATACTTCGGGGTGAAATTGTACGCCCCAGAGTTTTTCGCCGTCTTTGCCACGATAGGCAGCTATGGGTACTTTGTCGGTAGAGGCGATGATTGAGAAGCCTTCGGGAAGGGCGGTGATGGTGTCGCCGTGGCTCATCCAAACTTGGTCGCCGGGCTGAATGCCGGTCAAGAGAGGGTCGGCTTGGTTGACGTTGGCGAGGAGTGCGCGTCCGTATTCGCGACTGTCGGCGGGCTCTACAGAGCCACCGTTGGCGTAGGACATGAATTGCGCTCCATAGCAGATGCCGAGGATAGGATAGCGTCCGCGGATGGTGTCAAGGTCGATTTTGAAGGCTTTTTCGTCGTAGACGGAGAATGGCGATCCGGAGAGGATGACGCCAATAACCGACGGGTCGTCGGCGGGAAATTTGTTGTACGGCACGATTTCGCAGTACATGTTCAACTCACGCACGCGGCGTCCGATGAGCTGTGTGGTCTGCGAACCGAAGTCGAGGATAATGATTTTTTCCTGCATTGGCTGTGAGCTTGTTGATTGGACTATGCAAATATAGCGTTTTTCCATCATACGCCAAAACAAACGTAAAGCGGCTTGGCTATGGCTTGGCGGAATTTATTTTAGTTGGTTGAATCCGGCGGGGTTGCCAACCATCCAGAGGACGTCGCCTTCTTGGAATATGGTGGAGCCTTCGGGCGTGAAGAATATTCCGGCGCGGTTTATGCTGATGAGCAGTGTGCTGTAGCGACTGCCGAGTTCGGATTCGGCGACGGATAGCCCGATAAGGGGGGAGGTGGGGCTTAGCATTATTGAGGAGAGTTTGATGTCGGAGGCTTGGATTTTGCTTTCGTCGGTGTCGGGGTTTTTCTCGACGTCGGGTAGCATTTTCTGTATTTCCTCGTCGGTGCCTATTACGCCAAGTATGTCGCCGGGGAATATGCGTGTGCTACCGGAGGGTATGAGGATGAATGTGGAGCCGCGCTGAATTGAGGTGACGTTGGCTCCGTAGGTGGTACGGATGCCGGAGTCGAGCAGACGCTTGCCGACGAATGGGCAGCTGTAGCCTACGGTCATGAAGGCAAGGTGGAGGTCGGCGATGATGTTGTTGTTGCGTCCGGAACGTCGCAATTCACGCTCGTTGAGGTTGTTGATGAAGCGTGTTTCCATGTCTTTCATGCGTCGACGCAGGTGTTTTGACAGGAATAGGAGTATGAATAGGAATATGGCGATGCCGACGGTGACTCCGACGCCCCAGGAGTAGATGGCTGATATGATGTAGACGAGAAATCCGAGTGAAATGACTAATCGGAAAAGCGTCATGACTATCAGAGGTACGTCGAAGTTGGCGTTTGCTTCGGTGAGGCGTTTGCGTTCGATGCGTTTCGATGCCGGTAGGGAGAGGGCGAGGAGGAAAGGCGACATGGTGGCAACGGTGATGAGCGAGCATATGAGTCGTCCCCAGTCGGGAGTGAGGGAGAGGAGGAGGGAAAGTAGCCAACGTGTTGAGATTAAGCTAATTGCTGTCAGAATGGCTGTGTAGAGGATTGTGCGCCAGAGATAGCGTACGATGAGTGTGTGCCAGAGCTGTTCGGTGGCACTTTCGGTAGTGGCTTTCTGGCTGTATCGCTCAATGAGAAAGTGTAGTTTTTGCGGAAGGTGTCGTTCGACGAGATTGTAAGCCGGAGTGGCGAGTCGTATGAAGTAGGGAGTGGTGAATGTGGTGAGTACCGATACGGCTACGACAATAGGGTAGATTGTCGGGTCGAGGACTTTAAGACTCATGCCGAGGGAGGCGATGATGAATGCAAATTCGCCGATTTGTGTGAGAGAGAAACCGGATTCCATTGCTATCTTGAGCGGTTGTCCGGTGATGAGCATTCCGAATGTGCCGAATGTGGTCATACCGATTATTACGGCGGCGCTGAGAATGAGTATCGGAGCCCAGTATTGTGCGATGATTGCCGGGTCGACCATCATGCCTACGGATATGAAGAAAACAGATCCGAAGAGGTCTTTGATGGGTACGGTGACGTGTTCGATGCGCTCGGCAAAGCTTGTCCCGGCGAGGATTGAACCCATGACGAATGCTCCGAGTGCGAGCGAGAATCCGCAAGCTACGGAGAATACAGCCATGCCTAAGCATAGTCCCATAGATACGATGAGCAGGGTTTCGGCGTTGAGGAATTTGCGCACGCGGTTGAGGAGTGAGGGAAGGATGTAGACTCCGACTGTGAACCACATGAGCAGGAAGAAGATGAGCTTCAGGATGTTGTAGAGCATTTCGCCTCCTGCAACGCTGTTGTTGATGGCTATCGATGAGAGGATTACCATCATGACGACGGCAAAGAGGTCTTCGACGATGAGGACAGCGAAGACGAGCGAGGCAAATTTTTTGTGTGATATGCCGAGGTCGGAAAATGCTTTGATAATGATGGTGGTGGATGACATTGATAGCATGCCACCGAGGAATAGGCAGTTGATGAATGTGAATCCGAGGATGTGGCCTATGATTAGTCCGACGCACATCATGCCTATGACTATGACAAGAGCAGTGACTACGGCGGAGCCTCCGGCGTTGATGAGCTTTTTGAAGCTGAATTCAAGTCCGAGTGAGAAGAGGAGTACGATGATGCCAATTTCAGCCCAGAAGTCGATGTTTGACTCTGTGGTGACTGATGGGAGGTATTTGAAGTGTGGACTTGCAAGAAATCCGGCAACGATGTAGCCAAGCACTACCGGCTGTTTTATCCATTTGAAAAATACGGTTGTTGCTGCTCCGAGGATGAGGATAAAAGCGAGGTCGGTGATGAGGCTTTCTACGTTCACGTCCTAAAGTTGATGTGGGTTTGAGTTGTCAGATGGTGACTTGATTTGCCAATGAAATGGCTTGAGTCGGGTTGAGTTTGCGGAGGTCTGAGAATAGGCTGATGTAGTCGGTGTCTTTTTTGACGAGTACGACGAGGTTGAGACGTGTGGTAGTAACCTCAAAGTCGTATTCGACGTAGACGTTTATCAGGTTGGCTCGGTGGTGGCCAAGGCATTCGCGGTATGATTCGATGCTTGTGACGATGTCGGAAACGCGGATGCGTATGATACGAGATTCCCATCCCATGTGGATGCGGTGTTCGAATGATTCGAGAAATACGAGTACGATGAGAATCAGCGCGGTGGCAACCAGAGAGATAGCGTACATCCCGACCCCTACAGCCATTCCGATTGCGGCGACAATCCAGATGCCGGCCGCGGTGGTCAACCCGCGCACGGAGCCTTTCATTTGAATGATGGCTCCGGCGCCGAGAAAACCGATACCTGTGATGACCTGAGCGGCAATGCGCCCGGGGTCGCCATTTTTGAGTCCGAGATACTCTTGCGGTACGTAAATCGAGAGTATCATGGCGAGAGTCGAGCCCATTGATATGAGGGCGAATGTTCGGATGCCTGCGATTTGGCCTTTTCGCTTGCGTTCCTGACCTACGCAACATCCGAGCAGCAGACTCAAGCATAGTTTGAATACCGACGAAGTAGTTGTGACTTCGTTGGCATTGATTTCAGAAATGAATTGGGAGAGAAGTTCAAGCATTTATTTCTTGAGTGTGAAGTGACGCGATGCCAGACGATAGTTGTCGGCAAACAGCTCTACGGTGTAGTCGCCTGGAGTGAGGGTGGTATTTACATCCCAGTAGATGTTGATACCCGGGATTTCATCGCCGGCGTATTCGACTGATTTGCGCGCTGTGAAAGCTATTGAGCGACCTTCGAAATCGAAAGAGCCGCTTCCGCCAAGCAGTGAACCTTCGGGGTTGATGATACGGAGGTATATAGTCTTGGTACCTACGGGAGTAGAGTTGTTTTGCGGAATGGTGAATGTCACCATGAGCTGTTTTGCTTTTGTGACGTTCTTTTCACGCTTGCCGTTCTTTTTCAGAGGTGTGATGCTGACACCTGTGACGTTGAGCTTTTCGGCGAGCGTCATGCGCTGGCTGAGGTTTTCGTTCTTGCGCGATACTTCTTCAACGCGGTTTGAAAGAGCCTGATTGCGGTTTTTGATTTCGGCATTTTCGGCTTTTAGTCCGGCGTTTTCTTTGTTGAGCGAGTCAATCTGTGCGATGTAGTGGCGCAACAGTCCGCGCAGAGTTGAGATTTCGCCTTCAAGCTGCTTGATGCGAGCCTGTCGTTCAGCTCCTTTCTTTTTTTCAGCTTTGAGGTCGTTGAGCAGCTGTTCGACTTTGTTTTTGGCAGCGGTGTATTTAGCCAAGATAGAGTCGTTGGCGAGCTTTATGGCTTGATCTTCGTATTGGCTGAATTCGGAGTTGATGGCGTTGAACTCGTTGTCGAGTTGCAGCTGTTCGTTGTCGAGCTGCAACTGTTCGTTCTGAGCGCGTGCTTCGGATACTTCTTGCTTGAGACCAACTACTTGGCTTACGCTGAATAGGATGGCTCCAACAAGAAGTAGGATTAGCACTATAGCAACCCACATCAGTGGTGTGATTCTTTTCATATCGTGAGGTATGACAAGTGATTTTAGTGTTACTTAGAATCAGAGTCCGCGACCGTGGCAGTTTTTGTATTTTTTGCCACTACCGCAGGGGCATAGGTCGTTGCGCCCGACTTTGGGTCCGTTGTTGACCTTCGGCATGGGGCGTTGTTTTTCGCCTTGAGGAGCTGATGCAGCACGGCGAGCGTCGTCTTCACCGGGGAGAGCTTCTTTGCTGGTGCGATACTGCGAGTAGTCGGTGCTCTTTTCGGGCATGGCGCGTTCAACTTCAGGCTCGGCAGGACGTTCAGGCTCGGCGGGACGCTGCTGAACGTAAATCTGTCCGCGCATGAGAGCGGAAACGACTTTTACGTTAAGAGTGTTGAGCATGCGTTCGAAGAGGTGGAACGATTCTACCTTGTAGATTACGAGCGGGTCTTTCTGTTCGTAAGATGCGTTCTGAACCGACTGGCGGAGTTGGTCGAGCTCGCGAAGATGTTCTTTCCAAAGTTCGTCGATGGTGACGAGGAGGATGGCTTTGTGCCATTCTTTTACGATGTTGCGCGACTGCGAGTTGTAGGCTTGCATGATGTCGACGCGGAGGTGGAACAGGCGTTTGCCATCGGTGATGGGAACGATAATCTGCGAGTTGAATCCACGGTTTTCAACGCAATCGCGGATAACAGGTTCGGCGACTTCTATGATGCGCTTGCTCTTGCGGTCGAACGCTTCGAGAGCAGCGGAGTGAATTGCTTCGATTTTGTCTTCCTTAGAGAGGTTGCGATATTGCTCTTCTGTGAAGGGAGGTTCGATGGTGAGGAGCTTGTAAAGCTCGTGAGAGAGTTCGGGGAAGTCGGCCGGCTGGTCGTAGTTGTTGACAAGGTTTTCGATAACGTCGTAAATCATGTTGGCGATATCGATGCCGATGCGTTCACCGAGTAGGGCGTGGTGACGACGAGCGTAGATGTATGTACGCTGCTTGTTCATTACGTCGTCGTATTCGAGGAGTCGCTTACGGATACCGAAGTTGTTTTCTTCGACGCGCTTCTGAGCGTTTTCGATGGCGCGAGTGACCATGTGGCTTTCAATCATTTCGCCTTCTTTCAGACCGAGTGTGTCGAGCATCTTCATGACGCGATCGGTGGCGAACAGACGCATGAGCTGGTCTTCAAACGATACGTAGAATACGGAAGAACCCGGGTCGCCCTGACGTCCGGCACGTCCGCGAAGCTGGCGGTCGACGCGACGGCTTTCGTGGCGTTCTGTGCCGATGATAGCCAGACCACCGGCGTTTTTAACTTCGTCGGGGAGCTTGATGTCGGTACCACGACCGGCCATGTTTGTGGCGATGGTGACAGTGCCTGCTTTACCTGCGAGAGCCACGATTTCGGCTTCGCGCTGGTGCTGCTTGGCGTTGAGGACGTTGTGGGGGATGTGCTGCATCTGGAGCATGCGGCTCAGTAGTTCGGATATTTCGACGGATGTAGTGCCGACGAGAACCGGACGACCTTGTTCGACGAGCGACTTAACTTCGTCGATAACAGCAGCATATTTTTCTTTTTTGGTCTTGTAGACGCGGTCTTCCATGTCGAAGCGAGCTACGGGCTTGTTGGTAGGAATGGTCACTACATCGAGTTTGTAGATATCCCAAAATTCGCCTGCTTCGGTTTCGGCTGTACCGGTCATGCCGGCCAGCTTGTGGTACATGCGGAAGTAGTTTTGCAGAGTGATGGTGGCGAAGGTCTGTGTGGCAGCTTCGACTTTGACTCCTTCTTTGGCTTCGATGGCTTGGTGCAGTCCGTCGGAGTAGCGACGACCTTCCATGATACGACCAGTCTGCTCGTCGACAATCTTAATCTTGTTGTCGTCGATTACGTATTCAACGTCTTTTTCAAAGAGAGTATATGCTTTAAGAAGCTGTAGGACAGTGTGTACGCGTTCGGCTTTGACGGCGTAGTCCTGCATGAGCTGGTCTTTGCGAATGTTGCGCTGCTCAACGTCGGTAATTGTTTCGGCCTCGGAGAGGAGGGCGGCGATGTCGGGCATAACGAAGAATCCGGGGTCGGCGCTTGTGCCTGTGAGCTCGTCGATGCCTTTGTCGGTAAGCTCAACGCTGCGGTTCTTTTCGTCGATGACGAAGTAGAGCGGCTCGGTGGCTTTGGGCATTTCACGCGAGTTGTCCTGAAGGTAGTAGGCTTCAGTTTCGAGGAGGACATTCTTCATGCCTTCCTGGCTGAGGAAGCGGATGAGGGCACTGTTTTTGGGAAGACCTTTGTAAGCGCGGAAGAGCTGGAGCGCACCTTCTTTGCGTACTTCCTTGTCTTCGCTGGTGATTTTGGCTTTTGCTTCGCTGAGGAGTTGGTTGACGAGTCGGCGCTGTGCGGCAACAACTTTTTCAACGTTTGCCTTGTAGTCGTTGAAGAGCTGGTCGTCGCCTTTGGGAACGGGGCCGGAGATGATGAGCGGAGTACGAGCATCGTCGATGAGCACTGAGTCAACTTCGTCGACAATGGCGTAGTAGTGTTTGCGCTGCACCATGTCGGCAGGACTCATAGCCATGTTGTCGCGGAGGTAGTCGAAGCCAAATTCGTTGTTTGTACCGAATGTGATGTCGCAGTTGTAGGCTGCGCGACGCTGAGGAGTGTTGGGCTCGTGCTTGTCGATGCAGTCGACGGTAGAGCCGTGGAACATGTAGAGCGGTCCCATCCATTCGGAGTCGCGCTTAGAGAGGTAGTCGTTGACGGTAACGACGTGAACGCCGCGACCGGATAGAGAGCGGAGGAATACGGGGAGTGTTGCTACGAGCGTTTTACCTTCACCGGTGGCCATTTCGGCGATTTTGCCCTGGTGGAGCACTACGCCACCGATAAGCTGCACGTCGTAGTGAACCATGTTCCACGTGATTTCGTTGCCTCCGGCAGTCCAATGGTTGTGATAGATAGCTTTGTCGCCGTCGATTTCGACGAAATCTTTGCCCTGAGCAGCGAAGTCGCGGTCGAGCTGAGTGGCAGTGACTTCGATAGTCGGGCTTGCAGCAAAGCGAGCGGCTGTTTCGCGAACGGCTGCGAATACGGTGGGGAGATGCTCATTGAGTTTGTCTTCAATGGCATCGAGAATGTTTTTTTCGTGACGGTCGATTTCGTCCCACAGGGGCTGACGCTCTTCGAAGGGGAGCTCTTCGACCTTGATTTTCTTTTCTGCTATTGCTTCTTCGTCGGCTTTGATGGCAGCTTTGATGTCGGCGCGTACGTCGGAAATGGCACCGCGTAGTTCATCGTTGGAAAGAGCTTGCATTTTAGGTGCGAGCGCCTTTATCTGATTGATAATGGGCTGAATCTCTTTTAGGTCGCGCTGCGACTTGTTGCCGAAGATTTTACTTAGAAAGCTAGAGAATGACATTTTAGTGTATATGATTTTTAATTATTTACAAATATTGTATGGCGGCTTCGTAAGGACGGAAACCACCAATATGAATGCAAAGATAGTCGAAAATGTTCAAATACTGCTCTTTCGCCACTACAAAATGTGGTGGAGCATAATGGTTACTGGTCAGTCGAGTGGCAGTGGCGAGAGCGAAGCTCCGTTGGGCGCTCTGACCCAAATGGCTCTCGTGACAGATGGCGCAATGATGCGGGCATCGGTGGGTGTGGTGATCTTCTGCGGCTTGATGCCTGGCGCGAGTATGAAGGCCGGAATGGCTCCTTGCGATTCGCGTTGCACTACAGGAGGGCGTCGCGAACCGTCGTCGATGACTTCCCATCCGGGTGCAACTTTGATGATTACGTCGCCGGAGTGGCGCACAGATGTGTTGCGCTTCAATCCTTGCGGGTCGTCGCCGACACGTGCGGCGATGATGTCTTCGATGGTGTAGACATCGGCAACACCGCTCATTCGAGTCAGAAAGTCGGCTGCTTCACTGCGTATATTAGTGATGTCGAGGTTTTTATCCGATATGAGCTTGCGGTTGAGGTAGAATTGGTTGTTGTAGTATCCGTCGATCCAGTCATCGTTGCCGTGCAGAGCCATCAGATACATGTTGAGGAGCGATTCGGCTTTTTTGACCGAGAATTGTCCGTAGGGGATGTTCCAACGAGCATCATCGCGCTTTTCACTTGCTGGCGCAGGAGTGCCGGCGAGGAAAACTGCAACTTTGCCTTGTCCGCCTGAGCGTGTAGCGGCATCGATGAGTCGGGCGATGTCGCGGTCGAGGCGAATATAGGCGTCGAGAGTTTCCATAGAGCTGTCGGCCGAACGTCCGTAGCTATATGGCGCGAGGGTGTAGGCTACGTTTATCATGTCCATGCCTGTGTGTCGACCCATAGCGAGTTCGTTGATGAGGTCGATGGCAAGGTCGGTGATTTCGCGGTTGCCTACGGCAGAGGCTTTGAAGGCTTGAAGTCGGTCGGGCATCTTTTTTGTGAAAAGATGCTTGAATGGACGAAGGCGTTTGGGGTCTGAGAGCCCCGGGAGAGCGGTGGGGTTTATGATCGGAGTCCACGAAACGGTGTCGAGCTTCTGAGAGAGTGGAGTTCGGTAGTTTCGATTGCCTACGGAGATGGGCATGTCGGTGTAGTAGGTCGAAGATGCCCAGTTGTTGTTAGTGTCGCTAATCCAGAATGCGCCGTTGGCTGCGTGTCCGGCAGTCAAAATAGCCATCGTGGGTGAGGCTGCAACGGAGTGGACGAGTCCTTCGCCACGGCTGTCAATGCGTAGCTCATCGGAGATTGTGGAAACCTTTAGTGCATCGGGCGAGTAGGTTTCGCTTGTGAAATTGCCAATCTTCGATGGGTCGTGGAGGATGTGGACTGCGGCCTGTCGGTCGGTCTGGTATATAAATGTGGATGGGATGCCGTTGACCGTAGGGGCGGCACCGGTGTATATGATTGCTGTAGCGGCTGCTTCATCGACTCCGGGACCGTAGCGAAGGTCGGAAATCGAAACACCTTGCTGTGCGAGTCGGCGAAATCCTCCGGCGCTGAAATTGCTGTCGAGCAGGCGTAGGTAGTCGGTGGATAGTCCTTCGACTACGATGCCAATCACGATTGATGGTCGTGTAGGGACAGCAGCGGATGTGGCTGATAGAGAACCTATCAGCGAGGATATGGTGACGAGGGTTTTCGCTAAGCGCTTATTTGACATTTCGGTATGTGTAAAGGAATACTGCGGCTCGCATGATGTCGGCGAGCATTAGGGGAATGATTGCCGGGTTGCCTTGTTGGATTCCGGCGCACCAAATGGCGGTAAACGAAACTATGCCGGCGATGTTGAGGAGGTGGAACATGGCTCCTACTTTTCGGATGCGGCGGAACCAAAGGCTGATAGGCACAATGAGGCATAGGGGATTAATCCATAGCAAGAGCCAGTTCGGAGAGGTGGCTTCGTGGGTGGAGATGAATACTAAGAAGGTGAGTATCAATCCGGCAATGCCGAGCAGAGTGTAGAATATGGAGTCGAACCAACGGCTTATGCGTAGGTTGCGGACGTTTCGGATGGAGATGGCGGCGGAGAGGATACATAGCAGCCAAAGAGTGAATGTCGGGGTGAAATACCACGGGGTGGGGGCGAGAGGGCCTCCGGAGGGGGAGGGGGGAAGAATTGTAACGGGGTCGGATGTTAACAGACGATGTTGTCCGACGGTGGCACCTGTGAGCATTTGTCGCAGTGTTGCCGGAGCGTATGTCATGTCGCGGTCGGAGGCTGGGGTGTCAATGCCGGAGCCGAGCGCAAGATCGATGCCAAACTGATACCACGGGTAGGCGGCATGGTAGCGCGTCAAGGATTGACGTATTGTAGCCGGGGGTGTGGCAGTGTCGGGGAATGGGGTGGAGAGTATGAGCGTATCGGGCGCAACGGCCATTTCGATGAGCTTGAGCGGTCGGGTGGCGCAGTTGTCTTTTACGTAGTTGTATCGATAAATGCGATTTTCTGGACGTGCGTTTTCATTGATGGCGTCGATGAGTCGTCGTGCTTCCTGCCGGGTAAGCTTTAGTGGCTGCTCGGTGATGCGTCGGCCTTGACGCGCATAAGAGTAGATGAAATGGTCGGTGGGGATTAGTCCGAGGCTGTAGTCCGTTTCGCCTTTTACGAATCGATAGATGAAGTTTGGAGCGTCGAAATCGAATAGTCCCCAGTTGGCTATTACGTCGCGGTCGTTTTCGATGATTCGGATTCCTGAGTGCCCTTCGAGTTCGTAGACATCGCTACCCGGGTCGCAGGTGATGAGGCTGACGTATAACCTTGTAGAATCAGCTACGGCCCCGGTAGCATTCAAGAAGAATGCTGCCAGGGTCGCAAGCATGATATTACGTAGAAAAGATTGCATAGATTACATTATGCCGCGCTCGCGGAGCTTGCACTGCCAAGCCCAAGCCGAGCGAAGGGTGTCGTCGACAGGGGTGTCGGCTTTCCAGCCGAGAACGTTGTTGGCGTGAGAGGGGTTTGCCCAAACTTTTTCGATGTCGCCTTCACGACGTCCAACAATCTTATGGGGAACTTTAACACCGGTGGCACTTTCAAAAGTCTTGATGAGTTCGAGAACCGAAAGTCCGTTGCCTGTGCCGAGGTTGAAGATTTCGATTGAATCTTCGCTCTTGTCGGTGAGCATGCGTTCAACAGCGATAACGTGAGCTTTAGCGAGGTCAACAACGTTGATGTAGTCGCGGATGCAAGAACCATCGGGAGTGTCGTAGTCGTCGCCGAATACGCTGAGCTCCTTGCGGATGCCGATGGCTGTCTGAGTGAGGTAGGGGATGAGGTTCTGGGGAACACCGTTGGGAAGTTCGCCGATTTCGGCAGAGGGGTGTGCGCCTATGGGGTTGAAGTAGCGGAGGATAACGCTCTTGAAAGGAGCACCCGAGCGGATAACGTCGGTGATGATTTCTTCAGAAACCTGCTTCGTGTTGCCATAAGGCGATGTTGCGGGCTTGATGGGCGACTGCTCGGTAACAGGGTTTACGTCGGGTTCGCCGTAAACGGTGCAAGAAGAAGAGAATACGATACCCTTCACGCCGTTGGGAGCCATGAGGTCGAGCAGGTTCATCAAAGTGTTGAGGTTGTTGCGATAGTAGAGGACGGGCTTCTGAACAGATTCGCCAACAGCCTTGCTTGCAGCAAAGTTGATGATACCTTTGATGTCGGGATATTCGGCAAAGAGCTTTTTGAGGGCTTCGATGTCGGTGCAGTCGGCTTCAACGAAGTCGGGGCGGATGCCGGAGATGCGTTCAATGCCGTCGAGTACTTCTATGTTTGAGTTAGAAAGATTGTCGATGATGACAACGGGGTAGCCGGCCTGTTGCAGTTCGACAACAGTGTGGGAGCCGATATAACCAGTTCCGCCGGTGACGAGAATTCTGTCTTTTTTCATGATGATTTCAGTATGTATTTATTTTGGGCAAAAGTATGAAAAACCGCCCGAATATCCAATAAAACTTTCAGAGGAGATGGCTTTTTCGGGTGAAAAGAGTATTTTTGCAAAACGCTACAGTGAATTGTGGCGAGAAAAAGAAATTACCTTAATTATCTGTAACCGAATGAAGAGAATATCATCATTTTTTGTGCTATTGGCTATTGTTGCCGGGACGGTATTTGCGGCCGGCCGTGTGTCGATAGTGCCTCAGCCTGTCAGCTTAGTTGAAAAATCAGGCGAATTTACATTGTCGCAAAAGACAACAATCGGCTATGGTGAAGGCTTAAAAGAGTATGCCGACTATTTGCAAGGTGTATTATCGGAGTCGACCGGATGGGATCTGAAAATTTCCGATAAGGTGTCGAAAGGACAGATTCGCCTAATGGTAGATTCAGCAAGTGTGACTAAATCAGAAGGTTATACCCTTGACGTGACCTCCAAAACCATAACGATAGTAGGTGCTGATAATGGCGGCCTTTATTATGGCATTCAGACATTACTACAATTGTTTCCTTCGGAAGTGTACAGCGAAAAGCGTGTGCGCGGAGTGGAATGGACTGTGCCTTGTGTAAGTGTTGCGGACGCTCCGGAGCGTCCGTGGCGTGGCATGATGCTTGATGTGGCTCGCTATTTCCATGATAAGGATTATGTGAAGCATTTCATTGACATGATGGCGATGTATAAGATGAATAAACTTCAGTTTCATCTTATCGATGACTCCGGATGGCGTCTTGAGTCGAAAAAGTATCCTCGTCTGACTGAAGTCGGTGCATATGCCGGTACAAAAAATGACCGTCTTGGCGGATATTATACGCAGGAAGATATTCGTGAAATAATCGAGTATGCTCGTCTGCGCAATGTGGAGGTTATTCCTGAAATCGAGTTTCCTGCTCATGTGCTTTCGGCAGTAGTGGCTTATCCGTGGTTGTCGTGTACCGGTGTGCAACATGAACTTCCGCGTCAGCATTTCATCAGCCGCGATTTGCTCTGTGTGGGTAAAAGTTCGTCGTTGAAATTTTTGGCAGATATACTCGATGAAACTGCCGAATTGTTTCCCTCAAAATATATCAATATAGGCGGTGATGAAGCCGTATATACCCGCTGGCAGGAGTGTCCAGATTGCCAGGCCTTGATGAAGCGCGAAGGTCTGAAAAAGACTTCAGAACTTCAGGGCTGGCTTACCGACTCTGTGGCTCGTATGATGGCTAAAAAGGGTCGTACGGTGATAGGTTGGGAAGAAATTATAACTCGCGGAGAGGTGTCGACTCCAGTTGTGGCTCTTATCTGGCATAACGTGGCCGATACGACACTTTCGGTACCGGGTGGACATAAGGCAATCCTGACCCCGTCGACACATATGTATCTTGACTTTGCAGAGAGTGCCACTCCCGGCGAAATAAAGGCTGCATCTTGGCTTCCGCCGATTCCGATGGAAAAGGTGTATTCAATGCCTGTAAATGATTACAGTGAGCAATCGACCGTAATCGGTGTGATGGGATGTCTTTGGAGCGACCAGTTTATCCATGGAACAATTCTTCAGGAGTTGTATCCGCTTGATGAAAATCGCTCGGAAAAATATATCGATTATCTGACGTTCCCTCGTCTGCTTGCTGTGAGTGAAGTGGCATGGGGCAGAGAGAAGAATCGTAATTGGGCAGACTTTAAGAGTCGCGTGGGAAAACATTATTCCCGCTTGTTGGTTAAGGGTGCCGGCTTCAGAGTGCCAGAACCGGAGGTGGCCTCAATGCGTCAACTCAGTGACGGCAGCTTTGAATTTACACTTGCAGAATCAGTGCCCGGAGCAGAAATTCGCTATACCACCGATGGTTCGTATCCGACGATTCATTCACAGCTGTATACCGGGGCTCCCGTAAAAGCAGCATCGAAGTCGGACTTCCACGCTATTACGGTTTTGACTCCACGCAAGGTGTCGCTGCCGGTGTATTTCGCGCCAGATTATTCAGCGTATAAGCAGTATGGCACTTTGGCATTGGAGTGGGGACCGCTTCAGGCTCAGCCAAAGAATACAGCATGGCGCATAAATGTTACCGGTAAGATAACCGCAAATGGAACTTACGAGATAACTTTTGTACCACTAAAAGGTGAAAATCATCTTGTGCTCGGCGAAATGCAGCTCTGGAAGGGCAATGAAAAATTAGATACGGTGAATGCCAAACATAATGTGAAATCAGGTAATGCACCGGCCGTTTATACCGTAAAGGTAGATAGCTTCGAGGCCGGAACGCCGTTTGTCGCGATAGTAGAGCAGATGGCTCCGAGCGGTAACGACACCCACGGACTTGTGTTTGTGAAAAAGATAGATTAAAAAACAGACGTCAGTCGCTCGACGACGTTAAAACGTGCATTCTGCAACCGGCGCAGTCGAACTTAAGTTCAAAGCGTCGGTTGCCGTTTTTTAAGTACAATTTTGATGGGAGATTTTTAGCTCCGGGAGTGCGTGTGCAAGCCCCCAGCTCGCGTCGTAGACAGAAGCGCGTGGTCATAACGCGCAGACGATCGGCTGATGCATCTGGACGTGCGCTTTCGAGAGCCGGCTCTATCTGAGTGGCTCCGTGTTCGACGTAGAATTGACGAGCAAGAGGGTTGGCTACGTTGTTGTGGTATGTAAGAGTAGTGGCGTCGTTCCATAAACGAGCGTCGCGCTTTTCGGCGTGTCGGTAGTCGAACGAGTAGGTGGCGAGCCATGCAGAGTCGAGGGCGTTGAGCGCGTCGCGACGAAGGGCAGTGATGACTTTTGCCGGAACGAAAATATCGTCAGGTAGGTCGGTAATATCAGTGATGCGATAAATCGTGTCGCCACTCTTTCGCAGAGTCGCTATGCGTCGCTGACTTTGCGGAGTGGAGGCTTGCTGGACGTCAGCTTCGACAGATACCGAAGCTCGGCATCCGCGCTCGTCGGAGGCATCAATGGCGATTCCGCCCGGGATTATGCGTAGTGAGAGAGTGGCATCGATTGTGCGTGTGGCCGTGTCGGCTTCGAGTGCGGCGGTGCGCAAGCGGTCGCGATTGCGATAGAGTGTAGCTCCCGGTTCCGGCGACTGCTTTGTAGCGGGAAAAAGCATTTGTCCGTCAACTCGATTTAGAAGGAAGCCTTGAAAGCGACGTTGAGAGTCGAAATAGCCGAGACCGTCGCCATTGGCAAGCTGTTGAGAGAGTTTAGCCTTTATTGCTCCGCCGTGTGTGACGGATATGACCGTACCAACTTTTTCGCCACACCATTTTGGGGTGTCGGAGGCACTCATCTTACCTGTCGGCGCAGCATATCGAGTGAAATACTCGGTGTAGCCACGGTTGAAAGATTTGTTGAGGTCGGGTGTGAACGATAGTTGCGAGCGACCGAAAGAACTGCGTCGGTATAGAGTAGGATTTGCAGCTATGACGGCATCAATGGCGCGACGATATGCCGCAGTGACATTCTTGACGTAGGAAATATCTTTGAGTCGGCCCTCGATTTTGAACGAAGACACGCCTGCCGCCATCATTTCGGCAATGGCATTGCTACGATTGAGATCGCGGAGAGAGAGGAGGTGTTTGCCTTTGATTAGCGTGTTTCCGCGTTCGTCGATGAGGTCGAATGGGAGTCGGCAAATCTGTGGACACTCTCCACGGTTGGCACTTCGTCCGGCGACCGCGTAGCCGGCCTGACAGTCACCACTATAACTTACGCATAGAGCACCGTGGACAAACGCTTCGAGGGGTGTATCGGGAACGGTGCGGTGTATTTCAGATGTTTCGTCGATGGATAATTCGCGTGCGAGAACAAGTTGCGAAAATCCAGCTTCGGCAAGAAAGCGAGCCTTGTCGGGGGAGCTTATTTCGCATTGGGTGCTGGCATGGAGGGCTATGGGTGGGATATTCATGCGCAACAGAGCCATGTCCTGTACAATCAGTGCATCGACTTTAATGCGATATAGGTCGCAAATCAGCTCTTCGACTTGCTGAATCTCATCGGGGTATATGATGGTGTTGATAGTGACATATACCTTTGCTCCAAAGGGGTGAGCAAAGTCGACGACACGTTTGATTTCGGACACAGGATTGCCGGCCGAAGCGCGCGCTCCGTGGGAAGAAGCTCCGATATATACGGCATCGGCACCATGTTTGATAGCTTCGATGGCGGTGTCGGCATCGCGAGCCGGCGCGAGCAGTTCGATGGGGCGGGGGGGGCGAATGTTGCTAAAGTCCATGATTCTGCAAAGTTAGCTTCAATTTGCGAAAAATGCAATTATTGCTCCTTTCGTGGGCGTGTGGTGGAGGCGAGCATGACCTTGTTGTCGGAAGAATTCAGCGAGTCGAGAGTGTTCATGAGTCGGCGTCGGCGTTCATCGGCAGCTTTGTCGGAGAAAAGCGACTGTTGTACATGGTCGGCATCAATGGCTCGCCGCACAATTACTCCGGCTCGCTTGTATCCGTACCCCTCCTTATAGGCGATGGCAAAAGCTTGTGATGCTACTTTTGCCAGTAGGATAGTGTCGTCGGATGGATCGGTTAGGGCGATTCTCCCCGAACCATGTCGTTGCGGAGCTTCCTTGTGGTATGGGTTTGTAGCAACGAAAACTTCAATTTCAGCGGCAAGCCGGTGGTGCTTACGTAGTTGTGAGCCTATGTTGACGGCGTATTCGGCTACGCGCGACTCAATTTCGGAGCGGTCGAAAATGTCGCGCTCGAATGTGCGCGTGTGGCTGACTGTTAGGTGCTTGCGCTGATGGCTTTCCATGTCGAAGCACTGTTCGCCGTTGAGCTCTTTCCAAGTGTGGACAATCTGTATATTGTAGATGCGCTCTACGCGGTCGAGCGGTAAGGCTGCAAAATCCGCAGCTGTGAGAATGCCGGACTGCGTGAGGCGTGAGACGAGTCGACGACCGATACCCCAAACGTCGGATACTTTGGTGAGAGCGAGAGCTTTGGCAGTTTTGTCGGGCGAATCCATAAGGCATACTCCATTGTAGCCCTTGAATTTTTTGGCAAAGCGAGCAGCTATTTTGGCGAGCGTCTTGGTGGTGGCGATGCCGATGGATACAGGAATGCCCGTTTGCTGTAGTACCGTTTCGCGAATGTAGCGACAGAAGTCGGTGGCATTGTCGCCACTGAACGGAATATGGATAAAAGCTTCGTCGACGGAATAAATCTCAATCGGAATGTCGAGTGAGCGAAGAACGTTCATGACACGGATTGAGATGGAAGAGTAGAAGCTGTGGTCGGTGGGGAGTGAAACGATTTCATTTCGCTCAATGCGGTCGCGGATTTTGAAAATAGGTATGCCACGAGTGACACCGATGGCTTTAGCTTCGTTAGACATGGCAACAACGCATCCACCATTGTCGCCGCGTCCACCAACAACTACCGGAAGACCACGCAGTTCGGGTCGGCGAGTGAGTTCGCACGACACGAAAAAATTATTGCAATCCATCAAGGCTATCAGCATCAATACAAAGATATAGAAAAACGGGAAACCCCACAATATGGGATTTCCCGAGAAACGAGAGTGAAAAAAAGCATGATGACGGATATAGAACAGCAATACCGATTCCGCCAGATGCGTGTTGGCGTTATATCGACACTCCCGGAATGTGTCCGATGCAGAGCTGCGTAATCCATAACCACAGCGGACAGAAAACCATGAAGAGCACGATGGAAATGGCGAGAGTGGAAGTGCCGGTGGCGATGTAAGAGTCGTATTCATCGGCTATAATCGTGCCAGAGAAAGCCGGGGGTAGCGAGCCGGCGACAACCAACATAGCTAAATTGGTTGGCTCCATTTTGAAAATTATGCCCGCAATAAGGAGAAGTCCCGGCATTACAATCAGCTTCATAATGACTCCGAGCATGGCTTGCCAATTGAAGGTGACTTTGACCGATGATAGAATGACACCGGCGGCGAATACGGCCAAAGAGGCATTGGCCCCCTTGATAAGGTCGAATGGGGGATTGGCCCACTTAGGCCACGGAATGCCACAAATGACCCAAATGACGGCAAGAATCGGAGCCCAAGCCACCGGCTGCTTGAGAGCATTGATGACGGGGGTGATGAAACTCGTGCGTTTCTCTCCGTTGCCAGTAGCAGTCTGTCCGGCATTGATGAGCGACAGACCGATAGGTATGCCGAAAGCATTGACCACGATGCCAACGATGGCAACGACCAGAGCAACATAGGCGTTGGCTCCGAAGATTGGTTCGAGAACGGCAAATCCCAAGAATCCGATTGTCGGCGAGCCACTAATGAGAGCCATGACAGCCGCATCGCTTTGCGTGACACCTTTCTTCTTGAAGCCGTGTTTGTAGATGATGTAGACCGTGATGAAGCAGAACAGGATGACCACGAGTGCGATAAGCGACAATTTAATGTCGGCAACGAGCATACGACGATTGGCATCGACAATGGATACGAACAGTGCTGCCGGTAGAGCATAGTCGAGAACTATCTTGTTGAAAGCCTTAGCATCCTTGTCGCTGAAAATGCCCTTTCGTCCGGAAATGTATCCTGCGAGCATCACGACGATAATCGGGAAAATGGCGTAAAGAACAATGTGTTGCATACGAAGAGAAAATTAAAGGAGAATCAGACGGTAAACTGCTGAAGCGGAGCAGGGTTGAGGTATCCTATGTGGCCGCTCTCCTTGCCGGAGTCGGCAGCCAGCTGAACGTCAATAAGCGTTGGTTGCTTCGAGGCAATAGCCTCGGTCAAGGCAGATGCAAATTCGGCCGGTGTTGTCACATAGTAAGTTCGGGCACCGAAAGCCTCGCCGAGCTTGTCGTAGCGCGCCTTCACATCGAGTGTAGTCGGGGCAGGGTCGCCATTATTGCTCGGATTGATGCCGATGCCATTGTAGATTCCACCATTGTTGAAGATGCAGACGGTGACGGGGAGGGAGAAATGGCATAAAGTACTGAAATCCATGCCGGAAAAGCCAAAAGCGCTATCGCCGACTATTGCTACCACCTGCTTGCCTGTGGCGACAGCGGCACCAACAGCCGAGCCCATCCCCATGCCCATGACAGCCCATGTGGCACAGTCGATACGGTGGCGAGGCAGAGACATGTCAATGGCATTTCGAGTGTCGTCGAGAGTGTTGGCTCCCTCGTTAACCAGAATTACATCCGGGTTTGCTTCGATAATTCGCTTGGCTGCACTGAGCGCACTCCAGTGGGTCATCGGTACGGTTTGAGGTGAGAGGCGTTCAAGTAGCTTGGCACGTTTTTCTTCGGATGATTTTCGGAGAGAATCCGGCCAAGAAGAATCCATATTCAGCTTGTAGTCGGGCAGGCGGTTGAGTAATGCTTCGAAGACGGATCCAATATCGCCAACAATGGGAGCTTCAATGCGACGGTTGCAGTCAAATTCCTGCGGCTCAATGTCGATTTGTATGAATCGGCCGTCGGGGTTCCACTTCCCGCGTCCACGTGCTAAGAGCCAGTTGAGTCGAGCACCGACGAGCATCACTACGTCGGCCTGTTCCATGACCGTACTGCGACAAGCGAGTGCGCTCTGCGGATGATTGTCCGGAATCAGACCTTTTGCCATCGACATGGGGAGAAACGGTATGCCGGTTGTTTCGACGAATCGCTTGATATGCTCATCGGCTTGAGCGTAGGCCGCTCCTTTGCCGAGCAGAATGACCGGACGTTTTGCTGAGGCGAGTAGCGCAAGTGCTCTATCGATGGATTGCGGTGACGGAAGGGCAGCTGCAGCCGGGTCGACCGGTTTGAAAAGCAGCTTTTCGGCATCGTCGCGATTCATGACAGCACCGAGGCATGGTGTCGTAATGTCGAGATATACGCCTCCCGGGCGTCCGCTGACAGCGGCGCGGTAGGCTCGCGCTACGGCCGTAGGGATGTCTTCGGGTTTGTTGACACGATAGGCCGCCTTGACAAGAGGTTTAGCTACGTTGAGCTGGTCGAGCCCTTCGTAAGTGCCTTGATCGAGGTCGATAGGTTCGCGTACACTTGATCCGGAAATCTGAATCATCGGGTAGCAATTGACCGTAGCATTTGCTGTTGCCGTCAGACCGTTTAAGAAACCGAGCGACGAAACAGTGAGCAACACACCGGGAGTTTTGGTAAGATAACCGTGGGTGGCAGCAGCCATGCCGGCCTGCTGCTCGTGGCGGAAACTTATGAATCTGATGCCTTGAGACTGAGCGGAGTAGGCAAATTCGGTGACCGGAATGCCAACAAGACCATATATAGTGTCGATGCCCACGAATCGGAGGGCGCGAGCGAGAATATACATACCGGTCACTTGCTCAGGGAATTGAGGTGTGGGTGTCATATATATATTGTGAGATTGTAAAGTCGAGATGATTGAAACCTGATATTTAGTGGAGGGGGGCGGTGGTGCCATTGTGGGCGAAAGATGCAATGCGGTCGGGCGAGTAGCCGATAGCTGCGAGAATCTCTTCGGTGTTTTGTCCGAGAGATGGACATGGTGGATAAGAGGGCTGATAGTTGGATATGGTGAACGGACATCCTACGGTGACAAATTCACCGATAGTGCCACCCTGATCGATTTTGACGAGAGTGTTGCCATCGTAAAGGCTTTCGTCGTTGAGAATCTCTTTGGTGGATAAAACAGGAGCCACCGGAACGCCGGCTTTTGAGAGGATGTCGGTGACTTCAAACTTGTCTTTATCGATGCAAAATTCCTGTATGCGAGCGTAGATAGCTTGTTTGTGGAGGTCGCGGGCATCGGCGGAGTTGAAGTCGGGATTTGTGAGCCAGTCTTCAAATCCGAGTGCCTTGCATGCGAGTTGGAAATCTTTGGCACCACGCTGAAGAATGATGTAGACATAGTCGTTGGGATCCGTTGCCCAATTTTTGCATTTGTAAGTCCATCCGAGCACTCCGCTACCCTCCTGATTGCCAGAACGCGGAACGTAATCTGGGAACTTTTCGTTCGGATATTGCGGAAATTGAGTGAGATAGCCTATGCGGTCGAGCGTGAGTTGGTCGCGCGTCTTAATACGACATAGATTAAGGCAGGCATTGTGCATAGACTGGTAGACAAAAGAGCCTTCGCCAGTGTGTTCGCGCTGACATAGAGCCGCGAGCAGTCCGATTAGCATGTGCATGCCTGTGTTTGAGTCGCCGAGAGCCGCTCCACTCTGAGTAGGTACATTATATTCGCCCTCCCACCATCCGGTAGTTGAAGCGGCACCGGCGGTGACCTGAGCCACCGGCTCGTAGGCTTTAAGGTCTTTGTATTTTGAGGAGAGCGGGAATCCCTTGATAGAACCGTAGATGCAACGAGGATTTAAGCTGTGGACGGCATCCCATCCGAAGCCGAGTTTCTCCATAGCTCCGGGGTGGAGATTTTCGATAAAAATGTCGGCACCGGATATGAGTTTTGTGAGAATCTCCTTGCCATCGGGTGTGGCAGCATTGAGCGTCAGCGACTTTTTACCGCTATTGAGTTGCAGAAAGTAGTAGCTTGGGGATTCGGGGTCGAATTGCAATTCGTTTCGAGTGGCATCGCCCGAGCCGGGGCGTTCGATTTTTATAACTTCGGCTCCGAGCCAAGCGAGCATCTGGGTGCATGACGGTCCGGACTGAACGTTTGTGAAGTCGATAACCTTGATGCCTTGAAGTGGTGCTGTGTTCATAGTGTAGAAATTCCTCCTTGAATTCGTTTGTATTAAGTATGTTTGAAATGATAACAGACGGCCGGAGGTGATGGTTTTATTTAAATGTGTTAACTTTGGCTTAAGTCAAAAAAATAGGCGCAGGTGTAACCTTTTGGTATGATTGCTACGTCTAAGGGATAGAAACAAAAAATATACATAATGAAAAAGATAACAGAATATTGGTTGCTGTTTTTGGTAGCGGTGGTAATAGGACTATCAACGGTGTCGTGCTAAGGTCGATAAATTAAGTACGGATATTGCAGAGGAAATATCGTCGGGCATTGAAGCTGAGTTTGAAAATCTGAATACGGATTCAATCGGTAACAATGTGA
Organism: uncultured Bacteroides sp.; assembly: GCA_964416545.1. Classification (GTDB taxonomy): domain Bacteria; phylum Bacteroidota; class Bacteroidia; order Bacteroidales; family Muribaculaceae; genus Paramuribaculum. Next base: position 53,064 of record CAYQEN010000002.1, on the reverse strand, counting down.
TATATGTTTCACCGCAGGTGTCGGTAGCCAATTCGGATGATTATCCGGAATTAGCAGTGGCTATTACCGCGATAGTGTTTGCAATAGGATTGCCGCTGTTGCTGGTATTTGGCGTTTTGTGGATGCTGGTTAGGGCAATAGGCTCACGTCAGCGTGCACGCTATAGGCTGATAGAGCTGTCGTTGAAACAGGGAATGCCGTTGCCGGATAGTTTTTATAAGTCAGAAATTAAAAAGGTGGCGGCTATAACGGAGTTGCTCGAAGGGACTGTGAAGGTGTATCTGTCGAGGGCGCGAGCCAAGATGGCGACCGTGCTCAAAGAATGTTGAACAATAAAAAAAGACTACGACAATGAAAATATCGGAAAAGGAACTCCGCTCCGACAAATTGGGCGGAATGTTGAAGCCGAATCTTCGTCAGGCACCCCCGACGCCGTGGTTTACGCGCACGGTACTCAACCGCCTGCCACCACGATGTATGGCTGTGGCTGCGTGTCGGGAATGCACCTTATATATAGAGTCGCTCGTAGTGACGATAGTGTGCGGGTGGCAATTTATGGAAAATTCGATGGCGGTGGGGGGGTGAGAATATACGATTTTATTGTATATCTGACATTTGTGGCCACCGGCGGGGCGTTGCTCGATATGATTATCAGTCCGTTTGTGCTGGCTCGTTTTCGTTACGACTAACTGCGTCGAGAAACTTCGTCGACGCCGTCGAGCGCGGCAATGTGGCGCATGATGGCTTGCAGTTCGCCAAATGAGTGGACTGAGAATGAAAGTTCGACGTTGCCGATGTTGTCGGTGGAGTCGGCTCGTATGCTGTCGACGGAGAGGTGGAACTCGTTTGTGATGCTGTCGACGATGTCCATAAACAGGTGGCATCGGTCGATTGCACGCACAGCAACGGATACGGGGTAGAGGGTGCCGTCGGATGAGAAGTCGACAGAAACGATGTTGTCGCCCTGGTGTGTTGCGAGCATTATAACTTGCGGACAATCACGTTTGTGGATGGTGACGTGGTGGGGGTCGCGAAATCCCACAACTTCCTCACCAGGCATGGGGTTACAGATTTTGCAACGGTTGTATTCGGGTTGCGGGAACGAGGCGAAATAATCGTCGAGAGCTTTCTTGGCTTTGTAGGTGAGGACGCTTTTTCGCCATTCGCTCCGGAGCTGAATCGAGCTGTCGAGAATTATTTCAACGATGTCGCCGCGGTGGAGTCGCGTCTGAACGGATGCGAGCTGGTTGTTGATGCGGGCGCATTTGGCGTGCAGTCCGAGGTCGTCGGAAACTTCGAATGCGAAGTCGAGGACAGTGGCGCGCTGAGGGAGAATTACGGGTACGCCGGTAGGGGTGAAGGTCATGATGTCGTCGTTGTAGAACGATGTGACCACTTGCTCCATGAAGTTTGTGTCGTCTTTGCCACGTGCGGCGATGTCGCGCAATACGCTGCGGAATTTGTCGATCCATCGGGCGATGTTGTCTTCGCTACGTTCGGCTACGCATCCGAGCTGAGATTCGCGCACCATGCGTCGGCTGCTGAGGTGTACTTCCTGCCATCGTCCGAAGTCGGCCAGTAGTTTTACGTGGAAACTCTGGTAGCCGTTTTCTTTTGGCGAGTCGATATAGTTGGTTATGCCTCCGGGTTTTTCCTTAAATCGGTCTGTGAGTATCGAGTAGATGCGCAGAGCCATGTCTTTTTCGGGAATTCCGGGGGTGGATTCGAATACAACTTCTGTGAAGTGGCGATATTTCAGGTGGTTGAAGTCGTCGCCTGATTTGTGCATTTTTCTCCACAAACTATACGGTTTTCGGTATTCGAGGTGGATAGAAGCGGTTATTTCTCTGTCGGTGAGGATGTTGCTGATTTCTTGGCGGAATCGGGAGAGACGATCCCTTTGGAATGCTTCGTCTTCGGCGATTTGCGATTCGATTTCGGCATATTCGTGCGGACAGCGGAATTTGAAGCTGAGGTTTTCGAGTTCGGTTTTCACCTTATATAAACCGAGTCGGTTGGCGAGAGGAGCGTAGAAATAGTCGGTCTCGCCGGCTATTTTCATCTGCTTGTCGGGGGGCATGGAGGAGAGAGTGCGCATATTGTGCAGACGGTCAGCGAGTTTGACTAAAAGGGCTCGGATGTCGTATTGCACGGAAATGAGCATCTGCTTGAAGTTGTCGAGCTGCTTTGAAATTTCGTATCGGTCTTTCTTTTGCTTTGTGACAACGTTGACCAGAAAAGCGACGTCGTCGCCAAACATTTCGCGAATGTCGTCGACGGTGTAGTCGGTGTCTTCGACAACGTCGTGAAGGAATGCGGCGATGATGGGGTTTGTGTCGAGCCGCAGTTCTTCGGCGGCGATTGTAGCCACGGCGATGGGGTGGAGGATGTATGGTTCGCCTGTTTTTCGCTTCTGTGAGGCGTGGGCTTTGCGTGCGAGTTTGAATGCGGCGCGAAGACGTTCGACGTCGTCGGGGCTGACGCGCAGTTTCATGATGTTGAATACGCGTTCGGCTCGGTCTTCGATGATTTTGTCGTAGTTTGTGTTCTGCATGGGAGTAGGAAAGATGGTCAGAAGCAAAAATACCGTTTTTTTCAGAAAAGAGAATAAAAGAAGGCGAAAAAATGCTTGTTTCGAGGAGGAAAAGGATAATTATGGATGGAATATTCAATGAAAAATATGTTTGACAGCAGAAAAGTTCAATTGAATTTAGAAAAATTTGCATGTTTTTTATTTTTTAACTATACTTGCACCCGCATTTTGTGTAGTTGCGGCTTCCCTATGGTGGCTACATGAGGGCAAAACAGAATGATTGATGTTATACCAATCCTGTAATAATTAAGAGATTAACACTTTTACTAACTTAATTTATAACCATTAAATTAGACATCCATGAGTAGAAAACTCAGAACCACTTTGACGCTTGCAAGTCTGCTTGCTGCCGGATTGTATCCTGCAACACAGGCGTATGCGTCGACTGTGGAGGGTGAGGCATCAGCGTTGCTGACAGCTTCCGCTCCGGCTTCTCAAGCTCGCACGGTGACAGGTGTTGTTATCGATGGCGAAACAGATGAGCCACTTATCAGTGCTACCGTGCAGGTAGTAGGCGATCCGAAAAGCGTTGTTGTTACCAACATCAACGGTGAATTTACCATCAAGGTGAAGGCCGGTCTGAAGAATCCGAAAATTGCAGTAACTTATATCGGTTACGAAAAGAAGGAAGTGACAATCGGCGACCTCGCATCGCTTAATATTACTCTTACTCCGGTAGGAAACTCACTGAATGAAGTCGTTGTAGTCGGTGCCGGTACACAGAAGAAGGTATCTGTGACAGGTGCAATCTCAGCCGTGAAGGGTGACGAGCTGAAGATGTCGACTTCAACACTTACTAATACACTTGCCGGTAAGTTTGCCGGTGTTTACGCAAACAATACTTCGGGTCAGCCCGGTTCGGGAGCTGAATTCTACATCCGTGGTATTTCAAACTTTGCCGGAAAGAGCGCAACACCTCTTATCCTTCTTGACGACGTAGAAATTTCGGCCGGTGACCTTAACTACGTACCGGCAGAAAACATCGCCAGCTTCTCTGTACTTAAGGACGCATCTGCAACCGCTATCTACGGTGCTCGCGGTGCAAACGGTGTTATGATCATCACCACTAAGGGCGGTGACTATAACGCAGCAACCAAAGTTAATGTACAGGTAGAAAACTCGTTCAACTTCTTGAACTCGATGCCCGAATTCGTAGACGGTGCCACTTACATGGAACTCTACAATAAGGCACAGTACGGTCGTACTCCGGATGAAGCACTGCGCTACACTCAGGATCAGATCGATCGCACTCGTTCAGGCTTGAACCCCTATCTCTATCCTGACGTTGACTGGGCAGACGTGCTCTTCAAGGATATGGCAACCCGCCAGAAGGCCAGCATCAACGTATCGGGTGGTGGTAGCAAGGTGAAATACTACATGGCACTTGAAGTGCTCCATGAAAATGGTCACCTTAATACTGAAAAGCTGTATTCTTGGAACAACAACATCCAGAACTACAACTACACATTCCAGAACAACATTTCGTACAAGCTCACTCCGACCACTACCGTGTCGATGAACATGAATGCACAGATTCGTCAGAAAGTATCTCCGAATGTTGCTACCACAACCATGTTCAACAATGTGCTTCAGTACAACCCGACACTGTTCGCTCCGACTTACCCTGCTCGTGACGGATACAACCACATTCTTTACGGTACTTACGAACTTGCCGGCGGTTACTATCTTGTGAACCCCTACGCACAGATGAACACCAGCCTCTCGCAGACCAACCAGAATACGGTGAACACAGTAATCAAGCTCGACCAGAATCTTGATTTCATCACCAAGGGTCTTAAGTTCCAGGGTTGGGTTAACTTCAAGAACTATGCAGCGAAGTCGTTTTCACGTTCAATCAACGCATATACTTATATGCCGGCATCGACTGTAAACTACGACGATTGGCAGAACCCGATCTTCGATCTTCAGCGTGGTGCTACCGGTACGAACTACATCGCTGAATCAGACGTGGCAAATGCAGGCGACAATACCTTCGAAATGCAGGCTAACCTTAACTGGAACCGCCGCTTCGGTCTGCACGACCTCTCAGCAATGGTGCTCTATCGTATGCGTGAATATCGTGGCAGCTCAGTTCTTCCCAACCGTAACCAGGGTATCTCTGGTCGTTTGACATATGACTACGACCACCGCTACCTCGCCGAATTCAACTTCGGTTACAACGGTACTGAACGTCTTGCCAAGGGTCACCGCTTCGGCTTCTTCCCCGCTGCTTCACTCGGTTGGGTAGTAAGTAGTGAAAAATTCTGGGAACCGATTCGTGACGTTGTTTCGCACTTCAAGATTCGTGGATCTTACGGTCTCGTAGGTTCTGACGATATCGTTCAGCCTAACGGTTCTTACTTCCTCTACTTCGACAAGCTCGCCGGTGGCGTTCTTAACGGTCTTACTTGGCAGCCCGGTGCCGGTGGTTCAGGTAGCTTCGGTCTTCAGTATGGTGGTCCTCAGATCCTGTACTATGGTGTAACCGATCTCGGATGGGAAAAGGTTAAGAAGCTTGACATCGGTGTCGACTTCCGTCTGTTCAACGACTGGTCGTTCACATTCGACTACTTCCTCGATAAGCGTTACGATATGTTCATGGAACGTCAGTCATGGCCTGCAATGCTCGGCTACGGTGACATGATGCCTTACGCCGCTATCGGTCGCGCACAGAACGAAGGTATCGAAGGCAGCCTTACTTTCAACCGCGCTCTCAACAGCGAAACTTCGGTAAGCATAACTGCCAACTTTACTTACAATAAGAACAAACTCGTCAATGCTGACGAACTTAACTACAACTACCCCTGGCAGTATAAGACAGGTCTTCCCCTTAACCACACTCGCGGTTATATAGCAGAAGGCTACTTCAAGTCGCAGGAAGAAATCGACAACAGCCCCGTTCAGAACCTCGGTTCGCAAGTTAAGGTCGGTGACCTTAAGTATCGCGACCTTAACGGCGACGGTCAGATCAACCAGGACGACCAGACTATGATTTCGGAATATGGTTCGACACCTCGTCTGCAGTATGGTTTCGGTGCAACACTCAACTGGCGCAAGTTTGACTTCGGCTTCTTCTTTACCGGATCGGCTAAGCGTACAATCCTCGTGACCGGCTCTCAGATGAATGGCGTGAACAACAACATCTTCCCCTTCCAGCAGACTCCGGGCAACGCACCGCGTAACGTGCTCGCCGCTATTGCAAACAACTCGTTCGATCCCGCCGTTGGTAACTTCGATGCAGAATTCCCCCTCATGGGCGTACTCACTACCGACGTAGCCAACAATACAGTGGCTTCTACTCACTGGATGCGCGACGGTTCATTCCTCCGTCTGCGTAACCTCGAAGTGGGTTGGTCGTTCCCCCTCGGACGTGTATACGTATCGGGTCTTAACCTGCTCAACTTCTCGTCGTTTGACCTTTGGGATCCGGAACTTTCTTCATGGAACTCATATCCCTTGCAGAAGACTGTTAACGTAGGTGTTCAATTCAATCTCTAAATCTATAAATCAGACAAACTCATGAAATTCAAGACTATATTTAATCGCATTGCGCTGTCTGCCGTAAGTCTCGGACTTCTCGGTGGAGCAGTATCTTGTGATTACCTCGATGTCGTGCCGCCGGAACAGGTGGGTGTGAACGACGCGATGGAAAATGAGACCACCGCACTCGGCTTCCTTTATAGCTGCTATGCGTTTTCGAAGAACGATAATGTAGGCGACCTTCCCTACGGTAACTATCTGTCGGACATCAATACTACAGCCGACGATATCCTGAACCCCCACGCATGGGCATCGGACGGTTCGGGTACAGCCGCAATGATCCTTTTGAACACTCTGTCGGCACAGAGCGCCGGTGGATTCTGGGGTCACAACTACAATGGTGTAGGTCAGTGCCTTCTCTTCCTCGAAAAGATGGATGAATGTAAGGTTCTCGAACGCGGCGTTATCACTGCCGAGCAGGATCGCGAATGGCGTGCAGAAGCTAAGGCTCTTATGGCTTACTATCATTTCGTAATTCTTCGTCGCTATGGCCCGATTTCGATTCTCGAAAGCAAGCTTCCTCTTGCTGCTGCACAGAGTGAATTCCCCGGCCGTTATCACTTCGACTACTGCGTGGATTGGATCGTAAATAAGCTTGATGAAGCTGCTGAGGATCTTCCTGCATCTCGCGACGTGGCTGAAATGGGTCGTATGACATCGACTATCTGTAAGGCTCTTAAGGCAAAGGTTCTTCTTCTTGCCGCATCGCCTCTCTACAATGGTCAGTTCCCTTACTCAGACTTCAAGAACACCAACTGGGAAACTCCCGGCTACGGCAATGAGCTTATCAGCCGTACATACGATGCCAGCAAGTGGACTCGCGCTCTCAATGCAGCCAACGAGGCTATCGAATGGGCAGAAACCCGTGGTGGTCGCTCAATCTACATGGGCGATGAATATAAGAACTCAAACATTGCGCTTAGCGAAGTTTACATCCCCGGTGGTGCTTCTGACGAATTTAAGGAAGCAGTGCTCCGTCTGCGCTACCTGCACTACGCTTGCGAAAATGAAGGTAACCGCGAAGCAATCTTCACAACTCTTCCCGGCGGTCTGACCACTCAGTGGTTTGCATCGTTCCCGAAGAATATCATGACCCTCAGAAGTGGTACAGTTCTTTCAGGTTATTCAGGTCAGGGCCCGACACTCAATGCAGTGACTCGCTTCCTTACAAAGGATGGTCTTACTCCCGAAACCGACCCGAACTTTGCTCCCGAAAGCGAATGGTTTAAGAGCGCAGGTCTTCCTGACGAAGGCGCAGGCCGCAGCCGAATCATCAACCTCCACGTTAACCGCGAACCTCGCTTCTATGCATGGATCGGCTTCGACGGTGGTGACTACTCACTGCGTATTGCAGACGGTAAGCCCGTTCACTTGAACATGCTCAGCAGAGATGCTCAGGGTTATAAAACCGTTACTCGCGACAACACTCCGACAGGCTACCTCTGCCAGAAGTTTATGCCGCCGGTAATGCAGATTTCATTGGAAAATGCTTATGTAGGTTATATTAATCCTGTTCGTTCGATAATCCGTCTTGCAGAGCTTTACCTGATTCGCGCCGAATGTTCGGCAGCACTCGGCAATGTTGCTGATGCTATCGAAGATATCAACGTGATCCGCTACCGTGCAGGTGCTACTCTCCTTACCGAAGCAATGGTAAATCAGAGCGGCATGAGCATCATGGATTGGGTGAAGAATGAACGCAACTGCGAATTCTTCGGCGAAGGTAAGCGCTTCTTCGACGTGCGTCGTTGGGTAGAAGGCGATAAGTATTTCGGCCTCGGCAAGCGTCAGGGTCTGAATGCACTGGCTAAGGAAAATCCGACTGCAGAGGAATTCAACCAGCCGACTCGTCTGCCCTACAACTACACATGGTCAAACAAGCTCTATCTCTATCCTATCAGCTACACTGACGTATATGCTAACCCGCAGCTCGTTCAGAACCCCGGCTTCTGATAGTAGTACAGATGGTTTTCTCACAACAATTATAAATAATCGTAATTCATGAAAAAATCTATATTATATAGCGCCGTAGCTCTTGCAATGGTTGCAGCGGGATCGTCATGCTCGTCAGACTATGACATCTATCCCGAGGAGTATGCTCAGGTGCTGATGATTAAGGATGCCGGCGAACACGCAATGACCGTGTATTCGACCGACACAAAGGTTCCCTTTGCGGTGACCATATTTAAGGGTGGCCACACCAAGGGTGAAGCAACCGTTACTCTCCGCAGCATGACTTCGGACGAATTTGCCGAATATCAGCTCGAATCGGGTAAGCCTTATCAGGCAATATCGGCAGACTGCTTCTCATTCTCAGAAACCGAACAGACTTCGTCGGTGGAAGTGAAGATTGGTGCCGATGAGTCGTATAAGGTGGTAAACGTGTATGTTAACGCCGAAGAGGTGGGCGACTTCCTCGAATCGTTTGACAACTCGCTCTACAGCGCAGTGATCCCCGTGAAGATCGAAAGCGACAATACTATCGATACCGATGGTGTGAATACTTTCATCGTTCCTACGTATTCAGTTCCGACTCTTGCGTTTGACGCTGACGCTATGACCAACAACATGCGTGGCTTCAACCTCAAGAACGGCGTGTTTACCACAACCGTGACACTGCCTATCGAAAACCTTTGGGATATTTCGTTTAACATCGAATATGCTCCCGAAATCGTTGAAGGAACCGGCTATACAGCTATCCCCGAATCGGCTATCAGCGGTCTGGATCAGACTATCACCATGAATGCCGGTCAGTCGTCGGTAGACGTTACTCTTAACATCGATGCTTCGAAGGTGAACAACGTGCTCACCGACGTTATGCCCTTGCGCATAGCAAACGTGAATGTTGACGGTATCGAAGTGGACGACGCTAACGGTTGGATGGTAGTAGACACTAAGCTTAAGCTTACTGCCGGTATGTTCTCGTCGAATGCTAAGGAGCCTGGTGAAGGTTCTTATGAAGGACTCGTTGACGGCGACCCCTCTACATTCTTCCATTCAATGTGGTCTGTTTCTATTGATCAATACCATTACCTTCAGTTGACTCTGCCTGAAGCTTATTCGCAGGTGGCATTCAAGTATCAGAACCGAACCTCAGCTACTCCTAATGCTCCTGCATTTATGTATGTGTATGCAGGTTCTGCTACAGACTTTAGCGACCTTGTTGCTGCTAAGTACTATACTTGGGATGTTGACGGTATAACCGGTGGTTCTGCTGAATGGAACACTCTTTCTCCGCTGAAGTTTGAAACTCCGAAGAGACTGTTCTTGTTCGAAAACCGCGGTAGCTGGAATGGTAATATCTTCTTCGTGTTCGCAGAATTCGAAGCATACGGTATCTAAACCAGATCTTACAGCTCGTGACGCGGCACGTTGCCGCGCTACGACGGAATAAATCAGAGGGGACTTGGCAATCGTCAAGTCCCCTCGCTTTTTTAAAACTTCAGCGCGAAAAGGGGAGATGTGGTGGGGTGGGAGATGTTGATTTTGGGCGATTTAGTTGGATTTATTCGTGGATAATCGCTAAATTTGCGGTTGCATTTTCCCCATGGCGAAGAGTCGAGGGGATTGGATGAAGAATAAATCACTGATATACAAATGATAAATATAACTTTTCCCGATAATTCGGTAAAACAGTTTGAGAGTGGCGTGACTCCTCTCGAAGTGGCGCAGAGCATCAGTTCGCGTCTGGCGCAGGATGTGCTTGCGGCCACAGTGAACGGCGAGAAGTGGGATCTGACCCGCCCGATAGCAGAAGATGCAACGCTGCAGCTGCATAAGTGGGAAGACGCAGAGGGAAAGCATGCCTTCTGGCACAGCTCGGCTCACCTTCTCGCAGAGGCTCTTCAGGAGCTTTATCCCGGAGTGAAGTTCGGCATCGGCCCGGCAATTGAAAACGGTTTCTATTACGATATCGACCCCGCCGGCCATACCATCACCGCCGCCGATTTCGCCAAAATCGAAAAGAAAATGATAGAACTCGCTCGCGAAAAGCAGGCTATAGTGCGTGAGGATATCTCGAAAGCCGACGCCCTGAAGCTGTTTGGCGATCGTGGCGAGGTGTATAAGTGTGAGCTTATCAATGAGCTCGAAGACGGCCATATCACTACCTATACTCAGGGTGCGTTCACAGACTTGTGTCGCGGCCCGCACATCCCGACTACGGCGCCCATCAAGGCGGTGAAGGTGATGTCGCTCGCCGGCGCTTACTGGCGCGGCGATGAGAAGCGCAACCAGCTCGTGAGAGTGTATGGCATCACGTTCCCGAAGCAGAAGATGCTCGATGAGTATCTGGCTCTGCTCGAAGAGGCTAAAAAACGCGACCACCGTAAGCTCGGCAAGGAGATGGAACTGTTTGCGTTTACTCCGAATGTGGGCGCGGGTCTGCCTCTGTGGTTGCCGAAGGGCGCGGCTCTGCGTGACCGCCTGGAGCAATTCCTGCGCAAGATTCAGAAGCAGTATGGCTATCAGCAGGTGATCACTCCGCATATCGGCAATAAGATGCTTTATGTCACTTCGGGTCATTATGCCAAGTATGGCAAGGATTCGTTCCAGCCGATTCATACACCCGAAGAGGGCGAAGAATATCTGCTCAAGCCGATGAACTGCCCGCATCACTGCGAAATTTTCCGCGCTTTGCCGCGTAGCTACCGCGATCTGCCCCTGCGTCTGGCAGAGTTCGGCACCGTATATCGCTACGAGCAGAGCGGTGAGCTGCATGGCCTGACCCGCGTGCGCGGATTTACGCAGGACGACGCTCATATCTTCTGCGCTCCCGACCAGATTAAAGATGAGTTCCTGAAGGTGGTAGACATTATCCTCTTTATCTTCAAGGCTCTGAAATTTGAAAATTATGAAGCTCAGATTTCTCTGCGCGACCCCAACAATAAGGAAAAATATATCGGCAGCGAGGAAAATTGGCACCTCGCCGAGCAGGCTATCATTGACGCTTGCGCCGAAAAGGGACTGAATGCCCATTCAGAACTCGGCGAAGCGGCTTTCTATGGCCCGAAGCTCGACTTTATGGTGAAGGATGCGCTCGGTCGCCGCTGGCAGTTGGGCACAATTCAGGTGGACTACAACCTTCCTGAACGCTTCAACCTGGAGTATACCGGCTCGGACAATCAGAAGCATCGTCCGGTGATGATTCACCGTGCGCCGTTTGGCTCGCTCGAACGCTTTGTGGCTGTGCTGCTGGAACATACGGCAGGTCGCTTCCCCCTCTGGCTCGCGCCGGATCAGGCCGTTGTGCTGCCTATCAGCGAGAAGTTTAACGACTACGCTCACGATGTGGCTCGCCGCTTGAATATGGCCGACGTTCGCGCTATCGTCGACGACCGAAATGAGAAAATCGGTAAGAAAATCCGCGATAATGAGCTGAAACGTATCCCCTATCTGCTCGTAGTAGGCGAAAAAGAAGCTGAAAAAGATGAAGTTTCGGTAAGAAAACAGGGCGAAGGTGATAAAGGTACAATGAAAATTGCTACCTTTGCAGAAAATTTGGCTAAGGAAGTCGAAGAAATGATAAATCAATAATCCTACTGAATGGAGAAAAAACCCTTTGTCCCGGGCTCCGGCCCCAGAAGAAATGGCACAGCCCCCGTGCGTAGAGGCGACAAAAATGTCGGAAAAGACCTCTATAATATCAATGAACGCATCCGTGCACGTGAAGTGCGCTTGGTGGGCGATAATGTGACCACAGGTATTTACACCATTCAAGAGGCTATCCGCATAGCCGATGAGCAGGGTCTTGACCTTATCGAGATTTCGCCGACCGCCAATCCCCCTGTATGCAAGATATTGGACTACCAGAAATTCCTCTATCAGCAGAAAAAGCATCAGAAGGAGCAGAAAGCTAAAGCTCAGAAAGTGGTAGTGAAAGAGATCCGTTTCGGACCTCAGACCGACGACCACGACTACAACTTCAAACTCAAGCACGCAATGGGCTTCCTCCAGGAAGGCGCAAAGGTGAAAGCTTATGTGTTTTTCCGCGGACGCTCAATCCTCTTCAAGGAGCAGGGAGAAGTGCTTCTGCTGAGATTTGCCAACGACCTCGAAGAGTATGGCAAAGTGGAGCAGATGCCGGTGCTTGAAGGCAAGAGAATGATAATCATGCTCTCGCCGAAAAAGAAGTAACCCACCCCCATACAAAACAGCGATAATAATCACTCGAATTAATATTCAACAAATTAAAAAAACAAATGCCTAAGATTAAAACTAACTCCGGTGCCAAAAAGAGGTTCGCCCTTACCGGATCAGGAAAGATCAAGAGAAAACACGCTTTCAAAAGCCACATCCTCACCAAGAAGACCAAAAAGCAGAAGAGAAATCTTACTCACGCTTCGTTGGTGGCTCAGTGTGACACTGCAAGCGTCAAGAGTCTGCTCGGTATGAAGTAAGCCCGACCGGCTCCTTGATTCAATCAATTTAATTCGTGATTCAATTACTATTCATTTAACCGAATGTTTAGCACAGAAGAGCCTGAATAAGGGCCGCTAACATTCAAAACATCTTACAAAATGCCAAGATCAGTAAATCATGTAGCTTCGAGAGCTCGCAGAAAGAAAATCTTAAAACTCACTCGCGGATATTACGGCTGCCGTCGCAACGTTTGGACCGTAGCTAAAAACAGCTGGGAAAAAGGTCTGACTTACGCTTATCGCGACCGTAAGGACAAAAAGCGCAACTTCCGCGCTCTTTGGATTCAGCGTATCAACGCCGCTGCACGCCTCGAAGATCTCTCATACTCTAAGCTCATGGGTCTTATCCACAAGTCGGGTATCGAGATCAACCGCAAGGTGCTCGCCGACCTCGCCCTCAACAATCCCGCCGCTTTCAAGGCTATCGTTGACAAGGTGAAGGGAGCTTAATACGAGAGTTCGTAGCAACCAAGAATCTTAATGAATGCTTGCCGTCTGTGAGATGGCGGGCATTCTTTTTTTAAAGTTTATGAATATATGAAGCAGCGTGCTCCCCGAAACAGGACCCTTGTCGTTGCACCGGAGGAAGTGGCGGAGCTCGACAAGAGGATTGTCGATGGCTCCGGCTTGGCAGTGGGCGATGACGTGACCGACGCCACGATTTGTGGCGACGTCACCCAAGTGTTGCCGATGTTGCCTGACGGGTTTGCGAATCTGGTGATTGCCGACCCTCCGTATAATCTGAATAAGCGTTTCGGCACGATGAATTTCACGGCCATGTCGGAGGAGCGATATGAAGCCTATCTTGAGTCGTGGATTCCGGCAGTGGTGGCGAAGCTCAAGGCCGATGGCACGATGTATGTCTGCGGCGACTGGCGATGCGGCTCGGCTATTCAGCGAGTGCTGAGTAGGCACATGACGGTCATCAACCGTATAACGTGGCAGCGCGAAAAGGGGCGCGGAGCTACGGCAAATTGGAAGAACTCGATGGAGGATATATGGTATGCGGTGAAGAATCCCGACGATTATTTTTTCGATCTCGAGGCTGTGAAAATGCGCCGATTGGTGCGTGCGCCATATCGCGAAAATGGAGTCCCCAAAGACTGGAATATCACCGAGTTAGGCAACTTTCGCGACACCTCCCCCCAAAATCTGTGGGATGATATCAGTGTTCCGTTTTGGTCGATGCCAGAAAATACCGATCATCCGACGCAAAAGCCTGAGAAACTGTATGCTAAGCTGATTTTGGCGTCGTCGCAGCCGGGCGATGTGGTGTTTGACCCGTTTTTGGGTAGCGGTACGGCGAGTGTTGTTGCCAAGAAGCTCGGTCGGCGGTATTGCGGTGTGGAACTTAATCGTGAGTATTGCCGATTGGCGGCGAAGCGTCTGCTGCTGGCTGAGGATGATGCGTCGATTCAGGGGTATGAGGATGGTGTGTTTTGGGAGCGTAATTCGCGTCCTGTAAAGCTGAAGCGTAAGCGCTGAGAAATATCAGGAGATAGAAAATGAAACGGGCTGCACCGATCGGTGCAGCCCGTTTGTGGTATTTATAGTTTGTGTTGATTACTTTTTAGCGGTGAGTGCTTTAGCAATCTGCTTGTCGGCTTTAGCTACTGCTTTGCGATAAGTTTTTTCGGCTTTAGCCTGAGCTTTGGGAGTAGCAGCGTTTTTAACAGCGTCGTAGAGAGTCCAGAGGTTTTGGTCGGCAACGGCAGCTTTCTGAGCTTCGGTGTAGGCTTTAGCAGCAGCTTCAGCAGCCTGTTCTTCTTCGGCAGGAGCGTAAGCGTGCTTGTAGCCTTTCTGGTCGTTCCAGTGTCCGCGAGTGAAGTCGGGGAATGTTACGGCAGCGCAGTTGTTGTCCATAGAGAGCGCGCCGAGTTCGCCGATGCAGCACCATTCAGCAAGGTCGTAAACGTCCATGTCGAGGGGCAGACCGTTCTGGAGGCAGTAAACAAGGCGAGCGTCCATCATGAAGTCCATGCCACCGTGACCCATTTCGCGGCCGAGTTCGCCGTATTTTGTGAGGATGGGGTGGTAGTATTTTTTCATGAGAGCGTTGTATTCAGATTTGGGAAGGAAGCCGTGGCTCGACAGGTTGTCGACCTGGGGCTGTACGCCACTAGCCTGAAGCTGGCTCTTGTCGAGAGCGATTTCGGGAGTGGGGTATTTAGTAGCGTAGCCTTTTGTACCGGTGAGTTTGAACAGGCGGTTGTAGGGCTGGGGATTCATTACGTTGTGCTGAATTTCAACAACTTTGCCGTTTTCGGTGCGCATCAGAGTTGTGGTGTGGTCGCCGTTGCGGTAGTCGTTGCAGGGTTTGCCGGTTTTCTTTTCAACGTATGCTTTGCCGTGAACAGATTTTGTGTCCATAGCAACGAGAGTTTTGAAGCGGTCGCCACGGTGAATGTCGAGGCACTGAGCTACCGGGCCAAGGCCGTGAGTAGCGTAGAGGTCGCCACGGTTTTCCATGTTGTACTTCATGCGCCAGCCGAGCTTGTGGGGGTCGTTTTCGGGGTTTTTCCAGTAGTAATCCCAGAAGTCGTCGAGGTTGTGGATGTAAGCGCCTTCAGCACGAATCACTTCGCCAAATACGCCGGCTTGAGCCATTGCGAGGGCGTTGAGTTCGTAGTAGTCGTAGCAGCAGTTTTCGAGAATCATGCAGTGCTTACGAGTTTTTTCAGAGAGGTCGATCAGTTCCCAGCACTGTTCGAGGTTCATAGCAGAGGGAACTTCGATGGCAGTGTGTTTGCCAGATTCGAGAGCGTATTTAGCAACGGGGAAGTGGTGATCCCAGTCGGTAGCTACGTAAACGAGGTCGATGTCGGGGCGTTCGCAAACGGCTTTGTAGCCATCTTCGCCGAAGTAGATGTCGGCGGGAGCGAGTCCGCGGTTGCGGAGGTATTTCTGGCAAGCTTCAGCGCGAGCTTCTTCGAAGTCGCAGAGAGCAACGATTTCTACACCGGGGATGTGGGCGAAACGGTTGACAGCACCGGGACCACGCATTCCGAGTCCAACGAAAGCAACGCGAACGGTTTCGATTTTGGGAGCTGTGAGGCCGAGAACGTGGGTCTGGCCGGCGGGACGTTCGGGAGTTTCAACTACGAGAGTGCCCTTGTCCCAATGGGTCTTGGTGGACGGCGAAAGAGACTGAGCAGTCATTACGCCGCTGAGTGAAATTGCAGTGACGGCAGCCAGAGCAAGTCCTTTGAACATTTTCATAATGATGATTGGTATTAAAGATTTGATTATGTCAAAATGGTTGTTATTCGCGCAAAGGTAGTGATAATTTGGCGAATATCAAATTTTTTGTTTTGGTTAGATCAGACGAGTTTCAGCCCAATAATGGATATGATAAGGGTGGAGATGAAGAATAGTCGCCAGAAGCCGGTGGGCTCGTTGAAAAATAGGATGCCTATGAGGACTGCGCCTACGGCACCAATGCCTGTCCATACGGGGTAGACTGTGCCGATGGGAAGCGTGCGTGCGGCGCGAGCCATGAGAAACATGCTGAGTGCGAGTGCGACAAGAAAGGCCGTCCACCAGCAGTAGAGTTCGGTGCCGGAGGCGTTTTTTGTCTTTCCGAGGCAGAATGTGAATGCGACCTCCATCAGTCCTGCGAGGATGAGGGTAATCCAATTCATGCGTGATATTAGTTGTCTTGAGAGTCGATGTTTTCTTTGATGATGAGGAGCTGGTCGCCTTCGTGTAGTCGGCGTTTTCCGTTGGGGACGATGTATTTGTTGCCTCGGCGTATCATCATGACGAGTTCGCCTTCGGGGAGCTTGATGCTGCTGAGAGAGTTGCCTTTTTCGAGGTGTCGCTCGGTGAGGACGAGGGTGTGGAGTGAGGTGGGTAGATTTTCGTCGAGTTCTACACCGAAGTCTTCGTCGGGTACTGCTTCGGTGTCAACGAGTCCGAGTCGACGTGCAGAGCTGATGACGGTGGTGCCTTGAATGACAAGCGAGAGCAGGGTGACAAAGAATACAATGTTGAAAATCTGAGAAGCTCCGGGGACGTCGGCAACTACGGGGTAGGTGGCGAATATAATCGGGGCAGCTCCACGCAGTCCGACCCAAGAGATGAATGTCTTGGTGCGAAGACTGATGTTGCGGAATGGTATGAGGCAGATAAATACGCTGAGAGGGCGTCCGATGAGTATCATGAAGATGCCTATGAGGAATGATACGGCTGCAATGGAGAGCATTTCGTGGGGGTTGACGAGCAATCCGAGCATGATGAAGACGACAATCTGCGCGAGCCACGTTAGTCCGTCCATAAATTTGGTGATGCTTCGTCGGTGAGGCAGTGTGGCGTTGCCAAGTACGATGCCACAGATGTATACGGCTAAGTAGCCGTTGCCTTGCAGGGCTGTGGTTGCTGTAAATGTTAGGAAAATAGCCCCGATAATCATGACTGAAATCATGGATGTGGCTTGACCTGCGTCTTCGCTATTTTTGCCGTTGCCGAGGCGACGGTATATGTCGACGAGCCATTTAGTGAGGTAGCCCATGCCTATGCCCATGGCACTGCCGATTCCGAATTGCATGAATAGCTGAAGCAGTATGCTGCCTGCGGAGAGTGATTCGTTGAGTGTGAGCGTGCCGATGAGAATGATGGTGAGCATGTATGCCATAGGGTCGTTGGAGCCGCTTTCGAGTTCGAGCATCGGACGGAGATTGTGGCGTAGTCCAACTTTTTGAGAGCCGAGGATGCCAAACACCGAGGCAGAGTCGGTAGATGACATTGTTGAGGCGAGGAGCAGGGAGGGGAGGAGAGCGAAGTGGATGTTGCTCCAGGGCATTTCTGAGAGCCAGAAAATGAAGAGCCCTGTGATGAGTGCTGTTAGCAGTACGCCTGCCGTGGATAGAACGAGTCCTGGTGCGAGTACGGGTCGGATGGATGAAAGGCTTGTGGACATACCACCTGAGAAAAGAATGACGCAGAGGGCAATCATGCCAACAAATTGCGCGTCGTGCATATTGCCGAACTGTATGCCAAGTCCATCGGTGCCAAACAGCATGCCGACAAGAAGGAATATCAGAAGTAGTGGGAGACCGGTGCGATAGCTTGTTTTGCCAATTAGTACGCCGGCAATAAGTAGTATCGAGCCGGCCAGAAGGATGTTTTCACCACTGAGTAATTCCATGTCGGTTTGATGTATAGTATTATATATGTTTATAAAATGCTTTACAAATTTACACATTATTATCTGTAATTTAAAACAGATGTATGTATGAATTGGTTTTGCATAAAAAATTTATAAATCGAATGTGGAAAATAAAAAAGCTCCGCAGCTTTGTTGTGGAAGCTGCGGAGCTTGTGTGACTAATGATGATGAACGTTCGACTTACTTTGCGGCGTTCTCATCGGTGATGTTGGGAAGCTCAAGACCGTAGTTTTTCTTTTTGTCGAGAGCTTTGAGGTAGATGGCAAGGAGGAGTGCGAGAACACCGAATCCGGCGAAGATAATCATGGGGATGGTGTAGTCGTAGTGGATGAAGAAACCTTCGGCGGGATCTTGACCGAGAGCTTTCCACTGTTCGAGTTGAGCCATTTCCTGCTGTACGAGTTCGTTAGAAGCGTTGACGGAGTCGAGTACGTAGCCGATGAGCAGGGGTACGAGGCAGAGACCGATGTTCTGAACCCAGAAAATCAGGCAGTATGCGCTACCAAGAACTTTCTCTTCGATGATTTTGGGAACTGAAGGCCAGAGTGCGGCAGGAACGAGAGCAAAAGAAATGCCGAGAACTACGATGGTGCAGTAGGCGAGAACTTTGCTGTGGGTGGCGGGGAGGAGGAATGCGAAAATCATGTGGCAAGCAATAAGGAGTATTGCACCGTAGATGAGCATTGTAGCACCCTTGCCGTGGCGGTCGAGGAAGTTGCCGAGGAAGATGGTGACAACGGCAGCTCCAATCGGGAACCAACGGAAGATGTTGGCAGCTTCTTGTGCGGAGATGTCGCCAATGTTGCACTGAAGCATTTCAGCACCGTAGGCCTGGAAGGGGAAGATGGCAGAGTAGTAGAGCACGCAGAGGAGTGCTACAACCCAGAAAATGTGGCTTGAGAAGATGGCTTTGATGTCGGAAGCTTTAAATTCTTCATCGGAAGCTTCGCCATCGGTCTTTTCCTTGCCGAGCTGCTTGTCGAGCTTGGTGTCCATGAAAGTGAAGACGGTGTAGGTGATGAGTCCGATGAGGAGCAATACGGTGCAGAATGCTACTGGAGCGACAACAGAGCCGAAAGAGTCGGCAATCCACGGCGAAATTGAGAAAATGGCGAATACACCAACGCGGGCGATAGCCATTTCAAGACCCATAGCGAGAGCCATTTCCTTGCCCTTAAACCATTTGGCGATAGCTTTTGAAACGGTAGTGCCGGCCATTTCGCAACCGCAACCGAAAATCATGAATCCGAGCGATGCCATCTTAGCACTTGCGGGCATGGATACCCACCATGAGTTGAGCCAAGATTCGAGGCCTGAGCCTGCCATCCAGCTGATGCCGTAGAGTTTGATAACAGCACCGATGAGCATGAGTGAAGCCGAGAGAACGCCTGTGAAGCGAATGCCTGTTTTGTCGAGGATGAATCCGGCGATAATCAGGAATCCGCAAACATTAAGAATGTATTCCGAAGAACGGTAAGTGCCATAGGCTGTAGAGTTCCAACCGAGTTGCGGGTCAAGCATACTTTTCAGCGGAGCCATAACGTCGACAAACATGTAGGCGAAGAACATCATGCTCGCTATGAGAATGAGAGCTGTCCATCTTGCCCAAGTCTTGTCGTTGAGAGCCTGTGCCACTGCGGCAACAGGAGTCTTTGATGAGGTAGTCATAGATGATGAATTGAAATATTGATGATTTGTTTTAATTACGATTTCGCATAATTCATGCAAAAGTACGCATTTTCATTTACTTATGACACCGTAATCAAAATTAATCGCTACATTTGTGGTCGGAACGGATATGTCGGTCAATTAAAAACCGATATTTTGAGGGAACGCGGTGAGAGTCCGCGACAGTACCCGCTGCTGTAAGTCCTGTATGACGTTTGCCGTTAAATGTGCCATTGCTCCGAGTGTAGGGGGGTGAGAAGGTGCGGCAAAATAGGGATAAGTCAGAAAACCTGCCGATTCCGAACGGACAATACCCACGCCTGCGGGATCATAGGCATAAATTGTCATTCTCCATCAGTAGGATATTTGTACACGAAGAAGTGTGCAGTCGAGGTGGGGTATGCTATATACGTTTGTGTGATTCAGCAGGAGGCTTTTAATTCAATGCTTGATATGCGCTTGCTGAAAAATTTTGTTCTTCTTACCATTGTTACAGTGATGCTTATCGGTTGCAATACCGATAATGAAGTGTATATAACCGGAAAGCCGAAGATTGTACTCGACTCGGAATCAGGTGTTTATACGGTGAAGGAGGGGGCGGAATTGACTATATCGCCTGATTTTCAACATTGTACGGACAATACGTCGATTGTTTGGACAATGGATGGCAAAGTGGTATGTACGGATGTAGAATGGACTTCGGTGTGGCCTGAAATTGGTACGTTTTATGCTACAATAGAAGCACGCAATGATGCCGGCAGTACAACGGAAGAGATTTGTATCGAAGTAGTAGAACTTACCCCTCCCATAATTTCACTGCCATTGGCTTCAGATAGGGTAACGGTGAAGGCCGGCACAAATTATGAGATAGTGCCTCAGGTGCAACATTCGGATATGGACGGATTTTCAATGTCGTGGTATCTCGGGGGAAAGAAAGTGGCTGAGGGGATGACTTATACTTTTTGTCAGTCGAAAACAGGTACGTATCAGCTGAAAATTGTGGCTGAGAATCCTGATGGTTCGGATGAGCGGACGGTGGAGATCGATGTGGTGAGAGAGTATCCGTATAATGCTTATTTTTTGCCTGTGAGCCGTTTGCAGGAGTCGACTACGCGATATACGTTTGTCGGAAGGTCGGTGTGTCTGCGTCCGCATACTGAGTATTTTGTCGCACCGACGTATCAGTGGCTAATCGATGGCGAAGAGTCGGAATGTAGCGACGGAATGCTGGTGTTTACTCCGCAAAAGCCCGGAACGTATAGGGTGGAAGTGTCCGTGTCGGAAAATGAGTCAGTTGTATCAACTGAGGTCGAAGTAGTGTGTGTAGAAGAGACAGAGGAGGGGCGCCGGCGTTATGCTTCTGCTGATAATTCGATGTATTCGAATAAGGTATATGAGTATTTGCCTGCACCAGGTCAGTTTATAAATGAAACTCAAACAGGTGGAATGACCGGCGCGGAAACAACGATGGAGGCTGCCGTGGCGTGGGCTGAAAAGCGGATAAATGAACATAAAATCGTGTCGCTTGGTGCGTTTGGAGGATATATTGTGGTCGGTTTCGACCATAGTGTATCGAGTGGTTCGGGTGAATATGATTTTGCTATAGAAGGCAACGCATTTGACGGTTCGAATGAGCCCGGAGTAGTATGGGTGATGCAGGATGTGAATGGAAATGGGAAGCCTGATGATGAATGGTATCAATTGCGCGGTTCGGAGTATGATGAACCGAGTACGCGCCAAAATTATGCTGTGACTTATTTTCGCCCGTCGGGCGCTCGCATGGCTGTGCAGTGGATAGATTCTGAAGGAAATTATGGAATGATAGATTATTGCCCCGATTTCCATACGCAGGATTTCTATTATCCGTTGTGGATAGACGCACAGTCGTACACGCTGTATGGCACTTGCCTTGCCGCTCGAAATTCGATAGACCCCTCGACCGGTAATTGGGTGAATGCTCCATATGCATGGGGATATGCCGATAATAAGGGGAGTGACAATCTTGGCGGAGATTCGACCGGTAGCGGTCAGTCGATAGGATTCAAAATATCGAATGCCGTGATGGCCAACGGTAAGCCGGCAGAGCTTCGCTATATAGACTTTGTGAAAGTTCAGACCGGGGTGCAAGCTAAGAGTGGTGCTCTTGGAGAACTGTCGACAGAGGTGCTCGGATTTCGTGACCTGTCGATGAATGAATGATGATTTATTGAGAATATCTGATGATGAAACGAATAAAAGAGCTAATGTTTGTTGCAGCTGTGCTGATGGCTGTAGCACTATCGGGGTGTATGGAGTGGGATTACGGAGAAGTAATCGAAGATTTTGAAACTACCGGAGAGGGGCTTTTCGTGCTGAATGAAGGAAACTTTCAGTATAGCAATGGGACACTGACATATTACGATCCGTCGACAGGTGAGGTGCAAAATGAGGTGTTTTTCAGAGCCAACGGATATAGGTTGGGCGATGTGGTTCAGTCGATGGCGATATATGACAATAAAGGGTGGATAGTTGTGAACAATTCGAAGGTAGTGTTTGCGATAGACCCGGTGACGTTTAAGGAAGTGGGTAGAATAGAGAATCTCACTTCTCCTCGTTACATCCATTTTATCAGTCCCGAAAAAGCGTATGTGACGCAAATATGGGATAATCGTATATTTATAGTGAATCCTAAGACGTATCAGATAACGGGACATATCACCGTGCCGAATATGGAGAGCGAGTCGGGCTCTACGGAACAGATGGTGCAGTATGGTAAGTATGTGTATTGCAACTGTTGGAGTTATCAGAATCGTATAATAAAAATCGATACGGAAACAGATAAGGTGGTCGATGAAATACAAGTGGGCATTCAGCCGACATCGTTGGTGATGGATAAGTATAATCGCTTGTGGACAGTGACCGATGGCGGATATGAGGGGAGTCCGTATGGATATGAGGCGCCGGCACTCTATTGTATAGATGCAGATAAGTTTGAAGTTGTTTCGCGCTTCAGATTTAAGAAGGGAGACTATCCGAGCGAAGTGCAAATGAACGGTACTCGCGATACGATATATTGGATAAACGATGATATATGGCAGATGGATGTGTTGGCACAGCGAGTGCCTGTGCGCCCATTCTTGGAATCACGCGGAACAATATATTATGGACTAACGGTGAATCCTCGTAATAGTGAGGTGTATATAGCCGATGCTATCGACTATCAGCAACAGGGTAAAATATACCGCTATAGCTCGAATGGAAAGTTGTTGGATGAATTCTATGTCGGCATAATACCGGGTGCGTTCTGCTGGAGATGAGAAGGATGTGAAATAGATGAAATAGAAATTATCTGATGATGAAAATAGAGGTGTTGAAGCGAATAGGCGTGGCGGTCTGCTTATTGTCGGCAGTATTGCCACCCATTACGGCACAGCGAATAAACAGACTTAAAGAAGTGGTGGTGACAGGACGACGAACCATGAAGGATATCGGCGTGCAGAAAACTACGTTTGACTCGCTGGCGTTGAAGGAGAATATAGCACTGTCGATGGCTGATATATTGACATTTAACTCGGCTGTTTTTGTGAAAAATTACGGTCGTGCTACCTTGTCAACCGTGGCTTTCCGCGGTACGTCGCCGAGTCATACGCAAGTGACGTGGAATGGAATGCGCATTAATAATCCGATGCTCGGCATGACCGACTTCTCGACAATACCGTCGTATTTCATCGATAACGCTTCGCTACTTCACGGAACATCGTCGGTGAACGAAACCGGTGGGGGATTGGGCGGACTGGTGAGTCTTGCAACCGCACCGACAGAAGAGGAGGGGTGGAATGTTCAGTATGTGCAGGGTGTAGGCTCGTTTAAAACGTTTGACGAATTTGCGCGTATATCTTATGGATCAAAGCATTGGCATACGTCGACACGTGCCGTGTATTCATCGTCGCCAAACGACTACAAATATGTGAATCGCGATAAAAAGATGAATATCTATGACGATAATCATCAAATAGTAGGGCAGTATAATCCGACAGAGCGCAACAGAAGCGGAGCATTTAAAGATTTGCATCTGCTTCAGGAGGTGTATTACGACAATCTTGCAGGAGACCGCATAGGACTGAGCGCATGGTATATAGATTCGGATAGAGAGTTGGCAATGATAACCACCGATTATGGTGAAGCCTCGGACTTTGAGAATAGACAACGAGAAAATACGCTGCGAAGCGTGCTGTCGTGGGAGCATCGTCGCAGTAACTGGAAAACAGGATTGCGCGGAGGATATATACATACACGAATGGCTTACGACTATAAGCGCGAAGTGACAGAGGGCAACTGGGCCGTGATGACTCGCTCGCGTAGTAGAGTAAATACGTATTTTGCCAAAGCTGACGGCGAGTATAGTATCGGCAGAAAATGGTATTTTACGGCAAATATGTCGGTGTATCAGCATAATGTGCGCAGTGAGGATAAGAATATAATACTCCAGGATGGCGACCGCGCAATAGTGGGCTATGATAAAGGGCGTGTGCAGTTGTCGGGTTCGGCTTCGGTGAAATGGCAGCCTACGGACAGGATAGGATTGTCGACAGTGGTGCGCGGAGAGATGTTCGGTCGGCGATGGGCACCGGCAATACCTGCATTTTTTATCGATGGCCTTGTGAGCCGTCGCGGAAATGTGATGCTGAAAGCATCGGTGTCGCGAAATTATCGATTTCCTACGCTTAATGACCTCTACTTTCTGCCCGGCGGAAATCCGGAACTGCGTAATGAAGAGGGATTTAGTTATGACGTTGGTGCGAGTTTCGCAGTGGGGAATCCCGGGTCATTTGCACTTAACGGAAGTGTGTCGTGGTTTGACTCGCGCATAAACGACTGGATAATATGGCTTCCGACCACAAAGGGATTTTTCTCGCCGAGGAATGTGAAGAAAGTACACGCCTACGGAGTGGAGGGAAGGGGGGGATTTAGCGTAAGCCCCTGGAAAGACTGGGTGTTAGAATTAAATGGGTCGTATTCGTGGACCCCAAGTATAAATCGCGGAGATAAGATGTCGGAAGCAGACCGCTCGGTGGGAAAACAGTTGCCATACGTGCCTCGCAATTCGGCATCAGCCACGGGTAGATTGTCGTGGCAGACGTGGAGCTTCCTCTATAAGTGGGTATGGTATAGCGAGCGATTTACCATGTCGAGCAATGACTATACAATAACCGGACATCTGCCACAATACTATATGAGCAATGTGTCGGTGGAAAAGTGGCTGAAGCTGCGAGCGGCTGACGTGTCGCTGAAATTTGCGGTGAATAATCTTTTTGACGAAGAGTATTTGTCGGTGCTTTCGCGTCCGATGCCGGGCATTAATTTTGAATTTTTTGTTGGAATAACGCCTAAATGGGGCAATAAGTAAGCTGAGCTAATACGATTTTTCGTAAATTCGCAGTTGTAGAAGTAGCTTAACGATATGCCACACAGAAATCCATATACATTTGACCGCGTTGTGCGCCTTGTGATAGGCGTGTTGGTGCTTTGCGGTATTTTCTGGTTTATCAATACACTGAAAAATGTGTTGTTGCCATTTTTTGTTGCCTGTTTGGTGGCATATATGTTTGAGCCTTTTGTGCAGTACAATAGACGATTGTTGCATCTGAAGGGTCGTGCGGTGGCAATTTTTGTCACACTCTTTGAGGCTGTGTTTTTCGTGTCGGCACTTTGCTACTTTATAGTTCCGATAATTTCGGAGGAGATGCATCAGATGGCTACCGTGATGCGCAAATATGCGTCGACGCAAATACAAATACGCTTTATGCCACAGGAAGTACATGCGTTTCTGCGTAGTTATGTGGACTTTAATAAGCTGTCGGATATGCTTACGACGCAGGAGTGGCGTACGGTGTTGGGCAAGTCGCTGTCGGCAACCTGGAACTTGATAACGGGTAGTATATCAGTGATAGTGGGCGTGTTCAGCTGGTTTATTCTTGTGCTGTATGTGGTGTTTATAATGCTTGATTACGATAGGCTGTCGCGCGGATTCTGTCGGATGGTGCCTCCGAAATATCGTCAAGCGGTGTTTGCTATCGGTAATGATGTCAAGATGAGCATGAATCATTATTTCCGTGGTCAGGCATTGATAGCGTTTATTGTAGGAGTGCTGTTCAGTATCGGATTCTACATTATCGGTCTGCCGATGGCAATAGTCTTGGGGTTGTTTATCGGAATACTGAACCTTGTGCCGTATTTGCAGTTGATATCGATATTGCCAACGGCAGTGCTCTGTTTGGTGTATACGGCCGGCGGAGGTGGCGATTTCTGGACGATAGTGTGGCAGTGTGTGGCAGTGTATGCTGTGGTTCAGGCGATTCAAGACTTATTTCTTACGCCAAAAATTATGGGTAAGGCGATGGGCCTGAATCCGGCGTTGATATTACTGTCGCTGTCGATTTGGGGCACGCTTCTCGGATTTATCGGTCTAATAATAGCTCTGCCACTTACCACACTGCTGCTTGCCTACTATAATCGCTACATAATAATGCGTGGCGAAGAGGGCGATGAAACGCCAAAAGAAGCAGAGTCGGGTAATAGTAAGGCTCTGATAGAAGCGGAAGCCGATAAGGATATTCGGAAGTAGGTCAGTCGCACTCGTGGGTGTGCATGCGAGCTATTATTTCCTGAGCTTTTTGAAGATTGTTGTTCATTACCATCAGTCGGATGCCCCCAATGGTGTTGAATCCGATGGGTAGTGTTGAGCCCATTATTTCGTTGTCGATAATGGATTTGATGCCTTCTTGAGCGAGGAGTCCTTTGGCAATGTGCGCTTCCCAGTCGGTGTCGAATGAGGCTGCGAGTACGAGTCGGTCGGTGCGGTCGAACATGGTGAGCAATTTTGTTAAGAGGATGAGAAAATGATGAGTATGTAAGACTAACGTATTCCGCGCTTGTTTAGTTCGGCCTGATAGCGTGCGGCGTTTGCTTTGTGCTCGGAGAAATTGGCGGCAAAATTGTGGTAGCCAGAGAAATCTTCGCGTGCGCACATGTAGAGAAATTCGTGTTCGGGAGCGGAGAGGACTTTTTCGATGGCTTGGCGAGAAGCGATGCGAATCGGTCCGGGGGGGAGTCCCTTGTGGGTGTATGTATTGTAGGGAGATTCAACTTTCAGGTGTCGTCCGGTGATGCGTCGCAGAGAGGGGTCGCCGACAGCAAATTTGACTGTCGGGTCGGCCTGCAGAGGCATGTCGCGGTTGAGACGGTTGATGTATAGTCGAGCTACGACCGGCATTTCGTCGGTTTTGGCGGTTTCTTCTTCGACAATCGATGCGAGTGTTGAGGCTTCGATCGGTGTAAGTCCGAGTTCGCGAGCTTTTGCTGTGCGTGAGCTGTTCCAGAAGTTGTTGCGGTAATCCAGCATGCGGCGTACGACAGTGGCAGCCGGTGCGGTGTGGTAGAACTCGTAAGTGTCGGGCAGGAATGCAGCTGCGTATTGCGGACGATCGAAACCATAGGTAGGTAGGATAGAGTCGCAAGCGGCGATAAAGTCGTCGTGAGAGAAGTCGAGTTTAGATGCAATGCGTACGGCGAGGTCGTCGATGGTGCGTAGGCTTGTCCATGAAACTTTGACAGGCGTCTGCATACCGCGCTTGATGCGCCATGCGGATTTGAGCGACAGCTGTCCGTTGACAATGCGGTAGGCACCAGCGGATTCACTAACTTTGCCATTCATGATGCGCCAAAAATAGTAGACACGTGTGCCTTCTTTATGGCCGAGAGCCGATATGAGAGAGTCGCGAACCGATTCGGATGTGCTGCATGACGGGATTTTGACCCAAGCGTCGGAGCCTTTATAACTTGATTGAGTGAGCGAAAGGGCGGAAGCGACCAGCGCAAGCAACAAGATTGCCGCAATCATAATGCGAAGACTGAGGCTGTGAGATTTTTTTACGGTCTTTTTTGATTTGCTATTTTTCGCTTTCTTTTCTGTCATAATAGGGATTAAGATGATTGTATGACAAAAATAATTGAAAAAAAGAGAAAAATCAAGAGTGAGGGGTAAGTGGTTGGTATTTATGTGGTTGATGGCTATCTTGGCGTGGAGCTATTTTTTGAATGATAAAAATGTGGATAAAACTTGCCGAAAAATTTGCACCGGATAAAAAAACTTGCTACATTTGCACCGCAATTAGCCCCACAGAGGCTCAAAGGAGAGGTGGGTGAGTGGCTGAAACCACCAGTTTGCTAAACTGACGTAGGAGCAATCCTACCACGAGTTCGAATCTCGTCCTCTCCGCACCGAAAGACAAGCATAAGCTTGTCTTTCGTCGTTTATACCAAATTGGTTTTATAGAAAATGTAGCAGGGAGTCGCATTGCGACTCCCTGCTACATTTACATTTTTGAGTTTTATATTTTGAGGTGGTTGGGGGTGAAAAGGATGTGGCGATGGTTTAATTGGGGTGGGCGATTTTTAGGATTCTTTATCGTCTTGATTGGGTGCTGGTTAAAAGAGAGTTAAATGTTGATGCGGGGATAAACTTTGGCTTTCGGGTGGAGTCAAAAGGGTGTGTTTAATGAAAAATGTAATTATAACGAATATGAAAAAGAAAGTTTTAAGTTTGGCTCTTGTAGCAATGTCGCTTGTGGCTTTTAATGGTGTGGCTCAGAATAAGGCTGATGGAAATGTGGCTGCAAAGCAGGCGAGTATGAAATGCAAGTCGGCGCGTTCAGGACGTTGCGCAGCTGTGAATCCGTTTGATGGCATCACGCTTACTGAGGCTCAGAAGGTTAAGCTTGAGGAGCTTAACAGCAGAATGAGGGGTGAAGGTGCGCAAAAGGGAAAGGCGCGTAAAGAGAATAAGCTAAGGAATGATTCGGTGCGTGTTGCAGAACGTCGAGCCGCGAAGAAGTCGTATCTTGAAGAGGTTAAGGCTATTATAGGTCCGGAGCAGTATGTGGTATTTCTTGAAAACATGTATGTGAACGGTGGTGAACCACGTCGTGGTAAGGCTGCGTTCCGTCAAGGTAAGGCCAAGAAGGCTTATGGTAATCGCCGTGGGGGAGGATGCTGTCAAGACTCTGGGAAATAAGTATTTACGGATAAAATAGGGAAATGTAAAATGAAAACGCTTCCGACATGAGTTCTAAACCTCATCGGAAGCGTTTGTTTTGTATAGGGAGTTTTGTTTGTCGGCTTAGAAGAAGTAGGCGGCAGAGATTTGCCATGTTTTTGTTTCGCCGATTTTTTGCTTGTGGTTGTCGACAACGGCTTTGAGGTCGAAGCTGTCGCCCATCGGAATCTGGTAGGTGACGCCGAGCTGTATTTTCTTCAGGAGCTTAACGCCAACGCCGAGGTTGAGGGCAACGTTTGCTTTCTTTGCTTCGAGGTGTTCGATGTCGATATCATTGAAGTTGTAGAAGAAGTCGGGACCGGCTGCGATATATGCACCGAGGAGGCTACCGAGTCCGATTGAGTATTTCAAGTTGATGGGAACTTCAATGCCTTGTTTCTTAAATTCGTCTTTTCCACGCTGAGAGTACATGAGTGCTCCATCGACACCGAGTCCAACAATCGGGAGATTGATTTCAGCCATCGGACCGATGAAGAAGCCGGTGGAGTTGCCTTCTTTGTAGTCAAGACCAGAATTCCAGTCGAGTTCAGACATATTCAAACCGCCTTTTACACCAAAGTGGAGAAGCTGGGCTTGTGCGGGTGCCGCCATCATCAGAGCAACGGCAACCATGAGTACACTTAATACTTTTTTCATAGATTATAATTGTTTTGTTTGACTTTATTGCCACAAAGATAGGCATAAAGTAGAATAACGGCAAACGATGGGGTTATTTGGTCGGGTAGAAGTGGGAGTGGAAGAATTGGAGTTGCGGAATGATTGATTTTCGCCAGTATTTTGCGTTGTGGCTTCCCGGAGAGGTGAGGTAGGTGTGAGGAATGCTTCGTTCGGATAGAGTGCGGTCGAGGTTGTTGTTGACAGTGAAGAAGAAGTCTTCGGTGCCGCAGTCGAAAATGATGTTTAGTTCGCCAGGTTTAAGAGTAGGGACGAGGTTGATGACGGTGTGTTCGTCCCAACGTTTAGGGTTGTCTTTCAAAGCTCCAAGTCGGTCGGCCATGTTCCAGTTTTTGGGGAATGGGCGAATGTCGACACCGCCACTCGTAGAACCGCAGTTGGCAAAGATGTCTTTGTGTCGAAGTCCGAGCCATAGGCCTCCGTGTCCGCCCATGCTAAGTCCGGTGATGGCTCTGCCATTGCGGTCGGCACGTGTGGCGAAGTGTCGGTCGATGAATGGGATGAGTTCGGATGTGATGTAGCTTTCCATTTGCATGGTAGAGTCGACGGGGGAATCCCAGTACCAGCTGTTGCGACCGTCGGGGCATACGATGATGGTGCGGTAGGCGGTGGCGAGGCTGTCGAGGTTTGTGAATGAGCTCCATGTGCGATTGTTGCCACCGTGGCCGTTGAGGAGATATAGCACCGGGTAGCGGTCGGAGTTGTTGTCGGAATATCCGGCAGGGAGGGCTACTGTGATTTTTGCCGGTGAAACGATGTGGCGTGAAGGTACGGAGATGTCGCCAAGAGTGCCTTCGAGGGATTCAGACAGGATGGTGTCGAATGGAGCTGAGATTTGTCGCCCAGCTATTGCTTGGCAAGTGGTGTGATGGCGACATTGTGAGAATGAGGAGAAGGAGAGAGCGGAGGCAATGATGGCCAGAGAGAGGCTGAGTAATATTTTTTTCATGCGAAGGTATGGTTGAAATTTAGATGCGCAAAAATACATCTTTTATTGCTGACAGCGGTAGTGCGATGAGGTTAAATATTTTGGAGGTTTGGAAATGGAGGTGTGAATGAGTAATTTTGTCCTTATTATAAGGAACCGTTATGCCAGAAATTCTTGAAAATCCGTTTTCGCGAGTGATGTACGTCATGGCTAAGCCAGTCGGCTCGTTTTGCAATTTGTCGTGTGAATATTGCTATTATCTTGAAAAAGGTAAGATACTTGGCGCAGAAAATCCACGAACGTTTATGAGCGAGTCGACTCTGGAGGAGTATATTAAGCAGTATATCGCGGCGCAAACGACGGCCGAGGTATGCTTTACATGGCACGGTGGCGAGGCTACGGCACGCTCGTTGTCGTTCTATCAAAAGGTGGTGGAATTGCAAAAAAAGTATGGTGGCGGTCGCCCAATAGTGAACAGCTTGCAGACAAACGGAACATTGCTTAACGATGAGTGGTGTAGATTTCTGAAAGCTAATGACTGGCTTGTCGGGGTGTCGATTGACGGCCCTGCGGAGTTTCACGATGAGTATCGTAGGACGCCCGGCGACAAGCCGACGTTTTTGAGCGTGATGCGAGGCATTCAGATGCTTCAGCGTCATGGGGTGGAATGGAATGCACTGGCGGTGGTGAACGACTATAATGCCGACTATCCGGTGGAATTCTATCAGTTTTTTAAGTCGATAGGATGCAAGTATATTCAGTTTACACCGATAGTGGAGCGTCGTAAGGCTGACGGCTCGTTGGCTGCGGTGGATGAGGAAGGCGAATTGACATATCATTCGGTCACTCCCGAGCAGTGGGGACGATTTCTTGTCGGTGTGTTTGACGAGTGGATAAAGGAGGATGTGGGCAATGTGTTTGTGCAGATATTCGATGCAACGTTAGCCGGCTGGCTCGGGGTGCAGCCGGGATTGTGTACGATGGCAGAAACGTGTGGCCATGCTGCAATGATGGAGCATGATGGCTCGCTGTATCAGTGTGACCACTTTGCTTTCCCCCAATACAAACTTGGCAATATCCACAGCTCGACGATATTGGAGATGATGAATACCGAGCGTCAGTTGCTGTTTGGAGAATCAAAACGCGATAAACTCACCGCCCGATGCCGTAGCTGTAGATTTTTGAAGGCTTGCCATGGCGAATGCCCTAAAAATCGGTTTGCTACGGATCAGATCGATGGAGTGAGAGGGTTGAATTATCTCTGTGACGGCTATCGAGCATTTTTTACACATGCTGAGCCGTATATGGATTTTATGGCGTCGGAGTATCGTGCGGGACGAGCTCCAGCTCGCGTGATGACTCATTTTGCGAATCCTGAATCAGGGCTCGCTCATAAATGAATCTTTGAAACCAATGAAGTAGAGAATGCCGTCGAGGCCGATGGTTGATAGCGACTGTTTGGCTGTGGCTTTGACTTTCGGTTTGGCGTGGAATGCAATGCCGAGTCCGGCAGTGGCGAGCATCGGGAGGTCGTTTGCACCATCGCCTACGGCAATAGTCTGCTTGATGTTTATGTTTTCAACTTGAGCCAATAGTCGGAGCAACTCAGCTTTGCGTCGACCGTCGACAATTTCGCCGATGTGTCGTCCGGTGAGTTTGCCGTCGACGATTTCGAGGTCGTTGGCATAGACATAGTCGAATCCGAAACGTTGCTTCAGATAGTTGCCGAAGTAAGTGAATCCGCCGGATAGAATGGCTGTCTTGTAGCCGGTGCGTTTGAGAACAGTCATCATGCGCTCTACGCCTTCTGTGATGGGTAGATTTTCGGCAATCTCCTTCATAGTGCTTTCGTCAAGGCCTTTGAGAAGAGCTACTCGCTGTTTGAAACTTTCGGTGAAGTCGATTTCGCCACGCATTGCACTTTCGGTGATGGCACGTACTTGTGCGCCGACTCCAGCCTTTTCGGCGAGTTCGTCAATGACTTCTGTGCCAATCAGTGTTGAGTCCATGTCGAAGCATACCAGTCGGCGACTGCGTCGATACATGGTGTCTTCCTGTAAAGATATGTCGACTTCTTCGAGGTTGGAGAGCTGCATGAATGACTTTTGCATGGCTGTATAGTCGAATGGATTGCCACGGACAGAGAACTGAACACATGACTTGCTACAGCCTTCGGTGCGTCCTTCGATCGGCATGCGTCCGGTGAGTCGCTTTATAGAGTCGATATTCATTCCTTGCTCGGATATGATTCGGCTAACTCCGGTGATGTGGCTTGCGGTCAGCTTTCGTCCGAGCATAGTGACAATCCATCTGTTTTTGCCTTGCTGACCGACCCACTTTTCATAGTCGTCCGGAGCAATAGGGGTGAAGGTTACGTTCATGTCGTGTTCGTAGCCTTTGAAGAGCAGTTCTTTCATAATTTCACCCGATGTGGCACTGTCGGTCTTGTAAAGGATGCCGAGTAGGAGCTGGTGGTGGATGGAAGTCTGGCCGATGTCGAGGATTTGAGCATTGTTTTTTGCCAGTATTTCTGAAATGGCGGCTGCGAGTCCTTGATGGTCGTTGCCCGTGATAGTCGCCATTATTAGTTCAAAGTTTTTTGATTCAGGCATCAGAAAAAAATGTTAGTATGGTACATAGCTATATTTTCAGTCGGTGATTGCAGAATGCGCCCTATGCGACAATTATGCTCAGCGGCCACTTCGCGTAGCTGGTCGGAGAAAATGGTGGCGATAGAGCCCACAAAGCCGATGGGGAGGGAGTGGGTGTCGAAATGAAGTATATTGCGACGGAAAAATTCGGTAAATGAGGTTTTTATGAGTGTTTTGACTTCGTCGAGATAGATGTGTCGAGCCACAAACGGAATGAATGAAGCAAGGTAGCGATTGGCTTCCGGTTCGCGATAGACACGGCGAAGAATTTCGGAACGGTCGATGGGGTATTCGCTGAAGAAGGCGTTGCGCAGATACTCGCTTGTTTGATGTTTGAGAATGTCGCCGAGGAGTTTGCGCCCTATCACAGCACCGGAGCCTTCGTCGCCGAGGATGTAGCCGAGAGGGGATACATTGTCGATTATAGTGTGGCCGTCGAAAAGGCAACAGTTGGAGCCTGTGCCGAGAATGCAGGCAATGCCGGGTGTGTCGTCGAATAGGGCTATGGCGGCTCCGGTCATGTCGGAAGCGACTTTGACATCGCGGCATTGTGTGGCGTTGGAGATGATGACTTCCATCGCAGGGCATAGTTCGCTGGTACATCCGGCGCCATAGAATCGGATGGCTTTTGGCTTTTGGGATATCATTTTGGGGACTACCTCCGTAAGTATCCGCTTGGAAATCCGGTTGGAGTCCATCGTTACCGGATTTAGTCCGGAAGTGGTAAATTCGTTGATGATGCCATCTTTTGAGGTTGCTATCCAATGGGTTTTGGTGCTGCCACTATCGGCTATCAGGATGTAGTCGGTTGCTGTATTATTCATCTTCGCTGTCTGGTTTCATCCATTCGGGCTGTGGTTCGCCGTGGTATGGGTTGAAATTGCGGTGATCGTCGGCTCGATCGGATAAAATGATATCGGAGAGACATGTAATCAGTTCAGCTTTGGCAAAGGAAATGTCGGGGATGGGGACGAGATTTTTGTCGAGAAGCGTTGCTGATGACTGTATGTCGTTGACGGCTATGTAGATGTCGCGTGACGGGAGAGGGATGATGCGAAGATTGCCTGGCATGGAAACAAGTAGTTTGCCGTCGGCAGAAAGAATATCGGTGCTGTCGGCTCGGAGGGCACAAATGTGTTTTACGCCCGGAAGTGATGAAACGGAAAAGTAGGGTGCGGGAGTAACATGTTTGCCGTCAAAGTCTAATATGCCACTATGATGTGTGGAATCGGAGTAGGCAATGCCATCGTCGACGATGGCTTCGACTCTGATGTTTTGGATGGGGAGAGGGGTGAGATTTCCTCTGCGGTCGATGAGCGATTTGATGCCAGAGGTATTGTCGGCTACGACGCAGAGTCCGAATGCGAAACGGTTTGAGAGGATGTCGAAGTCGCCACGTATAGCTTCAATCTCAGACCCACTGCTGTCAATGACGCACAGCAACGGATTGCCCTCGTCGTCGTGGCGTAATGCTAATGCTCTGTTGCGACTGAATGGGGTGATGTAGTCATAAATTGGCTCAATAATCAAATAACCATTTGAGCTTATGGCTCCCCAACGGTTGGTGGTGAAGTCGCGGGCTATCAAGACTCCATCGGTGAAGTAGGCATAACATGCGGTGAAGTTGTGACCATCGATGTCGGATAGCTCAAAGAGGATGTTTCCGTCGGTGTCGGCGACTTCAATTGGAGATTCGGGGCGACATATAGGCATTATGCCATCGGCAGGGCATCCGGCGGCGCGGAGCTCAGAGAAAATAGCTGTGGCTTCTGGGAGCCTGTAGACAACGATGCCGGAATCGGAATGAGCTGAAAAAACGTCGTCGATGACCGCTGTAGGGACTGACTCAAAGCGATAGTCGACAATCAGATTGCCATTGGCATCGGCAAGTCCCCAAAGACCGTCGGGAGTGGCTTTGACGGCGAATGCGTAGGCGGAATCGGCAGGAGTGACTGCCGGATGACTATCGCGTCCGCACGACGTAATCGCGATGCCGATAAAAAAGGCTATGACGATTTTCAGAAAGGTAGGTTTCATCGTGAATCGGTTTAGACTTTAGGTCAAAGGCAAATGTAATAATAAAATCGGACTCGACCAACTATAAGCTGTAATAGGGCACTTCTTGATTCAATATCAAATTATGAAATAAGCAATATTTGGTAAAAGTGGAGGCGCAACACTCGGGGATTTCCGAGTGTTGCGCCTCTATAAGTATCAGGAATGTGAGCTATCAGTTGGCTGCTCCCATGGTAAATTCCAGCTCGCCTCCGTTGATGATGTCGGAGTGCATGATGTAGGATTTGTCGTAGGGTTTGCCGTTGAGCTTGACCGAGCGGATGTATTTGTTGTCCTTAGAGTTGTTGACTGTGGTGATTGTGAAAGTACCACCAGGGACTTTCAGTTCTGCGCGGTCGAAGATAGGCGATCCGAACCAGTAGCGGCCAGATGCTGGCTCAACTTGATAGAATCCGAGCGATGAGAGAATGTACCAAGCCGACATTTGTCCGACGTCTTCGTTGCCCGGAAGTCCGTTGGGGTTGGCAAAATACATGTTTTCGAGAACTTCGCGTACGCGGTCGGCAGCTTTGTCGGGCTGTCCGAGCATTGTGTAGAAGTAGATTACGTGGTGGCTCGGTTCGTTGCCGTGGGCATACTGTCCGATAAGTCCGGTGATGTCGTTTGAAACGAGTTCGCCGGTGAGCTCGGAGCTTGTGTTGAAGAGCGAGTCAAGTCGCTGAATAGTTGTTTCGCGAGAGCCGAAGCACTGTTCGAGACCTTCGATGTCGTGGGGAACGAGCCATGTGTACTGCCAAGCATTGCCTTCGCAGTAGTCGTCGTTGCGATGGTTGGACGAGCGAGGATCGAATGGGGTGCGCCAAGACATGTCGGAGAGGCGACCACGGATAAATCCGGTAGAAGAGTCGAAGTAATTGCGGTAGGAGTGGCTACGCTCGGTGAATTTTCGGACGTTGGCAGTGTCGCCCATTGCTGCTGCTGCATTGGCTATGGCAGCGTCGGCAATTGCGTATTCCATGTCGAAGGCTACAGATTCGTTCATGAAGTCGGAGGGGATGAATCCGTATTGCTGGCGCCATTTGCCTCCGCGGAGAGTGTCGGCTGCGGTGGCGAGCAGAGCTTCGTAGGCATGCTTGCGGTCGATGCCGGGCTGATTTTTAACAATGGCATCGGCTACGGCGATGATGCCCGGATTGCCTACCATACAGTTGGTTTCGTTGCCCCAGAAGTGCCATACGGGGAGGAGACCCTGCTGGTCGTAGATGTTGACCATCGTGTTGACCATGTCGGAGTATTTTTCGGTGTTGATGATGCTCATAAGCGGCATGGCAGCACGGTAGGTGTCCCACAATGAGAATGTGGTGTAGTTGGTGTGTCCGTCGCCATCATGAATCTTGCCGTCGGAACCGTAGTATTTACCATCGACATCGTCGTATGTGGACGGAGCAATCATGGAGTGGAACATGGACGTGTAGAATTTCACGCGCTCGATGCTGTCGGTAGTTGTGATGTCGATTCGAGCAAGTTCGTTGTTCCAAGCATTGTTTGCTGCATCTTTGGTGGCTTCAAAATCCCATCCCGGCATTTCTGCGATGAGGTTTGCCGAGGCACCGTCGATGGAAACGGGCGATAGGGCAACTTTGACGAGAATTTGCTCGTCGGCAGATGTCTTGAAGTTTAGGCGTCCGTACATGTTGTCCTTGCCTTTGAGTTCGATGGATTCAAAGGGCTTTGAAGTGCGAGCGGCAAAGAAAACTTTTTGATTTGCAGCCCATCCTTTAGAGAAGCGATAGCCCACGATGGTAGAGTCGTTGAGAGCTTCGATTTTGGTTTCGGTGGGAGCGTCCCAGCAACCGCCGTTCTGAAGGTCGAAAACGATAGCAGCAGAGTCGGAAGCAGGGAATGTGTAGCGATGCAGACCTACACGATTTGTGGCGGTGAGCTCAGCTTTGATGCCATATCGTGTGAGAGGCACAGAATAGTAGCCGGGGTGAGCAATCTCCTGCGAGCGGTCGGCGTAAGACCAAAGACCGCTTTCAGGCTCTTTTTCTTCGCCACGCGCGTAGGTGACATTGCCGATAACAGGCATTACAGTAACGTCGAAGAGGTCGCCGATGCCGGTGCCTGAGAAGTGGGTGTGTGAAAAACCGATGACTGTGGAGTCGGAATCATGGTATCCGGAACACCAATCCCATGTTTGTGGAATGCTTGTGGGGCCTACTTGTACCATGCCGAAAGGCACGTTAGCGCCCATGAATACGTGTCCGTGTCCGCCGGTGCCGATTTTCATGTCGACGTAAGCGGTGTAGTTGTCTGTTGCTTTGTTGTCGTCATTGCTTGAGCAAGCAGCGAGAAGCAATGGAGCAACGGCAAGAAGATTATACGCTTTCATGTGGGTTATTTAGGAGTGTTTGATAATTTGAATTTCAGAGTTTTGCCATTCATCAGACGGTCGTGGCTGATGCGGAAGTCTTTCAGTGTCTTTCCGCCGAGGGTCATGCCGGAAATGTAGATGGCATCGGGACTTTCTTTTTCTGTCTCGATGACGATGTTTCCGCCGGCACCGTTGTCGATTTCAATTTTGTCGAATTTCGGAGAAGTGAGAGTGTAGAACGGTTCGCCGGGGCAATCGGGGTATAAACCGATCATTGAGAAGACTGCCCATGTGGACATTGTTCCGGTATCGTCGTTTCCGGGGATTCCGTCGGGTTTTGTCGAGAAGTGCTTGCCGAGCAGGCGGTTAACCTCTTTCTGCGTCCTCCATTCCTGTCCGGGGATGCGGCTGAACAGGTAGGGGTAAGCAATGTCGGGTTCGTTAGCCGGATCATAGAGACCTTCGTCGAATACCATTTGAAGTTTTTTGACGAAGTTCTTTTTGCCACCGTTAATCTTGATGAGTCCGTCGACATCGTGCGGAACGAAGAAGGTGTAGTTCCAGGCACTTCCTTCGTGGAAACCCGGCGCATTTTCGAAGTTTTCACCTTGACGGGGATTGAATGGAGCGAGGAAAGATCCGTTGGCATTGATGGGGCGCAGAGTGCCACTCTCTTTAGAGTAGTAATTTTTGTAGCCGAGTGCGCGTTTGCGAAGTTCAGAAGCAAATTCTTTGTCGCCACGTTCTTCAGCCAACCAAGCCAGAGCATTGTCGGCAACATAATATTCGAGAGCATGGCTCACGGAATTGTCGCCGGAGTTGTCGCCAGCGTGAACGCCTAATGGAATGTAGCCTTTTTCGATATATGGGTCGATGTCCGGACGCATGGGGTTGAGGCGGCCGGTGGTTGTAGCCGAGCGTTTCATTGCCTTATAGGCGGCATCGATGTCGAAGTCGCGAAGCCCTTTGCGCCAAGAGTCGACGATGACGGGAATAGCGGGGTCGCCTTCCATAGTGAATGTTTCGCGAGAGAATAGTTCCCATTTTGGAAGCCATCCCCATTCCTTGCTCATGTCGACCATTGAGCGGAGCATATCAAGCTGGCGTTCAGGATAGACAAGAGTGAGAAGCTGGTGGACATTACGGTAGGTGTCCCACAAAGAGAATACGGTGTAGCGGTCGTGACCGTTGTTGGCGGTCAAGTTGTCGAAACCTTCCATTTGCGGGTATTGACCGTTGATGTCGCTGAGAATGTTGGGGTGTATAAGGGAGTGGTAGAGTCCGGTGTAGAAAACGGTCTTATCATTGTCTGTGCCCCCTGAAACTTTGATGCGGCTAAGGTCGGCGTTCCAGCGATTGTGAGCGTTTGTGCGAATTTGGTCGAAAGAAAGTTCCATCTGCTCCTTATCGAGATTTTCGCGAGCGTTGGCAATGGATACGAATGATACACCCATGCGTACTTCCACTTGTTCGCCAGCGGCAAGATTGTCGTATGTAAACCAATAGCCGATGTCGTCGCCACTGAGTTCGCGACCGTATTGGGTGTATATTTTGTAAGTGCCGTTGTCGGGCGTCCATTCGGCTTCAACACCAGTCATGGTTGGCTGCATTTTCCAGTAGCCACTATTGTCGGGCTTTTTGCTGACGCGCATGACGAAGTAGATGGGGAATACTTTCTGTGGGTTGTAGCAGAAAGTGCCAAGCAGCTTTGAACCTTCGATTTCGGTGTCGCTTACGCGGCGTACGGTAGCTCCGCTCTCGTTTGTCAGACCTTGACCGAGGTTAATCAAGATGTTTCCTTTACCACCGGGGAATGTGTAGCGTTCGGCAGAACTGCGTAAGGTAGAGGTGACTTCGGTGGTGATGTCGTATTTAAGCAACTTGTTGGAGTAGTAGCCCGGTGTGGCAACTTCGGCGGTGTATGATGAGCCGTATTTTCGATAGTCGGGTTCAAGGTCGCCAGTGGTGGCTATTGTGAGTAGAGAACCGAGGTCGGGACAGCCGACACCGCTGAGAGCGACATGGGCATATCCGGTGAAAAACTTGTTGGTGTATTCGTAGGGTGCCGACCACCAACGGGCATCTTTGTCGAAGGCGTTTTCGTCGGAACCGGTCACATTGAAAGGAACAACGGACATCATGCCGTGGGGCATTACCGCACCCGGATTTGTGACAGCGAAGTTAGTTGACCCGATGAAAGGGTCGACCCATTTGGTATAGTCGTCGGCTGCGGCGGCAGATATAAGTGCCGAGGAGAGAAAACAGCCTAAAATAGTATGTTTTATGGCCATATCAAAAAAGTGAGAATGTTTGTACAGCAAAGATACAATAAAGAAATGAAAGATAGAGTCAAAAGAAAAAAATCCCTGCTGTCGGGAGTGACAGCAGGGATGTATAGTACAACTGCTATTTTGTTTTGAAGTCTTAGTCTTGCCGGAATCAGATGACTCCTTGAGCCATGATGGCTCGGGCAACTTTCATAAATCCGGCAACGTTGGCTCCTTTGACGTAGTTGATGTAGCCGTTTTCTTCACGTCCGTAAAGTTCGCACTGATGGTGAATTTCGGCCATGATTTCTTTGAGTCGAGCATCAACTTCGGCTGCAGACCATGAGAGTTTCTGCGAGTTTTGCGACATTTCGAGTCCTGATACTGATACACCGCCAGCGTTTGCCGCCTTGCCGGGAGCATAAAGGATGCGTGCAGCGATGAATTCCTTAATAGCATCGGGCGTGGATGGCATATTTGCACCTTCGCTTACAGCTATGCAACCACCTTTGAGGAGTGCGCGAGCATCGTCGCCATCGAGTTCGTTCTGTGTGGCCGAAGGCATGGCAATGTCGCACTGAACGCGCATCCATGGGCGTTCGCCATCGAAGTATTCGAAACCAAATTCTTCGGCAGCTTCGCGAATGCGTCCGCGATAGATATTTTTGAGCTTGAAGATGTAGTCGAGTTGCTCGCGAGTGAGTCCATCGGGAATGTAGATTGTGCCGTTGCTGTCGCTCATCGATACGACTTTGGCTCCGAGTTGTAACAGCTTGTCGGCGGTGTAAGTAGCTACGTTGCCAGAACCAGAAATGGCAACGCGCTTGCCTTCAAGGCTGAGGCCGCGAGTTTTGAGCATATTGAGGAGGAAGTAGACGTTGCCGTAGCCAGTGGCTTCGGGGCGGATTAGCGATCCGCCAAATTCGCGACCTTTGCCAGTGAATGTACCGGTAAATTCGCGCGCCATCTTCTTATACATACCAAACATATAGCCAACTTCGCGTCCTCCCACGCCGATGTCGCCGGCTGGGACGTCGGTGTCGGGACCGATTTGACGCCAAAGTTCGGCTATAAAAGCCTGGCAAAAACGCATGACTTCCATGTCGCTTTTGCCACGAGGAGAGAAGTCGCTACCTCCCTTAGCTCCACCCATCGCGAGTGTAGTAAGGGAGTTCTTGAAGGTTTGCTCGAAAGCAAGAAACTTCAAAATCGACTGATTTACCGAAGAATGGAATCGAATGCCACCTTTGTATGGACCGATAGCATTGGAATGCTGGATACGGTAGCCCATGTTGTTTCGGACATTGCCCTGATCATCGACCCACGAAACGCGGAAAGAGAAAATGCGATCTGGGATGCAAAGACGCTCAATGAGGTTGTAGCGCTCAAATTCAGGATGCTGGTTGTAGACATCCTCAATGGAGGTGATAACCTCTTCCACGGCCTGAAGATACTCCGGTTCGTTGGGAAACCGGCGCTGAAGGTCGGCCATTACTTCGGTTGCTTTCATCTTTTTTTACCTGTGTTTTGTCCTAATTATACTATTTTTTAACCATGACAAAAGTACAAATAAAAATCAATAAATCAAGAAAACGTAAAGCAAAAAGAAGAAAATTTATTCATTTTGTCACAAATGCAACGTTTAGTCCTCTGAATAATGTCGCAAAACGCGACGATATGAGTTGAAAATCTTGGATTTTGAGACGAAACCGATGTAATGTCCCTGTTCGTCGATGACGGGAAGATTCCATGCGCCTGTATCGTCGAAAGTCTTCATGACCTTTTCCATGCTGTCGTCAACTCGGATTTTAGCCGGCGGCATGCTCATGAATTTATTGACGCGCATGCGACGGTAGAGGTCAGGTCGGAACATTATGTTTCGGATGTCGTCGAGCAGTACGACACCGAGAAGGCTTCCTTCGGTATTTGTGACAGGGAACAGGTTGCGGTTTGATTGAGATATTACGGCAACCATCTGGCGCAAATCCATGTCGGGGCGTACGGTCTTGAAGTCGGTTTCGATGACGTTTGAAACTTTGAGCAGTGTCAGTACGGCCTTGTCTTTGTGGTGGGTAAGCAGTTCGCCACGTTGTGCAAGACGCATGGCATAGATGCTGTAAGGTTCAAAAATCTTAATTGTGCAGTAGGAGAGGGTGGAAACTATGAGGAGGGGGAGGAAAAGGTCGTAACCACCAGTAAGCTCGGCAGTTAGGAATATTCCCATCAGAGGGGCGTGCATGACACCCGACATGACTCCAGCCATGCCCATCAGAGCGAAATTTTTGACAGAGAGGTCGAGTCCGAACATATTGTTGATGACATAGGCGAAGAAGAAACCAGCCATACAACCGACGTAGAGAGATGGTGCGAATGTACCACCGACACCTCCAGCTCCGTTTGTGGCCGAGGTGGCAAATACTTTTGTGAGGATGATGAGTCCGATGAATATAGAAATGGATATTACGGAACTTCGGTCGGCGTAGAAAATCGAGCCGTCGAATATTGCCGAGGTGTCGCCACCGAGGAGGTTGATGATGGAAGAGTAACCTTCGCCGTAGAGTGGCGGGAAAAGATATATGAGAGAAGAGAGAATCAGAGCACCTACAAGATATTTATACATTGGTCGGTTGAGGCGTTTGTACATATTCTCCATCATGTTCATGACTTTGGTGAAGTAGAGTGATACGAGTCCGCAGAAGATGCCGAGCAGCACAACGTAGGGTATGCGTCCGGTGACAAACGGTTCGCTCTGTACGAAGAAAAACTCTACATCGTAGCCGGTGAAGATGTAGGCTATCGTGGCAGCCGTTATCGAAGATATGAGGAGCGGCATGACCGAAACCGTGGTAAGGTCAATCATCAGGACTTCGAGAGTGAACAGCATGCCAGCAATCGGAGCTTTGAAGATGCCGGCAATACCGGCTGCGGCTCCGCAACCAACCATAATCATGAGTACTCGCGGAGACATTCGGAAGGCTTGTCCGAGCGTGGATCCAATGGCGGCACCAGTGTAGACGATAGGGCCTTCGGCACCGACCGATCCGCCGAAACCTATGGTGATTGAGCTTGCCATGACGGAGGAGAAAATGTTGTGTTTCTTGAGGCGGCTCTTGTTTTGCGAAATTGCATAGAGAACGCGAGTAACACCGTGGGATATGTTGTCGCGGACAACGTAGCGTACGAAAAGTAACGTTATCAAAACGCCTAATGCGGGGTAGAGGAAGAATAGCCAGTTGCCATGAGCTACCGACAGATGAGCTGTGAGCATTGAAGATATGGCGTGTATCAGCGACTTCAGAACGAGAGCCGCCAGTCCGCAGAATATTCCGACAAGCAGAGCCAGAAATATAACAAACGGTTTTTCACCTATGTGCTTTTCGCGCCAAACTACGAGGGAGAGAAAAGCGTTTTGAAACGCGGTAAATATGTTTTGTGCCATAACGGTCAATGTGTATCGTTTCAGATTCCCTTGCCGGAAAGTACGGAGATGAGGGAACGGTAAATAATTTTTATATCAGTGGAGAGAGTTGGGGAGTCAAGATATCGGATATCGAATTGCATTCGATCAATCATTTCGTCGATAGAAGTGGCGTAGCCGTATTCTGCCATGCCCGCCGAGGTAATGCCAGGTCGGATTTGAAGTAGCAGAGAGTATTCCGGATGGCTTGCCATGATGCGGTCGATGAAGTAGCGACGTTCAGGACGAGGACCTACGAGAGACATATCGCCACAGAGAACGTTCCAAAATTGCGGAAGCTCGTCGAGGTGGTATTTTCGAAGAGTGCGTCCGACGTGTGTGACTCTTGAATCGTAGGGCGATGCGAGTCGTGGAATGCCGTCGGCTTCGGCATCAGGGCGCATGGTGCGAAGTTTGTAGATGGTAAATTCGCGATTGTATCGTCCGACGCGTTGCTGACTATAAATCGGATTCTTGCGCGTGATGATGGCGGCAATGCAACACCCGATTGTCAGCGGAACGAAAAGTATGGATAGCGCAACTATCGACACGATGATGTCGGCACCGCGTTTCAGAATCGCGGTGATGGCTGATGGGTGTCGTTGTTGTGCTTTTTTGTTCACTTGCGGAGAATTGTTAAAGAGTTGTCGGCGTTGATCTTTACAAGCATAGATGGTAGAGAACGGCTATAATCATCACGCCTGTAGAGAGCAGTGTAGTCAACTTGGTCAATCAGCTGTCGGCTGATTTCGGTAAATATGGCAGGGGTGGGTTCGCCACTGAAGTTAGCCGACGTAGACACTAACGGACGGCCTAAGCGACGGCACAATTCTGAAGAGTATTTTTCGCGGGTGAGGCGAATGCCGACTGTGCGGTCGTCGGCATACATGGCTTCAGCAAGACCATTGACCCCGGAGAGAATTACCGTAACCGGACGTGGGGATGAAGTCATCAGTTCGGCGGCGGCAGGAGGGAGAGCTTGCATTCGACATTCGATTTGGTCGGTAGAGTCAACGAGAGCCAACAGAGATTTAGACTCGGCGCGTCGCTTGATGCGAAAAATCTTAGCCACGGCATCGGAATTAGTGGCATCGCACCCGATACCCCACACGGTGTCAGTGGGATATAGTATTACACCTCCATTTTCGAGAACTTGGAGAGCAGCAGCTATATCGTTGAGAAAGTTTGATTCAGTAGTCATGATAGTGCAAAGATAAATAAAAAATGAGGGAGGAAACGATTGGAAAACTATAAAAAATGGTTAGATTTGGGCATTGAAAAATATTAATACCATAACTATACCAAGAAAATGTTACGTCCAGAAGATCTCAAGCAACTTGAAGAGAAAGGAATCACTGAAGCTCAGCTTAATGCTCAGCTCGAACGGTTTCGTACAGGTTTCCCATATTTGAAGATTGTAGATGCCGCTCGTCCCGGTCAGGGAATCACTGTGCTGACAGCAGAAGAGGAGGATGAGGCTTGCGCACGTTGGCAGAAGTATCTTGCCGATGGTGGCCAGGTGACGAAGTTTGTGCCGGCTTCGGGCGCAGCATCGCGAATGTTCAAGGCTTTGTTTGAATTTGTAGACGGTGAAGCTGAAGTGCCTGCCGAGGGTTCGGCCGTGGCACAGCTTATTGAGGCGACTGATAAGTTGCCATTTATAGACGAGTTGAATGAC
Organism: uncultured Bacteroides sp.; assembly: GCA_964416545.1. Classification (GTDB taxonomy): domain Bacteria; phylum Bacteroidota; class Bacteroidia; order Bacteroidales; family Muribaculaceae; genus Paramuribaculum. The sequence goes on along the minus strand of CAYQEN010000002.1, from coordinate 8,537 downwards.
ACAACGAAGCGTCTGTATGGACAGAGTGTCGACGAACTGAAAGGAGCAGGCCGATTCAAGGATGTGATAGCAGCGATAATAAAGCCTGAAGGTATGAACTATGGCGGACTGCCAAAAGGATTGCTGAAATTTCACAGTTATGCTGACGGAAGTCGCACTCCGGTGGAAGAACAACTGATGGAGGGCGCGCAGACCGCAGCGACTTCGGAGGGTATAGTAAGACTGCACTTTACGGTGTCGACCAATCACAGAAAACTATTTGAGGAGAAATTGGCCGAAGCGGTGCCCGGAGTTGAAGCTCGCACCGGGGTGAAGTTTGAAATATCTCTAAGTGAGCAGAAACCGTCGACAGATACGGTGGCTGTGTATCCGGACAATACTCCGTTTATTGAAGATGGGCATCTGCTTTTCCGTCCGGGTGGTCACGGTGCGCTGATAGCGAACCTTAACGATATAGAGTCGGCAGTGGTATTTATCAAGAATATTGATAATGTGGTGCCTGATTCGAAGCGTGATGCCACGGTAAGATACAAGCAGGTGCTTGGCGGATATATGATGCAGCTTCATGATAAAATAGAGCATTATCTCAATCTGCTTGCCACAGGAGAATATGACCGCGGAACGCTGCAAGAGATGCTACAATTCCTGCACTTCTCGTTCTCGCAGTCGGATCGCTCGATCGATACGATGAACGATACCGATGTGGCAATGTATCTGCATGGCAAATTTACTCGTCCGCTTCGCGTGTGTGGAATGGTGCGCAATGAAGGGGAGCCAGGCGGAGGCCCGTTTGTGGCAGTTAATCCCGATGGCAGTGCGTCGCTTCAGATACTCGAAAGTCATCAGATAGATAAATCAAATGAACATTATTGCTGTATGATGAAGACGGCAACACACTTCAATCCGGTGGATTTGGTGTGCTATCTGCACAGACGCGATGGTTCGAAATTTGACTTACAGGAACATGTAGACCCGGCTACCGGATTTATTTCTGAAAAATCGAGCCACGGTCGTGAGCTCCGTGCGCTTGAGCTTCCCGGTTTGTGGAACGGAGCGATGAGCGATTGGAATACGGCATTTATCGAAGTGCCTATAGCAACGTTTAATCCAGTGAAAACGGTGAACGATCTGCTCCGTCCGACACATCAAGGATGATGCTTAAATGATATAATCGGGCGCCCCGCGAAAACAGATGCGGGGCGCTCGTTGTTTGAAGGGTATGAATAAGCGAGAAGAGATAAAGCGTATTTGGAGCGAGTGTTTCGACGATTCGCCTGAGTATGTAGATATGTATTTCGATCGGGTGTATAATGATGCCGACGGAATGACGCTGGAACGCGGAGGGAGAGTGGTGAGCAGTCTGTTATTGCAGAAGTATAGGCTGATGGTGCAACGGACGGAGGTCGGGATGAGCTATATAGCCGGAGCCGGGACACGGCGAAATGCACGCGGCAATGGGTATATGAGCGCGTTGATAGTGGAGGCACTCGGACGGTCGGCAACGCGAGGGGATGCTGTGTGTGCGCTTATACCTGCGAATGATTGGCTATATTCATACTACAAAAGATTCGGATTTACGACGGTGTTTTATGCCGATGAGCAGCGATATACGTCGGTGCATACTTTTAGTACGGTCGGAAAAGCTACTGCTTATAGAGCCGTGGATAATTGCTATGGTGACGACCTCTATGATGCGTTTCGGCGGTTTGAATGTGAAAGAGGTGGAATGGTAGTTCATACTCATCGCGACTTTCTGAATATACTCGACGATTTGCGTATGGATAGTGATTCGCAATTTGTGGCAATGTCCGATGATAGCGGTAGGGTGGTATCGATGGCGTGGGCTGTGCGAGATGCGGATAATGTGGTGACGGTTAAAGAACTTTTTGGTGAAGATGATGATGCGCGACAGGCTGCTCTTCATGAATTGCGGCGACACTTTCCTCGGCGGTCGTTCAGAGTGCTTGCTCCGGCGGGCAGACGCTCCGGGAGGCTACGCTGTCGCGGTATGGCTCGCATAGTGAATGTTGGTAAACTGCTTGAAGCTGTGGCTGTAGGAAATCCAGGCTGGCGGTCGGCAATAAGGGTGGTAGATAGAGTGATGCACGAAAATAGTCATACGTATATGGTGGAGATGGGTAGTGTGAGAGTGGATGACTGCTATCGCGGGATGCTTGATTTTGATGTGTCGGTAGAGGTGTTGTGTGCAATGACATTCAGCGACCGTAGAATGGGCGATATTCTCGGGTATCCTTCGGCACGTCCACATATGAGTCTGATGCTTGACTGAGCGAAAAAAAACGGCTATTCCGAGAGGTGGAACAGCCGTCGAAGTTTGTATAAATAGTAACAGTTAGTTTTAAGAAAATATGATTACCACATATCGGGGAAATTGCCATTGGAGCGACCGCCTGGACGATTGCCCGGACGTCCTTCCGGACGACCACCGGGACGGCCTTCGCGCCTGCCATTCATCGAGGCAGGAACCTGTGCGGTGTAAGTGTTTTCGAGGAACTTAATGTACTGCTCAGGTGTGAGAATCTGCTTGATGCTATTGAGGTAGTTGGCGTAGGCGGTGCGGTTGATTTCGCCAGAATTGGAATCTTTCTTATCCTTTTTATCTTTGTTGTTTTTGATAGCTTCTAATATGTTGGCTTGTGGAGAGGGGAGGGCTTTGATGGCAGCTTGCTGCTGTTCGGAGAGTTCGATGCCTTCAAACGGATTGAACTGCATAGGCATGCCAGGACGGTTGGTGCGTTTGGTGTCGGGAGCAGGAGCTGTGCAACGAGGGCATTCTTTACATTCAGTGCAGGTGCATTTTTGCTCCTTTTTGGCTGAAGAATTGCTTGCAAAGGCTGAAGTTGACATTATCAGCACGGCTGTCATAGCGGTAGCTAAAACTTTTGTTTTCATTGTATATGTGATTGAATAGTTAGTGTTTACTTTTGTTTGGTAAGATAGGAAGAAGGATAAAAGGTTTAATGATTTTCGCCGGTTTAGGATTTTTTAAACTAAGCGAAAATTGCTGTTAAGAAACATACAAAAATAATGATTGAAAAAACAAGAATGTATTATCTTTGCGATGTGGCTTTCGTATGTGCGGAAGTCGCATGGCTAAATGGAACCAATGTAAAAACACCTAAATATTTCGAAACATGAAAAAACATAATTTTTATGCCGGTCCGTCGATTCTGAGTGAGTATACAATCAAGAATACGGCTGATGCAATTTTGAATTTTGCCGGAACCGGTTTGTCAGTGCTTGAAGTGTCGCACCGAAGCAAGGAATTTCAGGCTGTGATAGATGAAGCAATGGCTCTGGTGAAAGAACTTCTGGATGTTCCCGAAGGATATTCGGTGTTGTTTCTCGGCGGTGGCGCAAGTATGCAGTTCTGCATGGTGCCGTTTAACCTTCTCAAGAAAAAAGCCGCGTATCTTGAAACCGGAACATGGGCAGTGAATGCAATTAAGGAAGCACGCTTGTTTGGTGAAGTCGATGTGGTGGCTTCGTCGAAAGATGCAAACTTTACATATATTCCCAAAGGCTATGAAGTGCCTACGGATGTTGATTACTTCCACTTTACATCAAATAATACGATCTACGGTACGGAAATGCGCTATGACCCTGATGTTCCTGTGCGTTTGGTGGCTGATATGTCGAGCGATATCTTCTCACGTCCGATAGATGTGTCGAAGTATGATGTAATATATGCCGGCGCACAGAAGAATCTGGCACCTGCGGGTGTTACTATCGTGATAGTTCGTGACGAAGTGCTCGGACAGGTGGAACGCGCGATACCTACAATGCTTGACTATCGTACTCATATTAAGAAGGGTTCGATGTTTAACACTCCTCCGGTACTTCCGATATTCTCAGCTCTTCAGACGTTGCGCTACTATAAGCAGCTCGGAGGTGTGAAGGAACTCGAAAAGATGGATTTGGCTAAAGCAGCACGTCTGTATGACGCTATAGATTCGAGCAAGATGTTTACCGGTACCGTGACTGATCCGGCTGACCGCTCGATAATGAATGTGTGCTTCGTGATGACTCCCGAATATAAGGAACTCGAAAAAGACTTTATAGATTTCGCGTCGACAAAGGGTATTGTCGGCATCAAGGGTCACCGTTCGGTGGGCGGATTCCGAGCTTCGCTCTATAATGCACTGCCGATGGAGAGTGTGGAAGTGCTCGTTGCTGCAATGAAGGAATTTGAAAGCAAACACTAATCGATTATGAAAATACTTGTAGCTACTGAAAAGCCTTTTGCGCCTGTGGCTGTGGAAGGTATTCGAAAAGTGGTGGAGGGCGCAGGTCATGAACTTGCTCTTCTTGAAAAGTATTCGTCGCGAGAAGCTCTTCTCGGTGCTGCCGCAGAAGCAGACGCTATGATAGTGCGTAGCGATAAGGTGGGCGCGGATGTTTTTGATGCCGCTCCAAATCTGAAAATCGTGGTTCGTGCCGGCGCAGGATATGATAATGTAGATCTTGAGGCGGCTACGGCTCATGGCGTGTGTGTGGAGAATACCCCAGGTCAGAATTCGAATGCTGTGGCCGAATTGGCTTTCGGAATGATGCTGATGGCTGCTCGAAATGCATTTGACGGAACGTCGGGAACGGAACTGAAGGGTAAAACCATCGGTATTCATGCGTTTGGTCAAGTAGGACGAAATGTGGCTCGTATAGCCAGCGGATTCGGAATGGAGGTGTCGGGATATCATCCGCGTCGTCCCGATAGTGTGCTTGAAGAAGCCGGCGTGAAGCCTGTGCATTCTGTGGAGGAGTTGTATGCGAACAATAAGTATGTGTCGATTCATGTGCCTGCAAATGCAGAAACTCGCGGAATGATAGGCTATGACCTCGTGATGAAGATGCCTAAAGGAGGTGTGCTTGTAAATACAGCTCGCAAAGAGGTGATAGACGAACCGGGACTTATGAAGGCTCTTGAGGAACGTCAGGATCTGAAGTATGTGTCGGATATTAAGCCTGATTGTGCTGATGAAATGAAAGAAAAGTTTGGCTCTCGTGTGTTCTTCACCCCGAAGAAGATGGGTGCCCAGACTGCGGAAGCCAATATCAATGCCGGTATAGCAGCGGCGCGTCAAATTGTGTCGTTCTTTACCGACGGTGATGAAACTTTCCGTGTGAATCGTTAATATAACAGATGAAATACGCTTTTGAAATGCCCTTGCGAGTCCGCGATTATGAAGTGGATTCGCAAGGCATTGTTAATAATGCCGTGTATCTTCACTATTTGGAACATACACGTCATGAGTTTTGCCGCAAAGCCGGCACAACGTTTAAGGATATGCAACAGAGGGGTATTGACCCAGTGTTGCGAAGTGTGGAAATAGAATATCTGACGCCTTTAGGGCTCGGCGATGATATGGTGAGCAAGTTGTCGATGTATCGTAATGGTGCGCGATTTGTGTTTCGTCAAGATATTTTCAGAGCCGATAACGGCGCACCGGTAGTGAAGTCGAAAGTGACTGTGGTGTGTTTGCGCGACGGACGTCTGAGTCGCGGCGATGAGCTTGCCGAGGCGTTTAAGGAATATTTGTCGGTAGAGGGTGAATGATAAGTTGATATATAAATTGGCATTTGCATCGCTGCGCGGTGTTAATAGGCTGATGTCCGGGGAACTGCTTTCGCGCGTGGGCTCGGAGGAGCAATTTTTTCGGGCTTCGGAGGGAGCTTTGTCGGCAATGATGGGTGGAGGAAACAGATTGTTTGCGCGAGATTATCGCGATGCGTTGCTGGAGAAAGCCAAAGCAGAGGCTGACTTTGTGGTTTCATCGGGTATCCGCACGGTGTATTATCGTGATAGTGGGTATCCGGAGCGGTTGGCGCATTGTGATGATGCGCCACTGATGCTCTATACACTTGGAAATGTCGATTTGAATGCGGGACACTGGATGTCGGTGGTCGGAACGCGTCATGCCACTCCGTATGGGTTGGGGTTTGTGGATAAACTTATTTCGACGATTGCCGAAACCGTGTCGCAACCTGTGACAATAGTGAGCGGGCTCGCATTTGGTATCGATATAGCAGCTCATAAGGCAGCTATGAAATACGGGTTGCCGACGGTTGGTGTGCTTGCGCATGGGCTGAATACGATATATCCTGCGCAACATAGATCTGTTGCGGCCGATATGGTGCGCTCTGATGGAATGCTCGTGACGGAGTATATGTCGTCGGCTCCGATTCATAAGGGGAATTTTGTGGCTCGAAATAGGATTGTGGCCGGGCTTTGCGACTGCTTGGTAGTGGCAGAATCGGCAGGGAAGGGGGGTGCGCTGATAACGGCTACTCTTGCGTCGGATTATTGTCGCGATGTGTTTGCTCTGCCAGGACGAGTGTCTGATCGCTTCAGTGAAGGGTGCAATAGGTTGATTGCTTCTAATGTGGCTTCGCTTGTGCAAGACCCGATGCAAGTAATCGAAGCGATGGGGTGGCCGACGAAAGAGAGTGATATCACTCCGAAGCAGCAGACATTGTTTGAAGATCTATCGGAAGATGAGCGCGCCGTGTTGGATTATCTTACCGAGCGGGGTGAGGCTATGGTGAATCAAATGTCGGTGAATCTGAATATTAATGTCGGTAAATTGATGTCGCTGTTGATAAATATGGAATTTAAGGGCCTGGTAATGAACTTTCCGGGCGGTAAATATCGTTTAGCTTAAAATTTTGTGATATGAAAAATAAGATAATAGCTCCTTCAGAATTTATAATCAATTCAGATGGGTCAGTGTTTCACTTGCATCTACTTCCGGAACAACTTACTGATAGAATAATACTTGTGGGCGATCCCGGACGAGTGGATATGGTGGCTTCTTTTTTCGATAGCCGGACGTTTGAAGTGTCGAGTCGCGAATTTCATACGATAGGTGGAATGTATAAAGGGAAGCCGATAATGTGTCTGAGTCATGGAATTGGTCCAGATAATATCGATATTGTAATCAATGAACTTGATGCGCTGGCGAATATAGATTTTGCTACACGCGAAGTGAAATCTGAGCATCGCACGCTTCATATGGTGAGAATCGGGACTTCAGGAGCTCTACAGCCAGATTTGAAGCTCGGAACGCCCGTGATAGCAGAGAAGGCAATCGGTTTTGATGGTGTTCTCAATTATTATGCAGGTAGAAATGAAGTGGCAGACTTGGATTTTGAGAAGTCGCTTTGCGAGCATACCGGGTGGAATCCGCTTTGGGCTAAGCCGTATGTAGTGGATGCCGATGCGGATCTTGTAGAGAAGATAGGGCGTGACGATATGGTGCGCGGTAATACGATTTCGGCGGTGGGATTTTATGGACCGCAGGGGCGTGAGCTTCGTTTACCATTGGCAAATCCGGATTTGAATAGTCGTATAGAATCGTTCCGTCATGAGGGACGAAGAGTGACAAACTACGAGATGGAGAGTGCTCCATTGCAGGGTCTGGCTCGATTGATGGGGCATAAGGCAATGACGGTGTGCTCGATTATAGCCAATCGAATGAATCAGGATGCTACGCCAAACTATAAAACCGCAATTCGCGACCTCATAGCCACTGTTCTCGATAGAATCTGAACAGGGGCATAGAGAAGGGTGCGGATTGGGATAAAAATATTGGGTTGTGGTTTGGTTAAACGAAAGGAAATCACTACCTTTGCAGTCCGATTATATCCAATGAATCGATAATTGATGCCAAGCTTGATTCGCTTTTGGCCGAGCGGAGCTTGTGAGGCATCGGATTAATTAACTCTATTTTAAACACTTAAAAGTGGATACTTTAAGCTACAAAACTTTAACTCCCAACGCTCAGAGCGTTGACCGCGAGTGGGTAGTAATTGACGCTACCGACCAGCATCTTGGCCGCCTTTGCGCTAAAGTCGCCAAGATTCTCCGCGGAAAAAACAAGCCCAGCTACTCTCCTAACGTAGAGTGTGGTGACTTCGTAATCATTGTGAACGCAGACAAAGTAGTTCTGACCGGTAATAAGATGACCGATCGTGAATATCTTTCGTACACCGGCTATCCCGGCGGACAGCGCGTTGCAACTCCCGAATTGCTGATGAAGAAGTCGTTTAACAAGCATCTCAAGCCCGGCTATCATCCCCTCTTTATCAAGGTGATGAAAGGTATGCTCCCCAAGAATCGTCTTGGTCGTCGCCTGATTGAGAACATGCGCGTCTACAACGGCCCGAATCATCCCCACGAAGCGCAGAATGCGAAAGTCATCGACATCAACAACATTAAATAACACACTGAAGTATGGAAAAAGTTAATGCAGTTGGCCGTCGTAAGGCCGCCGTGGCTCGCGTGTTTGTTGGCGAAGGTTCTGGCAACATCACCATCAACAAACGCTCACTGGAAGTTTACTTCCCCTCTTCGATTCTTCAGTATATCGTTAAGCAGCCCCTTCTCACACTTGATTCAGTAGAAAAGTACGACATCAAGGTGAACCTCGATGGTGGTGGCTATAAGGGACAGGCCGAGGCTCTTCGTCTGGCTATTGCCCGCGCCCTCGTTAAAATCAATCCTGAGGACAAGCCTGCAC
>CAYQEN010000001.1:0-116015 GCA_964416545.1 uncultured Bacteroides sp. | reverse complement strand
AAAGGTATTGCTCCTGAAAAAATATTGCTTATTAGTTATACTAATAAGGCTGCTAACGAATTGACTTCAAGAATTGCAACAGATGGGATTAGGGGTTATACTTTTCATAAATTAGCTATTGATATAATCGGGCAAGTAACTGGGATAAAGCCTTTGATTTGCGATAATGCTGAAGCAATGCTTGTTAAAACATATAATGCGTTGCTTGAAGATGCTAATTTTAAGAATAATGTAATCGAGTATTTTTTTGATTATCAAATTCCGATAAATAGTAAAAATCAGCAGGAGTGGAAAGAACGAAATAAATTGGCGGAACAGAAGCGTGTCAGATTAAAGGCGTTGCTGCCAGACATGGATGGGAATACGATTTATGTCAGAAGTGAGCAAGAACGTAAAATATGCTTTGTGTTGTCGTCGCTCGGAGTTCGTTTCAGATATGAAGAACCATATGAATATCCTTTGGCTGATGAAACATATTCGCAGTATAGACCTGATTTTTCGATTTATTACGAGAAAGATGGAAAGACAAGGCGAGTATATCTTGAACATTTTGGTGTAGATGAACATAGTTGTGTGCCATTGTGGTTTGCCGAGGAGCGTGGCATATCTTATGAGGAGGCAAATAAAAAATACAATGATGGAATTACGTGGAAGAAATTTGTGCATGAGAGTCGCGGAACTATGCTAATTACCTCATCGAGTGCGGATTTCGGATTTTTTGATATTAAGAAACGGCTAAGAGAAAGTTTAGAAGAAGCAGGGGTGCCGATACATGAAAAGTCGGAGGAGTATTTGTATAATGCAGTAGTATCGGAAAGCAGCGTTAATGAAAAAGTGTTCATACGTCTTGCATCTACTTTTATCCTGCTGTTGAAATCGAGCTGTAAATCTATTGATGAAATATTGGGCGAAGCTCGGAGTAAGCAGGATAAGCAAAGCGTATTTGTGATAAAGAATATATTTAAGCCGATGTATTCATATTATACACGAATGCTTAGAGAGGGGAATATGATAGATTTTACAGATGCTATATTGGTGGCTACGAAGCTATGCAGAGAGCATCGTCCTGTGGAATATGACTATATTATAGTTGATGAGTTTCAAGATATATCTGTAGACCGTTATAATTTTTTGAAGTCGTTGAGAGATGGAAATCCGCCAGCAAAGTTGTATTGTGTGGGTGATGACTGGCAGTCTATTTATCGTTTTTCGGGAAGTGATATAGCTTTGTTTAATAAGTTTTCGGATTATTTCGGTGCTACTGAGATTAATAAAATTGAAACAACTTTTCGGTTTGGTGAGCCATTGGTAACGTTGTCGACTCGTTTTATTCAGCGTAACGAGAGTCAAATCAAGAAGAATGTTCACCCATTTAATGAGCACACGAAGACAGAGTTGGCGTTTCTGCCGTATAATCGAATTACTTATGGTCGTATAATAGAGAAAATCGTATCTCAAATACCGTCAGATAAGTCGATTTTATTGTTAGGTCGGTATTCATTTGACGATTATTATTTATCTCAGATATATAGGTCGGTAAGGAAATGCGTTTATGTGGTGTGTGGCAGAGAGATAGAGTTTTTGACGGTACATAAATCGAAAGGGCTTGAAGCAGACTATGTGATATTGCTACAGTGTAATCAAGATAAGTATGGATTTCCATCATTGGTAGATGATGATTCTGTTCTTAGCTATGTTTTGACAGGGGAAGACGATTATCCTAATGCTGAGGAGCGTAGGTTGTTTTATGTAGCGATAACACGTGCAAAGATTAAGACGTTTGTGCTATATGATGAAAGTATGCCATCTGAATTTGTGGATGAATTTTTAAAGTGTAAATTTTGAGGATTATGGAACGAGATTTTGCGAATTTGCTTGCTATTTTTGTCGGAAGTGGGATAGGGGGTGTGATGCGCTACTTAGTGGGGTGTGTATTAAGTAGTTGCGGACGTTTTTCGGGGGTGCCTCTCGGGACGTTTGCGGTGAATATAGTGGGATGCTTTTTGATTGGTGTGATTTATGGTATGGCGGTGGATGCACCGTGGCTGTCGGAGCGTGTTAAGTTGCTTCTGACGGTAGGTTTTTGCGGTGGTTTTACGACGTTTTCGACGATGGCAAATGAGGGTCGGATGATGCTTGAGGCTGATAATGTGGTGGGGTTGTGTCTGTATGTGGCGGTAAGTGTGGTTTGCGGTTTGCTGTGCGTATGCCTGGGTTATAATGCTGTAAGATAGGGGATTATTTGGTTTTTTCGAGTCCCGGAAGAGTCGGTAGAGAGAGGTTGTAGCGGATGGCGAGGACGCGAAGTGTGATAACTGTCACAGCACAAGCTATTTGCTGTATTAGTGGTGATGCTCCGAGTTCGAGGAATATCCAGTAGACTACGGCACCAGCGAGGCATGCTGTTGCATAGATGTCTTTTCGGAAAACGAGAGGCTCTTCGTTGATCAGAATATCGCGAAGGACACCTCCGAAAGCTCCGGTGAGTATGCCCATGATTGTTGCGACCCACATAGGGTAGCCAGTGGCGAGTGTTTTCTGAATGCCGATTACGCAGAATAATGCGAGTCCGATGCTGTCGAACAGGAATAGGATGCGCTCGCGTCGGACGAGTTGGGAGCGGAGGAGTATGACTATGGCGAGCGACATAGCAGTTACGGCGAGGTACCACCAAGTCTGCATCCAAAATACGGGAATGTCGAGCAGGAGGTCGCGCATAGTTCCACCACCGATAGCTGTGACGAGTCCGACGGTGTATGCACCAAACCAGTCGAATTTTTTTGAGGCTGCGAGTCGGATGCCGCTTATGGCAAATGCGATGGTGCCGAGCACTTCGATGATGAATAGGAATGTAGCTTCTACCATGAGTGTATGTAAGTTTTCGGCAAATTTACTAAAAAGGGGGGGAATGAGTGGTAGTGTGGGGTGAGAAAATAACTGTCTACACAACCGAGGCAGAAACTTTCACCGTGCAGACCGACCAAAGCACAGCGGAAGTCGTGATTAACAGCGACCTATTGGGGGCTGTGAGTTCACAGATGGCGATGTGGCTATTGACGATTCACTACTCCTTATCATCCGGAGAACTCGGCGGACTACAAAGCGATAATCGCGCCATCGGAAGCTGGATTCAGGGTAACTCTCACCGTAGGCGGTAAGACGCTTACCGCAACTTCGTCGACCAAGATAGAGGCAGGAAAGCATTACTACTTCAACCTCGCTGTGGGTAAGGATGCTGAGAAGATACAATCAGTCGGCGTGAAGCAATGGGATAGCAGCGGCTCTATTGAGGATGGCGGAATTGCAAATGAAGATATCTCTTAAAAGGAAAGAGGAAAGAGGATGATGTGTGATGAGATAGGATTTGTAGGGACTAAATGATAATTCATAATAGGGCAGGCGGGTTTGATAGCCTGCCTGTTTGTATGGATAGGAAGTGAAAAAATGGGGAGATAAGTCAGATTATAAGGTATATTTTCGTAATTTTGCGCGAAATCATATTAAATAAGAATTAAACAATGCGAATAACGAAATATGTGGCGTGTGCGTTGGCCGGGGCAGCTCTCTGGTCGTGCGCGGGCAAGAGTGAATGGACAGTGACGGGCAATGTATCGGGTGCAGAGGGCGAAACTATGGTGCTCGAAGGCTCGGAAAATGGCCGTTGGTATTTTATGGACTCAGTGAAGATAGATGACGCAGGTCGTTTCACTGCCGTAGGGGAAACTCCGGGATATCCGGACATATATCGTTTGCGCTTGGGCGAAAAGACACTGTATTTTCCGATAGACAGCCTTGAAACAGTGACTGTGGAGGCGAGCGCAGATGCGTTTGACCACGGATATACGCTGTCGGGGTCGAAGTCGGCCGAGATGCTTGTGCATGTCGATCGTCGTGTGATGGAAGTAGTGGCGAAGAAGGGCGTTGAGGCAATGGCGACCGATAGTCTGCTGAAGCGCGAACTTGGCGGAATGCTTCTTGGCGATCCAGCCGGAATCGTGGCTTACTATATTATCAATAAGAGGGTGCAGGGAGTAGCGTTGTATGACCCGTCGCGTCGTTCGGACTTGAAGGTAATCGGAGCGGTGGCAAATGCGTTTAATGAGTATCGCCCGAATGATCCTCGCTCACGCTATCTGAAGGAACTTTTCTTGCAGAATCGCTCGGTGACGGCTACGGATACGATTGTAGCCAGTGAGGTGTCGATAATCGATATAGACCTGTTTGACAACACGGGCAAGCAGCAGACACTCGTGAAGACGGCGAAGGAAAATAAGGTAGTTGTGCTGAATTTTACGGCTTATACGGCTGAGTTTTCGCCGGCACTGAATGTGGTGCTCAATAAGGTGTATGAGCGTTTCCATGCGAGCGGATTGCAGATTTATCAGGTAGGATTTGACGGCGATGAGTATCAGTGGCGTCAGTCGGCTAAGAATCTGCCTTGGATTACGGTTTATAATTCAGTGAAAGAGGGTGATAGCTATCTGGCAAAGTATAATGTTGGTGCAATACCGTGCTCTTTCGTTATTGCGAATGGTACGGTGGTGGAGCGCGTTATCGATCCGTCGGAGCTTGAAGCCGCAGTTGCGAAGCATATTTAAGGACGAAATTTCGTTATAATGGATATTTGTCCCGACACTCGTAGGTGGGTGTCGGGATTTTTTTATGTGGTTATTGTGTTGAGGATTACAGCATTGTATGGAAATGGCGATTTTTATTGCTATTTTTTCGCGAAAGGGCTTGGTGGAAACTAAAAAAAGTCTTACCTTTGCAACGTGAAAAATGCGCAAGGCGTTGCGCACAGAACACTAAAATGGTGAGCATAGCTCAGTTGGTTAGAGCGTCGGATTGTGGTTCCGAAGGTCGTGGGTTCGACCCCCACTGTTCACCCCCAACCAAAAGTTGCAAGGCTCGTTGTCTGTGAAGACCGCGAGTCTTTTTTTGTGCTTAATTTTCAGGGGTATTAAAATAATTTGATAGATTAGACCTCAATGTATGTTCTTTATCTTAAAATAAACAATCATTGCTATGAACGTTAAAGTGTTTTTTGATGAAATCTCGAACTATGTGGCGACACACTACCATATTCGTCCGCAGTTGAAATATGTAAATGACAAGACGATTGATGTCAGCTATAGTCCAGGGATGTTTATCCCACCAGCAACGATTACATTGCGCATTAATGCAATGCGTAAGGATGTTGTATGCTTGTCTTACCATTGTAGTACTGCCGTGAATATGTTGATTTCAGGAGCAGTCAGCCATATAGGAAATAAATTGCCAAAAGGAGTGGAAATCGACACGACGGAGAAAAGAATTAATCTATTCCTCGAACAGATTAACGAATTGAAATCGGTTTTAAATTACGTTCAACCTGAGGGTGTTCGATTTAATGAAGATGGTGCAGAATTGATTGTCAGGTTGCGGTAAATAATTTCTATACGATAATGTGAAATAAGAATATGTTAGTTATACATCCGAAGGATCGAACAACAAGATTGTTGTCCCTTCTGTATAGAGGTGATGATTCGGTTAGAGTGATAAATACACATCGCTCAAGCAAAGAGATGGGGCGATTGTTAGGGCGTACCTCACAGCAAGAACGTATTATGCTCTTGGGACGTGGGGACGAAAAAGGATTGCTCTATCGCAAAGACGATACGAAAGATGTTTTCGATAGTATTATTGTCGGGCATCCTCACTTATACCATTTGAGACAACATCGAGGGAATATTATCGGAATATGGCGCAACGCAGATAAGTTTGCACGAAAGGAAGGTTTGCATGGCTTGTTTACAGACCAAATCGTCACTGATAAGTGGGAAGCTCAAGAGCACGGTGTCATAACATTGCAAATGCAGATCGATGAAGTATGTTATACGATGTACTCATGTTTGCGAAAGCTTCTTGATGAGGGTGTTCCGTTGAAGGAAATACCTCGGTTGATGAAAGAACTGAATGATACAGAGGATCGATATCGCTGGTTGAATCAAATAAATTACAATAGTTTTGTCTATCTGTAATTATATTACTTTTGATCAGTAGTAATCTCATATGTATGCAATAACTAAAAATGAAAAATTACCCACTATACGACGGAAGAATCTATAACGTCGAAAAGTTTAGATACAACGAATTTTTTGAGAAATGGCATGTTGAATACTATATATTGAGATTATTGGATATTGAACTGCCACCTGATTTTGTTTACAAATTCGAAGATCTGATTCCAAAAGGGCAAATAGCCATAAGTCGTGACTCAGTGTTTTGCTTAAATGAAAACGGCCGACCTATATCTTTGGAGGGTGGTCAGAATAGTAGTTTTTCAGCAGAGAAAAGAAAGTTTGTTAAACTCGCTTCTACCGGAAAAGGCTACATAGGTTTGACTGAAAATGGGACGGTAGTAATTGAAACTCCGAAACGAGGATTTTATAATTTTTGTGATTTGGACAGTTATGAAAATGTGAAAGATGTAACGGCATGCGAAGGTCATATGGCTGTACTCTTCGAGGATGGTAGAGTAAGGTGTTTTGATATTCCAGGCTGGTGGGAGTCGCCAGATCATGCAAGTAAGGTGTGTGAATGGTTTTTTATTAAACAAGTTGCAATGGGTTACTATAATGTAATGGGATTAAAAGATGATGGAACGGTATTGTATCATAGCGAGCATCCTAATACAGATACCCACTATTATGATCATTGCAAGAATGTAATTCAAATAGATTGCACAAGTGTGTATTATGGGAATGATTATTCTGCAGTGCTACATGCTGACGGAACAGTTACGTCGGATAGCTTTGAGGGTGTAAAGGAGTGGCGTGATATCATCCAAATAGCGGTAAACGAAAGGTTTATAGCCGGGTTGAAGCGCGATGGAACCGTAGTTGCTATTGAGGAAGGAAAGGATGTTTCGGATCAAATTGATTGGACGGATATTGCTAACATCGAATGTAAGTTTTTCTTATTAATTGGAATTACTCAAGATGGTCATGTAAAATCCATGCTATTAACTCGTTGATATTGATTGATAAAACGATGACTGTATGAGCTATAAAATATGTTTTGTATGTACAGGTAATGCTTGCCGTTCGCCGTTTGCTGAATGTGTGATAAAAAAACTATTGAATGATGCCGGTATGAATGATTATGAAGTTTTTTCTATGGGTTCACTGAATTGGGGTAAGAATCCGCGCGATGCAACTATGGCGGACGTTGCTCACGAACTCGGATATGAGTTGGCCGGTATAACGACCGCGATGACCTATGAGCGACTGATGGAAGCTGATTTAATCATCGTGTTTGAGCAACATCATCGTGATGCTATCACGCGAGTGTTAGATTACGCTCATTGGAATCGAATAGTACAATTTAATAGGATTGCATTCGGTGAAAATGGCTACGTTGAAGATCCGTACCATCGAACTTACGATGTGTATCGAGCTGTGGCTAAACATATCGAAAATGGTTGCAGGCTGCTTGTGAATCAGTGGAAAATTCAGCCGCCAAAGAATATGGGCAATTGTAAATAATAGTATATAGAAATCCCCCCAGTATTCGACCGGGGGGATTATTTGTATTTGGCTTAATCAGTCAGAGTGTGTTTGATAATCATATTCTTCAGATGCGACATATAGAATCGTAGATTAAGAAAAGCCACAATAGCATTATGATGAATGACAGTGTTATAAGCCAGTTGGAGGGTTTTCGGCATTGCTGAAATGTAGTTGTATTGATTTCGCCAATCCTTTTGGGAAGGAGTAGCGACAGGATGTATAATGCTAAAGAGCCTATCGGGAAACCGCTAAAATATAAGAACATTTCTTCTTCAACCGCTAAAGTGGATATGGAAATTCCGAAAAAGAGGATGAACATCCAGAGTATTCCGTCAGCTTTCCATTTGATGACTCTTCGATTGCAGAAAAAGGTAATGATGCATGCCGCAAGTCCGACCAACCAGCCTTTGCTGAGCATTCTGAAGAAAAGTCCTCCGATTGTCATTCATTCATAATGACTTAATGGATGTGGGTCACGAAAATCGTTTATCATGTCAATTAATTCCACAACCATAACCAATGCATAGAGAATAGTAGCAACTTGTATGCCATAGAGAATGATGTCTGTTACCAAATTGCGCTTTCTCCAATTGGACGTAAATCGTTGATAGATTCCATGTTTAAGGGATTTACTTAAATTCATAACCATTTGTATTTATCAAATTTTATTGTTTATGTTAAGAGAGTTGCGAATGCAGGTAAATCTATCAGTTCGATTGTTCTGAACTTAATAGAGTTGTTGTAGGAATAAAAAAGAAGCGGCTGTGGAAACGGCCGCTTCTTTGTGTTATGAGTGGGTTGTTGTGTTTATTCGGTTACTTCGAATCCGGCTTCGCGCAGTCCGTTTTTGATGATTTCAACGTGTTCGGGGTTGCGTGTTTCGAGTTCGACGCTGAGCAGACATCCGTTGATCTGAGTGTTTGCAGAGTTGCGCTGGTGTTCAACCGAGAGGATGTTTGCACCGAGGTCGCCGATTATGCTGCACACTTTAGAAAGCTGTCCGGGCTTGTCGCTAAGAGTGAGGTTGATGGTGCAGTCGCGACCGCTCTTAACAAGACCACGAGTGATGACGCGGTTGAGGCTTGTAACGTCGATGTTGCCACCAGAAACGATGCAGACTACTTTCTTGCCTTCGATGGGCACTTTGTTGAACATTGCAGCAGCAACAGAAACGGCACCGGCTCCTTCGGCTACGAGCTTCTGCTGCTCGATGAGTGTGAGGATGGCAGCTGCGATTTCGTCGTCGCTAACGGTGACGATTTCGTCGACGTATTTCTGACACATTTCGTAGGTGTTGACACCGGGCTGCTTAACGGCGATGCCGTCGGCAATTGTTGACACGGAGTCGAGGTTGATGCGCTCGCCTTGAGCTACCGAGCGAACCATTGAAGGAGCACCTTCGGCCTGAACACCATATACTTTGATGTTGGGGTTTAGTTTTTTGAGAGTGAAAGCAACACCTGAGATGAGGCCACCGCCACCGATGGGGACGATAACGGCTTCGACGTCGGGCATTTCTTCGATGATTTCAAGACCGATGGTGCCTTGACCAGCGATAACCAGAGGATCGTCGAAGGGGTGAACGAAAGTGTATCCGTGTTCTTTCTGAAGTTCGATGGCTTTACGATATGCATCGTCGTAAACACCAGGCACGAGGCACACTTCGGCGCCGAGGGCTTTTGTGGCTTCAACTTTAGACAGCGGAGCTCCTGCTGGGAGGCAGATGAGCGATTTGATGCCGTTGTGAGTGGCACCGAGTGCTACGCCCTGAGCGTGGTTGCCGGCAGAGCAAGCGATAACGCCTTTGGCTTTTTCTTCGGGAGTGAGCTGAGAAATTTTGTAGTATGCACCGCGCAATTTGAATGAGCCAGTGTACTGAAGATTTTCCGGTTTCAGATATACCTGTGCGGCAGGGTTGATTTTAGTTACTCCGACAAGTTTCGGGTGGCGTGCTACGTCTTTGAGCACTTTAGCGGCGTTGTAAACTTCCGCGATATCGAGTTCTGACATGATATGATTGGTTTTATCTCCGCAAATGTATGAAATTTTGTAGAACAAATACCGCTCTAAGATGAAAAATATTTAAAATTACATCTGTCGGTAAACCGAGTAGTGCAACAATGCGTAAAAAGATGCGTAACTTTGTAGAGTCGCCGACCGGCGATTTGGTTTTAATATTAAACACATAGGACATGTCAACAGTATCAAAGGAAGCCGCCCTCGAATATCATAATGAGGGGAAACCCGGCAAAATAGAAGTGATTCCCACCAAACCATATTCAACTCAGCGCGATTTGGCACTCGCGTATTCGCCCGGAGTGGCTTATCCGTGTAAGGAAATCGAAGCTACGCCTTCGGATGTTTACAAATATACGAATAAGGGCAATCTCGTTGCTGTGATATCGAATGGAACGGCAGTGCTCGGATTGGGCGATATCGGTCCGATGGCCGGAAAGCCGGTGATGGAGGGTAAGGCTCTGCTGTTTAAGATATTTGCCGGTATCGATTGCTTCGATATCGAGGTGAATGAGAAAGACCCCGAGAAGTTTATCAATATAGTGAAGGCTATAGCTCCGACTTTCGGCGGTATAAATCTTGAGGATATTAAGGCTCCTGAATGTTTCGAGATAGAGAAACGATTGAAAGAGGAGTGTGACATACCGGTGATGCATGACGACCAGCACGGAACGGCTATAATCTCGGCCGCAGGTCTGCTGAATGCGTTGGAAATTCAGGGCAAAAAAATCGAAGATGTGCGTCTGGTAGTGAACGGTGCCGGCGCAGCAGCGGTTTCGTGTACGAAGCTCTACATAGCTCTCGGTGTTAAGCCTGAGAATGTTGTGATGTGTGACAGTAAGGGCGTAATCAATTCGTTGCGTACCGATCTGAATGCTCAGAAGCGAGAGTTTATGACAACTCGCACAATCAGCACACTTGCGGAGGCGATGGTGGATGCCGATGTGTTTTTGGGATTGTCGGTGAAGGATGTTGTCACAACCGAAATGGTGCAGAGTATGGCGAAGAATCCTATCGTTTTTGCTCTGGCAAATCCTGATCCCGAAATTTCGTACAGCAAGGCTAAGGCTGCACGTCCGGATTTGATTTTCGCTACCGGTCGCAGTGACTATCCCAATCAGATAAACAATGTGCTCGGATTCCCGTATATATTCCGCGGTGCGCTCGACTGTGGTGCGACAATGATAAATGAGGCCATGAAGCTTGCTGCCGTTCATGCAATTGCCGACCTTGCCAAGCAGCCCGTTCCACCGGTGGTGAATACCGCATATGATATGATGGATCTGCATTTCGGACGTGAGTATATTCTTCCTACGCCGCTTGATCCGCGCTTGCTTACTGCCGTAGCTCCAGCTGTGGCTCGTGGCGCTGCCGAAAGCGGAGTAGCTACGCGTCCGATAACCGATTGGGACGCGTATGACGAAAAACTTCGCCGTCTGATGGGCTATGACAATCAGTTGTTGCGTCGCATTGGAGAGCAGGCGAAAGCACACCCGAAGAGAGTGGTGTTTGGCGAAGCGAATACCGACAATATGCTTAAAGCTGCAGTAATCGCAGCGAAGGAGGGCGTGATAATCCCTGTATTGCTTGGAAATGAAGAGATGATAAACAAGCGCGCTAAGCGTCTGGGTATTGATATCTCAAATCTCGAAATAATCAATCTGCGTCACGATCGCGAGGCTTCGCGTCGCGAAAAGTATGCATTGGGATTGTCGAAAAAACGTCAGCGCGACGGTATTACGTATCCCGAGGCACTTGAAAAAATGTTTGACCGCAACTATTTCGGTATGATGATGGTGGAAGAGGGGGATGCTGATGCGTTCCTCGGCGGAACTTACTCGGCAGCACATGAAATAGGTAAGATAGCTGAGGAGGTAATCGGTATTCGTCCGAGCTATAAGCATTTTGCTACACTCCATATTATGGATACCCAGCGCGGTACATTCTTCCTTGCCGATACGCAGGTGAACAAAAATATGGATGAGGAAACACTTCTCGATATTACTCGCCTGACTCGCAATTCGGTAGAGTATTTCGCGACCGAGCCTGTGATAGCGATGACAAGTCACAGCAATTTCGGCTCAGGAAGCGAGCAGGAATGTGTAAACTCTCGTCGTGTGGTAGAACGAATGCAGGAGCTTTATCCCGACCTTGCTATCGATGGCGAAATGTCGATAAACTATGCACTCAATCGTGAACTCCGCGACGCTACGTTCCCATTTACACGTCTGAATGGTAAGGAGGTGAATACTCTGATATTCCCGAATCTCAGTGCGGCTTCGACTGCATATCGCATGATGCTCGAAATGGGACTCGGAGAGGCTATCGGCCCGATTCAAATGGGTCTGAATAAGCCAGTTCACTTTATCGGAGTGAATGCACCGGTGAGAAATATCTTGAATATGGCTATTATTGCCGGTCTGGATGCGGCTGTGCTTGAACGCGGAAAGTCGCTCGATAAGTAATATATTGAGAGAAATCAATAGTAAGCGAGTGCTGCGCTCTTGGAGCGTAGCACTCGCTTTAGTTTAAAGAAGATGGTAGCTGATGAGGTATTGCCAATCGTCGGGAGGTGTGGGAGGTGAAGAGATGATGGAGAATGTGCCGTTGCTACCACGGAATTTTTCGGATTCGTGGAAGTGACAAAGTCCGATACCACAATCGAGGATGGAGAGATTGCTTTTTGGTTTGTAGTAAAAGTGGACTGAAGAGTCAACTACAAGCGCGCGCCACGGCTGCGAATTGACAGAGGATGGGGCTCGGCGAAGCATATCGAGAGACTCGAAAAAACGGTTGTTTGCCGGGAGGGGGGAGGAGAAATTTTCGAAGAAGAAGAGCTTTTCGGCAGGTTTTCGTTTGCTACTACCACAGGCAAAGCGAGTTATCTTGGCGCGCAGACTTTGTTTTGATGCAAGTCCAACTGGGCATATGATGCGGAGTTGTTGTCCTGATGGCCACGTTGTATCACGGTCGAAATCTGTTCCTTTGAACGTGGCGGCAATCCAGCATGTGCCGAGGTTCAGACATGTAGCCTTTAGTACAACCTGTTCGAAAATGTAGCCTGCGGCAAGTGCTGACATGGGCTCGGAATCTATGGCAATGAGGAAAAAGTTGCAAGCACCGGTGATAGTGCCGTAGGTGCTTGGCCGGAATCCATTTTTAATGTCGAATTCTTTGAGTCGTATCGTGACACCACCGTGTATAGGGGAGGACTTTGATACAGAATCAGTGAAATCAATCAGAAGTTGCTTTTGTTCAGCTGATATTGGCTCGCCGTCGAAGTTTCTTACCGAGCGTCGCTCCATCATTGCGTCGAGAATGTTCATGATATGAAATAGTAGGTTGCAACAATTCAAAATTAGCAAAAATAGGAATCCGTGATGCGGAAATTTAGTATTTTTGTATGTTTATGGTACGCAAAACAGATAATATCATCATAAAGGGCGCGCGGGTCAACAATCTGAAGAATGTTGATGTGGAAATACCGCGCAATAAGTTTGTGGTAGTGACAGGATTGTCAGGCTCAGGCAAGTCGTCGCTCGCGTTTGATACACTTTATGCCGAAGGTCAGCGCCGCTATGTGGAGAGTCTGAGTTCGTATGCACGCCAGTTTCTCGGCAAGATGTCGAAGCCGGAGTGTGATATGATAAAAGGATTGCCACCGGCAATTGCAATAGAGCAAAAGGTGAATACGCGCAATCCTCGAAGCACCGTAGGAACTTCGACAGAAATCTATGACTATTTGCGATTGCTATATGGTCGTGTGGGTAGAACTGTGTCGCCTGTGAGCGGTGAGCGCGTGATGCGTCATACATCAGATGATATTACGGCGTATGTTCTCGGACTGGCAGAAGGAACCAGAATAGCAGTGGCTGCACCGATAGTGATGCCCGAAAACCGAAAATTTTCGACCCAAATAGATGTATATCTGAAAGAGGGGTATTCTCGATTTATAGATAGCGAAGGACGCTTTGTAAATATTTCGTCGTTGGCAGATGGTGCGGTAGATGATACGGATACATCGGCTTACAGTCTGCTCATAGATAGAATGTCGGTGAGTAGTGATGGCGATGAGCAAAGTCGCCTTGCAGAGTCGATAGAAACAGCTCTGTTTGAGGGACGTGGAGAGATGTTGCTTTTTGTGTGGGATGGTGGCGATACACCACTTTGCAAAAGTTTCTCAACACGCTTTGAGGCAGACGGAATAGTGTTTGCCGAGCCTACGGAACAGATGTTTAATTTCAATAATCCTTATGGTGCATGTCCGCGTTGTGAGGGTTTTGGTCGTGTGCTTGGAATAGATGAGCGTCTTGTAGTGCCTGATCCAACGCTGTCGGTGTTTGAGGATGCCGTGGTGTGTTGGCGTGGAGAAAAAATGAGCGAGTGGAAGCGCGAATTGATAAGAGTGGCTGATGAAATCAGCTTCCCGATACATCGTGCTTATTGTGATTTGACCGAAAGGGAGAAGCGAATGTTATGGCACGGAACACCATTGTTTGGAGGCATAGATGCTTTCTTCAAAATGGTGGAGGAGAATCAATATAAGATACAGTATCGTGTGATGCTGGCACGCTATAGAGGTAAGACGGTATGTCCGGATTGCGGTGGGTCGCGTCTGCGTAAAGATGCCTCGTATGTGCAAGTTGGCGGACGGACGATTACGGAGTTGGTGAAAATGCCTGTCGCAGAGCTTAAAGCATGGTTTGATGCGCTTCAACTCGATGTAACCGAGAGTAAAATAGCGGCTCGCCTTGTGAAAGAGATAGGAAACAGACTTGAATTTCTTGTGGATGTAGGTCTTGGATATCTGACTCTCGATAGATTGTCGTCGACACTGTCGGGAGGTGAAAGTCAGCGTATTAATCTGGCAACATCGCTTGGTAGTAGTTTGGTGGGGTCGCTATATATACTTGATGAACCGAGTATTGGTCTTCATTCGCGCGATACGGAGCGACTTATCAATGTGTTACGTAAGTTGCAACGGATAGGAAACACCGTGGTAGTGGTGGAGCATGATGAAGATATAATGCGTGCAGCAGATTATTTAATCGATGTGGGCCCGGATGCTGGGAGAGGGGGAGGAGAAATAGTCTATCAAGGTGGAGCTCAGGCACTTGCTGACTTTAATAGTGGAATTCAAGAACTTGCTGATTTTAAGGAGAGCTATACGGCAGGGTATCTGAGCGGACGGCTGAAAATACCTGTTCCTCAAGCGCGACGTAAGTGGCGTGACTATATTGAGGTGAAAGGTGCGCGTGAGCATAATCTGAAAAATATCGATGTGAAGTTTCCGTTGGGTGTGCTGACTGTCGTGACGGGAGTGAGTGGCTCAGGTAAGTCAACCCTTGTACGCGATATTCTCTATCGTGCCGTGCTTCGACATCTTGGTGAGCCATCGGATGCTCCGGGTGTATTCCATTCGCTCGGTGGCGATCTGAATCGCATTACGGCTATAGAGTTTGTAGACCAAAATCCGATAGGACGTTCGTCGCGAAGCAATCCTGCAACTTACTTAAAGGCGTACGATGAAATCAGGCGTCTGTATGCCGATCAGCAAGGAGCCAAGCAGATGGGTTTCGGTGCAGGCTATTTCTCGTTTAATTCCGAAGGCGGTCGCTGTGAAGAGTGTAAGGGAGAGGGTACGATAACAATCGAGATGCAGTTTATGGCCGATATAACGATTCCGTGTGAGTCGTGTGGCGGTAAGCGGTTTAAGCGTGAGGTGCTCGATATAGAATTTCGCGGAAAGAATATAAGCGAAGTGCTTGATATGAGCGTCAATGAAGCTGTTGAGTTTTTCGGTCGTGGAACGTCGGCAACGGAAAAGAAAATCGTAAAACGATTGAAGCCTTTGCAAGATGTAGGGCTCGGATATGTGAAGCTTGGTCAGAGTTCGTCGACGTTGTCGGGCGGTGAAAACCAGCGAGTGAAATTGGCTTATTATTTGGCTATGGATAAGCCGGAGCCTACGATGTTTATATTCGATGAGCCTACGACGGGCTTGCATTTTCATGATATCCGCACGCTGATGGATTCGTTTGATCGATTGATAGCTCTCGGACATACGGTAATTATCATCGAGCATAATCTTGATGTGGTGAAGTGTGCCGACCATGTAATAGATATAGGCCCTGAAGGCGGCGATGCCGGAGGAAATCTTGTTGTGACCGGAACACCTGAAGAGGTGGCTTCGTGTGAGTCATCATACACCGGAAGATTCCTTATCGAAAAGCTGAAGGGTTAGAATGAAAAAGAAAAAGTCCGAATCTTTTGATTCGGACTTTCTTTTTGAGGTTCCTAGCAGATTTGAACTGCTGTACACGGTTTTGCAGACCGTTGCCTAACCACTCGGCCAAGGAACCTTGTTGATTTCAGTGGTGCAAAGATACGATGTTTTTTTTATATAAACAAGTATTGCGAGTGAAATTTTATCGATTAGAACCGAATAGGCTGTCGGCCAGAGCTGTATTGCTTTCGATAATCTGTGCTCGAATGCCTGCGACATAGGCATTAGCAGCGTCGTCGTCAATGCGAGTTCGAATGTCGTTTTCGCGTGCGCGAAGTTCAAGAAGCTCGTTGCATATTGAGTCGTGGTGGCTGTAGTTGTCGAGCATTCGAGCGGCATGACGTCGTCCCATAAAGAATACAGAGGAGTCGCGTGCGGCAACAACGATTTCGGTTGGTTCGTTTGCCGGAGCATCGTTGGGTGTTTCGGAATCGTTAGTGTCGGAGGATTCGGAAGAAGAGCATCCACATAGGAAAGCCGGTATCGATATGAGTAGTAGAAGTCGCTTCATAATAATGAATTACGTATTGAGTGAGTCTTGTTTTCTGACTCATTGAAGTAGCGCAGCTATACAAATATTTGATTGAGAATTTAAGATTTTTTGGCTAAAATCAAACATTTGTTGGATTGGCGTACATTTGTTTGATGCTTTTAATCGGCAAGCAGGTCGGAGATGTGGTCGCGGACGGTTTCCATGAGCCAACGTGGAGTGGAGGTGGCTCCACAGATTCCGATATTTTCCGGACGTTCATTAAACCATTGGGGATTTATTTCTCCGGCATCGGCGACCATGTAGGTGTGAGGATTAACGCTGTGGCAGAGGTTGAACAGCACTTTGCCGTTGCTACTTTTGCTGCCGCTTACGAATAGAACAACATCGTGGGAGGCTGCAAATTGCCGGAGATGGTCGGAGCGACCGGAAACTTGTCGGCAGATTGTGTCGGTGAAAGTGAAGTGAGAGTCGTCGGTAAGGCGAGAGCGTATGCGCTCTACCATGCGATTCCAGCCTTCGAGAGAGCGGGTGGTCTGCGAGTAGAGAGCGATAGGACGACTGAAGTCGATGTTGTCGAGCGAATCGTTGTCGTCGACAACGATAGCTGTGCCATCAGTCTGACCAACAAGACCGTTTACTTCGGCATGTCCGGCTTTGCCATAGATGACAATCTGTGTGCCAGCCGGTGCGTGATGGTATGTGTGGTTTATTCGCTGTTGCAGCTTAAGCACAACGGGGCAGGTGGCATCGACAATGGTTATGCCGTAGCGTTTGGCGTCGGCGTATGTCGTAGGAGGCTCACCGTGGGCGCGTAGAAGTAGTTTGACACCTTTGAGGCGCGGCATATCTTCGTGGCTGACGCAGATGAGTCCGCGACGGTGTAGTCGCTCCATTTCAGCACTATTGTGGACAAGGTCGCCGAGGCAGTATAGCGGTTCATCGCTACAAAGTTCGGCTTCGGCTTTGTTTATAGATGTAGTAACACCGAAGCAGAAGCCAGACTTGTCATCGATTTCGATATGTGTCGCTGTCGAGTTCATCACTTAGAGAGGTCGTTTACGGTTTTATTGAAGAGCGATAGGAGGAATTCGTTTTGCTCATCGCGCGTCATATAGGAGTTGTCAAGGTCGATTGCATCGTCGGCACGGCGCAGCGGACTTTCTTCGCGAGTTTCGTCGATGTGGTCGCGGTGGACTACGTTAGCCAAAACTTCTTCGTATGTGGTCTGTACGCCTTTGTCGATGAGTTCGGCAAGGCGACGCTGTGCGCGGGTTTGAGCAGAAGCATTGACAAAGACTTTCAGTTCGGCATCGGGGAATACGGTAGTGCCTATGTCGCGACCGTCCATTACAATACCTTTCTCTTTGCCAAAAGCTTGCTGTCGCTCGACGAGGTCGTGGCGCACGGCAGGTATAGCTGCTATTTCGGATACTTTTTCGGATACTGCCATTGATCGGATTTCGGCTTCAACGTTTTCGCCGTTGAGAGTGGTGGTCTGTCCGGCTGTCGAGGGAATGAAGTCGATGGCGATAGATGGGAGGGCTGAAATAAGAGAGTCGGTGTCGATGTGGCCATCGGCAGAAATGAGGTTGTGTCGCATGGCGTAGAGCGTCACGGCACGGTACATGGCACCGGAGTCGATGTAGCGGTATCCGATGTTTTTTGCCAGTTGTTTTGCCATGCTGCTTTTGCCAGACGATGAGTAACCGTCGATGGCTATGGTGATGAGAGGGGTAGAATTCTGTGTCATAGGTCAGATATATTAGTTGAGAGATTTAGCATAAAAGTAGAGGCTCCGGAGTGTGGACGTGCAAAAGCGGCACCGACACTGAACGACTTAACTTTTAATCCGGCACAAAAGGAGAAGCCGGAAAGAAGGTCGCGAGAGTATGATGCCATGTCGGTACGGACACGGTGGTTGTAGCCAATGCCGGCATGGAAACGGTCGCCGGGCACGAAGTCGGCAGCGAATATAAGGTGGCGAAAAAGATTGCTACCAAATGATTCTTTGCGAACTAACTCAGAATCGGCCAAACCATCGGCTTTGTCAAAATATGGGAGGTGCCACTCGGTGAGCCCCCAAGCCGTGGCCGAGAAGCGCACGGGGAATGAACCAAACGATTTGGTCCATCCGAGTCGGATGTCGATGGGGAGACGGTCGTATGTCTCATTGAAACGTTTAATCTGTCCGCCAAGATTGGCAACAACGGCAGAGAGAGATAGGTCGGTTTCGGGGTTGTAGTAGTTGATACCGAGGTCGGTGGCAAGTGCGAGAGCCGAGTATTCGTGGTAGCCACTATATATAACGTTGATGGCTATGCCACCACGCAGACGCTCAGTGATGTCGTGTGAGTAGATGCCACCAATAGAAATGTCTTTTGGCGAGAAAGAGCCGGTGGTGTTTCCGAGTTCGTCCATCTCAGTCATTTTTCCGTAGCCATAGTACTGGATTCGAGCAGCCCAACCACTGTGAAGACCTGCACGTCCGCCTACGATTGCTCCGGTGAAATCGGCATCGGCGATGTAGCGCATATAGTTGAAACCGGCTTGTAAATCAAATTCGGGTCCGAGCAGAGCAGGATTTTGAATAATGCCGTTGATGTCGTCGTCGACGGTGCTGATGTTGACACTGCCGAGACCATATATGTGGGACGAAGATGGGATGTCGAGGAAATTGTAGGCTGAAGACGAACCGCTATCCGAACGCGCAGAAGATGCTTGCGGCCACAGCAGAGCTGCAGAAGCAATGACGGAAATCGGCAATTTCAGAAGACTTTTCACTATTATACACCATTTACGTCGCAGAAATATGGACGTGTGTCTGAATTTGTCAACAAAGATAAAACAATAATAATCATTCACAAAATCCATAAGGTGAGTTTGCGTAATCGGGTGAGTCGCATTATTTTTGTTGCGTGTTATGAGCAAGCTATCAAATAAAAAGGTGCTACTTGTATAACTAACGAAGTCTGTATTATGAGATTTGTGACATTGAGCAAACCTATCATATCAGCCGGCATATTTCTTGCACTGGCTTCGCAGTCGGTCGATGCGCAGACGCGCAGGATGATACTGTATCAGTCGACGGTGAGAGGTCACGTGACGGTGGAAATGGAGGCTTACCTCAGCGAAACTGTCGATGAATGTCCGGAATTTCCAGGAGGCGAAGTGGCTCTTCAGCGATTTATCAATAAGGAGCGACGCTATCCTGCGGAGGCGTATCGTGGCGGTGTTCAGGGGCGTGTGCTCTGTGGATTTGTAGTGGCACCTGATGGTTCGATATGCAATATAGAAGTGCTGCGTGGGGTGTCTCACAGTCTGAATCGCGAGGCGGTGAGAATCGTACAAAATATGCCAAAGTGGCATCCCGGAAGAATAGGCGACGAAAAGGTGCCGGTGTATTGTGTAATCCCAATCCCGTTTCGTTTATGAGTCGCATGGCTTGAGGATAATAAGAAATTAAATAGTAAAAAAGAGAGGCGGTAAACACATTGTGTTTACCGCCTCTCTTTTATTTTGTTGATGTGAGTGGCTTAGAAGAGGTAGGCGACTTTGACAGACCAAACGCGATTGCGAGCCGACATGTCGGAGAGGATTTTAGCTTTTGTGGCGTATGTCATGCCGAAGGTATAGCTTCCTGTGATTTGCCATTTGCGGCAGATTTCAGCACCAAAGCCAAGGTCGATGCCGAGTTCGCCACCGGCATAAGACATGGCGTCTAATTTGCTGTGTCCGGCGAGGAATCCGAAAGAGGGACCTACGTAGGCCAACGGAGCAAAGTAGTCTTCAAGTCCGTTAAGACGAGTGTGCTTGTAACGGAGGTGGAATGGAATTACAACATAGTGAAGGTCGGCAGATTCTTCGCCGTAGCCTCTGTCGGCCCACATGGGCTTTTCGCCGAGGTGGAGCTTGGCTCCGCGCTTTTCGTACATGAATCCGAAGTCGATGCCGAAGCCAATGCCCGGGAACATCATTTCGGCAGCTACGCCGGCAGAGAATCCAGTGTTTTGATCAACGGTGAAGAGGTCTTGTTTGAAGTGGAGATTGGTGAAATCGACACCCACAGTCGGACCGTAGCGGAACTGAGCGTTAGCTTCACCAGCAGAGATGAGGGCTATCACTGCTATGATTAGAGTGGTAATTTTGCGAATCATGACGATTTGATGATATTAATACAAAAGTTTATACTACAAAGGTAGTAAAATAAATGAAAATATAGCTCAATGTAGTTGGCAGTGTCAGTGGGTAATGCTGACTGAACGGCGTCGTTTGATGAAGTATATTGCCAATATGACGATGAGAGTGAACATCTCGGCGGCCGGAATAGCCAGCCAAAGTCCCGGAGTCCCGATGAGGCGTGGGAGTATGATGAAGCCCGGAACGAGGAATATAATGCCACGCAAGAGCATGTAGGCTATGGAGCGACCGGCGAGTTCGCGACTCTGATAGTAGCCAATGAATGTGATGTTGAGGGCGAAGAATATGGCACAACATCCGATGAGCGGAAGTCCGTTGATGGCAATGTCGAATGCCGGGACGTCGGGGGATAGGAATATACGAGTCAGAATTGGTGAGCCGATCCACATGCCAGCGGTGATGGCAACTCCGCAAATGCAGGCGGCGTAGAGCGCTACGCGAAGAGCTTGATTGACTCGGGCGTATTGACGAGCTCCGTAGTTGTAGCTAATAATCGGTTGCGAGGCTTGCGCGACGGCGTTGCTTATGGAGAATATGATGGGGAATAGGTAGCATCCGACGCTATAGGCAGCAACGCCCGGCTCGCTGAGGTATTGCATGAACATGAAGTTGCCGGTGACAATCATAATGCCGAGAGCGAGTTCGGCAATGAATGTGGCAAATCCGATTTTAATCATGTAGCCGACGTTGCGAATGGAGAGTCGGAGCGATTTGAAGCTCAATTTGAGGCGATAGAATTTTAGTTTAGAGGAGAAGGAGATGAAGTAGATGAGTACCATCACGCCTCCAATTATGCAGGATATGGAAGTGGCTATCGATGCGCCTTTGATGCCCATGTCGAGGGGGAATACCATGAGCCAGTCAAGGAAGATGTTGATTACGGCAGCGACGACTTGTACGGACATGGCGTATTTTGGCGACCCGTCGAGGCGGATGAGCATCATGCCTACGCACTGCACGTAGAAGAAAAGGAGTCCGGGGAGCAGCCAAAGAAGGTAGTCGGATGCGTATGATTCGAGCATGGGACTGCAACCGAGTGCGTAGAGAACCTGTCGGGTGAATAGTAGGGATACGAGAATAACGATGCCGAAAATAATGGCTCCGGCAATGAAGGCCTGCGTCATGATGATGCGGGCGGCTTTTTCGTTGTTTTCAGCTAATCGTATGCTACCAATGACGGATGCTCCGATGCCGAACAATAGTCCGATGCCGGTGCATATAAGAAAAAGAGGTGCGACGATGTTGATGGCTGCGAGAGCGTTGCTGCCAACGCCGTGTCCAACGAACATACCGTCGCAGACGTTAAGTACGGAGTTTGAAACCATGCCGATGAGAGTCGGCAGAAATAGGGCGCGGAATAAACGATTGATATTTTCGTTTGCAAAGTCGAGTTTATCTCTGTTCATTTCGTATATTTAATTTGAGCCTGCAAAGATAGGCAATATCCATCGGATTGCGATGTCATTTGCTGTCAAACGATATGCGAATACCAATATTCAGGTTGAAATTCAGAGGCTTGTCTTTGTAGATGGTGGCGAGTGAAGAGCCGTCGTCGAAGTAGTAGCTAATGCCCGGTTCGGCGTAGGCTCCGACAGAAGAAGTGATGTTGTATTGCAGTCCAGCCGATGCGTTTATCGACCATTGCCACGGCTTGGTTTCGATGGATTCTTTTTCGGTGTGGCGAACTTGGCGGTCGAGAATATAGTCGGTCGTGGAGTTGCCGGATACGCATTTTTCGGTCATGAATCCGGCCGATGAGTAGAGGTCGAAGTCCTTCCACGATAGTATGCGGTATTTGAGGTTGACGGGAATACCGACATAGTGGAGAGTCTGTTCACCGGAAATGAAGTGGCTATTGCTGCCTTCGCGTATGTCGGAGAGCAGTTTGGTGTAGGATATGCCGCTTTCGAGGGTGATGCGCGGCGAGAGTCGGTAGGCAAATGAAAGCCCGGAGCGAATCGGCTGATGATGGTGAACGTCGGACTCGACTTGTCGACCTTGATTGTAGACTACGATGCCGAGCATAGGATTGTCGTTCCATCCGGAAGCGTCGGCACCGAGACCGGCGTATGTGGCAATTTGTGATGATTTGCGATTGTGGGTCGAGCCGGCTTCTCCGGATGTGAATACGCCGACGGATAGTCGACTTGATGAATGACCTGCGGAGGTCGTGGCTCGGGCTATATGATTGTTTCGATAAGGGGTGTGTTTCGGAGTGGGTGTGGGTGTGTGGCGGTCGATGTCTTGATGCGAGTCGATTGACTGCGACGTCTCTGTCGGTTGTTGCGATGCGATGCTGTCTGAGGAGGTCGGAATGGAGTCAGTATAGTCGACGATGTGGAGAGTGGAGGTTTGGTTTGTGACGGAGGTTGCTGCGAGGAGAGGTTGTGACGAGCGTGTGTCAAGCTCCGTAGTCGAAATTGCTTCGGGTGTGGTGTGTTGAATTTTGGTTGATGTGGAAGTGATATGTGTGTCGGTTGGAAATTCGGGAGTTGATAAGGTGAGATGATACACGGCAGTGGCTGCAATTGCTATAATTGCGGCGGCAGAGGAGATGCGCTTTATCCATGTCCATGCTGAGGGGAAGATTCGGTCGGAGGAGGGGCGTGGAGAAGCCGATGTTTTTGCACGACGGATGCTGTCCCACAATTCGCGGGGTTCGTCAGACTCGTAGTCAGACATTTTGTCGTGTATGTCTTTTAGCCAATCTTCGTTCATTTATTTGATGAATAATGCGATTTGTAATTTCTGATTTTATCTGCCAAAACGGCTTTGGCGCGATGGAATTGAGATGCAGAAGTGCTTTCCTTGATGCCGAGGAGCCGGGCTATTTCCTTATGTGATTTCGATTCGACGACGTAGAGGTTGAAAATGGTTCGATAGCCGTCGGGGAGTTCGCGAATCATAGCGTGAATAGCTTCGGGAGGAATGTTGTCGGTATCGGGTGGGACTTCGGGGATGTCGTCGTCGCCGAGTTCGACAAATGTCAGCCGATAGTTGCTCTTTAAGAATTTGAGCGATTCATTGAGTACTATTTTTGCCATCCACCCTCGTAGTGAACCGGCGCCTCGATATTCAAACGAATCTATTGAATCAAAGATTTTCAGAAAGGCTTCCTGCATAACATCCCGAATATCATCGTCGTTGCTGATATAGCGCGAGCATATAGCGGTGAGATACCTGACGAATCGACAATAGAGAGAGTGCATCGCTTGCGCGTCGCCCTCTTTCACGAGGCGAAGCAACTCTGCGTCGCCGTCGGTCGGTATCTTCGATAAAATCATTGTGCGGAATCGGATGAAAGAGCGAGCCACGATATTTAGGTGGCTCGCTCCATTCGGAATATATATATTATAGGGAAGTGGTTGGCCGATTATTTGACGTATCGACTGTATGGTACGGGTTCCGGCGATTCGCTGAGAGGACGCAGTTTGAGGTCGAACTCTGCTGATTTATAACCGGAGAATGAGTTCCAATTGATTTTAATTTTGATGTCGCGATTGGTGTCGACGAGATTGATTTTGTTGAGGTTGAATGCAATCAGAGCGTCGCCGAGATTGTTGCCTAAGTCGCCGTTGGCGTTGTGGCGCAACTCAAACTCATAGGGATTGGCTGTATTGGTTCCTGAAATTAGGTTGATGTAGTGCGGACGATTAGTGTTGCCCCACAGAGTGCGTATGCGCAGGGTGAGGTAGCCGTCTTCGGCAACGGTGACCCAGTCGTTGACAATTTCGATGGGGGCATCGCCATAGGCAGAGCTATTGTTGGCACCGAGAGAGGGAACCGGCATTTTGGTGCGAATGCTGTCGATCCAATTAATGAATACGCTATGTTTGCCACCTGAGTATCCGTTGTCGGTGTAGCTTACGAGTGCGCGGACTTCTTTGTTGCCAAAGGGAGAGCCCGACATGTTGGAGGGGTGGAGTGTGGCAGTGTCGTTGAGCTGCATGGTGAATGATCCGTCGGATGCAGGGCGTACGGTGACGAGAGCTGTTGGCTGCCAGATAGCCAAATCATCATTGTCGTCGTCGGAGCATGATTGGAATGCGACAGCAGAAGTCATGAGACCGAGGGCGCAAATTGTTAGTTTGATTCTGTTCATCGTAGATTTATTATGTAGTTCGCTCTATTAAATCGCGAATATCACAAAATCTTGCATCATCGCGCGAAAAAAATTGGTTAAAACTTATTTTGAGGGTTGGATATTGAAGCCTTTCCTAAAATTCAATGTTGAATATAAATCATTTCAGCCCGAAAAGATATGATAATTCTTTTCGGGCTGTATTTTGAGTATTACAATTGAACTATTAAATCGTATGTATCAAATGCATTATTTGAATGCAATAATAGGTATTGTTTTTGTCATTCCGTATTTTTG
The DNA here is from genome assembly GCA_964416545.1 of uncultured Bacteroides sp. Classification (GTDB taxonomy): domain Bacteria; phylum Bacteroidota; class Bacteroidia; order Bacteroidales; family Muribaculaceae; genus Paramuribaculum. The sequence goes on along the minus strand of CAYQEN010000001.1, from coordinate 91,095 downwards.
ATACTTATAGTTTCCAATTTGTTTCGCGGATTTCCCCTGAGGTGCTTTTACTATTTGGTGTTCATAAAAATTGCTATCATCTTGAGCTAATATTAAAACTTCTAAATCGGAAGTTACTACAAGCCCATAAAGGATTTCTCTAATTTCTAAAGCAATAGCATCGCCAGACTCCAAAATTTCCTGTACTTCGAAATTTTTACGACTTACACAAACTCCAGGTTTGTCAAACAATATTTTTCCAAAATCCTTTTTATTCGCATTTAAGTTTGGTGACTTTACATCATTTACGATTTTAATAACCGGTACTGTTTTTTCTATTTCCGTTTGGGTGTTGTATTTATAAGTGCCAATATGTAGAGCACACTGATCCTTTTTAAGGACAATTTTTTGATTATCGTAAAATTGCTGTTTCTCATTCGGTGTAATAAAAACTATTGTATTAAAAGAATTATCAGCAAAAGCTAATGCGCAACCAGATTCAATAACTTGGAACACTTCAAATTGAGAATATTCCATATATTCTCCGGGTTCTTCAAATATTTCAAGTCCAATAATTCGAGAATTATTATTAGACAGATGAACACATAGAGTGAAACCGAATGTCAGTATAAAACCAGAGATTATACCAAGCACATAGATAAGCCATTTTTTCATAATTATTGTTGATTATAATGTGTTAATAAGTTATTCAAATGGCTCTTTTAGTTCCAATTGAGCCGTTATATACGCAGAAGCGTGGAACTGCAATGCTACCACGTTCTGAATTGGAGGTCGTAGGAAACCTGTACACACGAATGTAGTAATAGCAGCCCACGCTATAGCGTGAGAACCACTATGCCACCCTTGTGTGTAATTGTGAAATTTCCTACGTTTCCAATTCACAAGATGAGCATAACGCTTCTTTTTTTCTAAGTATGTAATGGATGTGGGATCTCTATCTCAATCCGATTGCAAATATAATGAAATGTGGAAATAATACAATTTATGGCGAATTATATTTTAGATGTTAAATTGGCTTATATATGGTGATAAGAAAATGGTGATGTGGTCGGAATGGTCGGGGAATTGGTTGTAATGGCTTGGGTGTTTCGTGGATTTTGACTAATTTAGCAGTGCAACTTATAATGAGTTGCCCATAAATGAATATAAAATTAGGCTTTAGAAGACTTTTTAATCCGTCTGTGATGGATTGGGGACTTTTGGAGAATTGGAAGAGTACTGTTCCAGTTTGGGCTCGCGTATAAGCGAATGAAGGTCAGACGAGTACTGTGCTGACTGATAAATCAAAACACATATTTCTTAATTAAATATTTTTTATGAACAATCTTCGATTGCTCACAGGGCTGTTGTATGGTTTTTGATAGCAGCTAATACGATTTGCGCTTATTCGGACTGTGTGCCGCTGTTGGTAGTCACTTGCTTTGTGGCCGGATGGTTTAGAATGCAGGCTACGTTGCAATGCAACTCGACGATACAACTGTGGATTACTCCAACTCGCGATATGGCGGTGTGGTTTAGCTACATTTACATAGTAGTAGATGGGGTAATACAGCTTAGTGGCATTGCGACGATATATTCCGCATATTTCGTACAATGGGAGTATATGCATATGATAATGACCGGTATGCTCGTGCTGATGATGCTGATGATATTGGTGCTTATGAAGGCTATCAGATGTCCGATGTTTATCCCATTGCTTGGTGTCGACTGGATAGGAGCGTTGCTGTGTCTGACATTTGTGTGCGTATATGGCAATTTTTACGATTGGTGGATGGCCGAGGAGATATGCGGCGCATCGTTTTTAGGCTTGGCTTGGCTGGCAATAAATCTGTGGCGTGCTACATTTTTGCGACACCCATACATCTCGTTTATGGCTTTGACTAATAGAAATGTGGTGCGTGCGGTGTTGGTGTATTTCGTGTTTTATGTGCTGATGGCAACCGAGCATGTGTTTGAACATAGTTACGCAGCCGGAATACTCGGATTTGATCATGTGAATCTGATAGATCTGAACTGGTATGTGGTGTTTGGCGTCGTTGCTCGGCGTGAGAATTGTTGACTGCAATCCGGATGTGGCTCATATTCCACTCGGCGATTTATACGGAATGGTGCAGGTGCTGGCTCTTTTGGTGTCGATGAAGGAGATATATGGATGGCTGTTGATGGCTGCATTGGTATTTTTTGTGTTGATACTCGTAAGCTATGCTCCTGTTCGTCCGTTTGCCATATTCCCCAAGTGGAGTTCGATACGCAGATTATTCAAACATATAGTCAGAATGGAGGTGAAACTCGGTTCGGATATTTAACCTGTTGTATTATATAAAAATGTTCGGCTCATACGACCTTTCGCAGGCGGTATGAGCCGAAACGGCAGAAAAAATATAAACTATCGTTTACTTATCAATAGATAAATCCACAATGTGAAGAACTTCTGTAGAAACTTCGCCGAGCCATCCCGCTTTGGAGTTGACGCCGGTCTGAATCTTAATGAAGTCGATATATTTTAATTTGATGGTTGAAAGGTCGGAGTACATAGCATTGGAAATTTTGAATCCGTTGCGCTGTCCGGAGCCGGTGACGCTGTCGGCTCCGGCAAGGTTGTCGGAACCGATATTGTCGACGTAGCCCCAACCGAAAGCAAAGTTGTCCCACATGCCAGTGGTGGCGTCTTGTACAGATGCAGCTTGCAGACGAGTGCCACGGAGAGTGTAGGAATCGGCAGGAATCCAGGCCGGATAGTAGTAATCTTGCCGGTGGTAAGCCGAAAGATAGTCTATGCAACCGGTATTGCCAAGAATATCAGTCCATTGCACGTTCATATTTGGGGAGGGGGGGCGAAAGTATGTAACTGCGTAGTTCTGAATGGTTTTGCCATTATTAGTGTCAGAGCCGCGCAGCTCGTACCATTCGTCGTCGGGAAGTCCGTTTCCATTGATGTCTTGCATGACATAAACGATGCCCGGTTCGTTGGAACCGCCAGTTCCGGTGGCAGCGTTTAGGAATGCGTTTGCCATAACGGAGAAGTCGTAGTCGCCATTGGAGGTCGGAATGCTGTGGTCGAAGCCCACGACGATGTATCCGCCAAATCCGCCAAGCGATACATACTGTTTGTTTTTGAGTCGATTTTCAGCCCACGCGTTTGCAGCCTCAAGGGTGGTCTCGTTGCCAGTCATGCCGCCAGTCTGTGTTTCGCCGATAAACTGTCCAGGAGCAGGACACCATTCGTAGACCTTCGTGCTTGCCGCTTGGCTTGCCGCAGTGGCTTTACGATAGCGTGAATCTTCAGAGGCGTCGACGCATATTACGGTAACCGAGGCTACCGCCGTGGTATCGACTGTTAGGCTTACTATATATTCACCGGGTTCGGAGGGGGTGAATGTATAGGTGCTTTCGGAGCTATCGACAGCTGTGCCGTTTACAGTCCATTCAAATGAGGTGCCTGTGAGGTTGGACATCAGAGGCGTGAGGTAGACGGGTCGGTTGGCGAATGTGTAGCGCGTGGTAGAGGTTTGAAAATATGATGGGGTGGGGAATGAGAGTTCGTAGGGAAGAGTTTGCAGAACTTTTATTGTGAGGTGCTTTATTGCGGTACCGTCTTCATTTGATGCTTCGATTGATAATTCGAAGTCGCCGACTGTTTCGGCTATAAAAAGGTAGGATGTTTCGTTGCTTACCGTTTTGCCGTTGATACTCCATTGGATGCTGAAATCGGGTATCTCTTGGTTGGATATGTCGGGAGAAATCATGTAGCGAGTGCCGACGGCGAGAGTCAGCTCGTTGCCTGAAATCAGGAGTGAGATGGCAGGTGCTTGAGGTTCAATGACTTCGATCTTTATTTCTTCGGATGCAGTGCCGGCATCGGTGGTCACTTTGATGGTGACGTAGTATTCGCCTACGGTATCCCATACGGCGGTGAGGGAGGGGGAGGAGGAAATAGGCTTTCCGTCTAATAACCAGCTATATACGGGCTTTTCGGCGTTGCCTGAACTTTCAACGTTTTCGTATTCGGGCGAAATGGTGAGTTCGTGTCCGGCCTTTACGGTATAGATGCCGGTTTCGCTGTCGAGTATAATGCGCGGACGCGCTGTGGCCTCGATGAGGTTGTCGGTGTTACAAGACGAAAGCATAACTCCGGCCGAAATGGTCAGAGCTATGCTTATAAGGATTGAAAAGAATTTTTGATACATAAGAATCAATTATCGATAAAACGCACGGCAACGTCGTCGTAGGCAAAGTATGCAGGCTGGCTGAATCCGTATCCGTTGTCGCTCGAACCGGTGACATTGAATTCAACTTTCGCAACGTTGCCAAGAGAAGAAAGTTCCCATTTAGTCCAATCGCGAATGATGTTTTCGGGACCGTTTACCATGTAAATCGAAGTTTCGGCAATCTTATTTCCGTCAGCGTCGAAGCCTGTAGCAACCAGCTTAACCCAGTCGTCGGCACCAATCTTGTCGGTAAGGCCGTTGCCAGAGATGTAGCATCCCATAGCGTAAGTGGAGTTATTGACCCAAATGTGGTCGATGGTTCGAGCTTCGCCGTCGCCAAATTCTAAAGCGGGTAGAATGCTGCCGGAGCTGTAAGGAGAGCTGTCTCTGTAGCCATAGTGCATGCAGAAGTTGGCAGAGCCATTGTGGCCTGAAGAGCCGTAAACGTCAAGCTGCTTATCGAAGCCTGATGTGGCAAGGTCGGTGCTGTAATAGTTTGAAATTGCGTGTCCACCTCCCCAGTAGCAATAACTACCGTAGCTTTGGGGCATGACGTGCTTGAGTTCGGTGTTGCCCTTATCATACCATGTATAAGGTTCCATCATATCACTTCCGCTACCGTAGAGGAGTGAACCACCGTATTGAATTTCGTCGATAAGGTCGCTCCAAGTGGAGATTGTGGCGTTGCAGTAGTTGAGTTTGTAGGATGGGAATTGTGCATCGTCGTCTTCAAAAGTGAGTGTGCGTAGCGAGTATGAGGTAGCTACACGGAACTTTACGATAAAGCTCTTGCGCGATTCGGAAATGAGGATAATGGAGATGTAACCAGATTTTTCGGCGTAGATGTTGGCTTCGGCCGGAGCGGTAACGGTGAGCTTCTTTCCATCGAAATTAGCTTTCCATCCGTCGGGCTTCTGAATAGAGTATTCGGCAACGTTGCTGTAAGTAACGTTGAATTCCTTGCTTGTACCACAGCTGATAATTTGAGCACCGAGCAGTCCTTCGATAGTGAATGTAGGAGCTGTTTCGTCGAAGCGCGGAACTTTGATGGTGGTGCCGTCGCTGAGGGTGAATGTGACGTAGTCTTTGTTTGAAGTATCGATGCCGCTGAAGATGCTGTCGCCATCCTTGCCTTCGGCGGTGACGTCGGTGGAAGTCCATGTTGTGCCGTTGTCGGTAGAGATTTCCCACATTTTGGTGTCGGGGTTGATGCGAACAGAGGGAGCTACGGCGCTGACTTTCTTGTTGTCGATGGTGAGCCATTCGCCACCTAAAGTCCAGTAGTAGTTGCCATCTTCGTCTTGGCGTATAGAAATTTCAGGAGCGTTGACACCGTCTACTCCGTTTGAAATAGTGGCTGTAGTGCCATCGGAGAATTTGATGGTATAACCGTTTTCGGTCTGCTCTACTGATGAAACGGTAACATTTTTCTGAAGTGCGCTTACGATAGACTGAAGAGCTTCGATATCGGAGTTGATGTCTTTGGTGGCCTGTTCGAGAGCTTCAACTCTGTCGGTGACGTTGTCAACGGCATTCCAAAGGTCGCTGTCGTCGTAGCTACATGAAGTCTGACTGAGAGTGCAGAGAACTACAGAAGCAAGAATAAAAAGTTTTCGCATTGTAAAATGATAAATTTATTATGGTGAATAATATGCAAATACTCCCGTTGCGTTTCGAAATGACGCATACGGGAGTATTCGTATATAGGTATACCAATCGGATAAACTAAATTTATCATCGGATTCCTGCCCATAGTCCCGTAGGCGCAATCTATTATGTGAACGGCATTGGCAGGTCTTCTGACTTGTTCCAATCGCGACGAGTCTTCTCAGAGTAGGCTTACTCCAATGACGTTTTTTGCCGTCGGATCGTGTGCGGAACTTACAGCAGCGGGTACTGTTCCGGATTTACACCGGATTCCCTATTAAATCTCATGATTCCAAATGTAGGATTCGTATGTTCGCTCTCGAACATTTGAGATACCATTGCAGATGCAAAGATAAAAAGTTTTTTTGTAACTTTTGCGAGAAAAGATACTCTTGCTTAGAGTAAATTGGTTGGCCAGATTGCTTGAAAATTGAGTATCGTGATAGCAACTTTTCGTATTTAGGAGTTCTTCATTGCTTTACCACAATGTGATAACTCTTGATGCGACAGAGGTATAAAAAGAAATGCAGACAAAAAGAGAATTATGATAATTTTCTTTCGTCTGCAATTGGATTATAGTAATTTTTTGAATTCTTCAATATCGGGTAGCGCATTGCGTAATCGCTCCGGCATAATCCCTCAAAGTGTACTTATTCCAAAATCGTGTGGCTGATTCGTGAATATAGAATAGGCGTGCTTCTAACGACTTAGCTTTTGTTATAATCTCAATATGATGGCTAAAACCAATGGCAACAAAGTCCGACCAATTAAATTCGTCAGCCATCGGCTGACGAATTTCCATAAGCAACATTTGTTCGTCAAGCTCCGAATCGCTAACCGCAGTTAGCGTTTTATTTTCGTCAGCCATTGGCTGGCGAAAATAAAACGGGCGACCACTCTTCGTAGAATGAACGCATATTCTTTATGTTCGTTGCTGAGAACCCATGAAGACCTGGCAACTCCTTTTGTAGTTGTTGGTTGATAGTTTCTATTGCACCTTTGCCCCAAAAGCTTTCACGAGAGTTCTTAGAAACATAGCAACCTATACCATAATACAATTATAGTTGCTCTTTATTAGCTGCAGATGCTGCACGATACTGACTACGCAATATCCTTCCTTAATAACCCGTACTGCCTCGGCGTATGTCTGTAAATCGCTCATATGCTTATTATTTGCCAATAAAGGTATAAAAAAGAATCGCAGATGAAACGGTGATTGTGTCGTTTTCCTTCTCCTAACCGATTATTTCAATTGGTTTTGTGTATTTTTGTAAAAAATGGAATCGTAATTGTATGAAAGAACTTAAGTGTCCGCATTGTAAAAAGGTGTTTCAGGTTGACGATGAGTTGTTTGAGTCGATAGCCGGTCAGGTGAGAAATGCAGAGTTTAATGAAGAGGTGGCTCGTCGGACAGAGGAGCTGCGCGAGCGTTTGGCGGCGGAATTTAAGGTTCGTCGGGTGAGTGACGAGCAAGATTTCAACAATAGATTGAGCCGACAACAGCAAGAAATAGGTAGGCGCGATTCGGAGATAGCTTTGCTTCGCGAGCAGCTTGCCGCTGCGGCCGAGCGTAGCGAAATGCAGACGAAAGCGGCACTTGCAGAGGGAGAGAAAGAGCATCAGGCGGAAAAGAACGAGATGATGCGCCAAATAGATGCGCTGAAAGCTCAAATTGCGCAATCGGATGATAGAAGGCAGGTGGCTCTTCTGGAGGAGCAGAAGAAGTCAGCCGAGGTGATAAGGCTCAAAGATGAGAGCATAGCAGAGCTTCGTAATAAGGTAGAGTCGGAGAAGAAGGATGCGGCTACAATGATTGCCGCGCTTAAGGAGCAGCATGCTTTGGTGGTGAGCGAGAAAGACCGCGAAATACAGTATCATAAAGATTTTAAGACGCGACTGTCGACCAAGATGCTCGGCGAAACGCTTGAAATACATTGTCAGAATGCTTTTTCTCAGGCGCAGAGTCTCGGAATGTTTCCTGATGCGTATTTTTCTAAAGATAATGATGCTCGAACCGGTTCGAAAGGCGATTTTATATTTCGTGACTATGCTGACGGGGTGGAGTATATCTCAATAATGTTTGAGATGAAGAATGAGGCCGATACGACAGCTGTGAAGCATAGAAATGAGGATTTTCTAGAAAAGCTCGATCGTGACCGCAGGGAGAAGAATTGCGAGTATGCGGTGCTCGTATCGATGCTTGAGCGCGATAATGACTTGTATAATGACGGAATTGTAAATAAGTCGCATCGGTATCCGAAGATGTATGTGATACGTCCGCAGATGTTTATGACGTTGATAGCGCTGCTGTGTCAGGCTTCGCGAAAGAGCTTGACGGAAATCAGCGAGCTTCGTGCCGAACTTGAAGTGGCGCGGGCACAATCGGTGGATGTGACAAATTTCGAGCGCCGACGCGACCAGTTTGTTGAGTCGTTTGGCAAACTCGTAGAGGCTCATGTGAAGAAGCACAATGAGGCTGTTGGTGGGATTGATAAGGTAATCGAGGCTCTCGAAAAGCAGGTAGAATCGCTCCGCAAGGTGAAAAGTCTGTTTGAAACGTCGGAGCAGAAGCTCGTCAAGGCCAATGAGTCGGTCGGCAGTGATTTTACTATCAAGAAACTTACTCGCGGGAATCCGACGATGAAGGCTAAGTTTGAGGAGGCGCGTCGATTGGAGGAGGGGTCTCAGAAGGAGTAGTCGGCGAGTCGGTGCATCAGCCGATTGAAGTCGGTGTCTTTTAGTATCACCTTGCAGTCGCTGTCGATCAGGAAGATTGTCGGCATTGTGCGCATAATATATAGTGCATCATTTTCGACGGAGCCGAGGGGGGAGTATGAATTGACCCAATTTGAGGGTATTTTGCTTTGTGCCTGATGGTTCCAAATGTCTTCGTCGCCTTGAGAATAGACGGCGAGAATTTCTATATGTCCATTTTTGATGGCAGAAGTAAGAGTGTTGTCGTTTTGCATTCGGGCGATTACTGATTTGCAGTGGTCGCAGTCGGGGTCGTAGAAAAATAGAATGCGTAGTGGTGATTTGGCTGAGGTATGGAGGGTATGGCTTTTACCATGAGTGTCGATGAATGTGAAATCGGTGGCTGTTGTGCCGGGACGGTTTTTGAGTACGTTGTCGAGTTGATAGTCGAAACGCATACGCAAGTCGCTATCCAAGAAGTCGGATTTTGTGATAGCGTTGAGAAATAGTAGGTAATCAGATTCGTTGAGCATCGGTGAGTTGACTTCGTAGAGATGCTTGTCGGCGGCGTTTGCCAGCAGGTAGTATGCTACGGTGTCGGCTTCGGCACGGTGCATCAGGCTGCTAACAGCCGATTGAAGTGTATCGCGGTCGGCGTGGCGGAACTGTCGTGCAAAATTGGTGAAATTGCAATCGATGAAAGTTTCGTTGCGTCCATATTGATGGTTTGTGAAGTCGACATCATCCCAAAAGTGGCTTACAATGTAGTTGGCGCTGTCGGTGGCTTCGGAGATGTAGGCTGGGACTGATGGGATAGGAAGGCTTGAGGGGAGTGGCGAATCGGAAGCAGTGTGGCTTTTGGCGCACGCAAACAGCGTGGTGGCGAGTGCTATATGGCAGAGGATGTTCACTTTCTTAATCATTTTCTTTTGATGAGGAAGAGTTGGGTGATTGCAAAGGTAATAAAAAAGAAAGCATCACAACGGCTTTGCGCCGTCGCGATGCTTTCTGCAAGCTGTAGAGTTAGGATTTATATAGTCCGATATTATTTATCGAGACGTTCGTATTGAAGAGTGAGAGTGGGCTGGTCGCAAACTTCGGCGGGACCGAAATACTGAATCGGGCCGGGGAATACGTAGCTTGTGTGGATAGCCCAGTCTTCGCGCTTAGCAACAAAACGCTGGAAGGGGCTTCCGTCGAGACGAACGAGAGCCTTCTGGATAACGGGCTTCATTTCGCCATGACGACGTTCCATGTTGAACATCATCGAGATGGGCACACCGCCAGCGAGCCACTGCACAGAGGGCTTGGTGAGGTTGCGGAGGCTCGAAATGTAACCGGTTACGCCGGCATTGATGAGGTTTGCAGCGTTGTAGCCGAGAGCGTAGCAGTAGTCGGCATCGAAGTTAGAGGGAGCAGCGCAACGACCTTCGTAGCCGAAGAAGTGGTGGAGTGCAGAGAACTTACCGTTGTAAGTGCCTTCGGCACGCATTTCTTCAAGACGACGGCTAACCATTTCGCTGAGGAGCTTTTCAGTTTCGATGAGCGAAACCTGAACGTTGCCGTGGGGGTCGCGGTCGAGAGTGAGCTGACGAGCCACACCTTCGGGGAGCGAAGCGTAAACCTTAGAGTTGTCAGCAGAAAGCTTCTTGATAACGAATGCGCGCTGAGCTTCGGGTTCGAGTGTGGTAAATTCGGGATTAGCAGCGAGAAGGTCGTTGAGTTCGGCGATGAGGTTCTTCATAGCGGGGATGAACTCGATAAGACCTTCGGGGATGAGAACTGTACCGAAGTTGTTGCCGTTGTTTGCACGAGCAGCAACGATGCCGGCGATATAGTTTACAACGTCCTGAAGAGTCTGGTTTTTGGCTTCAACTTCTTCAGAGATGATGCAGATGTTTGGCTGAGTCTGGAGGGCACATTCGAGGGCAATGTGAGAAGCAGAGCGACCCATGAGCTTGATGAAGTGCCAGTATTTCTTGGCAGAGAAGCAGTCGCGCTGGATGTTGCCGATGAGCTCAGAGTAAACCTTAGTAGCGGTGTCGAAGCCGAAAGAAGCTTCAACAACTTCGTTCTTGAGGTCGCCGTCGATGGTCTTGGGGCAACCGATAACCTGAACGCCTGCGTTGATGCTCTTGTAGTATTCGGCGAGGATAGCGGCGTTTGTGTTTGAGTCGTCGCCACCGATGATAACGAGAGCAGAGATTTCGAGCTTCTTGAGGATTTCAAGACCCTTGTCGAACTGTTCCTGCTTTTCGAGCTTTGTGCGACCAGAACCGATGATGTCGAAACCGCCAGTGTTGCGATATTCGTCGATGATGTCGGAGGTCAGCTCCATATAGTTGTGGTCAACAAGACCGCCGGGGCCCATGAGGAAGCCGTAGAGGCGGCTGTCTTTGTTGATTTTCTTGATGCCGTCAAAAAGACCGCAGATTACGTTGTGTCCGCCAGGAGCCTGACCACCGGAAAGTATAACACCTACGTTGATGGGCTTGCCAACTACCGGATTGGGGTTCTTCTCGAAGCGAAGTTCGGGCAGACCGTAAGTATTGGGAAAGAGTTTCTGGATTTCTTCCTGGTCGGCCACCGAAGATGTGGGCGCGCCTTCAATAGCCATAACCGAACCGGTGAGGGTCACGGGGAGCTTGGGCTGATAGGCGGCACGAGCTACCTGCAAAGCACTTTTCTTCATGTATCTATTGGATTAAATTTATTAATGTGTTGTCTGATTGATAACTTTTCGACTGCAAATTTCGCAAAAAAAATCTGAAATAATAAACAAATCAAGTAATATTATCAGCAAATGTTGCGGCAATCAAGATGTGGGGCTCAGAAGGGCATTGCTTTTTTGTCGCCAGCAATGGTGATTAGTATGTTGTCGGGGTCGAGATAGCGTTTGGCAACGTCGGAAATCAGCTCGGGGGTGAGATTTTCGAGCATTTTCTGCTTGCTGTCGAAGTAGTCGGATGTCATGCCCGTAGTCTGTTCGAGAACGCGGTAGGCGGCGATGCTGAATGGAGTTTCGATGACTTCGAGCAGTGAGGCCGAAGCGGATTGACGCAGACGCATCAGCTCTTCGCCACAGCATGGGTCGGTGGAGAGTCGGCGTAGTTCGTGGCGAATTTCGTCGACCACTTGTGCGGTGTAAGCATTGTCGCATTCGGTGGAAATCAAAGTGTAGCCACCATCGAGGTAGCCTAAAAGTCCGGCCGAGATGCCATAAGTCAGCCCCTTTTCTTCGCGAATATTCTGCATGAGTCGGCTTCCGAAGTATCCTCCGAGAGCAGTTACGGCAAGGTGGAGCGCAACGTAGTCGGGGTGATGACGTCCGATGGCGGGAAGTGTGATATGGACTGCACTCTGCTTCGAGCCGGGTCGGTCGATGATTGAGGGCGTGAGCGATGCCGATTCTGTAGTGAACGGCTTGATGTCGAGTGGCGTGTCAGGACGAGAGGGGGCATCGGTGCTGAATGCGTCGGAAATGCGAGACAGAATGTCGGGAGTGATTTTGCCGGCTACATATATATGCAGGTTTGAGGCATCGGCAAATTTGGCCGACATCTCGTGGAGCGATTCTGCTGTGACTGTCATTGCGTCGTCGGGAACAACAGGTTGGGAGAGGGGGTGGACGATACCCATTATTCTGCGTGTAGAGCATTCTGCGGCAAGGTATTGCACCTTTTCGCGCTCTACGGCAATGCGATTGGCTGTGGCGTGGCGATTGACTTCGAGAGCCTCTTCGGGAAATGTAGGATGAAGTGTGCTGTCGGCAATGGCCGGGAGCACGTTCTTCATCTTTGAATTGAGCGAAAAGTATTTCAGCGAAAGATGATGAGGCGTGCAGGAGGTAGCCATCCAAGAGCCGTTGTAGTCGAGAATGTCGGCGAGCTGAGCTCCTGTGAAATTTTTCGAACCTTCGCGGTGCATTTTGGCATAAATTTCTGCCATTGCAGAATTGCCGGCTTCAGCATTTCCGCCATTTCGAATTACGGTGATGGCGTTTACGGGAGTGTCGCAACCATCGTAGATATGCAGAGTGGCTCCTCCGTGAAGGACGATTTTGTCCATCGTGGGGAGAACGAGTCCAGACACTTGGCTGATGGCCGGTGGGGTAGTGCGGTCGGGAGATGTCATATTTCGCCTTTTTGCAGACTTTCTTCGGCCTTTTTGAGGTCGTCGGGAGTGTCAATACCTATTGTCGGATGATTGGTGACGGCAGTGGCAATCGAGTAGCCTGCCTGCAGCCAGCGGAGCTGTTCGAGCGATTCGGCTAATTCGAGACTACTCTGCGGGAGAGCAACGAGGCGTGCTAAAACATCGGCGCGATAGCCGTAAAGGCCTACGTGTGTATAGAAAGTGGTAGCATCGATCCACTGCGTCCATTCTTTGCCACGGATGTATGGGATAATCGAGCGGCTGAAATAGAGCGCATTGCCGGCATCGCTGAGTACGACTTTCGGAGTGTTGGGGTTGAAGAGTGCTTCAAATCCGGCTTCGGGATTGAACTTGCGCACGAGAGTTGCTATTTCTGTGCCTTCGCGATTGAAGCAGTCCTGAAGTGCGGCAATCTGTGACGGGTGGATAAACGGTTCGTCACCTTGAATATTGATGATAACATCGGCATCCGAACCCGACAGTGTGTATGCTTCGTAGCAACGGTCGGTGCCACTGCGATGTGTGTCTGAGGTCATGATGCAACGACCGCCAAAGCCTTCGACGCACTGTGCGATGCGCTCGTCGTCGGTGGCTACGCATACTTCGTCGAGCTGCTCTTTGACACGATTATATACACGCTCAATCATCGGGATACCGCCGATTTTAGCAAGAGGTTTGCCCGGGAAGCGAGTGGATGCGTATCGGGCCGGTATGATACCTATGAATTTCATAATTATGAGAATTTTTTACTAAACGCAAATTTACTTACTTCTAACTAATTTTAGTGAGAAATGATGGCTTATTTTGGGTTTGTTTTGGATAATTGGTTGGTAATCAGCTGTGAAAAATCATAAATTTTGATTATTGCAGGCTTGTTGGGGTAGGGGTAATTTTGCATCGTGAAAATTTGATAACAAAATACAAACGCTTTTATATGAAAAAAATCAATCTTTTATCGTTGATGTTTATCGCAATGGCATTAGTGTCGTGCAGCGATGATGATTCAGTAGAAAACTACGCACAAGATGTCGTTGGAACATATCAGGGCTATTCTGTAGCTTCAAGCAAGTATTTCTCCGGCCAGTATGCTACTGACCAGACTGTTAAAGTGACATCAACTACTCCAAATCAAGTGGATGTGGCATACGAATCAGGTTCGTTTGGAACGTTTTCTGTAAGCGGAGCAACTGTAAGTAATACTGCCGACGGATACACCATAGCCGGAACAGGAAAATCTACTATGGGTATGGGTGGCAATGTGAGCGATTATGACTGCACATTTACCGCAACAGTGAAGAATGGCGAAAAGGTATTTACATTTACCTGTCCGGCTGTGATGGGTGGACTTTCGGTTGTGTTTACAGAGGGTGATATCCCCGCATCGGTAGCAGTGCCCGGCAGCTATAATGGTTATACTATCGCTAATTGTAAGTATTTCCAGGGAATGACAGCAGAAGAGCAGGTGCTGAAAATCGAGTCGACAGGTAATGATAATTATAAAGTGAGCTACACAAGCGATACTTGGGGCGAATTTACCGTGGAAGGTGTGACTGCCACTCTCGAAAACGGCATCTTTAAGCTCGCAGGCGACGGAGTTTGTGTGATGGGCATGGGTGGCAATGTAAAAGAATATAATTGCACATTCAGTGGCGAAGTGAATCTGTCGGATTCAGAGCAGAGCGTATTTCAGTTCAGTGTACCAGCAGTAATGGGCGGATTGACGATCGATTTCAATATCGGTGATATGCCTTCGGAAAATGCTTAATATTAATGGTTTGATAATGAAGTTTAAGCAAGTAAAAACTATCATGATGGCCGGAGCGGTATTATTACCGCTCTCGGCTTGTAATGGTATGTTTGATGATATTTATGACGAGCCTATAGAGGACGTTGTCGACGGATTCGGATTCAGCAGTGTGTCTGACGGAACTACCGTAGGAAAAATATATGTCGATGCGACAAGCTATACAGACTGGGTGTATATCAGCTTTTCCGACCGAAAGGTGACGACCCTCGATGTGGCGCAACCGGCTCCCGAAAATTGGGATATAGCTGTTCATCGCTATGATGCGAAGACCAATTCAGGTCGTGTAGCCGATAGTGGCGCAACCGGATTTTCGGTATTAAGTTCAATGGCACGCCCGACTGCCGATGAGTATGTAGCCGATATTTGGACTACCGATAAGATAATAACAGATATGTCGACAATGATGGATGGCTATCTATCATATGCCGATTCTTATTACAACGCCGAGTTGTCGAAGTGGCTCAATGTGGATAAAAGCACAATGCCTCCAATATATTCTATGTCGAATAAAGTGTATCTCGTGCGTCTTGCCGACGGTACAGATGCTGCTGTGAAGCTCGAAAATTACATGGATGCGCAGGGCATCAAAGGATATCTAACGATACAATATATCTATCCGCTACAATGAAGTTACTACCGTTAATAATGATGGCGCTTCCGGCTGTGGCAATTGCCGAGACTGCCGTAGGTGTATCGGAAGCGAAACCGGATTCAATAGAATCGAAGTGGTCAAAAATGCTGAACACGGTGGTGGTGACCGGTACTCGCACACCGAAATTACTGAAAAATTCGCCAATACTTACCCGTGTGATAACGTCGGACGATATTCGTAAGGTTGATGCCACAAATATCAGTGATTTGCTACAGGCAGAGCTGCCCGGAATTGAGTTTACATACTCGATGAATCAGCAGGTGTCGCTTAATATGCAGGGATTTGGAGGGACATCGATTCTTTTCCTTGTAGATGGAGAGCGACTTGCCGGCGAAACTCTTGATAATGTCGACTATAACCGACTGAATCTTACAGATGCAGGACGCATCGAGATAGTAAAAGGCGGTGCTTCAGCTCTCTATGGCTCGAATGCCGTAGGTGGAGTGGTGAATATAATCAGTCGCGATGAAACAGAGCCGTGGCGACTAAATGTAAATGCCCGATATGCAGCGCACAATGAGCAGCGTTATGGAGCAGCTCTTAGTTTCAAAACCGGCGTGATACGTAGTGCGACAACATTTCAGCATACGACGATAGACTCGTATGATATGAAAAACGAAGGAGATTTCTCTCGTTTTTATGGCGGTCATACGTACAGCGTAAAGGAGCGTCTGACGGCAGACATAACAGATAAATTTCGTCTGACCGGTCGTGCCGGATTTTATTTCCGTCAGCGTAATGCACAGGAGGAAACTCGCGATCGCTATCGCGATTGGTCGGCAGGATTGAAAGGTCGCTACGATTTTTCAGCGGCCGACAATCTGGAGTTGGCATACTCGTTTGACCAGTATGATAAGAGTGACTTCCTGATGCAGAGTCGCCGCGACGTACGCAAGTATCGCAATGTGCAGAATACTATGCGCGGGATATACAATCATACGTTTAATGGCAAGCATATATTGACAGTCGGTGCCGACTTTATGCGCGACTATCTTCAGAGCTATCAGTTTGCCGACAATGGACATAAGTCGCAGGAAACGGCTGATGGTTTTGCTCAGTTTGACATGAACTTTACCCGAAAATTCAATGTGATAGCCGGCGCACGATATGACCACTTCTCGGAAGCGGATATGGGTCATCTGTCAACAAATCTTAGCTCTATGTACAAACTCGGAAGAGTGAATCTTCGAGGTTCGTATTCCGGTGGATTCAGAGCTCCGACACTCAAGGAAATGTATATGAACTTCGATATGGCCGGTATATTCATGATATACGGAAATCAGGATTTGAAGCCCGAAACGAGTCATAACTTCCAAGTATCGGCAGAATATACACGCAGGCTGTTTAATTGCAGTGTCGGTGGATTCTTCAATATGGTAGACGATCGCATTACTACGGCGTGGAGTCAGCCACTGAAGGGGCAGTTGTATACAAATATCGACCGAGTAAATATAGCCGGTATCGATGCCAATGTGTCGTGGCGCACGACTTGGGGGCTGGGTACGCGCTTGTCGTATGTATATACACATGAGCATGTGCGCTCCGGTCAGCCGTATACATCATCGACACGACCGCACACGGCGACCGTGAGATTTGACTACTCGCGAAATTGGAAAAACTACGGATTTACAGCGTCGCTGAATGGTCGCATCCTTTCGCGCGTGGCAGTGGATGAATACACTTCGCTGACGTCGTATGAGGAGACCGAAAGAGTGACATATCCGGCATATACAATGTGGCGATTGAATCTGATACAAAATATATGGAAAGGTATCGATTTGACACTCGCAGTAGACAACTTGTTTAATTACGTTCCGAAATATTATTACAGCAATTCTCCTGCTACTGCCGGAACAACATTTTCGGTAGGAATGTCGATAGATGTAGAAAAAATATTTAAGAAGTAAGTGAAAAATGAATTTGACTTGCAATAAAAAGAGAATCATATGGGTGGCAATAGCAATATTTGCGGTGGCCGTCCTTTTTGTTATTTGGAATCTGATAGCATCGCCTACACGAGTAGGATTTGTGAACTATCAGGCAATAACGCTCGGACAGATAGCTAAGGCCGGTGCCGGGAATTTTATAAAAGTATCGGAAATATCGGTAGATGAACTTGGTAGTGCCGATGACTATGATATGGTGTTTGTGAACGGAATGGGACTGCGTATCACCGACGAGCAGCGCAAAGAGCTCGTGGCAGCCTCCGAGCGTGGCGCAAATATTCTGACTACGGCTGCTACCAATCCCGAAAATCTTGTGGTGTCGGTAGATTCTGTAGATGCTGAATTTTTGAAGCAATATCTTGCTGGCGGAGGTCGCACAAACTATCGGAATATGATGAACTATATCCGTAAGTTTATCGACGGAAAGCGTCTGTTTGTTGAGATGCCCGGAGATCCGCAAGCCATGCCTTCCGGACTGCTGTATCATGCCGATATGGAGCATGAGGATGCTGACGAATGTCAATTTAATTCGGTGTCGGAATATGAGGCATATCTGAAAAAGTGTGGTGTATATAAGGATGGTGCGCCGGCAGTGATACTGACCGGACAGATGGGTGTGCCTGACAGTCTTGTGTCGCGTCTTGAGGCGACAGGTAATAATGTATATTGCGTAAATTCGATACAACGATTTATTCGTGATGGTCATGCCGATTCGATTAGTGTGGCTGCTATGATCAATATGGCACACGGTCGTATGGGTGACCAAGTAGTGGAATATCTGACCGAAAAAAATATACCTCTCTTTTCTCCGCTGAATGCCAATCGCGATTATAACGATTGGATGGACGATAAAATGGGAATGAACGGTGGATTTCTGTCGCAAAGTGTTGTAACTCCGGAAATTGACGGTGCGGTGCGTCCGTTTGTACTATTTGCTCATTTTGAAGGCAAAGACGGACTCCCGTATGTTGCTGCCATACCCGATCGTCTTGACGAATTTGTGACAACGGTGAACAATTATATCAGCCTGCGCAGTGAACAGAATAAAAATAAGCGCATCGCAATATTCTATTTCAAGGGTCCCGGTCAGAGTGCGCTTGTAGCCGAGGGAATGGAAGTAGGACCGTCGCTCTACAATTTGCTGCTCAAGCTACGTGCTGAAGGATACAATGTGGCCGGACTTCCTGCATCGGCAAAAGAATTTGAGGCGATGCTCTGTAAGCGCGGAAGTGTATTCAGTGACCATGCCGAGGGTGATAAAGCCGAGTTTATAAAGGAATGCAATCCGGAGCTGATAGATCGCGAAGAGTATGACAAGTGGTGCGCAAAAGCATTCTCTCAGGAGTTGCGTGCCGATATAGACGCGACTGATGGCGAATTTCCCGGTCATGGACTTAATGACGGTAAGGGTAATTTGGCAGTAGCACGTCTGACATTCGGTAATGTAGTATTGGTTCCGCAAACAGCTGCCGGCATAGGTGACGATAGTTTTAAAATAGTTCACGGAACAGACAAAGCACCGCTACATGCGTATGTCGGTGCATATTTGTGGGCTCGTTTTGGATTTGAAGCTGATGCGTTGATTCACTTTGGCGCACACGGCAGTCTTGAGTTTACACCGCGTAAGCAGGCCGCACTCGGTAGCGATGATTGGCCCGACAGATTGGTGGGAACAATGCCACATTTCTATATCTATTCAACAAGCAATGTTGGTGAGGCAATGATGGCAAAGCGTCGTTCGTATGCCGGAATAGTGAATTATCTTACTCCGCCATTTATGGAGAGTGAGGTGAGAGGTATATATCGAGAACTTACAGATGCGATAGCTGTATATAATAAGCTGCTTGGTCAGGAAGCATCGCAGGCTGAACTTGACAAGGCTTCGCTGAAGGTGAAGTCGCAGACTTTGCGGCTCGGAATACATCGTGAGCTTCGTATGGACAGCATTGCCGGCAAGCCTTATTCGGCAGATGATATAGTTCGAATCGAGAACTTTGCCGAAGAGCTTACTGCCGAGAAGATTCTTGGTCCACTCTATGTGATGGGTGTGCCATATGATGCGAAAGACATCAATTCGACAGTGACGGCAATGACCGTAGACCCGATAGCGTACAGCCTTTATGCGCTCGATAAGGAAAATGGTCGTACCACGATAGACTATGAGCGTCAGCGTGCACGATTTAATTCGGTATATGGAGCGAAGGCTCGCTCATTTGTAGGCGCATTATTGTCCGGCGGACGTGAAGTAGGTGGTGGCGAAGTGTGTCGCATTGCCGGAATTACTGAGTCGGAATTGGCAAAAGCTCATTCGGTGGATTCGGCAATCAACGGTTCGCGCGATTTACTGTCGAAAATGATGGTGATGGGTTCATCAATGCCTGTGAAAGCTCCAACGGCAAAAGTAGCCGATCGTGCTAAAAGTTCAGGCATGAAAAAGATGATGAGTGCCGCCGGAATGTCGCCTGAAAAAGCTATTGAAATGGCTAAGGCTATGGGTGCCGATGAAAAGGCTATCGAAAAGATGAAGGCGGCGATGGCGTCGAAAAAGAGCGGTGGCAGCAAGGCTGCCGCCCATAGCGGACATGGCGGCATGATGATGGGAAATGCAAAATCGTATTCGCCGGAAGAAGTGAAGAAGGCAATGGCGATACTCGAAGTGGAACGCGCACTGACAAATGTTGACACTTATCGTGCTGCTTTAGCATCGAGTCCGGATATGGAGCTTTCGTCAGTAATAAACGGGTTGTCCGGCGGATATATTGCACCGACATCGGGTGGCGACCCTGTGCTGAATCCGAATATTCTCCCTACGGGAAGAAATATGTTTGCCGTAAATGCTGAAGAAACGCCGACAGAGCAAGCATGGGAAAAGGGAAAAGCCCTTGCCGAAAATACGCTGAAAATGTATCGTGAGGCTCACGGCGACTCACTGCCACGTAAAGTGAGCTACACGCTATGGAGTAGCGAGTTTATAGAGACTGAAGGCGCTACAATAGCGCAAGTGCTTTATATGTTGGGAGTTGAGCCAATTCGCGACCCCTTCTCCCGTGTGACTGATTTGCGATTGATTCCGTCGGCAGAACTTGGTCGCCCGCGTGTGGATGTAGTGGTTCAGACCAGTGGACAGCTACGTGACCTTGCGGCATCGAGATTGTTTTTGATAAACAGAGCGGTAAATATGGCCGCATCAGCCGATGATAAGGAGTATCCTAACTATGTGAAAGATGGAGTAGTGGAGTCGGAGCGTCATCTTGTGGATCGCGGAGTGTCGCCCAAAGAGGCACGCACGATGTCGACCGCACGAGTGTTTGGTGGCGTGAACGGCAGCTACGGAACCGGAATACAGTCGATGGTTGAAGCCGGTGACCGCTGGGATGATGAAAGTCAAATAGCCGAGACTTATATTCACAATATGGGTGCAACTTATACCAGCGAAGAAGATTGGGAAAAGGTGAGTGACTATGCCTTTGAGGCTGCATTGACTCGCACAGATGCTGTGGTACAGCCGCGTCAGAGCAATACATGGGGCGCACTCAGTCTTGATCATGTATATGAGTTTATGGGCGGTATGAATCTTGCTGTGCGTAATGTGACAGGAAAAGACCCCGAAGCTTATCTGAGCGACTATCGCAACCGAAACAATGCGCGTATGCAGGAAGTGAAGGAGGCAATCGGCGTGGAAAGCCGTACCACAATACTGAATCCTACCTACATTAAAAACAAAATGAAAGGTGGTGCAGGAGATGCGTCGGGATTTGCAGATGTGATTCGTAATACCTACGGATGGAATGTAATGAAGCCCGATGCTATCGATGATGAATTGTGGGATGATATTTATGATACGTATGTGGATGATAAATATGAACTTGGAACACAAGACTATTTCCGCAATACAAATCCTGCGGCTCTTCAAGAGATAACAGCCGTGATGCTCGAAACTGCCCGAAAAGGAATGTGGGAAGCATCGGAAGGACAGATTCATGTGCTTGCTGAACTTCATACCGATCTCGTTGAGGAATTCGGAGCGTCGAATTCAGTTTTTGTTAGTGATAACGCGAAACTTCGCGATTTTATCTCACAAAATGTGTCGACCGAAAAAGCTGCCGAATATAATCGGTCGATAGCTGATGTGCGCGCCGAATCAGTAGACGGTGGCGGCATGGTGATGCAGAAAGAGGAGATGAATGCTCTGAATAAGATAACCAATTCGATTAACGGCTATGTAGTGGTTGCTATCGCAGTAGTGGGCTTGTTACTACTTGTGTTGCTTGTGGTTCGTCGCCGTAGAAGCCGTGGAAACAACAACTTGTTTGAGTGATGGAAACGGTAGTTATAGCAATAATGTTTATGGTGTGTTTGAGCTTTGTGCTCAGACTCACCTTTTATAAGCCACTCGGAGTGCTGGTAGCGTCGCTTATTGCCGCCGTGTTTGTGGCAATGATGTG
Organism: uncultured Bacteroides sp.; assembly: GCA_964416545.1. GTDB lineage: Bacteria > Bacteroidota > Bacteroidia > Bacteroidales > Muribaculaceae > Paramuribaculum. Next base: position 69,541 of record CAYQEN010000001.1, on the reverse strand, counting down.
GAGTGCGGCAATTAATAGCTCACGGACGCAGATTCAAGATTGGCTCGGCAATCAGCAGTTGATGCTCGATACATCGGTTGTGCTGACCATAGATGTGGCATTGCAGATGAGTTTCTGTATATTAGCCTGTCGTGCGTTGTCGGCATACGAATCGCTTGGTAAGTCGATGAAAGTATTGTGGCATGTGCTTAGAATAGTACCCGGATTGCTGATTTTACCGGTGCTATTTGCGATACTTGTCGAGGTGATATTTGCATTTCCGGGAGAGGATTTTCAAACAGTGGCAATGATAACCGGCGGTGTGGTTCTTGTGGTGTCATCGGTGCTTGCATTTGGATTGAATTGGCTGTTGCCGGAGAAGGAGTTGCGTCTTGAGATGCTATTTCTGCTGTCGGCGCTGATAGGAATACTCGGAATAGTGGCTACGGTGAACGGACGCACGGCTGTAGACGGCACTGGCTCTGTAGAGTGGGGCGCGCTGGCCGGAGTTATATGTCTGATGGCTGCCGGAGCGATAGTTGGCGTGGTGGTGTTTGCCGTAGGGCAGCGCCGTCGTGCAAAGCAAATGAGAACGCAGAATTAATAATTAAAACAATAAAAACATAGTAACAATCATGAATTTCATTTCTAATATTCTATTTTGGATCTCAACCGGACTGTTGGTGCCGGTAATTGTATTACTGATTTTCTTTTTTGTACGTGCGTTGATACTGCTCGGTGGCTTTTTCGGCCATTATATGCAGATGCGTAAGGTGAATGCCGCTCTTGATAAAAAGATAGCGACGTTGACGGTTGATACGCTTGGTGAATTTGAGAAGTCGCTTCCGGCAGAATCGCAGGCTCCAGTGTTGGAGTATATGCGAAAAATAACCCTTGAAAAAAATAACCATGCGCGTATAGATATGCTACTGTCGGAGTATGAAATAGAAGCAGATAAGAATCTTGGACTATCGAAAACGCTGACAAAGATGGGTCCGATACTTGGTTTGATGGGTACGCTTATACCTATGGGTCCGGCTCTTGTCGGTCTTGCTGCCGGCGATATCGGTTCGATGGCTTACAATATGCAGGTGGCTTTTGCTACTACGGTAGTTGGTCTTGTGGCAAGTGCGATAGGATTTGTGACTCAGACAAACAAAGAGCGTTGGTATGTGAAAGATGTGGCTATGCTTGAGTATGTAGCCGAAATTGTGAAACAATCGTCGAAAAAAGCAGAGTAATATGAGAAGGAGAAGATTGCTCAGACAGGGGGAGGATAACGACCCGATGAGTGTTGTGGGAAATCTGTTTGACGTGGCAATGGTGTTTGCCGTGGCTCTGATGGTGGCTCTCGTGAGTCGCTATAATATGACGGAAATGTTGTCGCAAGAGGACTTTACAATGGTAAAAAATCCCGGAAAAGAGGATATGGAGATAATCACTAAAGAGGGAGAGAAAATAAACCGCTACACTCCGAAAGAGGATGACAAATCGTCGTCGGCCAATAAGGGTAAGCGCGTTGGTATAGCTTACGAGCTTGAAAACGGAGATGTGATTTATGTTCCGGAATAATAAACAATAAATTAGTGACAGAAACAATAAGAGCGGCCTCGGAATATTCCGAGGCCGCTCAATTTATTATATAAAGAGTATATAATATTTAGAAGAGTTTAGCAGGGTACTCGCCGTTGTTGTGGAGTTCGGCAAACTTTTCAACAACACCGGGACGGTCGGCAGCGTAAGTTACGCCAAACCACTTAGAGTCGGTGTCGAGAACCTTAACTGTAGCTTCACCGTTCTTGATAAGAGCGTCGATGCAGAGAGGGATGAAGAATTCAGACTTAGGAGTGTTGATGTCTTTGTCGAGGAATTTTACAAATTCACGCTCGCTATATTCGAAATAGTCGGGAGTGAAGCCCCAGAGGTTCATCGAAACAGGAGTTTCGGGAGCGAGAGTCTGTTCAACGCCGTTTTCGTCTGTGAAAACGATATTGTGGTTTGCATCATAGCTGATGGCAGTGCGTTCAACAACACCGGCGAGGTTGCCATTGTTGTCGGTAGAGCATACGCCACGAGCAACAGAACCATTTTCGGTCATAGTGTTGCCTACGCGGAAGCCAACCATGCAGTAGTCACCTTTGCCTTCGCGAGGACGCGAAAGTTCTTTCGCCATAACTTCAAAAGCATTGCGACCGTAGAAGTCATCAGCATTGATAACTGCGAATGGTTCTTTGATGGCATCTTTACCCATGAGTACTGCGTGGTTTGTACCCCATGGTTTAGTGCGGTCAGCAGGGCAAGTGTAGCCTTCGGGAAGGTTGTCGATAGCCTGGAAAACTACGTCAACGGGAATGTGACCTTCGTATTTAGAGAGAATTTTGTCGCGGAAATCCTGTTCGAAGTCTTTGCGGATAACGAAAACTACTTTACCAAATCCACTGTGAATAGCATCGTAGATAGAGTAGTCCATAATAGTTTCGCCGTTGGGACCCAGACCATCGAGCTGTTTAAGACCGCCGTAGCGGCTGCCCATGCCTGCGGCAAGGACGAAAAGAGTAGGTTTCATGTTCTTTTTCTGCTTTTATTTGGTTTTCAATGTGAATACTATGGTTTCGTCGAAAGTTACACCAGGGAGAAGAACAGTAGACGGGAAGTTTTCGTGGTTTGGCGCATCGGGCATGTGCTGACATTCGATAGCGACACCGTCGTAGTCATTGTAGCTGCGACCAGCGGTGTTTTTAGGCGATCCAGCGAGCCAATTTCCTGTATAGACTTGAGCTGCCGGCTGAGTGGTGCAAACTTCGAGTATGCGTCCTGATTTGTCGGACTGAAGAGTGGCTACGTGTTGCATTTTGCCTTTCTGCCAACCATCGACTACCCAGCAGTTGTCGTAGCCCTTGCCATAAACGAGGGCAGGGAAATTCTGATGGATGTCACGTCCGATAGGCTTGATTGAGGTGAAGTCCATCGGTGTGCCTGCAACAGGAGCGATTTCGCCAGAAGGGATGAGTGTGTCGTCGGTGGGGAGATAAGCACTTGCTCCAATCCACATATTGTGGTCGAGTATAGAACCAGAGTTTTCACCGTCAAGATTCCAATAAGTATGGTTTGTAAGATTGATGATGGTGGTCTTGTCGGTGGTGGCGGTGAGGTGCAGAGTCAGTTCGTTGTTGTCGCTCCAAGAGTAGCATGCCTTAACGCAAACAGTGCCAGGGTAGCCTTCTTCTCCATCGGGACTTGTGCGGGAGAAAATGACATTATCACCTTCGACTGCAGAGTCCCAAATGCGGTTTTGAAAACCTTCGGGGCCTCCGTGGAGAGCGTTAGGACCATTGTTGATGGCGAGTTCGTACTCTTTGCCTTCAAGGGTAAATCGACCTTTAGCTATGCGGTTGGCATAGCGACCGGGAACTTTACCGGCGCAAGGACCGTCGTAGAAATAGTCGGCAGGGTTGGCGTATCCGATTACAATATTGTCGATATTGCCGTTGCAATCGGGAACGTTTACACTAACGATACCGGCGCCGAGAGAAGAGAGGGTGACAGTAGCACCGTTGCTGTTAGTGAGTGTATATAGCGTGATTTCGCCTTTAGGCGAAAGCGCTGTGGTTTTGATTATTTCCATATTCGTTTCGTGGTATTAATCGAGATTGGTTGTTCCGGCAAATGTAGCAAATTTTATGGTAACTTGAAAAGAAATCCATAATTTTGCAGTATGGCAAAAGAAGAGAGTGAAAAAACGTGGCGCGTGCTGAAGTCGGAGTATCTGATACGACGCCCGTGGCTTACGGCCAGACGTGACGCTGTAGAATATCCCGACGGTCGCGTAAATGACGAATATTATGTGCTTGAGTATCCCGATTGGGTGAATGTGATAGCATTAACTACCGACGGGCAGATGGTGATGGTACGTCAGTATCGTCACGGTATAGGTCGTATGAGTCTTGAACTTTGTGCCGGAGTTGTGGAAGATGGTGAGACACCTCTCGAAGCTGCACGCAGAGAGCTTGAAGAAGAAACAGGCTATGTAGGAGGAGAATGGGGGGGAGGGGTCGCGATGTGTGCTAATTCGTCGACTACCAATAACTTAACGTATAATTTTATAGCTCGCGGTGTTGTGCCATCCGGTACGCGCCATCTTGACGCAACAGAAGACCTTGAATATGTGTTGATGACACCTGAAGAGGTGAAAAAACGTATGGATGAGGGGGGCGAAATACTTCAGGCCACAATGCTGGCTGCATTATGGAGATTTTTTGAAAAGGAGTTGTATAAATGACATACGCTCAAGTATATCTTCCGTTGCCACTGACCACGGTATTCACCTATTCCGTGCCCGAGCATCTTGCATCGAAAGTGAAGCCCGGGCATAGAGTGATAGTTCCGTTTGGTAAGAAAAAGTTTTATACAGCCATAGTAGTGTCGTTGGGTAGCGAAGCTCCTTCAGGATTTGAGGTGAAGGAGATAGCAATAGCCTTAGACGATACGCCGATAGTGCGCCGTCCACAGATGCAACTGTGGGAGTGGATAGCGGAGTATTATCTTTGTGCGGTGGGTGAGGTCTATAAAGCCGCTCTCCCTGCCGGACTGAAGATAGAGAGCGAAACGTATATAGAACTGAATCCGGATTTCGAGATAGTAGAGGGTGTGGATATAAGTGAGCGTGAGGCTATTGTGGTGCAAGTGCTCGACCATGCCCAAAAGCGAATGACTGTGGCAGATATAGAAAAAGCCACAGGATTGACTCGCGTAGGAGCAATAGCGACGCGCCTTCTTGAGCGCGGTGCGGTAATGATATCCGAAAAACTTGTGGAGCGGTATCGGTCGCGACGTGTGAGCTATGTGCGTATTAATGCTACAGCCGGCGACTCGGAGCGTCTACACAAATTGTTTGACGCTGTGAAAGGTGCTCCTAAACAAGAAAAAGCATTGCTTGCATTGGTGGAACTATCGGGAGTTATGCGCAAGGATAGTGCCGTGAAGGAAGTGCCTCAAACGGAATTGCTTGACCGTACCGGGCTATCCCAACCAATCTTGGCTGCAATGGCAAAGAAGGGGGTGCTGGAAATATATAAGAAGGAAGTAAACAGATTTAAGTTTGAGGGGCATCCGACCGGAGAATTGCCCAAACTTAGCGATGCGCAGGCTAAAGCTCTCGATGAAATACACAAATCGTGGCTCGATCATGAGGTGTCGTTACTGCATGGGGTGACATCGAGTGGTAAAACGGAGATATATATGCATCTGGCCGATTATGTGCTTCGGCAGGGTCGTCAGGTGCTGTATCTTGTACCGGAAATAGCCTTGACAACCCAGTTGACACGACGCTTGCAGAGGGTGTTTGGCGACAAAGTGGTGATATACCACTCGAAATTTTCCGATAATGAGCGAGTGGACATTTGGAAAAGGATGCTTGCTGAAGGGAAACCGTGTATAGTAATCGGCGCGCGCTCGTCGATATTCTTGCCGTTTGCTTCGCTCGGACTCGTGATAGTGGATGAAGAGCATGAGCCAAGCTACAAGCAGCAGGATCCAGCACCGCGTTACAATGCTCGTGATACGGCAATGATGCTGTCGAGAATGCATGGAGCGAAGACGTTGCTCGGAAGTGCGACACCGGCAATAGATACATATTATAAGGCTGTGGGTGGTAGATATGGCCTTATTGAATTGACTCAGCGTTACGGCGATGCGGCGTTGCCAAAAATGGAGCTCGTGGATATGCTTACAGCACGAAAGCGCGGAGAGATTAAGGGCGTATTTGCGCAGCGTACGTATGAATTGGTGAAAAATGCTTTGGCTCACGACCGTCAGGCGATAGTGTTTTTGAATCGTCGCGGATTTGCACCAGTGGCAGAATGTAAGCAGTGTGCTTATGTGCCGAAGTGTGAGCATTGCGACGTGAGTCTGACGTATCATCGTCATATAGATAAAATGGTGTGCCACTATTGCGGAGCGCAGTATCCGGTGCAGAAAATATGTCCGGCATGTCACGAACCAGCCATAGAGGTGCGAGGATATGGTACGGAGCGTATAGAAGATGAAGTGGAAAAATCGTTTCCGGATGTGAAAGTGGCGCGAATGGATCTTGACACGACCCGAAACAAAGACGGATATGAGGCTATAATCAACGAATTTTCGTCGGGACGCAGCAGCATACTTGTCGGGACGCAGATGGTGACAAAAGGACTTGACTTCGATGGAGTAGAGGTAGTCGGAGTAATGAATGCCGATGCACTTGTCAATATGCCAGACTTCAGAGCATCGGAACGCGCATTTAATATGCTTGAGCAAGTGGCGGGACGTGCCGGTCGTCGCGATGGACACGGAGTGGTGGCAATTCAGACACGTCAGCCGTCGCATCCAGTGTATCCATATGTCTTGGCTCATGACTACAAGGGGTTTTATGAAGAAGAAATCGAAGAGCGTAGAAAGTTTTTGTACCCACCTTTTACGAGAGTGATATACATATTTCTGCGACATCGTGACAGGGGGGCAATAGATGAATTGTCGGTAGCATATGGACATCGGTTGCGTCAATTGTTTGGCAATCGAGTGTTTGGCCCCGAAGAGCCGATGGTGAGCAGAGTGCAGACACTCTATATACGCAAAATCATGCTCAAAGTGGAGGTGAGTGCGTCGATGAAAAAAGTGAAAGATATAATGCGGGCAACCTATGAAGAAATAATGACATCGGGTATGCCGGCAGTGAAAGGATTAATAGTAAATTACGATGTAGATCCATCATGAAAACAGCAATTTTTACAATAGCACTGCTTGTGGTGTCGAATATATTCATGACATTCGCATGGTATGGACATCTGAAACTTCAGCAGTTGAAAGTGGTAACTTCGTCGACCCCGTTGATATTTGTCATTCTATTATCGTGGGGAATAGCATTGGCAGAATACAGCTGTCAGGTGCCGGCAAATCGAATAGGATTCGACGGCAACGGAGGTCCATTCTCGTTAATGCAGCTTAAAGTGATACAGGAAGCGATAACACTGATAGTGTTTACGCTGTTTACGGTAGTGTTTTTCAAAGGTGAGCCACTGCAATGGAATCATCTGGCGGCATTTATTTGTCTGATCGCAGCAGTCTATTTCGTGTTTATGAAATAAAGCAAAACGAATAATTTTTGCTACCTTCGCAAATCGTAACGGCAAAATGAAAAGTATATATAAAATATTGCGGGCATTTTTTGTGCTTGTGCTTTCGTCGGCCATAGCTGTGCCGGCTGTATTGTATATACTCTTATCGTTGCCGTCGGTACAAAATGGTATATGTCATCGAGTTGAGTCGGAACTGAGTAAGCTACTGGCTGTAAATGTTGATATACGGCATGTATCGATATCGCCGTTTAATCGCGTAACATTGCATGGGGTGACAGCTTATGATGCGGTTTCGCGAGATACGATGCTGACCGTGGAAAGGCTCGGTACAGGAATAAGCATTAACGGTCTTATCCATCGGCGAATAGTATTGAATTATGCCGAGGTGATAGGGCTGAATGCTAAGATAAAGCGTGTAGACCCAGAAGCTCCGCTAAATATCCAGCCGATAATCGATGCACTGAAGCCGAAAGATAAAAATAAGCCACCAACAAAGTTTGATTTTAGAATTAATACAGTGGTGGTGAGGACTTCGGCAGTGAGCTATGATGTGCTCTCGGAAGAGGAAACTCCGGGACGGTTCAATACGTCGCATATAGCAATTTCGGACATGAAAGCCGATGTGCGTTTGCCTCGTATGGCAAATGACGACTTTACGATAGATTTGCGCCGATTGGCGTTGATGGATAAATCCGGTTTGGCTCTGAAGAGTCTTAGCGGATTGTTTCATATTGCTGCTACAGAACTGACGGCTGAAGATGTCGTTGTAGAATTGCCGTCGTCGAAAGTGATGCTGAATAATCAGCGGATGACTTATAGCTCGCTCTCAGAGCTGTCGAAAGAATGGAAAACAGCTGATTTGAATGTAGAAATACTTGAAGGCAGCTATTTGTCGACAGGAGATTTCGTGCCGTTGGTGCCGAAGTTGTCGGAAGTAAATTTGACAGCCAATATAATGGCGCAAGCTGAGGGAACAGTGACCGACCTCGAAATTCCGAAAGTGGAAGTAGAAGTGCCGGAATTATTGTCGCTAAAAATAAGTGATGCCGCAATCGAAGGACTGACTTGCGGAGCTGAAAATATTCGCTTCGATGTGCCGGAATTGGCAGTGGCAACCGATGGGGGAGATGTAATTGATATAGTCAGGCCTTTCGCCACAATAGATGCAAAAGCAAGCAAAATATTATCGAATCTTGGGTATGTGACACTTGAGGCCGGAGTGTCGGGTTCGCTGTCGGATGCGATAGTACACGCGGATATTGAAAGTGTGCCAGGTCGCTGTCTGTTGGATTTGAATATGAAACATCGGAATGGCGGAGGCGTGGCTCTGAAAGGAGATGTGGTAGCCGAAAGTATTGACGGCGCTGCTCTGATGGCCGGGACATCGAAGGGGCTTGAGGCAATCGGGATGCTCGATGCATTGGCATCAATGGATATGGTATTGGGCAAGGGATTGCCACAAGGACATGTGGAATTAGACGTGCCACAGTTGACGTACAGAGGGTATGAATATTCTGATATCAGTTTGCAAGCAGATATCGAAGATAAAATATGTAAGGGAAATCTTGCGATTAATAGTTCGGATGTGAAGCTCGGGCTTGATGTCGTGGCCGACTTATCACCCGAAGACAGAAGCTTGGATTTCAGTATTGATGCCACAGATGTAGACCTTGCCGCACTCAATCTTGTAAAAGATTTGTCGGGACGCAGGTTGTCGGTAAAAGGAGACGGAATGCTCTATGGTTTGAATATCGACGATCTGAACGGATATGTGGGATTTCACGACATAAATTATGTGGATGCAGAAGGAAAAGGATTGCACCTTGATACGTTTACGGCTGAGGCTGTAAGTAGCGAGAATGGTAATGAATTGCATCTGCGAAGTGATATTGTAGATGGAAATATAGTAGGTCGATACAGCTATACACGTGTGCCCCGAGTGGCGCGAGCTTTGCTGTCGGAAGTGCTTCCGAATTTAGTGGGCGAAGCATCTGAGTCCGATATGAATCTTCTGGCTGCGGATGCTCCTGATGAGTATTTGCGATTTGACCTGCATCTGAAAGATTCCAAGCCGATAGAACAGCTCGTGAAACTTCCTGTGAGTGTGATATATCCGGTAGATGTGACCGGAGGAATAAGCAATCATTCTCGAAATATCACGCTCAATGTGGATGCGCCATATATTCAGCAGGGGAATAAGCTGATAGAAAATACGTCGCTACGAATGGGACTTAACGGAGCTACCGATGGAGGCTATGGCAAGGCGAATATGTATTTTACGACGCTTGTTCCGACCAAGAAGGGTAATATGACGCTGATGGCAACGGCATTCGGCTCGGATGGGCATTTGGATACTCAGTTGTCGTGGCACGTGGCACGCGCACGTCAGTTTAATGGAAATGTGAATCTTACAGCATCGTTTGCCCGCGACGAAGAACGCAATCTGGTGACGAATATCGGCATAAATCCAGGTAGTGTGGTGATGAATGACACTATCTGGCAGATAAGTCCGGCAAAAGTGAGCATCGAAGGGAAGCGCGTGGCTGTCGATGGATTTAAAGTAGGTCGTCCCGGACAGTATATCATGGCTGAAGGAGTGGTGTCGGATAGTGAAGACGACTACCTGACACTATCGTTACGCGATGTGAATCTCGACTATATATTTGAAACGCTGGATATCAGTAATGCAATGTTTGGTGGTAATGCCACAGGCGATTTTTACGTATCGTCGGTGTTCTCGCCACATCCGATAGCATATACACCTGCGCTCGAAGTGAAGGGTATGAAATATAATTTCTCGCTTCTTGGCGATGCGCGAATCGTGTCGTCGTGGGACGATGTGGCGCGGTCGGTGGATATAGATGCCGTAATTACTCAGCCTAACGGGCGTAAGTCGACAGTGAGTGGCAACATACTTCCGATGGCGGATTCGCTTGATTTTCATTTTCAAGCCGACCGTATAGAAGTGGGATTCCTAAAGCCATTTATGGTGGCTTTTGCTGATGGAATAAGCGGATATGCGTCGGGCAATGCCCGACTGTGGGGCTCGTTTAAGAATATCGATATGGTAGGCGATATTTATGGTGAGGATGTGGCACTCCAACTCGGATTTACGAATACGACATATACAACCACTGATTCAATACATTTGAGCCCCGGTCGAATAGATATAGACGGTCTGACAATACGAGACCAATATGGCAACACCGGCAGACTTGACGGTTGGCTTACACATAAGTGCTTCCATGAACCAGAATTTACGTTTAATATATCGAATGCCGAAAATCTGTTGGTATATGACGTGAAGGAAAATTCGGAAGATAGGTGGTATGGACGTGTCTTTGGCAACGGTTCGGCTTCGATAGTGGGCGCGCCAGGATTTATAGACATAAATCTCGATATGTCGACAGCTTCGGGTTCGACATTTACATTCGTATTGTCGGATGCAATGCAGGCTTATGACTATAATTTCATAACATTCCGCGATCGAGACCGTGCGCTCAAAGATTCGTTGTCGACAGATCCGACACCTGCGGTGGTGAGGGGGCTAAAAGCACGTATTGCGCAGAGTGACACAGGGTTGCCGACTATTTACAGGATGAATCTTGCGGTGGATGTGAATACCAATTCGCTAGTGACTCTTGTGATGGATCCAGTGGGTGGTGACCGCATTCGTGCATACGGACGCGGCAATCTGCGCATGATTTATGACTCGTCGAATGAGGATTTGCGTATGCTCGGACAATATACGCTTTCGAGAGGTACGTATAACTTCACGCTACAAGATATAATAATAAAGGAATTTTTGATACGTGAGGGTAGCTCGATAACATTTCACGGTGATCCGTATGCGGCACAGCTTGGTATCAGCGCGTCGTATGGGCTGAATGCCAATCTGAGTGATCTCGATGAGAGCTTCTTGCAGGATAAGGAGCTGAAGCGTACGAATGTGCCTGTGCATGCACTTCTGAATGTGACCGGCGATATGCGTCAGCCGGATATTTCTTTTGATCTCGAATTTCCGACTCTGACGCAGGATGTTCAGCGAAAGGTGATGAGTATTATCAGTACCGATGAAATGATGAATCGTCAGATAATCTATCTGCTTGCGCTTAACCGCTTCTATACTCCAGACTATATGAGTGCGACGAAGGGTAATGAGCTTGTTTCGGTGGCATCGTCGACTATTTCGTCGCAACTTAGTAATATGCTTGGTCAGCTGAGTGATAAGTGGAGCATTTCTCCGAATTTCCGAAGTGACCGTGGCGACTTTTCTGACCTTGAGGTGGATCTGGCTCTGTCGAGCCATCTGCTGAATAATCGTTTGCTGCTGAATGGTAATTTCGGTTATCGCGACAAAAATCTGAATAGCAATTCGTTTATAGGTGATTTTGATATCGAGTATTTGCTTAATCGCGCCGGCTCGATACGTCTGAAAGCGTACAATAGGTATAATGATAGAAATTATTATCTGAAGAGTGCGCTTACGACACAGGGTGTCGGTGTGGTGTTTAAGCGCGATTTCGACAGTGTCTTCTCATTCCTTCGTCCATTTCGTAGAAAGGTGACTTCGGAGCCGGTTGATACTGCGAAAGTGGTGCCGACGGATTCGGTGCCTTAGGAGGCGTGGTTGAAATGTATAACAGAACGGTCGATGCTACGAGGTAGCGTCGACCGTTTTGTTGTTATGGATATTCGGGGGTGTCTTTTTAGGAGTTACTTCTTGTGGTATCAGCCTTTTGAGGCTTTGAAGTAGAGGATTACGGCGATGATGAGGTAGATGATGTTTGGTATCCACATGGCGACGAGGGGGGATGTGAGTCCGGAAACGGCGAATGTGGATGTTACGGTCATGAAGAGGATGTAGCTGAAGCTGAGGACGAGTCCGATACCGATGTTGATGCCCATGCCACCTTTGACTTTTCGAGATGAGAGCGACATGCCGATAACAGTGAGGATGAATGCTGCGGCAGTCATGGCGAAGCGTCGGTGGTATTCGATTTCGAAGTCTTTGATGTTTGCCACGCCACGTTCTTTCTGTCGGGCGATGTATTCGTCGAGGTCGGGTGTGGTCATTGTTTCGTGGTCTTTTTTGGAGATGAGGAAGTCGCGCGGCTCGATTGGTATTATTGTGTCGAGTCGGTTGCCACGAGTGATGATTTCGCGAGCTCCTTTGAAGTCGCGTATCATGTAGTCGCGCACTTGCCAGTTGTGGAGCGAGTCGTATTTGATGGTTTGTGCGGTGAGTCGCGAGACGAGTTTTTTGTCTTTGAAGGATTCGAGGGAGAATTTGTAGCCGGTTTTTGTATTGTTGTCGTATCGGCTAATGTAGGCTATTTCGCCTTTGTTGACTTGCATCTGGATGTTTGATCCGTAGTCGACACGTCGATTTTTGACGTAGGTGTTTTCGTAATTGATGCGCTTAACATTTGCCGGTGGGATGATGTAGGCGCTGAGGACGTATGTAGCAACAGCGATGACGGCAGCCGATATGAGGTATGGTCGGAGAAGTCGTCGGAAGCTCATGCCTGATGACAGCATGGCTATGATTTCGGAGTTGTCGGCAAGTTTGGATGTGAAGAATATTACTGCTATGAAGGTAAATAGTGGGCTGAATTGGTTGGCAAAGTAGGGGAGAAAGTTGACGAAATATTCAAATATAGTGGCCTTTAGGGGAGCTTTTAGGAATGGGTCGAGCTTTTCGTTGATGTCGAACATCACGGTGATGGCCAGAATCAGAATAATCGCAAATATATATGTGCCTAAGAATTTGCCTATTATGTACCGGTCGAGTATTTTGAACGGTTGGGGAATCTTCATGTTGCAGTAGTGGGGGTATGTGGATTGTGCGAGTCGATTACAGACGGCGGCTCATGCGCTCTACCATTTGTGGCTTCCATGTGGCGAAGTCGCCGGCGATGATGTGTTTGCGAGCTTCGCCAACGAGCCAGAGGTAGAAAGCGAGGTTGTGGATTGAGGCGATCTGCATGGCAAGTAGCTCTTGGCTGATGAATAGATGGCGCAGGTATGCTTTGGTGTAAACGCGGTCGACGTAGCTGGGTCCGTCTTCTTGCAGTGGAGAGAAGTCGTTAGCCCATTTGAGGTTGCGCATATTCATTGTGCCGTTGGCGGTGAATAGCATGCCGTTGCGTCCGTTGCGTGTGGGCATGACGCAGTCCATCATGTCGACACCACGATCGATGGCTTCGAGAATGTTGATGGGAGTGCCGACACCCATGAGGTAGCGGGGACGGTCGGTAGGCAGGATTTCGTTGACAACTTCGATCATTTCGTACATTACTTCGGTAGGTTCGCCAACGGCGAGACCGCCGATGGCGTTGCCGTCGGCACCGAAATCGGCTACGAATTTTGCCGATTCGCGTCGGAGGTCGGGGTATGCGGCTCCTTGTACGATGGGGAAGTAGGCTTGAGAGTATCCGTAGAGTCCTTCAGTTTCTTTGTATCGTTTCCATCCGCGAGCGAGCCATCGCTGGGTGAGAGCGAGCGAGCGAGTGGCGTATGTGCGGTCGCAGTCGCCGGGAGGGCATTCGTCGAGAGCCATCATGATATCGGCACCGATGGCGCGCTCAATGTCGACAACGTTTTCGGGTGTAAACAGGTGGCGCGAACCGTCGATGTGAGAACGGAAGTGAGCTCCTTCTTCGGAGAGTTTACGGTTGGAAGATAGTGAGAATACTTGGAAACCTCCGCTGTCGGTGAGCATCGGGCGTTCCCAACCGTTGAATTTGTGCAGTCCGCCGGCTTGTTTGATGATTTCGATGCCGGGGCGGAGGTATAGGTGGTATGTGTTGCCCAGTATAATTTGGGCTTTTATGTCGTCGCGTAGTTCATGCTGGTGGACACCTTTGACGCTGCCAAGAGTGCCAACGGGCATGAATATCGGTGTTTCGATTGTACCGTGGTCGGTAGTAATGAGTCCGGCACGAGCGTTTGTGCCAGACGCAGTTGCTTGCAAATTAAACTCCATAGCGCAAAATTACAAAAAAATACCATAAATACCATTCCGGCAGGATTTCTCAAATGGTTAAGTATATGGAAATGTAAGAAAAAATGGTTCGGGTGTTGCGGTATGTTGATTTCGGTGTTTTTATTGTTGGCTTTTGTTGTTATGCAAAAAAACTATTTTCACGTTGGAGCTTTGAATTGCCCCAACAATTTCATAACTTCATGGCGACAATGATAAAACAGCCTACGACAACGGAAACTCATGTTTATTCGGTGATGTTTTTCGGAGCACCGTTTCCCACCGAAGCCCCACGACAACGATTTTTTCTTTTTTCGTCGCTGTCGGCGATATACGAGGTGTTTACTCCCGAGCAGGTTGGCGTGTCGCTCAAACGGCTTTACAACCTCCGCGTATCGGACGGCACGGCATATTCGGGCAAACGCTGCATCATTCGTCGCGAAAAGGTCTACTCTAAGAAACAACAATCTGACTAAAATCGAAAATCATGGCAAAATTCACTCAACAACAATTAGACGAACTTTGCAAAATCGCAGTGGAGTATCTTAGTAATGGCTCAAAATTAGAATACAAAGGTTTATTTGTTGAGATGCAAGGTTCAATGGCTGTTTTCGGCGTGTGGCTTGTGTGCCCGCCTCATGTAAAAGTGGGTTATCCGAGGTATGTTAAAGTGTCGAGTAGCGGACGATGCGTTCAAATTAAAGACCTTGATGAACGCTACCGATTATTAGATGCTTTGAACCTGTTAAGAAACAACTCTTGATATTGCTAATAGGATTTCTCTGTTAAACTTTAGTTTGTCGACTCGTAAATATTCGATGTAGTCAGATTTCTTGACAAAGTCTTCAATTGTGTATGTGCCGTTGGTCTGTGGGTCGTATAAAATCAATGTTTTATCATCGAGCTTTTCAGCAACAATAATATGCCCATCGTTACCCGTGTTTTTCCCGAGGTGATAGCGACCCTTATTTTCAATGGCTTTTTTAAGCTGACGTACCATTTCATCTTCAGTTCCTCGTATTTCGTGAACTTTAGGAGTATTGCCTTTGCTATCAACAAAGGCAATGCCACTATTCCAACCGAGCCTTGATGCGGCATTATTTTCTTCATATTTTAGTGCGGTTAGGTTAATGCCACGTCGTCGCGCTTCATACACCACCACACATGATTGGCAATTATTGTTATCTCCGCTAAGGTTAGGTGAACCATTGTCGGCTTCCGCTAAGGTCATAGGCTTGTGCTTTATGCCTAACTCTTGGCAAATTTCTTTGGCGTCCTTTTCGATGTCCTTGTTTAACTTTGCCGCTTTCCCAAGTATTTTATCGTTTTTGATTTCGTAGAACTTCTTATCGGACGAACGTCCGTGTTTTATGGCTCCATGTTTTGGTGCCCTGTCATCTTCTCCGAGCAACCTATCCACGCGTTGTTGATTGTCGCGGATGAAGTAGGGCACGGACTTGCTTGATTTAATCTTATCAGCGTGGTCGCGCACCCACTTGTCAAACGCTTCGGGCGTATCGTGGACGGTGTTGACGCTCTCCGATGACGGCTCTTCACCTCGTGCTTCGCGCTCCATACCCTCGGCCACCTCATCGAACGTTTTGAGAATCGACACTGCATAGCAACGGCAGTTCGGGTGCCACCCCGTAAACTTGAAGTCCTTCCAGTGCTCAAAGGGGCACTAAGTCTTAAAAATGAAAAACTTAATATTCCAATAAATCAGTGTGTTATCATGTAGGGAGTTTCCCTTTTAAGACATGAAAAGACTGTGTTTTGTGAAAAGTTTGTGCACTGTTTATACCGAGAAAAAGTAAAACCCCTTAACTTTAATGAGTTAAGGGGTTTGTTTCAGTGCTCGAAGCGGGACTCGAACCCGCACAGCCGCAATGGCCAAAGGATTTTAAGTCCTTCGTGTCTACCATTCCACCATTCGAGCAGTCAGCCTATGATGGCAAAGGCGCAACAAAGGTAGCACTTCTTTTCGGATATGGCAAGCGAAAAATGAAAAAACAAATTCGTATATTAGCGGAAAATTTTTTAAAATGGCTGAACGTTCCGCAATGCTTTCAAAGCGTCTTGAGTCGCTTGATATTCTTCGAGGATTAGATCTTTTTCTGCTTGTGTTTTTGCAACCTGTAGTTGTGGCAGTAGGAAGAGTGGCAGATGTTTCATGGCTTAATGGGGTGCTGTATCAGCTTGACCATGAGGTATGGGAGGGATTTCGTTTTTGGGATCTGATAATGCCGCTGTTTTTGTTTATGGTCGGTGCGTCGATGCCGTTTTCGTTTTCGAAGTTTCGGAATAATCCTGACCGTATGGCAGTGTGGCGTAAGGTGGCGAAGCGATTTGTGATATTATTTGTTTTCGGTATGGTGGTGCAGGGTAATTTGCTTGCGTTTGATCTGCATCGCTTGTATCTGTATACGAATACGCTTCAGGCTATAGCTGTAGGCTATCTGATAGCGGCTGTGCTGATGATGAATCTTAGCGTTAAGTGGCAGTTGGTGGCTACGGTCGGTCTGATGGTGGTGTATTGGATTCCGATGTCGCTATTTGGGGATTATACGCCGGAGGGTAATTTTGCCGAGGCGGTAGACCGTATAGTGCTTGGTAGATGGCGCGACGGAGTATGGTGGGATGAAGCCGGGAATTGGCATTTCTCGGAGTGGTATAATTATACTTGGGTGTGGAGTAGTCTGACTTTTGGGGCTACGGTGATGTCGGGTGTGATGGCCGGCGAAATAATCCGTGCGAATAAGGAAAATGGGGTGAGGGGTGTGAAGATACTCGCAATGTGTGGCGTGGCGTTGGTGGCGAGCGGTTTGCTGCTGAGTGTGGAGATGCCGATAATCAAGCGTATATGGACTTCGAGCATGGTGTTGCTGTCGTCGGGATATTGCTTTCTGCTGATGGCGTTGTTTTACTGGTGGATAGATTGTAAGGGGCGCGGTCGTGGCCTCGGTTGGCTGAAAATATACGGAATGAATGCGATTACGGCGTATATGCTTGGCGAGGTGGTGAGCTTCCGGAGTATTGTGTCGAGTGTGTCGTATGGTTTGCAGCCGTGGCTTGGTGATTATTACCAGGCATGGCTGACGTTTGGCAATTTCTTGATATTGTTCTTTATCTTGCGATGGATGTATCGCGCGAAGGTGTTTCTTAAGATTTGATTATGTCGAGTGCGACTTGGCGTGCTGCGTCGATTTTGTCGGTGTAGTGTGCGTCGCTGTTTACAATCATTGGTATTTCTGCGCTTATGAGGCGCGGAATGATGTCGACAGATGGGAACATTCGATGATGGTCGTCCCATGATTTGGTGTTTATTTCGACGGTTATGCCGGAGTCTTTGATGAGCCGGATGATGCGGTCGATGCGTTGTTTGTACCACGGTTCGTGTTCGATGCCCGGGGCGTAGTGTGATGCGTTGTGACCAATTTTGTCGAAGTGTCCGATGATGTCAAATCCGCCGGCAAGAATCATGGCTTCGCTACGGTCGTAGAAGCTGTCGACTACGTAGCGGATGTCGCTATTGAAGTTTTCGGCCATCTTGCGACGAAAGTTTTCGAAACGTCCGTCGACGTCGACTAAATCGCCACTCTGGGAGCGGATGAAGTGGACAGAGCCGATGCGGTAGTCGAGCGGTAGGGTCTGAAAGTATTTGTTGGCGGGCCCCCAGTCGCTACCGAGGTAGTCGATTTCCATAGAAGTGAAAATCTTGATGCGGTCGCGATAGAGAAGGCGAAGTCGCAAGGCTTCGTCGAGATATAGGGGAACGTCGGCCAGGCTCATGTTGCACGGCGATTCGATGGGTACGGGAGAGTGGGGCGAGAATCCGTAGGCTGAGAAACCGGCATCGACGGCCGCGGCGGCAAATTCAGCCATAGTGGCGCGTCCATCGCAGAATTGAGTGTGGGAATGTAGCGTGTAGCGTGGGCTGTCGGCTACAAGAGCCTGTATTTTGTTCATTTTGATTCAGATGGTTGTTTGCGTCCGTGCTTGAAGAAGATGGCTGTGATGATGGCGCATGTTATTGCTGCAATGCCGAGTGATATGGGGAGAGATAGCCCGAATCCTTCAGGGCGCGGAGCGTAGAGGAGGTATGAGACCGAAATGATGGTCATAAACATGGCTGGGAGGAGGGAAATGATGTAGGGTCGGCGCGTGCGCCCGAGGAAGAATGTGATGGCCCAAAGGGTAAATACGGACAGGGTCTGATTGCTCCAAGCAAAGTATCTCCAGAGGACTTGGAAGTCAATCATCATGATCAGGAAAACTGTGGCAAAGATGGGTATTGTGACTGATAGTCGCTTGAGGATGCTTTTTTGGTCGAATTTGAGGAAGTCGGCAATCATAAGTCGGGCACTGCGGAGGGCGGTGTCGCCTGTGGTAATCGGGGCTGCAATGACTCCGAGAACTGCGAGAACGCCACCAAAAGTGCCGAGCCATGAGCGTGAGAGTTCGTTGACAAGCGCTCCAGCTCCGGCGTGGGTGTTCATGTATTCGCTGAGCTGCTCGTATCCACCGGTGAAAGCTACTGCTGCGGCAGCCCATATGAGAGCGACAATGCCTTCGGCAACCATAGCACCATAGAAAACGGGTCGGGCAAGCTTTTCGCTTTTGAGGCATCGAGCCATCATTGGCGACTGTGTGGCATGGAATCCAGAAATGGCTCCGCAGGCGATGCTGACAAACATCATGGGGAATATGGATGCGGAGGTGTCGACAGAAAGGGTATCGGTAAAGCTGACGGGGATGGTGACGTCGCCAAAGAGGAGTACGTAGAGGAGTCCGGCCGCCATGAATAGGAGCGCACAGCCAAAGAGGGGGTAGATGTTTCCTATCAGCTTGTCGATGGGGAGGAGGGTGGCAAGGAGATAGTAGATAAATATGGCGAAAATCCAGAATCGTGTGTCGAGATAGTCAGGCGTCATGCCGGCAAGAAGGTCGGCGGGGGTGAGTATGAATACGGCTCCGACAAGGAGAAGGAGTATGACTGAGAAAACGATTGTGATACGCTTGACGTTGGTGCCAAGTTCGTGACCAATTATTTCGGGGAGAGAGCAACCGTCGTTGCGGAGCGAAATGACGCCAGACAGGTAGTCGTGGACACCGCCGGCGAAGATAGTGCCGAGCGAAATCCAAAGGAATGCTGCCGGTCCGAACATTATGCCCATTATGGCACCGAAAATGGGTCCAAGTCCGGCGATGTTCAGGAACTGGATGAGGAATACCTTCCATGTGGCCATAGGTACGAAGTCGACACCATCGGCTTTGGTGACGGCAGGGACTGGCGCGTCGGCACGGGTGTTCATAATGCGGTCGACTATAAGGCCGTAGGTGAAGTATCCGCCAATGAGAATGGCGAGCGATATGAGAAAAGCAACCATAGCGGTAGAGATTTAATTGTTTCGAGTAGGCATTTCGGCTCTAATCACGGAATTGGCGAGTCCGAACATTTCGCGGCGCATATTTTCACGTTGGCGTTCAAGCTCAAGAATGCGTGAAGATACCGAAGAGTCGCCATCGGCAAATTGTTGGCGGAGAGTTTTAAGCTCTTCATTCAGGCTGTTGAATCGGTAGCGGAGTTCGAGTAGCGATTCCATAGTGTTGCGAGCACCTTCGGAGTGGAATTGGTCGAGGTGGTGAATAACAGTCCCGTCGGGAAGATTGAATGTAAACGTGCCACTCTTGTCGATACCGGAGTGAGAACTATTTTTTTCGATTGCTTGCAGTATTTTGGAGAAATCTGCATCGGCAGAGCGTGTGGCCGCAATGTCGGATAGCATAGCAAGGTTGCTGAGATTGGGGGTGTCGGGAGAGTAGTTGATGCGGAGCTCGGACGGGGCAAAGAGATAGACGGTGACTTTGCCGGGAATACGGTTGCGGTCGGAAGCCCACCATCCGGCACCTGTAACTTCGTCGATAGCGAGCAGATAGTCGTCGTAGGGAGAATTGTAGGGCATGCCGATATTCTGCGGTTCGAGGTATTTCTCGCCATCGTTTCGAGTGATGAAAATGTCGTAGCCTCCAAGCGATTTGTCGGGGTCGTTTGAGGCGTAGTAGAGGGTGATGCCATCGCTCATGAGATATGGGAAGTTGGCATCGGAATTTTCATTGTTTACCGCTCCAGAGAGTTCGCGAGGCTTTTCCCAAGAACCGTCGGCCAGTAATGAGGTTTCGTAAAGGTGGATATCGCCAATGCTATCGGGCGCGCCCCAAAGCAGTCGCGCTTTGTTTTCGGTGGCGTAGACCGAGGTGGGCGCATCGGGATACATGTTGTCGGGGAGGATGGAAATATCGTTGACCGAACCTGCCGGCGCGGAGAGCTTGTAGATGCGGAAGAAATTGTCGGCATCGACGGTGAAGCTGTCGATTACGGCAATCTTTTCGACGCGGTCGAACATAGAGCGTCCAAGTTCGATGCGCGATTGCAGATATACACCGAGGTCGTTTTCGGAGGGTTCGTCGTCTTTGTATTTGGCTTTGAAGTATTTTTCGAGCCATTCATCGGCAGCATCGAAATGGTAGCGATAAAATTCGTAGTTGGCCATGCCGAGCTGTCCGGTTGCGCCTCCGCGTTGGAAGTATTTTGTAGCTTCGTATCCTTTGCCGATATTGAAGAGAGCTTCGCCCGCCATAGCATTCAGATCGGCGTTTTTTGGCTCACGGTCGGCAGCGGCTTTCAGCGTGGGTGCAGCTTCAGCGAAGTTGCCAGCGGCAAATGCTTCTTTTGCATCGTTGAGGGTGAAAGCCGTAGATACTAACGAAGAGGCTGCGGCTATCGATATGAGGAATTGTCGGATTGTCATCGGAATCATATTTAGTCAATATACAAAAATACATATTTCCGCGCTAATCTCCAAGATTTCAGTGCCGAGCAGTGTAATGACTATGATTCAGCTTCGGGTTTGACGGGGAATATGCCTCTGTCGGCGCAAAAATCGAGCATGAACCGATAGGCTGCGTCGTAGTCGTTAGGGATGATGCCATCGAGAATTGCATCTTTGATGGCTGCTTTGATGGTTCCTACTTCGGCGCAGGGTGCGAGTCCGAAGATAGTCATAATTTCACCGCCATCGACGGGTGGCTGGAAGTTGCGAATATTGTCGCGCTCTTCAAGCTCGGTCATCTTTCGGCAAACATTGTCGAAGTTCTCTATGTGTCGACGCACTTTTTCGGGATTTTTTGACGTTATGTCGGCGCGACAAAGAATCATCAGATCTTCGAGGTCTTCGCCGGCTTCGTTGATGAGTCGGCGTACGGCAGAGTCGGTAACTCCTTCTTCGACTAAAGCGATGGGGCGCATGTGGAGTTCAACGAGCTTGGCAACGTATTTCATGCGGTCGTTGAGAGGAAACTTCATGGCCTTGAAGATACGAGGCACCATCTTGGCTCCAATGAAATTGTGGTTGTGGAATGTCCAGCCGAGTTTTTCATCCCAGCGTTTAGTTACCGGCTTGGCAATATCGTGGAGTAGAGCTGCCCAGCGAAGCCATATGTTGTCGGAATTTGAGGCTACGGTGTCGAGAACGGCAAGCGTATGCTCAAAATTGTCCTTATGGCCTCGTCCATTGACGGTCTGTATGCCACGCATGGCGTCTAATTCGGGGAAGATGAATTTCAGCAATCCGGTGCGTGCCAATAGTTTCCAGCCAATAGATGGTTTGGTAGAAGCCATGATTTTCATCAGCTCGGTCATGATGCGCTCGCGTGTGATGATGGAAATGCGAGAGGCATTTCGGGTGATGGCGTCGAGAGTGGCAGGAAGTATTGAGAAGTCGAGCTGAGTGGCAAACCGAATGGCTCTCATCATGCGCAAAGGATCGTCGCTGAACGTGATGTCGGGATCGAGGGGGGTGCGTATAATTCGAGCTTCGAGGTCGTCGAGTCCATTGAATAGGTCGACAAGTTGTCCGAATCCAGATGTATTGACTTGAATGGCAAGAGCATTGATTGTGAAGTCTCGTCGAGAAAGGTCGTCTGTAAGAGTGCCTACTTCTACTTCGGGATTGCGACTGTCGGCAGTGTATGACTCTTTTCGTGCACCAACAAATTCGAGTTCAAGCTCGCCTCGCTTAACTTGTGCAGTGCCGTAGGTACGGAATACGCTAAGTTTTGCGCCACGTCCAAGTCCGGAGGCAACTTCGCGAGCAACGTCAATGCCACTGCCAACACATACGAAGTCGATGTCTTTGGAGTGACGGTTAAGGAAAAGGTCGCGGACGTATCCTCCCACTACGTAGCATGGTAGCGAGAGACGGTCGGCTGCTTCGCCAACGGTGTGAAACACCGGGGAGTCGATGAGATGCAGGGTATCGCTGACGTTCATTCTGCAAATTGTATGATTTGTTCCGGAGCTTCGGTGATGCACTGCATGCCAGAGGAGGTGACGATGTAGGTGTTTTCGATGCCGACAGCACCGGTGCCGGGGATTACGAATTTTGGTTCAAGAGCAATAACATTTCCGATGGCAAGAATGTCACGACTGCGCGGTGCAATAACCGGCAGTTCGTTGATTTCGATACCAACACCATGACCTATGAAACCGGCTTTCTGACGGTGTCCCATGAAGTAGTCTTTGAGTCCTGCTTCGTCGGCCATGCGGAGAGCAGTGTTGTAAAGCTCGCGAGCTTCGACGCCCGGACGACCAATAGAAGCAAGATGAGTGCATATGGCTATTGAGCAGTCGTGAGCTTTTTGAGCAAGTTCGCTGACAGAACCGAGAACGAAAGTGCGGGTCATATCGGTCATGTAGCCAGTGAAGTTACCATTGACGTCGACCATGACGGATAGACCTGGAAGAATCTTCGTGCCATTGCATCCGGCAGGTATGGATGGGTCGAGTCCGGCACCGCCCATAGCGAAGTCGTAGGGACTCGGATTGTCTGCATTGTCGCCAACGAGGATATTGCCCATGAAGAGTTCCATAGAGTCGCCACTGATGCGGAATTGACCCAAGCAACCTCCAAGGCGCAGTGTACGCTCAAGTTCAATCTGAAGTTGGAGGTCGGTCATTCCGGGACGGTATATCTCCGGAATACGATTGTAGACGGCAGACTGTTTGCCGGCAGATAGGCGAAGCTGCTCAATTTCGTAGTCGGTCTTGATGGAACGCGACTTACGTATGAGTGAGCTTGCATTTACGATGGCACTTGATGGGAATACTTTGCGTAGTCGCTCGATGGTAGAATAAGGGGTGACATCGAGTTCAAGGCCAATGTGCTCAAGAGAGCAATCATTGTCTATAATCGATGCTATATCTTCGGGCTTGCGAATATAGTGGATATTATCTCCACAAAGTCCGATGGGTCGGCGTATGAAGAATAGCGGAGAGCGATTTTCGTCGAGGGGGATATAGATGTAGCCGGCAAATACACGACCTGTGAGGTAGTAGGTGTTGGCATTGTCGGTGATGAGTATTGCATCAATATTTTCGGCGAGCATCATCGGGCGCAAAGACTCGATGCGACGTTTGAACTCGTCGAGTGGAAGAAGAATGAGTTCCTGCATGATGATATAAATCTATCGGGTAAGTATAGCGGTCAGTTCGGCAAAAGATGAGGCAGAGAGGTCGGCCTCAGGGGCGGATCCGAATCCGTAGGTTACGTGCATCATTTTCACGCCGGCAGCGTGGGCGGAACGGCAGTCGCCGGCGGTGTCGCCAATATAGAGAGGGGAGTGGAGAGAGTGGCGATTTTTGAGTAGGGTAATGTTAAAGTCTTTACCTTTACCGGTTTCACCGTAGGTGATGGTGTCGGTAAAGTATGGTTTAAGACCGGTATATGTCAGAAAATTTGTCAAGCCTTCCGCTCCGCAGTTGCTGGCCATGAGCAGCTTGTAAGATTTAGCGAGTTTTTCGATACCTTCTCGCACGTCGGGGTAGAGAGTTCCGCCGAGTTGCGGCATCATGATTCGCTCGTTTTCAGCAAGGAGTGTAAGAAACGAGTCGCGGTGGTTGGTGCCTGAAGGCATGATTCGATTGAAAATTTCGTCGATGGTGAGCCCCATACATTCGATGAGTTCGTCACGGCTCACCCGTCGGTCGATGCCGAGGGTTGAGAATGTAGCATCCCATACGGCGCAGTAGGAATCAACAGCATCCCAAAGAGTGCCGTCCATATCGAATATCAAGCTATCGAAAGTGTCAGTGCGTTGGTTCATTTAACTGGAGTCAATGTTATACCTACTTGTTCGATGCCACGGAGAGTGTCGAGTCGCATAATGTGGCGCACGCTGACGACTGAGGAGTCGGCAATGGCGACTGAGTGTGAAGCAGTGCCTTCAATCTGAAAACTCGGGCCAAGACCTTTGCCAAGCCAACGTCCATAGGAGTCGGCAAGGTCGAGCTTGACGGTATCGGAGTGTTGGCGTCCGGTGATGTCGGGATAACTTACTTCGAGCCATAACGAACGATATAGAAAATCGTTTGAGTGGCGAATGGCAACTTTGAGCTGTCGATTGACGGTGGTTGAGTCGAGAGCGGTGGGAATGAACGATATGGAATCGCCGTAAGCCCATCCGCAAGGCTCAATGTTGTGAAAATCGGCAAAGCTCTCGTGACACTCAGAGCAGCCCGTAAGAGCTGCTCCAAGCATAAGAGTTATAGCCGATACCGGCGTAATGAATTTATTCATCTTTTGGTCGCTCTGGTTTCGGTCGGTCGGGACGACGCTGACGATCGTCGGAGTTTTGCTGACGTCGCTGTCCATCGGGACGGCGATTTTGCTGTTTCCGGCGTTCCGGATTTTCGCTGTTTTGTTGTGACGCATCAGCATTCTTTTTCACCGGCTGAGGCTTTTTGGGCTTTGGCTTTTTCTTCTTTTTCTTGTCGAAGCGTGCGATGCTGTCCTGTCCAAGAATATCGGAGTAAGAGCCCTGCTTGTTGCGACTTTCGTCGCCGTCGGGTGCGAGCGTAAGAGGCTTTTCGCCGGCTTTATTCATGGCGATAATCTCAAAAGCACGGTCGGCATCGATGGTTACGAGGTTTGCCGGGATGGATTTGTCGGTGCTATATGTGATTTCGCGTTTGAATACATCGTGCTTGAAGTGGAAGTATGTGGCATCGGCGGTTTCGAGTCGGACTTCTTTAGCCGGCATGCGTTTGACGGCCTCGACGTAGCTATCTACTTCGAAGTTGAGGCAACATTTGAGCTTGGCACATTGTCCGGCAAGTTTCTGCGGATTGAGCGAAATGTCTTGGAATCGTGCGCTTGCTGTGCCTACCGAGACAAAGTTGGTCATCCAACTGGCGCAACATAGAGGACGTCCACAAGGCCCTATTCCACCGATGCGTCCGGCTTCTTGTCGAGCCCCTATTTGCTTCATTTCGATGCGCACTTTGAAAGCGTCGGCAAGAACTTTGATAAGCTGTCGGAAGTCAACGCGTTCGTCAGCTATGTAGTAGAAGATGGCTTTGTTTCCGTCGCCTTGATACTCTACATCGCCAATCTTCATGTTAAGGTGGAGCTCTTCAGCTATTTTGCGGGCTCGAATCATAGTGTCGTTTTCCTTAGCTTTTGCCTCTTCAAACTTTTCGAGGTCGACGGGGCGAGCTTTGCGAAAAACGCGCTTAATTTCAGAACCCGGCTTTATGTTGGCTTTACGCATCTGGCGAGCAACAAGAGGTCCTGTAAGAGTGACCTGTCCGATGTCGTGGCCGGGAGAAGCTTCGACTGCTACCCAATCGCCAATAGCGAGGGGGAGGGAGGTAGAGTTGCGGTAAAAGCCTTTGCGGGTGTTCTTGAACTGGACTTCGATGATGTCGAAGCCTGACTGAGCACCGGGAATGTCGGCAAGCCAGTCGGTGCAGTTGAGCTTGCCACGCGGAGGTTGTTTGTGGCAATTACCACAACAACTACCGGAGGAGGCGCGTTTTGACTGCGCCTCCTCATCGGGAGCTATGAAATCTTTGTCCATCGCCCGAAATTTATTTGGCAAAACTTACGGAACGAGTTTCGCGGATTACGGTGATTTTAACCTGTCCGGGATATGTCAATTCATCCTGAATGCGCTTTGCGATTTCGGCTGAGAGCTTTTCGGTTTCGGCATCGTCAATCTTGTCAGCACCAACGATTACGCGCAATTCGCGACCTGCCTGTATGGCGTATGTCTTGATAACTCCTGGATAGGAGAGGGCGAGCTGTTCGAGGTCGTTCAGACGTTTGATGTAAGCTTCAACCATTTCTCGACGTGCACCGGGACGAGCACCGCTGATGGCATCGCAGACTTGTACGATGGGAGCGATGAGTGACATCATTTCCACTTCGTCGTGGTGAGCGCCGATGGCGTTGCAGATATCGGGCTTTTCCTTATACTTTTCGGCGAGTTTCATGCCGAGGAGTGCGTGGGGGAGTTCGGGCTCTTCGTCAGGCACTTTGCCTATGTCGTGGAGGAGACCGGCGCGACGAGCTTTCTTGGGATTAAGACCAAGTTCGGAAGCCATTACGGCACAGAGATTGGCTGTTTCGCGAGAGTGCTGGAGGAGGTTTTGTCCGTAGCTTGAACGGTATTTCATCTTACCTACGAGGCGTACGAGCTCGGGATGGAGTCCGTGGATACCGAGGTCGATGGTTGTGCGCTTGCCTGTTTCGATGATTTCTTCTTCGACTTGCTTACGTACTTTAGCTACAACTTCTTCGATGCGAGCAGGGTGGATACGACCGTCGGTGACGAGCTGGTGGAGCGCAAGGCGAGCAATTTCGCGACGTACGGGGTCGAATCCTGAGAGTACGATGGCTTCAGGGGTGTCGTCAACGATGATTTCAATGCCTGTGGCAGCTTCGAGGGCGCGGATGTTGCGACCTTCGCGACCGATGATGCGACCTTTGATTTCGTCAGAGTCGATTTGGAATACGGTGACGGAATTTTCGATAGCGGTTTCGGTAGCTACTCGCTGTATTGACTGAACGACGATGCGCTTTGCTTCCTTGTTGGCAGTGAGTTTAGCTTCGTCCATGATGTCGTTGATGTAGCTCTGAGCGGCTGTCTTAGCTTCGTCCTTGAGCGATTCGATGAGCTTTTCTTTGGCTTCTTCGGAAGAGAGACCAGAAACGTGTTCGAGTTCTTCCAGGGCCTTGCGCTTGAGGTCGTCGAGTTCGCCCTGACGGGTTTCGGTAGCTGCAATTTGTTCTTCAAGACGCTGACGTGTCTGTTCGTTTTCGTTGCGTGTACGCTGGTTTTCGCTCTGCTGCTGATTGAGCTGCAGTTCACGTTGTTTGAGCTTGCTTTCGGCTGACTGAACCTTTGATAGACGCTGTTGAGCCTGTTTTTCGGCTTCGGTCTTGATGCGTAGCTCTTCTTCACGCGCTTCAAGAAGTTTGTTTTTCTTGATAACGTCAGCTTCGTTGCGAGCTTCGTCGATAATCACTTTGGCTTGGCTTCGAGCCACGGATTTCTGAATTATGATAGTGCCGAGAATGCCTATGATAAGAGCCACTATGAAGGCTATCGACACGTAGATTACTGTTTCGGACATTTTATTAAATGGTTTATGTAATTAATGTTTAAGGTTCTAAAATAAAAAACTGCATCAACTAATATCCCGCAGGCTTGTGAGCCTATGGGGTATAGGTGGTGCAGGAATGCTTCGATGACTTATGCGTCACCGCTATGAATCAAGCAGATTGTCGAGGTCTGCTTCAAATCTTTCGAGAGCGTTGTCGATCTCTTTCGACTGCTCAGCCATGCTGATATATCCTTTAGCAAAAAGAAGTGTGACTTTTGCCATCACTTCTCGTGTGGAGCTTTTCGGAAAACGTTCCGAGTATGCTGCGTACACGTGGTTTACTTCTTTTGCAACATCTCGCAGAAGCTGCTCTTCATCGCGATTGATGACGAGGCTCATCGCCACATCGGCTATGCGAAGATTTATTTTCAGTTTATCATTCATAGCATCAATCGGTTAATTCGGTGATGCATTTGTCGATTTCCCGCACAAGTTCGGATAATATGGTACGACTTTTTTCTACATTTTCTCGACGTGGACTAATGGTAGTCACAACGGTCAGGTATTCGATCTGCTGCCTAAGCAGAGCCAGTTCTTTTTGCTGGCGCTGTACGGTTAGTTGCAGGTCGGCAACGATTTTGTCGGTCGCACGTTTCTCTTCGGCGAGTCGACGATAGCGCTCGGTGAGAAATTCAGCTTTGCTTCTCACACGGTCAATTCGTTGCTGCAGATTGCCGGCCATTTATTCGAAATTTTTACAAATGTAGCCAATTGTTTTCAAAAAAGACAAGCAAATGGTCGATTTTTTTGCCGTATTAGTTGGAAATTTGCAATTGTGGCATTAAAACGTAAAAGTGAATGTGTGAATATTAAGTGGTAAGAGAATAATATAGTGAAGAATGGTGATAATGTGCTTAAAAGTGCAGATTGGCTATTTTTATTCAGTAATTATTCGTAATTTTGCGGTCTGTTTTCCAAAAGGTATAATGAGTATTTTTAATAGATTGCGTTCAGAAGAGCCTTCGATAGTTGTGTCGTTGGTGCCGATTGTGGTGTTGTTGGTTGGACTTGCGGTGATGATAGCTCATTCAGGAGCTGATGCCGCCCAGCAGTGGGGACCTATGATGCTTGCCACAGCTGCGGCCGTTTGTGTGCTACTAACGGTGGTGTTTACTAAAAGGTCGGCTCATGATATGTGGGTCGGTTTGCGCCGTAGTGCTACTCAACTGCTTCCTGCGATGCCTATATTAGTGCTGATAGGAACCCTGAGTGCAACATGGATGCTCAGTGGTGTTGTCCCGGCTATGATAGATTATGGATTGGCAGTGCTGAGTCCGAATGCTTTTTTGGTTACAACCTGTGCTGTATGTGCAGCAGTGTCGGTATTGTCGGGTAGCTCGTGGACAACTATTGCCACTATCGGAGTGGCATTTATGGGGGTTGGAACGGTGATGGGATATAGTGCCGGCTGGACAGCGGGAGCGATAATATCAGGTGCTTATTTCGGTGATAAAATGTCGCCATTGAGCGATACTACGGTGTTGGCATCAAGTTCGTGTGGAGTGGGATTGTTCAGCCATATTCGCAATATGATGTACACGTCGATGCCTGCTCTTGCAATAGCGATGGTTGTATATGGCATAGCCGGCTTTTGCGTGGATGCCGTTGGGGCGGACGCTGATGCAACAGAAATGATACACGTGATTGAGCGTACATTTAATATCACACCGTGGCTGATGATAATTCCGGCAGTGACTTGTATGATGCTGGCGTTGAAGATGGGCACGGTGAAAACTCTTACTGCAGGAACTTTTGCCGGATTGGTAGGAATGTGGGTGTTTCAGCCAGAATTGATGGATTCGCTTGGAGGGGGGGATTTTGGTTCGGATGTATGGCTGTCGGTGAAAGTGCTGCTGATATCGACTGAGCCATCGACAGGAAACGAAATCCTTGATTCGCTTGCCGCAACCGGAGGCGTGGCCGGAATGTTGCCGACTGTATTGCTGGTGTTTTGTGCGATGCTGTTTGGCGGTGCTATGATAGGTAGTGGAATGCTTGCTGTTATAGCACGAAAGATTACAGCTCGTCTGCATTCTGTACAAAGTCTTGTTGGTGCTACAGTGTGCAGTGGATTGTGTCTGAATATGCTTACTGGCGACCAGTATCTGTCGATAATAATCGGAGGAAATATATATAGTGATCCTTATCAGCGTGTTGGTGCAGATAAAAAGGTCTTGAGTCGAGCATTGGAGGACTCTGTGTCGGTTACTTCTGTGCTTATACCGTGGAACTCTTGCGGACTGACGCAGTCGACTGTACTTGGAGTGGCTACGTTGACTTATCTTCCTTATTGTGTTTTTAATATCTTGAGCCCGCTTATGTCGATAGTGGCAATATGGAGTGTGCGCTTATTGGCATCGAAGCGTGTAGCTCTGCGTAAGCGTTAGCAAAAGCTAGATAGTAGTGGATATAAGCAATAAAAGCCCTCATTTGAGGGCTTTTATTGCTTATGATGTTATGAATCAGATAGTTTCGGGTTTGATAGGATGGGTATGGGGGGAGCGAGAAGGGTCGAACTGGTTGGCGGTGAGATAGTTGTGGATTTTTAGGCACGCCCATGCGTCGATGGCGGCGTAGTTTTGCTGAGCGGGTGTCAGTTCGGGCGCTTCCCAGTTAGTGAGGCGCTGGTGTTTGGATATGCGTTCACCAAAAATGATGGCGTATATTTTACGTAGCGAACTGTCGGTGATGTTATATCTTCGAACTAAGTCTTGAAGTTCGATGAATCCTTTTGGCTCTAATTCGGTGCTACGACGAAGGCTGTTGAAGTCGTCGCGTAGAGATAGTCCGATTTTTATTGTGTCGTCGGTTTCGAGGAAGCGTTTGAGTCGGTCAGATATTCCGATGATGTTGATACGAAACAGGTAGCAGTCGGTGGGTGTGGCTATCTGGATGAGGGCAACATTATGGATGACTCCTTTGCGGAATGCCGGTCGTGTTTCGGTGTCGAATCCTACGATTTTTTGTTTTTCGAGCTTTTTGAGCGCGAGGCGGGCTTTCTCGGGAGTGTCAACAAGCGTGATTTTGCCGTCGTAGGTGACGGCCGGCATCTGTGACACGGAGTCTTTGTCTATGGATATGAAGTATTGGGTCATTTTTTCGGCTTGCGGTTAGTGGCTTCCGTTTCGTCGGCAAAGCGATTGGGGTATTCGATGTGGGCTTTGGGACGTATCATGGCGTATACAACAAGTATGATTCCGGCGATGACGAAAGGTATGCTCAGTTGCTGTCCGATGTTGAGAGCCATAGAGGCTTCGCGTGCCACTTGATCGTTTTTGATAAATTCGATGATGAATCGGGGGAGGAATATGCCGATTAGGAATATTCCGAATATGAGTCCTTGTCTCTCTTGGGCGTTCTTTTTCCAGTACATCCACATAAGGAGTCCGAATAGGGCGAGGTAGCATAGAGCTTCGTAGATTTGTGTTGGGTGTACCGGTACTCCGGGGTACATTTCGAGCCATTGGCGCGAACGAATGAACATGAATCCCCACGGGAGATCTGTTGGCCCGCCGAATATTTCGGAGTTCATGAGGTTGCCGATGCGAATCATAGCTCCAACGAGGGCAACCGGTACAACGAGGCGGTCGAATGTCCAAAGCGGATTTCGCTTTGTGGTAATCAATGAGAAGAGGAATATGGCGATTATGATGCCTATGGCTCCACCGTGGCTTGCAAGTCCTCCTTCCCAGATTTTGAGGATGTCAATAGGGTGCTGGCTATAAATGTCCCATTCGTAGAAGCATACATGACCGAGTCGGGCTCCGATGATGGTGCCAGCAACAACCCATAGAAGTAGGGATCCGAGCCATCGCTCAGGAGCACCTTCGTGTTTGAACATTCGCGATACAATTTCGTAGCCTACGATGAATCCGATTGCGAACATTAGTCCATACCATCGAACACTTATGAAGGAGTCGATGAGCATCGGGTTGGCGTTCCAAACTATATGGTCAAGAGTCATGATGTGAGTATTCTGTATGTTTAGTGTGCAAAATTAATGAAAAATTCTGTAACGTCACCTTCCAGTAGCGTAATGGTGAAAAATGAAAGGCGCACTTCCTCACGGAAGCACGCCTTTCGTTGGGTTGTTGGATATAAAGATTCTAAAAGTGGTTTAATAGGCAAATATGGGATATGACTCCATGAGTTTGTTGACTTCGGCACGTACTTGTGCGATTGTTTCTGCGCAATCGGGGTTTGAAAGTACGCGGTCGATGAGTTCAACAATTGGTTCCATGAGGTCTTCTTTAGCACCGCGAGTGGTTATGGCAGCTGTGCCGAGGCGGATGCCTGAGGTCTGGAACGGAGAGCGAGAGTCGAAGGGAACCATGTTTTTGTTGGCTGTGATATCGGCTTCGACGAGTACGCGCTCGGCAACTTTACCAGTAAGTTCGGGGAACTTGGGACGTAGGTCAACGAGTATGCAGTGGTTGTCTGTTCCGTCGGATACAATTTTATAACCACGGTTTTTGAGCGCTTGAGCCATAGCAGCAGCGTTGGCTTTAACCTGCTTCTGATATTCGGTGAATTCGGGTTTGAGAGCTTCGCCGAAAGCAACGGCTTTAGCAGCAATGATATGTTCGAGAGGTCCGCCCTGAACTCCGGGGAATACGGCAGAGTCGAGGAGCTGTGACATCATGCGCACTTCGCCTTTGGGATTTGTCTTGCCCCAGGGGTTGGGGAAGTCTTTACCCATGAGAATCATGCCACCGCGAGGTCCGCGAAGGGTCTTGTGGGTGGTGGTGGTGACGATGTGTGCGTATTTGATGGGGTTGTCGAGAAGACCGGCAGCGATGAGTCCAGCCGGATGAGCCATGTCAATCATAAGGATGGCACCGATTTCGTCGGCAAGGCGACGCATACGGGCGTAGTCCCATTCGCGAGAGTAGGCGCTGGCACCACCAACGATAAGGCGCGGACGTTCACGACGTGCAACTTCTTCCATTTGGTCGTAGTCGACAAGACCGTTGTCGGCGCGAACATTGTATTCGAGCGCTTGGAACATGAGGCCAGAGAAGTTAACAGGGCTACCATGTGAGAGGTGGCCACCGTGAGCGAGGTTGAGACCGAGGAATTTGTCGCCGGGTCGGAGTACGGTCATGAATACAGCCATGTTGGCTTGTGCACCAGAGTGGGGCTGAACGTTGGCATATTCGGCATCGAAAAGCTTTTTGGCGCGGTCGATGGCTACTTGTTCAACCTGATCGACAACACCGCAACCGCCGTAGTAGCGATGTCCGGGATATCCTTCGGCATATTTGTTGGTGAGACATGAGCCCATGGCCTGCATTACTTCGTCGCTAACGAAGTTTTCAGAGGCAATGAGTTCGATGCCTTTTTTCTGACGTTGGTGTTCTCTTTCAATGAGATCGAAAATAACTGTGTCGCGTTGCATGATTGCTGTTATGTTAAATTAGTTTTGTTTCTTTTTTACTGAAAATCCAAATCGTCCAAGTTGTTGTCCAAGTGTGAAATAGGCGCCGTGACTGTATGCCATGAGTCCGGCGCGGTCGAGTCGGAAAGCACCCGATTCGGGGTCGATGAGTGTGCTGTCGGCTCTGACGTTGAGTACTTCGGCTATCATCATGTCGTGGCTGCCAAGCTTGAGAATTTGCTTGACGCGGCATTCTATGGATAGTGGAGATTGTGCTATTGATGGACATTGAACTTTGACTCCCGGCTCGGGTGTAAGTCCTGTTTCCGCCCATTTGTCGTAGTCGCGTCCTGAGCGAACACCGCACCAGTCGGTAGCATGAGCCATCGCTTCGGTGGTGAGATTGATGGTAAATTCCATTGTCTCAGTGATGATGGCGTGTGAGTATCGCTCGGGGCGAACCGAAATGTAGCACATGGCCGGATTGGTGCATACGATGCCGGTCCAAGCAACGGTGATAAGGTTGCTTCGTTGGCTGTCGCCACAACTAACCAGTACCGCCGGTAGGGGGTATATCATAGTGCCCGGTTTCCAGTCTTCTTTCATTCGGATGGCTACGATGGTGGATTATTCAATTATGGCGTCGTTGCTTTTAATGGTCTGTCCGCAGTAGTGACAACGTATTGTAACGTCGTTACGGTCAATAACGGTGAAGCGAGTACGCATTGGTTCGTTGTTTGTTATGCACTTCGGGTTGCCACATTTTACGATTCCGACGATTTCGTCGGGGAGGGAAACGGGTCGTTTTTCCACAACGTTGAAGTCGCGAATGATGTTGACTTTGGCGTGAGGCGCAATGAGTGCAATACGGTTGAGGGTGTTTTCGGCGAATTCGGTGTCGGCGATTTTGATTATTCCTTTAGTACCGAGGAGTTTGCTGTCGAGGTTATTGCCGATGGTAACATGATTGCTCATGCTCTCGATGCCGAGGATTCGTACTGCTTTGAATAGTACGTTGCTTGGAATGTGGTCGATCACGGTGCCGCAACGCAGGGCGGCCACTGCGAGTTCTTTCTTAGAGTTGTTCATTTTGCGGCTTCCTTAAAGATGTCAATACCTAAAACTTTGCAAATGATGGCTTGGCGGGCATATAGTCCGTTGCGTGCCTGATCGAAATAATAGGCTTTGGGATTGTCGTCGACGTCGCGGTCGATTTCGTTGACGCGAGGTAGCGGGTGGAGTACTCGCAGGTTTGGTTTGGACACTTCCAGCATATCGTTGTGGAGAGTGTAGAGGTTTTTGACGGCTTCATATTCCATGATGTCGGTGAAGCGTTCGCGCTGCACGCGGGTCATGTAGAGAATGTCGCTGTCGGCGATGACTTCGGGAGAGAAGTCGGTATGCTCTGTGTAGCTGATGTCGTTTGCGTCGCAGAAGTCGCGGTATTCCTTAGGCATGCGCAGGGTATCGCAAGCTACGAAATTGAATTTCGGGTTGAAGTGCCTCATGGCCATGAGCAACGAATGGACTGTGCGTCCATATTTGAGGTCGCCAACCATAGTAATGGTTAAGTTTTCCAGTCGACCTTGTGTTTTAGAAATGGAGTATAGGTCGAGCATGGTCTGCGATGGGTGTTGGTTTGCCCCGTCGCCGGCGTTGATGATAGGGGTGTCGGTAACCTCGGTAGCATATCGCGCTGCGCCTTCAAGGAAGTGGCGCATTATGATGAGGTCGACGTAGTTGCTCACCATTTTAATGGTGTCTTTAAGCGATTCTCCTTTAGATGAACTTGAAGTAGAAGCATCAGAGAAACCGATAACACGTCCGCCCAATCGGTTGACCGCAGTTTCGAAGCTTAGTCGAGTGCGTGTGGACGGTTCGAAGAATAGAGTTGCCACAACTTTACCGTCGAGAATTTTGTGGTCGGGATGCTCTTCGAAGAAACGAGCTCTCTCGATGAGGTCGAGAATCTCCTCGCGAGAGATGTCGTCGATAGACACGAGGCTATTGCTGTTCATGTTGTGAAAATGTTTTGTATGGTGGCGACAAATTTACGAAATTCCACGGCACCTTACAAGAAAAAAAGAGAATCGGAGCGATTGTCATCTGATGAATCAGTCAATCGCTCCGATTATTGATTTTTTAATGAGGATGTTGATTAGTTGCCACAACCGCATCCTTCACCGCACTGTCCGTCGCCACAATCGCAGTTGTCGCCGCAGCCGCAACTGTCGGAACCGCATCCACAGCCACATCCGTGAGCCGGCTGAAGTTCTTCGGGGGTAGCTTCGCGCACGGCAGTGATTTTGCCTTTGAAGCGTACGTCCTTGCCGGCGAGGGGGTGGTTGAAGTCCATGATGACATCGGTAGCAGTCACTTCTTTGACGAGACCGTTGATGCGGAATCCGTCGGCGGTCATCATCGGAAGAACTGCTCCAGCCTTGATGGCTTCGCTGTCGAATTTACCGTCGATTTCAAAGATGTCGTGGGGGAGTGTGGCTACCTGTTCGGGATCGTAGGGTCCGAAAGCTTCGTCGGCGTTGACTTTGATGTCGAATTCGCCGCCAACTTCAAGTCCGTCGATGGCTTTTTCGAGAGGTGCGATTACGCCGCGAGTTACGCCGAATACGATCTTTTCGGGGTCGTCGGGTGTAGTCTGATGAACGAGGGTTTCAGTGCCGTCGTTGTTTATCTGATAGAGGTCGTAGCCAAGTTCTACGTACTTTCCGGGTTGAATTTTTTCCATATTGGTGTTTTATTAAATGATTTTTTACGTTGATATATTATGCGGCATAACAAATTTCATGCCAGATTGGTCAATGTATGTTGGCGAGTATGGTGTCGTATAGGTTTTCTGTGGCTTCGGTCAGCAGATTGAGCACGTTTTCAAATCCTTCGGCTCCATCGTAGTATGGGTCGGGAATGTGGTCGAAATGACGCATTGAGCTGAGCATCATTGACATGGGGAGAATCTTTCGTTCGGATTCGGGGGAGGGGGCGATAGCGCGTAAATTGCTGATATTCGCATCGTCCATGCCGAAGATGATGTCGAAGTCGATGAAGTCGGAGGTTGTCACTTGTCGGCAGTGGTGGGTCAGCTCGATGTCGCGTCGGCGAGCGTGTGCTCTCATGCGCGGGTCGGGAAGCTGTCCGATGTGGTAGCGTCCGGTGCCGGCCGAGTCGATGCTCCATCGAGCGGAGTTGCGGTGGCGATTGACTGTGGTGAGCATAAGGCCTTCGGCTGCCGGGCTACGACAGATGTTGCCCAGGCATACAAATAGGATGCGGATGTTTTTTGAGTCGGCAATTCCTTCGATGGCTTCGCGCAGTTGCGGCAGGTCGTAGTATTTAAGAATGTCCATTGGTCAGTGATTGAATGAGGTCGTTGGCGGCAGTTGCGGCGGCCGGAGAGTGTCCGAGTCGAGAGCGCATTTCGGAATATCCGTCGAGTTGGGCTTGTCGACCCGGTCTGCCGGGGAGGATGTCGGAGAGTCTGCTATCGACAGAGTCGACGGTGCATAGATGGACGAGCATTTCGGGAATGATTTCTCTGCCGGAAATGAGGTTGGGAAGTGTTACGAATGGGCTCTTTATGAGCATCTTCATGATGTTGTAGCTCAGTCGCGAGCCGTTGGCGCGGTAGCATGCTACCTGCGGGGTAGCGGCGAGGGCGCATTCGAGTGTGGCAGTGCCAGATGTGACAAGTGCGGCAGAGGCGTATTTCATCAGCTCGGAGGTATGTCCTGATATGACAGGTAGTGATGTAATGCCGGAGTAGAGAGATGGGGGGATTGCCGGAGCTCCTGCTATCACGGGGAGGAGGGAGGGGTGGCGAGAAGCGGTCAAAGCCATGATAGGCAGGTTGTTGCGGATTTCTCCGACGCGACTGCCGGGGACGAGCGTGAGTAATGGTTTAGAGGTGTCGATGCCGTGTCGGGCGGCAAATTCGGAGTAGGGAGGGAGAGCCTCTAAACGCGCTTCAATCTCTTCGACCGATGGATTTCCGACGTAGATTGCGTCGATTCCGTGGGAGGCGAAGTATTCGCTCTCGAAAGGGAGAATGCAATAAATACGTCGAATGAGTCGGCGGAGCTGCTTGACGCGCCATTCTTTCCAAGCCCATACTTTTGGGGCTATATAATAGTAAACGGGGATGCCTTTGCCGAAGGCGTAGGATGCGAGCTTGAGATTGAAGCTTGGATAGTCGACGAGGACAAGTGCATCGGGACGGAATGCGTCGATGGCTTTTTTAGCACGTTTGAAGTTTCCGAAAATTTCGGGGAGATGGCGCAGGACTTCGCTGAACCCCATGTATGCCATATCGCGGTAGTGAATTTCGGGTTCGACACCGGCGGCATCGGCCATGAGGTCGCCGCCGAGAAAACGGATGTCGGCGTCAGGGTCGTTGGCACGTAACTCGCGTATGAGTCCGGCAGCGTGTAGGTCGCCGGAAGCCTCTCCGGCAGATACGAAGTATTTCATGAGTTCAAAGATAGGTAAAACTGCCGGAATTTGTGTATTTTTGCAGTCAAAATCCCAATTATGAGTGAATTCTGGACATTGTTGCGGCGGTTTGTACCACCGTATAAGAAGTATTTGACACTGAGTATAATTTTTAATGTTCTCGCTGCCATACTTACGCTATTTTCGTTTGCAGTGATAATGCCTATTCTTGAGATGCTCTTCAGAGTGAAGGAGGGTGTCTATGAATATATGCCGTTTGATGGGGCTAAATTAGACGATGTAGTGGATATAGCGATAAATAATTTCTATTATCTGACTCAGGAGTCTATCGAGGTGTGGGGCTCGGCCGGAACATTGGCTATGCTGGCTGCACTGCTTGTGGTGATGACGTCGTTTAAGACCGGAGCTACGTATCTGGCTTCGCATTTTATGGTGCCTATCCGTTCGGGTATCGTGCGCGATATACGAAATACGATTTACGATAAGATAGTTTCGCTGCCGATAGGATTTTTTTCGAGTGAGCGTAAGGGCGATGTGATGGCTCGCATGAGTGGCGACGTGGCCGAGATAGAAAATTCGATTATGGCGTCGCTGGATATGATGTTTAAGAATCCGGTGATGATATTGGTGTGTCTTGGCATGATGATAGCTATCAGCTGGCAGTTGACGCTGTTTGTTCTTGTTCTTCTCCCGATAGCCGGAGTGGCGATGGGCAAAATAGGCAAGAAGCTGAAGCGTACGTCGCTCGAGGGTCAGCAGCAGTGGGGCACGATAATGAGCTATATCGAGGAAACGCTTGGCGGCTTGCGAATAATCAAGGCTTTTAATGCAGAGGAGAAGGTGCTGACGCGCTTTCACGACGGTACGCAAAAGTTTTTCAAGATATCCAACCGAGTGTCGCGCCGTCAGGCTTTGGCTCACCCGATGAGCGAGTTTCTGGGTACGGTAACAATCTCGATAGTGCTGTGGTTTGGCGGCTCGCTGATACTTAGCGGTCATACTTATCTTACGGCATCGCAGTTTATCTACTACATGGTGATATTCTACAATATCATAAATCCGGCAAAGGATTTGAGTAAGGCTGTATATTCGATACAGAAGGGTCTGGCATCGATGGAGCGAGTGGATGTGATACTAAAGGCAGAGAATCCGATAGCCGATCCGGAGCGTCCGGTGGATGCCGGGAGCTTTAAGGGCAAGGTGGAGTATAAGGATGTTTCGTTTGCTTACGATGATTCGGAGCAGCAGGTGGTGAAGAATGTGAGCTTTACGATAAATCCGGGCGATACGGTGGCTCTCGTCGGTCAGAGCGGTAGCGGAAAGTCGACAGTGGCAGATTTGCTACCGAGGTTTTACGATGTGGCTTCCGGCTCTATAATGGTGGATGGTGTGGATATTCGCGAAATGCGTGTGCACGATCTGCGCGGACTGATGGGCAATGTGAATCAGGAGGCAATATTGTTTAATGATTCGTTTTACAATAATATAACTTTCGGTGTGGCCAATGCAACGATGGAGCAGGTAGAGGCAGCTGCGCGTATTGCTAATGCGCATGACTTTATTACAGCCAGTGAGAATGGCTATGACACGAATATCGGCGACAGGGGCTGTAAGTTGTCGGGCGGTCAGCGTCAGCGTATCTCAATAGCTCGCGCAATTCTGAAGAATCCGCCGATATTGATTCTCGATGAGGCTACGTCGGCGTTGGATAGTCAGAGCGAGCAGTTGGTGCAACAGGCACTCGATA
Organism: uncultured Bacteroides sp.; assembly: GCA_964416545.1. Lineage (GTDB taxonomy): Bacteria > Bacteroidota > Bacteroidia > Bacteroidales > Muribaculaceae > Paramuribaculum. The sequence goes on along the minus strand of CAYQEN010000001.1, from coordinate 30,373 downwards.
GATTGATGAAGGATAGGACGACGCTTGTGATAGCGCATAGATTGTCGACGATTAAGGACGCTACAATGATATGTGTGATGCACGAGGGTAGAATAGTGGAGCGCGGCACGCATGAGAGCCTGCTTGCTCTTAATGGCTATTATAAGCGTCTGGTAGATATGCAGTCGATGGGAAGCTGAAAGCTGAAAACCGAATGTAGATGAAAAAGGAGCGGCCGCCCGGGACATACCGGGCGGCCGCTATAGTTAGGAGTGGACTTGAATTAGTCGTAGAAGTGGTATTTGGTTATAATGCTTCCGTACCAAATGTTGTATCCCGGAGCTCCGATAACAACCTTAACATAGCGGGCATCGATAGCCTTGCTGAATGTAACGTCGACGGATGTATCGCGGATATTGATGGGGTCGCCAACGTTTTCCCATTCTGTCCAGTTAACACCATCGGTACTTGTCTGGATGCTCTTGAATTCAGAAATGCTGTAATACCATGAGTATATCTCCATAGTAAATCCGCTGACTTTTGTTACAGCACCGAAGTCGGTGGTCAACACATCGTTTTCATCAACGAAATAGTAGAAATAATCATCATCTTCAAATATGATTGACAAGTCTTCGGATTCGTCGTACGCAGGACTATAGTACTCAAGATACCATTTTTCGGGGTCGTAGACTTTGAGACTGCCCTTACCGGTGTAGTCACTGCTGATGGTGTAGGTGGGGATGAAATTGGTGACAGTGATGTAAATCACGTCGCTGTTTTCAGCCAGCTGAGCACCATTGCCAGAGCAAGCGACCTTGACAGGGATGAGGAATTCGTCAGAAGCCGAAATGCCTTCGGCATAGTTGCCAATATTGACGTTGAGCGTAGCAGTGCTGTCGCCGGGCTGCAGAGTGAGCTTCGAAGCTTCGAGTGAGGCTTCGATGGCTTTGTATTCTGTGCCATTGGCGGCGTTGTAAGCACTGATGAGGCTATTGTCGATAGAGAGGTCGACGGTTATAGCTTCGTCGGCAGCCCAAGAGGTAGTGATGAAGTTGGCAATCGAAATGGTATTGAAGGCAGTTTCCCAGTTTTCGACGTCGGTGTCGATAACGTGGGAGTAGCCACAGGGAGTCACGATGTTGGCACGGTATTCGGAAGTGAAAGTGAGGAACACGCGTGAGCTCTTACTGATGGTGACACCATTGTCGCTAACCGAGCTGATAACGACAGGGAGAATCAGGTTGGGATCGCCGGTCTGGAATCCGGAGCGGTCGCCAAAGCTGATGGTGATGGGGTCTTCAGAAATGTATTCGCCCTTAGCGATGTGCATGGTGGAATTGACCACTGAGCAACCTTCGAGGAATTTGTAGTCGGTATCGTTTGCCTTGTTGTATTCCTCTACGGCGTTCTGATCGAAGTCAATGGTGAGCTGCAAGTCGGAAGGAGCGGGCTTGGTGAGTCGCACGGGAACGAGCTGCAGGGGGTCGTTGATGTCGGTCAGGAAAGTGCCGTTGGCTTTGTATTCGACGTGAGCGTAAGTTTCGTCGGGTTGGTAGAAGTAGGCGTAGTTGATGCTATAGTCATCCTGCTTCGGACCGAGATCGTCGTCGTCGCTACAAGCAGTGAGCGAAGCGCTCACAGCAAAGACGGCGGCTGATAGAGATATGTAATTCCAAATTTTTTTCATATTCGGTTTTTTTTCAGAATGTGTTTAATTATTCGAAAGTGTATTCAGTCCAGCCGTGGGCTTTGTGGTTGCCACCTTCAGAACCGATTTGAGCGTCGTGGCCGTTTCCGGTAACGTCGTGGAGAGTTGAACCTTCACCTTCGTTCATGGGGAGGTAGAATACGAGGTTGGGGTCGTTGTATTTCACTTCTTTCTTGTAGAACTTGGCAATCTGCGCAGCAGTACGAGTGGTCTTCCACAAGCGAACCTGAGCCATTTCGATGTAGTCTCTGAAGTAAGAAGCGCCGCTACCAAACATCTGGATGCCATTGACAGTGAATACTCTGCCGGCACCACCGTTGTTGCGGTTGACTTCCTTGCCGTTCATGTAGAGGACAACGTCGCCAGTGGCCGAGTCGAAAGTGTGGGCAAAGTGAATCCATTCGCCCCACTGAAGCGGGTTGTCGTTGGGGTCGCCTGAGTCGTAGTTAGCATCGATGCCCATAGTCTTGATCTGGAGGAAGTTGTAGGCATTGCGACCGTTTACGGTGTAAACGATGTCGCCGAAGCGAACGTAAAGCTCCATGTTGGCATCGAAAGAGAACATAGCTTGGTTGTTGACTGAGAAACCACCGTTGCCTCTGCTGTTGGTGCAACGAGCCCACCATTCGAGGGTGAGGTTGGGGAGTTCGATGGGAGAATCCCATGTGATTTGCATCTTGTTGTCGTAGAAGAAAGCGGGCGCTTTCTGAACGAGCGGCTTGCCGAAGGTGTAGATGAAGGTGTTTGAACCGGTAGAAACGGTCTGACCATCGGCCTTGACAATAGAAATCGGGGCAGCGTAGTCGACGCCCTTTTCACCATCGAAAGAGGTGACCTTGATTTCGACAGAAGTAGAAGATGAACCGGCCGGGATAACGACTTCAGCGGGGAATTCGATGTAGTCGGTCGGTATAACCTGATATTCAGTGTCGTTGCGCTTATTGTAGCTGTTGAGGGCATCTGAAGCGAGAGCGAGCGAAACCTTTGTGTCGACAGTGGCTTTTTGAGCCATGCGGACGTTGAAGGTTGCAGTAGTCTCTTGTCCGGTCTGACCGAGCATGATTTCCGACATAGGTTCGGAAGCAGCTTCGGAGATGTAGACCATATTGTCGATAACATCGTTCTTGGCATCGTCACAAGCTGTGAACATGGTGGCGACCATGCCGAGCGCGAAGATGTTCAATGCTATTTTTTTCATGTAAATAAAAGTCTTAAGTGATTACTTGTTGATGGGCGGGTTTTGAGTGGCTATGCCAGCACGCACGTATGGATAGTCGGGAGCACCGGGATAGTCGTATTCGATGTGGTAAGCACCCTGGCCGGCGTGAGGAAGACCACGATAGTGACGGTAGGTCGACTGAACGGGGAAGAGGTCTTTGTCGGAAGCGCGCTCGAAAGTGGCAGTGATGATAGACTTGGCAAGAACCTTTTCGAAGAGTTCGGGCTTGTAGCGTTCGACAGCATCGAAGAAGTTGTCGAGGCCAGCGTGGTTGAGCTCGTAAGTCTGCCAGCAGATGTAGTCGACACTTTCAATGACGTCGTCGTCGATGGCGTCGTAGTAGCTAAGCCAACCGGTGCCACCGGGGATGTCGATGACGAGCATACGTCCGGATTCGTCGAAGCGCTTGCGGAGCTGACGGAGGAATTCGTTGTGAACTTGCTGGTAGGGGCTACCTTTGTGCTGAATGAGGGTGCCTGTATTCTCGATGTCCATGTCGAAGCCGTCGATGTTGTATTTGTCGCAGGTGTCGGCGATGGCATTAGCGTACTTCTTGGCAGCTTCAATCATAGACTCGACGTCGCCGTATTTGAAGCCCCAAAATTCTTCGGCTGCTTCGATCGGGGGAACTCCATCTTCGTGTCCGGGAGTGATGTTTTCGCCAATGTTTGTGGCGAGCCAGCAGAGAACAGCTTTAGAACCGCGCTCCTGGAAGGCCTTTAGGTCGGCCTGCTGAGCTTCGGAGAGATTACCCCAGCAGAGCCATAGGCTAACGAAGTCGGTGCTGTCGGGGAGACCAATGAGCTGATTGCCTTTAGAACCGGTAGACCAAGAACCAAACCAACCGAACATCACTTTGTGGGGCGATGCGAAGTAGTCTTTGAGGTTTTGTTTGTATGCTTCAGTCTGAGGCTTGTAGTAGTCTTCGGCCTCGATTTCAGTCCAGTCGCTGCAAGAAGAGATGGCTATAGGAGCCATTACGAGCGCGGCTGTAGCAAATAATATAGATTTTAGTCCTTTCATTTCGTAAAATCAGTTTGTTGATAAGACATTGAATAAGAATCAGTCTTTCTTAGCCCACCAGAGGTCAGTGGCCATGTTGTCGGCACCACCGAGCATGGCTTGAGCCGCTTTGACGTTGGCTTCGTTGGTGTTGAACTCAGACTGAGGATAGGGTAGACGACGCGCACCGCGAGTAGAGCTTACGCCATCGGTGGAGCGATTGTCGACCACAGGGAAGAATTTGGGATATCCGGTGCGACGGAAGTCGGACCAAGTTTCCCAACCGTTGGGGAAGTTACCAAGCCATTTCTGCACCATGATTCGTTCGAGGTTCTTTTCAAACCCGTCGGCTTCATTGTATTTGGGGGTGATAGAGCTGGCAGCCGTTGTGTTGTAGCTTGAGTTGTCGATGGCAGTGTAAGCGGCCGGAGTGGCGTTGCTTGACAGATAGTTGCCGATGGCAACTTTGCGTTCTTCCATCGAAACGGTAATGCCCTTTTCGTATAATTCTTTGGCGGATTTACCACCCATGTTCCATCCGCGGAGCGCACCTTCGGCACGAGAGAACCAAGATTCGCTGGCTGAGATAGAGAGCAGAGCAGATGTTGCATCGGCGTTGGGGGCAGAATATTTGCCGAATGAGTTACGGTCGAAGTGGTAAACACCGTTGCGAGCACCGATGTAATTACCGTCGGCATTTGCCTTAGCATAAGCGGCCAGACGGGGGTCGTTGTAGCCGGTCATGTATGCAGTGATGTCGGCGCTGATACGACCTTCGCCCCAGAGTTCGCTGACTTTGTGGAGAGCGTTGCCGCTAGGGATGAATGAACTCCAAGCAGCGTCGGCAGATGATTCGATAAGACCGCTCGGATCGTTAGCTGCTTCTTCGGCTTTCTGCTGAGCAAGAGTTGGGTTGACGTTGACAAGGCGCAGAGCCATGCGCAGTTTGAGCGTGTTGGCAAATTTTACCCATTTAGCAATGTCGCCACCATAAACATAGTCGACGTCGCCGAAGAGGGTGGCTGAAGTAGCCGAACCGACAGATTCCTTGAGTCCGTTGATGGCTTTGTCGAGTTCGTCGAACATTGCGTTGTAGAGTGTAGGCATGTCGTCGTATTCAACGGTGAAGTCGCTGCCGCTACCAATCTTAGAGAATGGGATGGGACCGTAGCAGTCGCTGACACGGAGCGAACCGAAGATGCGAAGAAGGTTTGCCCAATGGTAGACGAGTGAGTTTTCGCCAGAGATGTCGCGAATCTTGAAGAATGGGGTGTAGATTTGCGGCATAGTGGTGTCGAATACAGTACCAGACCATCCAGTGGGAGGATTGTATGTTCCGAAGTACATGTCGGTGCCCCATTGGTTGAGAGCCGCGGTCATGTGTCCGTATTCGCAACCGATCATCTGATCGAGCATCTGGTAGTTGTTTTCCTGACCCTGAGCAATTGTGGGAATCATGTTTGAAATCAGCGTGGCAGTGGCGGCAAAGTCGCCTTCCATCTGATCGGGCGTTGGTTCCATCGGGTTGGTATTGTAGTCTTCAAAATTGTCGGTACAGCTAGAAGCTCCCAACATAAGACCTCCGCCAATCAGCAGGGTGGATATTGTTTTGTTTAGTTTCTTATTCATGATTTAGAAAGATCAGAAGTTGACTTTTACGTTAAATCCGTATGTGCGGATGCTGGGCTGCTGGAAGTAGTCGACACCCTGGTAGAAGTTGTTGGTAGTAGCAGAGGTGCTTTCGGGATCGAAAGGCGCTTTGCAGTAGATCATCCAGAGGTTCTTGCCAGTGAGGCTGAGCGTGATGTCGGCAACGTTGTGGAGCAGGTTGCGAGGTAAAGTGTACGAAAGAGTGAGGTCGGCGAGACGAACGTTTGTTGCGTCGTAAACGTAGTATGTGCCGGGAGCCTGCGAGATAGTTTCGTAGTAGTTCTGAGCGTTGACAGTGCCATTGCCGGGAATTGCAACTACGCCACCGTTGTCGCGTACAGCCGCGGTGACTTCCGAAACACCGTAGCGGTCGAGAACGGCCTGAGTGTCGGAAATAACTTTACCACCAAAGCGTCCTGTTACAGCCCAAGAGAGGTTGATGTCTTTCCAACCGAGTCCGCCAGTCCAACCCATGTTGAAGTCGGGGAGAACCGAGCCAACTTTGAAGTAGTCGACAGTTTCGAGGGCAACTTTGCCAGTCTGGGGATCTTTCCAGATGTATCCGTTTGCACTTTCGCGCAGGCGAGTGTTGCTGTAGATGTCGCCCATTGTGCCACCTTCGTATAGACGAATGGCGGGACCGCCGGCCATACCGAGGCAACCGCTTGCAGTGAAGTATTCCATTTCGATGGGTTTACCGGTTTCGGGGTCTAATGCACCGTTGGCAAGCGAGATAACCTTGTTCTTGTTTATAGAGTATGTAACGCCGGTGTTGAAGCGCCAGTTGCCCCACTGATTGTTGTATGTAAGGGCAGCTTCGATACCACGGTTGCGGATGTTACCAGTCTGGATGAGGTTGGTCTTGTAGCCAGATGAACCAGAAGCGGGGATTTCGAAGGTCTGGTTGTAGGTGTTGGCGTTGTAGTATGTGAATTCCAAGCCGATTGTGTTGTCGAGGAATTTAGCGCTAAGACCGATTTCGTAAGAACGAGTGTTTTCGGGCTTGAGGTTGGGGTTGTAGTGCTTTGACGGCCATTCGTATTGGTTGCTCTGGTCGTTGTAGATGTACTGCATACGAGTGAGGTAGCGAGAAGGAGCAGAAGCTACTTCAGCCCACGAACCGCGAAGCTTCAAGTAAGAGATGCCTTTGGGCAGAGCGTCGCGCAGGGTTTCGCTGATGACCCAAGAACCGCCGACAGAGGGGTAGAAGTAACCAACTTTGTCGGTGAAGGCGAGCATAGAAGTCCAGTCGTTACGGCCGGTAAGAGTGAGGTAGTATTGGCTGTCCCAACCGAGTTCGACGCTTGCGAAGAGAGACTGAGTCTGGTCGTGCCATTCGGTTTCGCCTTTCTTATTCTGGGTGTTGCTGATGTTGCCCCAGTGGAAGAAGTTGGGCACCTTGTCGAGGCTACCTTCTAAGTAAGAGCTTTCTTCGCGCATGTCGTTGATAGAAGCACCGAGCTGAGCGTTGACGTTAAGGCGATTTTCGATGAATCGCTTGTTCATAGATGCCATTACGTCGGCGTAGAGCGAGCGGTCGAGAGTGGTGTGGCGACCGTACATGCCCTTCATAGAGCCAGCGAGCACCATGATAGTCGATGCGTTGTACTTTTCCTGATAGGTAGTGTTGGCGTTGTCGACGCGAGCACGACCAACGATGTAGAACCAGGGGAGGATGTCGTATTTGAGCGAAGCGTTGAACATGTAGCGCTGTTTGCGAGCTTCACGTTCCATGCGCTTCTGAGTCCAGTAGGGGTTCTGCATGGTGAAAGCAGTGCTGTATTTTTCTTCCCAATACTGAGTGTAGATGTTGCGAGAGGGGTCGAAGCGTTCGAACATGCGTACGTCGTCGAAGTTTTCGCCACGGGGGAAGAGGTATAGAGCAGCGAGGGGGTTGTAGTATTCGCCTGAACCTACCATGTTTTTGTTGTTCTGAACGATATATTGTGCGCCTAAGTCAAGGGTCATCTTATCGTCGAGGAACTTGGTGGTGTTGCGAATAGAGAAGTTGTAGCGGTTGTATTCGCTTTCGGGCATTACACCGGGAGCATTTGTAACGGCAGCAGAAGCAAAAGTCTGGTTTTTAGCGTTGCCAACGGTGAATGTGAGGGCGTTGATTTCAGTAAGACCAGTGCGGAAGAAGTCCATCGGGTCGTAAGAAGAAGCTGTTTCGAGCTTTTTGCCCCAAGAAGAGAATTCGCCTTCGTTGTTGCCGTATGTGTTCTGGAATTTGGGAGTCATCCACGCATTCGAGAACTGAGTAGTGTTGCTGTAAGTAACTTTTGCGCGACCTTCAACACCCTTTTTTGTGGTGATGAGGATGACGCCGCTTGCAGCATCAGAACCGTAGAGCGCGGCAGCCGAGGGACCAGAAAGGACTGACATAGATTCGATGTCGTCGGGGTTGATGTCGGCTACGGAGCTTGAACCGGGCTGTTTAGACATAGTGCCACCAGATTCAGAACCGGTGTTGACGTCGAACATGGGGATACCGTCGATAACGTAAAGCGCATTGTCGTTGCCGGCAAGAGATTTTGTGCCACGCATGATGACACGAGCGGCAGAACCTTGACCAGCAGAGCTGGCGTTGATGTTGACACCAGCAACTTTACCTGCGAGCGAATTGATGAAGTTGGCATCCTTGTTGGCGGTGAAAGCGTCGCCTTTTACGGTCTGGACGTTGTAGCTAAGAGATTTCTGCTCGCGCTTGATGCCTAATGCAGTGACAACAACTTCGTCGAGGGTTTTCGAATCTTCCTGCATCACGACTGTGAGCGGGCTTTCATTTTGGATTTTGATTTCCTGCGGAGCGAAGCCGATATAAGAGAATTTCAGCACGCCTCCGATAGGAGCTTTGATAGAAAATTGGCCGTCGATGTTAGTAGACCCGCCTGTAGAAGTGCCCTTCAGTAAGACGGAAACGCCGATCAGCGGTTCTCCATTGCTGTCTTGTACGGTTCCGGTGATAGTGACTGGCGTGGCGCCTTGCATCAGCATGACCGGAAATAGTACAAGCATTAATAACAAAGAAGTTACCTTTTGTTTCATAATGATTGTAGATTGGTTAAAAAAAATAAAGTATTTAGGTATGTGCGCAGAAGTGCGCAGTAAGGTGATACTGTGATTGTTAGGATTGTTTTAAGGTCAATTTAGGATCAATTTAGGGAATTACTAATGTTTGTTTAGCCTCTCATGGCAATTATTCAAGTACAAATGTAGCTTAAAAGGATGGAATGGATGCTGCATATTTGTTAAATAGGGTTAATTGATAGAGTTGGGTCTGAAGTTGAAACTTAAAAAAAGGCGGCCGCTCGGGAAGTCCCGGGCGGCCGCTATGATTGGGGATGTTGTGGACGTGATTAGTCGTTCCAAGTACAACTTACAAATTCGAATCGGCCAAGAGCCACTGCGCGGTAAACGATGGTGGCTTTTGTTGTGGTGCCGGTGTAGTAGTAGAAGTTGATGGTGTAGAGCGGCTCGATGCCTTTAGAGGTAGGAGCAGCTTCGGGGTAGAGGATTGAGAGGACGGCGGGGCAAACTTCTTCTTCGAAGCGCTTCTTTTCGAGAGCAACGATCTGGTCGTCGGTCATTCCGGTGTAGCCTTCTTCGTATTGAGCGCGGGCTTTGTCGGGACGGAGGTCGATGTTGTTCTGGTATGCTGAAGCGCCGGTGTAGTAGTCGTTGTTGCCGTAAGAGGTAACGTATTTAGCACCATTTTCGACGTTGGCTTTCACCCAGTCGACGCAAGTCTGATAGAAGAGTGTCGATGTAGCGTTGCCTTTGGCAGCGGGGAGGTTGATGGTAACGTCGGGGCTGTAGAGCCATTTGCCGTTTTTCTTGACATACTGACCGGTAACTGTTGTTACGCCGTCGTAGTCGATGTCCCATTCAGTGCCGTTGAATACAGCGTGGTCGCAACGAATAACATTTGTATCGCCGTTGTAGTAGTAGAATACAATGTATTTGCTGTCGTCGGCTACGGCATAGGGGAATTTCTGCTTCATGTAGATGGGCAGCATGGTTTCGGGAGTTGTTCCCGAGAGGTTGTCGTAGCTCTGTCCCATAGCCTGATAGTCGGCATGTGAGAGGATAGTGATGTCGGCAGGTGCGCTCCAAGAGCTACCATCGAATGTGTAGACGGCGTTGACCTTTGTAGAGGCTACTTCGGCTACGCGCGATTCAGCCATAGCTGCAACTGCGGGCTTAACCTGAGTGTCGCCAATTTTAGTGATGATGGTGTTGAGGTATTTGCCGTAGCTTGCGATGGCCATAACGTAGCCTTCGAAAGTGACAGTTTCACCGTCGACGAGGAGAGCTTTAGCATCGTTGTTGATGCCGTAGGGGCTAACCTGTACGTTTGTGCCGTCGAGGATGATGTTGATGTATTTGCCGGCAGAAACTTTGCCTGTGAACTTCGAGTAGACCGGAGTGATGGGCGAAGCACCGCTTTCCATAGCGTTGGCAACGAACTCGTCGATTTCAGCGGCAGTCCAAGTTTTAACTTTGGGGTATGATACAGTCTGATTGCCTTTGACTTCGGCTTCAGCACCACGAGCAATCTGGTAGCCAAAGTTGTAGCTGCTGAGAGTAGAGCTAACCACAACCTGGTCGCCGAGCTTGAGGTCGGAGTTGTTGGCAGGAGAGTAGACGAATACAGAGCCAGTGGCATCGGCAACGATGGGTCCTTGAGTAGAAACAGCCATTACGATACCGCTAAATTCGATGGCATCGCCATTGCTCATAGAGTTGAGGTTGCCGAGCACGCTTGAAGAAGTGAATGGGTCGGCAGGAGCGGCGCTGAAAACGGGGTCGGTTTCGGCATTGTTGTAAGATACGATTACGTACTGACCGGCAGCAGCATCGGGATAAGCGGCCTTAAGAATGCCGGGGATGTTGCGAGCGGCAGTCTTTGAGGGAGTGAAAGCTTCGGTGTAGTCTTCGGTGCTATCCCAAACGTTCTGATAGTCTTCGGTAGTAACGGTGTACTTCTTAGCAGCAGAAACGGCAGCAGAAACGGGGTCGACCAATGCGCTGGTGCGATAGGTGACGCGAACAGCAGTGCCGTTGTTGGCAGAGAAGTAGGGGAATGTGGGCTGACTGAGGAAGAGGGGGATGTATTCTTCCGGGTCGATTTCGGCGTTGAAGCAAGCATTAGAACCTACCGAGCTGAGAGCCGATGCGTGTTCGTTGCCGGCAAGGGCTTTTGCAGTAGATAGTTTAGCAAGCTGAGTATAGTCTGTGGCCGACATTGTGAAGTCGATGGTCTGAGTGGCGGTGTCTTTGTCGATGCCGTCGAATCCATCAAGCTCATCGTTCCAAGAGTTCTCTTCGCAACTTGCCATAACCATGGCGCAGCTCGAAAGAACGAGGAAACGGTTAAGATATCTTTTCATAATATTGGTGTCAGAGTAGATGATTAGAAATTGATTTTGAGCTTAACGCTGTATGTGCGACCGAAAGAGTAGAATACGCTATAAGCGTTCTGCCAAGTTCCGTCGGCCGACAGGGGAGTTTCAGCCTGAGTAACGTAGTTGTAGTTGCAAAGGTTGTTTACGTTGCCGTAGAGAGTGGCTTTAACACCGCCAATGTCGAAGCGATAGCTTGCGTTGAGGTCGAGCTGATTGCCCCAAGGAATTCTCCAGGGATTGCCGGCAAAGAGGGTGCCGTTGTTTTTGAGGTCGTCAACGCTGAGGTCGATGTCGGAGTAGTTGCGGAAGTAAGCAGTCCAGTCACCACCGATACGGAAGCCTTTGAAGGGACGGAATGTCAGGCCGAGAGCGGTAGTTGTCTGAGCCGAACCGCTAACCTTGACGCCTTTCTGGTCGAGAGTGGCGAAGAGATGGTCGGGAGCCATGATACCGCTTGCGAGAGTACCGTTGGTAGAAGCGAGGGGGTCGCCGTTCTGGTTGTAGAAGTAACCGGTGGCGTTAGAGTCCCACTGCCAGTCGCCGAGCGAAACCATAGCGTCGATGTCAACCCAGTTGGCGGGTTTGTATTTGGCCGACACTTCGATACCCTTGTGGAGTGCGTCGACACCGCTCATGTTGAAGTAGTAGTAGTTAGATCCGTTGTCGGAATTGTTGATTTGGTTGCCCTTACTCATGGTACGATCCATCCAACGAGTGTAGTAAGCGTTGACGTCGATGGCAAGGATGGGAGAGTGGTATCCGTAGCCGAGTTCAACAGAAGCAACTTTTTCGTTTTTGGGGTCGGGGTTGGTGATGTTTGAACGCTGAGAGCTGAGGAAAACACCGCCAGAGAAGTAGGGGGCGCGGCTGATGTAGCCGGTGTTGAAGAATACGTTGTTGTGACGGTCGATGTTGTAGTTTACACCGCCTTTGATGCTACCACCCAAGAAGTTTTTGGTGGCAGAACGTGCGTTGTCGGCATAGAAGAATTCTTTGCGCCAGTAGGTGTTGTTGTTGAGGGCACCAGCGATAACGAAGTTGAGCTTGTTGTTGAGCATGGTGTATTCGCCCTGAGCGTAAACGCCTTCCTGAGCAGTGAAGCCGTCGTAGTTGCGGCCAACTTTATCGCCAACGTGGAGGTGTTCGTAAACCCAATCGGTGTTGGTGTTGTTGTAGACCGAGCGCATGTCGGCAGTGACCTGATTGCGGTTGTAGTTGTCCATGTAGTATTCGCCGCCGAAGAGGTCGGTGATTTTATTGTTGTGATGGCCAACGTAGTAGCGGAGGTCGAGACCGCCGGTGAGGTTGAGGCGGTTGCCGTTTGAGTAGTCGATGCGGTGTTTGTAAGACGAGATAAGACCAAATGTGCGGTGAGAGTTGTTGCTCATGGTCATAATCATGTTAGAACCAGTGGTCGAAGCGGCGTTCATTTCTTCGATTTTGCCGTAGTCGACCCATCCTTCCGGAGTGCGGAACTGATTGTTGAGTACGCCGTTGCTTGCACCGTACCAAGAGCTTGAGTAGCTTGTTGTAGAACCGTCGGGATTTGTCACTGTGCGACCGTAGCCAGAGCGACCACCGCCAGAGGTGATAGAGAGGTAGAAAGAGGTAGAGAGAGACTGCTTTGGATTGATCTGCCAAGTGTGGTTGAGAGCAATCTGCGGCTTGTGATATTCGTTGTGAGAAGAGTTGTATTCAGTACCGTCTTTGCGGAAACCGTAAGTGGGGTTGAAACGGTAGGGGCTTTCACCTCTCATGTAGTCTTTGACCATCTGCCATCCTTCAATAGTAAGACCGTTGCGGTAGTTGCGCTGGTCGTGCCATTGTGGAGCACCAAAGGCGGTAAGTCCAATCTGATGGCTGTCGTTGATGCGTTTGGTGATGTTGAGGAAGTAAGAGTATGATTCGTAAGCTGTGCCTTGAACGTATCCGTCAGCCCATTTGCGAGCACCGAGGAGGGTTACAGCCCAGCCGTTTGACATGAGTCCGGTAGAAACTTTCATGCCAATCTGGTTCATGCCGTCGTTGCCCATGCCGTACCATGCGCTACCGCCTTTCTGGGCGTCGATTGTGCGAGTGGTGATGCTGATAGTACCACCGATAGAGGGCGTTGAAATCATAGTGGCACCAAGACCGCGCTGAGTTTGAATGCTTGAAGCAACGTCGTTGAGGTTAGCCCAGTTGCTCATATATACGCCACCCCATTCCATGTCGTTGACGGGAATACCGTTGATGAGCATGGCAACGTTGGGGCTTTCGAATCCGCGAAGACGAGTTTTGGCATCACCGAAACCACCACCTTCGCTACGAGTGTAAACACCGGGAGTGGTTTTGAGGACTTCGAGAAGTTCTTGATTGCCAAGTTTGTAGTCGATGGTTGAAGCGTCGAGTGTCGACATAGCCACAGGAGTTTCACGAGTACGACCAATCGACTGGGTGACAACAACGTCTTTGAGAACGTAGGTGTCAGCTTCCAAACGGATAACACCCATGTTGGCTTTTGCCGGAAGTGTTACAGATTTGAAACCGATGTAAGTCACTTTCACTTCGCGAGCCTTTTCGGGGAGGCGGAGTGTAAACTTGCCGTCGAAGTCGGTGGCAGTGGCAATGGAAGTTCCGGGAACGGAGACAGTGGCTCCGAGAACCGGCTCGTTTTCATTGTCGACCACTTGACCTGTACAGTTGATTGCGGGCGCAGCAAATGCGGCTACCGCGAGCCAAATTGCACTGGCTAAGAGAAGTAGTCTCTTCATAATGGTTTACTTAAAATGATAATAATTGTTTGGATAATATATGAATGCTAGCTATTGGCCTGCTCTCGCAGGAAAATCGTAACGATATTTGGCTAAATGCTATCAATCTGTAAGTTTATGCGTCCACGACGGCTAATAGTCGCGGTGGTTTCGACTGTAAAGATACCTCTAATTTTTTAAATAATTATAAAATTAGTGGATATTGTATTAAAATAACTTCAAGGAGTAGCCGAAAAATATTGCATCAGACGTTGGCGCGAAGTATGAATAGCTGTGAAGCTCCGTAGCGAGGAAGGGCTACGAGCTGTATGGGCATATCGCGCGATTCGATGGAGTCGGAACCATCGCCTACGCCTGCCGCTCCTGCTTTATAGAGGGCGTTGCGCGATTGACGGAGAGCTATTTCGGGTGTGTTGTTGTCTTTGCTGAGATGACAAAGGAATACGTGTGTGAGGGATGGTGTGTAGCAAGAGGCGAGGAAGTCGGCGGTGACGGTGTTGTCGAGGTGTCCGTGGTCGGCTTCGATGCGAGCTTGGAGGTAACGTGGGTATGTGCCGTTGTGTAGCATGTCGGCATCATAGTTGCTTTCGAGCATCATGTATTGCGCTTGGCGCATGTAGTGGTCGACGCGCGGAGTGATGCATCCGAGGTCGGTGGCTATGGCAAAGCGATGGTTGCCACAAGTGATGAAGAATCCGGCGTTGTCGGTGCCGTCGTGGCTGACATCGAAAGCCGTGATTTCGAGTTGTCCGACTTTGAAAGGGAATTCTTTGTATATGGGTCGGTGGTAGTCTTTGATGCGACGCGAGATGCTATGGCGTCGGAGCATGCCGTTTAGTGTTTTCGGAGTGCAGTAGATGCCGATTTCGGGATGTTTACGCACCATTTGGTAGACATAGCGCACGTGGTCGCTATGGTCGTGAGTGAGGCAAATGCCTTTTATGCAGTCGGTTTTGAATCCGTTGTCGCGCAAGGCGTCGCGCACGGTGGCAGGGTCGACACCGGCGTCGATTAGTATTCCGGCTTCGCGGCTACCAATGTAAGCGCAGTTGCCACTGCTTCCGCTGCCGAAGCTGAGGAAGAGTAGTGCCGAAGTTTTTTGGAGCGAAGATGTGTCAAGCTCCATAGAATCGTAATCATCAGAACAATCATCGTTATTGTAGCCACCGGTAGAGTTGTCGCTTGTGGCGCCGTTTATCTTTTTTGAGGATATGTGGGTGGCGATGAAGGAGTCGATGGATGGGTGAACGGGTATTTCGGCGGAATCGTTGCAAAGCTCCGAAATGTCAAAGAGTCCCGGTTGTCGGGCAGCAATATTTGATTTGAATTTTAGTTTGCGAGCCATGACTACCGAAGATTAGCTATAAAGAAGAAAAATTGTTGGAATCTTGTCGTAGTCGTACTTGTGGCGACTCCATCGACTCAGTGGCATGGTGGTGATGCTTTCGCGTGGACCTGTGATGTCGGAAGCTACACATAGCAACATAGACTGCGGTAACGTGCGACACAGCTCGGCTATGAGTCGGTTGTTGCGGTATGGAGTTTCAATAAAAATTTGAGTTTGACGTTCCTTAGATATGCGGCGTTCCATTTCTTTCAGTCGTGCAGAGCGTGCCGAAGCTTCGACAGGAAGATAGCCACAGAAAGCCCATGTCTGACCATTGAACCCGGAAGCCATAAGTGCAAGCAGGATGCTTGACGGGCCTATCAAGGGGATGACGCGTGCACCGAGTCGTTGGGCTTCGGCAACGGCGAGCGCGCCGGGATCGGCAACAGCAGGACATCCGGCTTCGGATATTACGGCAATGTCTTCACCATTATGGAGGGGGAGAAGCATGGCCGGAACATCGGCCGGGTCGGTATGTTCGTTAAGCTCGACAAAGGTCAGAGAGTCGATGTCGATATTGCGGTCGCACTTTTTTAGGAAGCGACGAGCAGAGCGGAGGTTTTCGACAATGAAGTGTCGCACCGAACGAGCTACCTCAATATTTCGTTGAGGCATGACTTCGGTCGGAGCAATATCGCTGAGAGGTACGGGCAAGAGATATAGCGCACCTGTGGCTTTGGTCTTATTTGATTCCTGTGGATTCACAGATACAAATTTAGGTAAATTATCTGTAACAGCCATATCTAATTTGTGGGCAAAATATAAAATTTCTACCTTTGATACTTACTTAGAATATAAACAGACGTTATGAAAAAGATATTACTGTCGCTTGTGGCAGCAGCTGCTATTGCCGGACAGCCGGTGTATGGTGAAAATGAAAAATTAGTGATACTGCACACTAATGACACACATAGTCAGATAGATCCGAATGAAAAGAATCTTGGCGGGATAGTGCGTCGAAAAGTGTTGGTTGACAGTGTTAGGGCTGCAGAGAAGAATGTGGTATTGATAGATGCCGGCGATGCAGTGCAGGGAACACTCTACTTTTCTTTATTCGGAGGCGCGGTGGAAAATAAGATGATGAATGCATTAGGCTATGATATACAGATACTTGGAAATCATGAATTCGATAATGGAATGGATGCGTTGGCCAAGTATGTGGATGGAGTGAATGCCGTGATGCTGACGTCTAACTATCGACTTGATAAATCTACTCTGGCTGGTAAATTTCGCCCATATGTAATAAAGCAATTTGGTGATAGAAGGGTGGGGATTATAGCTATTAATCTGATTCCCAAAGGGATGATAGCTGATGCTAATACTGTGGGGGTAGAGTATATCGATGGAATAAAAACAGCCAATTCTTTTGCTTGGATTTTGAAGCACTACGAGGGAGTGGATGTTGTGGTTGCCGTGACACATGTCGGCTACGAGCATCAGCCCGGAGTGAGTGACGTCGATCTTGCACGCAACAGCGAAGATATTGATGTGATAATCGGCGGTCATTCGCATACATTACTTAATCCTAATTCGAAATCGTCGAAGCCGTGTAGAATACCAAATTTAAAAGGTGATTCCGTTTTAGTCGCGCAGATGAATAAAGGTGGAGTGTATCTGGGTGAAATAACTATTGATTTGTCGACCGGAGCTAAAAGCTCACGTCTGATTCCTGTGGATTCACGTCTTGATTCTCGAATTGATGTCGAATTGGCAGCAGAGCTTGCTCCCTATCGTGCAGCTGTAGACTCGGTGATGAGCATTCCGGTGGGGCGTGCGGCTGTTGATTTCCCGACGTCGGAGCCCGGATTGCTGAATTTGGCAAGCGACTTTGTGCGCGTGCGTGGAAGCGAACTTGTAGGTGAAACGGTAGATTTGGGCGTGATGAACAAAGGTGGATTGCGCCGTTCTCTGCCAAAAGGAACCATAACCAAAGGTTCGATAATGCAGATAATGCCGTTTGACAACAAGGTGGAGGTGATAGAATTGTCAGGCAGTGACCTTGCCGCGGCTATGGATGTGATGGCATCGCGTCATGGTGATGGCGTAAGTTCGAATGTGAAGGCAAAAATAAATCCGGAAACCGGACGTTGTGAAACTGTGACTATCGACGGGAAACCGATAGTTCCAAATAAGATTTATCGTATAGCTACGATAGATTATTTGGCTAATGGCGGAGATTATATGGTGCCGTTTACAAAAGGCGAAAAGGTTGCATTAAGTCAGAATGTAGTTTATGACGATTTTATCAAGTATCTGCAATCAAAGCCGATGAAAGGCAAGAAGTTGCGTCCTGATAATACTAAAAGAATGTCGGAAGAATGAAAAAATTAAATATAATTGTTGCAGTGCTTGTAGCAGCATTGCCAATCTCGCTATTTTGTAAGAGTGTTGAGGCCAAAACAGTGCAGTCGCCACTGAATATCAATTCTGTGGCAGCCGATCGATGGGCTGATTCGGTGATGGCAACTCTTGATACGGACAAGAGAATTGCTCAACTGTTTGTGCCTCGCGTAGATTATACGGACAAGGCGACCGACCGCGCAGCGTTGAAACGCCTGATAACCACCCAGCATCTCGGCGGTCTGTTGTTTGGCAAAGGGACGATGAAAGATTATGCGTCGCTGATAAATCTTGCGCAGGAGTGTTCTGATGTGCCGATGATGATAACTCTTGATGGAGAGTGGGGATTAGCAATGCGAGTGACTGACGCACCGCGATTTCCGTATAATATGGGACTCGGCGCAATACAGAATCCACAATTGCTATATGAATACGGCAAGGAGGTGGGACGCGAGTGTCGCGCAATAGGCATACAGGTGGATTTTGCGCCTGTAGTAGACGTAAACTCGAATCCCGATAATCCAGTGATAGGATATAGGTCGTTTGGTGAAGATGCCGAACATGTGGCCGAGCTTGCTGTTGCATTTTCGCGAGGAATGGAGTCGGAAGGGGTGATGTCTGTAGCAAAGCACTTTCCAGGGCATGGTGATACGTCGACTGACTCGCACAAAACACTGTCGAAAGTGACACATTCTCGTCAGCGACTTGATGAGACAGACCTATTGCCATTCCGACGATATATCGAAGCCGGACTGAGTGGCGTAATGGTAGGACATTTAGACGTGCCTGCCCTCGACAAATCGGGATTGCCTGCCTCGATGTCGGAAAAAGTGACCACCGGAGTGCTTAAAGATGAAATGGGCTTTCGTGGATTGGTGTTTACCGACGGATTGTCGATGAAAGGAGCTGTTGTGTCTGGAACTAATAACTGTGTGGCTGCATTGATGGCCGGAGCCGACGTGCTACTCGGTAGTGCGAATACGGCAGCTGACATCGAAGCCGTTCGAAAGGCTGTAGCATCGGGAAAGATAGCGAAAAAAACGATAGACGAAAAATGTCGTAAATTGCTTAAATATAAATATTTGCTCGGGTTGAATGCTTTTAAGCCCTCGAATCCTACTACTATCGGGCGTGAAATAAAATCGCCAAAATCGCAGATGGTGATAGATAAACTTGCTGATGGTTGTATGACAGTGTTGTATAATCGCGACGGAGTGTTGCCACTTCGCAATTTGGGCTCACAGAAGATTGCCGTGGTGTGTTTGGGGGCGTCTGCCGAGAGTAAATTTGTGGAATATTGCCAGCGATACGCACAAGTAGATGTGGTAGCTGTGCGCGACAAGTCGATAACAGATGCACAGATGGCGCAGCTAAGCGAAGCAGATGTAGTAGTGGTCGGAATATTTACAGATTCATCGATAGCAAAAGAATCGTTCAGTCGCCTTCGTAAGCTTAAATCGTTGGTGCCGGTATTCTTTATAAATCCTTATCGCATGGGGCGTTTTGATTGTCTTTCTACACTACCGACACTCGTGACGGCATACGATAATATCCCATCGTTGCAGCGTGCCGGTGCCGAAGCTGTATTTGGAGGAATAGATGTGAACGGACGGTTTCCGGTGAATGTAGCCGGAGTAGCCGACTTGGGAACCGGAGTCGATCTTGCGAAAGTTCGCCTCGGGTATTCCAACCCGGGGGCCGAAGGCTTCGACGAAGAAATGACAGCAAAGATAGACTCGATAGTGACAGCAGAACTGCGAGCTGGAGCGTTTACGGGGTGTCAAGTGCTCGTTGCTCGCAATGGGTCGGTGGTGTATGATGGTGCGTTTGGTACGGTGGATGGAGGAAATTCGGCACGTGTGACAGAAAATACGCTTTTCGACCTCGCATCTGTGAGTAAAACAAACGGCACTTTGCCCGGTGTGATGAAGGCTTATGACGAGGGATTGTTTGAACTGTCAGATCCAATAGGAAAATTTATACCGGAACTTCAAGGGACGGAAAAAGAGGATATTACGATTCGAGAACTGTTGTTTCATGAATCAGGAATGCCAGCGTCGATAGATGTATACCGATTGATGCTTGACCCGGAGTCGTATAATGGTTCGTCGCGAAACTTTTCGTCGGCGCGTCTGCGTTCAGACATATTGTCGGACACACAAAGCGAAGATGCCGACTATGAAGTAGCCGACGGGATATATGTTGGGCAGCGTGGACTTGAAGAAGTGATGCGCGAAGTGTATAGCATACCGCTGAAAAGTAAGCGATATGAATATAGTTGTCTGAACTTCATACTGCTGAAGCACATTCAAGAACAGTTGACAGGTGTAGACCTCGACCAGTGGGTGGATACCGAAGTTTTCGGCCCGCTTGGAGCATGGCGTTCCACATATCAGCCACTTACAAAGTTTGAGCCGACAGAAATAGCTGCTACTGAGAGCGACAGAATACTTCGTCATCAGCATTTGCATGGATATGTGCATGATGAAACAGCCGCGTTTTCGGGTGGAGTGCAGGGAAATGCCGGACTATTTTCGAATGCCGATGATATAGCAAAAATGTGTCAGATGTGGCTCAACGGAGGAAAGTATGGTGGGGAGCAGATATTGTCGGAATCGACGGTGCGCCTCTTTACGACTACTCATAATCGCTCTGGAAATCGCGCCCTCGGATTTGATTTGCTTGATAGTATTTCGGATAAAAAATTAAGTAAAGAAACGGCAATATACGGGCATACGGGATTTACCGGAACCTGCTTTTGGGTAGACCCAAGCAAAGAGCTGATATACGTGTTTCTGAGTAATAGAGTAAATCCGACTCGTGAAAATAGAGCGTGGACAAAGATGAATCCTCGAAAGACGATATTGCAAGCTGTGTATGATAGTATGAATTAAATGAATAAAGATGAAAGCGGAAGTGACGCGCGAAGCAGAAATATGCCGAGTGACATGGGTGGGCAGTGTGGTGAATCTGCTACTGCTCGTGTTGAAATTTGTGGCCGGCATAGTGGGGCATAGTGCTGCAATGATAGCCGATGCCGTGCACTCGTTGAGCGATTTTATAACCGACGCGGTGGTGCTTGTGTTTGTGCGTATTTCCGGAAAACCGGAAGATGCCGATCATCGGTATGGTCACGGAAAATATGAAACGCTTGCCACTGCAATAATCGGCATGATACTGCTTGTGGTGGGAGTAGGAATGTTGGTAAGCGGAATAATGACCGTGGCGGAGGCCATAGGAGGAAAAACACTGCCAGCACCAGGAATGCTTGCTCTGGTAGCTGCTGTGGTGTCGATAGTTGCGAAAGAGGGATTGTATCGCTATACAGTGCGCGAAGGTAAAAGACTAAATTCACAGGCCGTGGTGGCAAACGCTTGGCATCATCGCAGTGATGCGCTGTCGTCGATAGGGACGTTTGTGGGAATCTCCGGTGCGATATGTCTTGGCGAGAGGTGGCGCATACTCGATCCGTTGGCGGCAATAGTGGTGAGTCTGTTGATAATCAGGGTGTCGTTGCAATTGCTAAAGCCTTGTATGGATGAATTGCTTGAACGCTCACTGCCACAGGATGTTGAGGATAAAATCAAGTCGATAATATTGTCGTTTCCTGTCAGCTCGCCACATCATCTGCGCACACGTCGCATAGGAAACCATATAGCTATCGAAGTACATGTGAGAATGGCCGGCGAAACGTCGCTGAATGAAGCTCATAGCGTGGCGACGGGGATAGAAATGAGGTTGAAAGAAGAATTTGGAGCGGGTACGCATGTGGGAATTCATATGGAGCCACTGAAATAGAGCGTAGTCGGCAAATCAGAAATCAATATCAAGAAGGCGATAAATCAAGGAGAAGGGTGTCGGATTTTTGTGGAAAAAGTTGTAATTTTGTGAATTGCGGTGTCTGAAGCCGTATGTTACATGATAAAAACGATACCCCACTTATGAGCGAAGATTATAGCAACGACAATTTTGATGACGAAGTAGAGAATGGTGAAGCAACCGAAGGAGGCTTCTCGTCGATGCTTGTCGACTTGAGCGACGATGTGGTGCGTCAGCAACTGCGAGGAATGTTTCAGAGTTGGTATTTGGACTATGCTTCCTATACGATACTCGATCGAGCAATTCCGCATATAGATGACGGATTAAAGCCAGTGCAGCGACGAATACTGCATTCGATGAAGACGCTCGATGACGGACGCTTTATAAAAGTGGCTAATATTGTGGGTAATACGATGCAGTATCACCCTCATGGTGATGCGTCGATATACGGAGCTCTTGTGCAACTCGGACAAAAAGACCTGCTTGTAGAGACTCAGGGAAACTGGGGTAATGTGCTGACCGGAGCATCGGCTGCGGCTGCACGATATATCGAAGCGCGATTGTCGCAGTTTGCTCTCGATGTGCTGTATAATCCGAAAGTGACGCAGTGGACACCGAGTTACGACGGGCGAAATCGCGAGCCGGTGACTTTGCCGGCAAAATTTCCGCTATTGCTTTCGCAAGGAATGGGAGGTATTGCAGCCGGATTGTCGTCGCTGATATTGCCTCATAACTTCAATGAAATAATTGATGCCGCAGTGGCGTATCTGAAGGGTGAAGAGTTTGTGCTTTATCCTGACTTTATAACGGGCGGATTTGTGGATGTGAACCGTTATAATGATGGCGCGCGTGGCGGTAAAATACGAGTCCGTGCTAAAATAGAAAAGCTCGACTCGAAAACGCTGGCTATAACGGAAATTCCGTATGGCATGACTACCGGTGCGCTAATCGAGTCGATACTCAAAGCGTACGAAAAGGGTAAGATAAAAATCCGTAAGGTTGACGACAATACGGCTAAGACGGCAATGATCGTAGTGCATCTTCAGCCTGGAACGTCGAGCGACAAGACTATAGACGCGCTCTATGCGTTTACGGATTGTGAATTGTCGATATCGCCGAACTGCTGTGTGATCTATGACAATAAGCCTCATTTTATCGGAGTGAGCGATGTGTTGCGCCGCAATGCGGAGTCGACGCGCAATATTCTGAAAATGGAGCTTGAAATAGCGCGCGACGAGATTATAGACCAATTGCATTTTGCTTCGCTCGAAAAAATATTTATTGAGGAGCGAATTTATAAGGATAAAGAGTTTGAACAAAGTCGTACAAAAGAGGAGGCTGCGGAGCATATTGATCGCCGACTTGAGCCGTTTAAGAAAAATTTTGTGCGCGAAGTGATGCAGGATGATTTGTTGCGATTGCTCGAAATCAAGATGGCGCGTATCCTTAGATTCAGTGCTGATCAGGCCGATGAAAAGATAGCTGCATTTAAGGAGAAAATATCATCTCTCGAAAATGAACTTGCTCATCTTACCGAATATACGATAAGATGGTTTGAGAAGCTGAAGGAGAAGTATGGCGAAAGCTATCCGCGTCATACGGTGATACGCAGTTTCGATAATATCGAGGCTGCGAAGGTGGCAGAGGCGAACGAAAAGCTGTATTTCAACCGCGAAGACGGATTTGTAGGTATAGGGCTTAAGGTGGAAAAAGATGATATTTTCATCGATTCGTGTTCGTCGATAGACGATATAATAATCTTCTACAAGGATGGACGGTACAAAGTGTCGAAAGTGCAGGAGAAGATGTTTGTCGGAAAGAATGTGCTACATGTGGGCGTGTTTAAGCGTCGCGACGATAGAACGATATACAATGTGATATATCAAGACGGAAAGGGTGGAACGTATTATCAGAAACGCTTTAAGATAGACGGTATTACACGCGATAAGGAGTATAATCTGACGCAGGGTAAGCCGGGCTCGAAAGTGGTATGGTTTAGCGCGAACCCGAATGGTGAGGCAGAGGTGGTGAAAGTTACACTTAAGCCGAAGCCACGATTGAAGAGCTTGTTTATATACGTGGATTTCCGTGACCTGTTGGTGAAGGGTAAAGCTGCGATGGGAAATGTGGTGACTAAAAATGAGGTTCACCATATATCGCTGAAAGAGAAGGGACAATCGACGTTGGGCGGTCGTCAGGTGTGGTTTGACCCGGATGTGCTTCGACTTAACTATGAGGGGCGCGGAATTTATCTCGGTGAGTTTGGCTCGCAGGATTTGGTGCTTGTGATAACCAATAAAGGCGAGTTTTATACCACGTCGTCGGATGCGGCAAATCATTATGAGGATGATATTCGCACGATAATGAAACTCGATGCCGGAAAGGTGTGGACAGCAGTTCTGTATGATGCCGATCAGCAGGGATATCTGTATCTGAAGCGATTTAAGTTTGAGGCTTCAGCCAAGAAGCAGAGCTTTATCGGCGATAATCCAAAGTCGGAACTTGTAGTGCTTACAGATGAGCCTGGCGCGCGTATAGAAGTGACGTTTGGTGGCGATGATGAATTCCGCGGTTCGATGGTGGTAGCATCGCCTGACTTCGTGGGTGTTAAGTCGTATAAGGCAAAAGGTAAGCGTATAACGACATTTGCAGTAGCCTCTGTAGAGGAAATCGAGCCGATTCAGATGGCTGAGGTGGAAACTGAAACCGAACCGCAGGATGATGAACCGGAACAGATGGAAAGCCTTGATCCGGATGAAGGAAAAAGTTCGGATGAGGTGCGCGACGAAATAACCGGTCAGCAGAGAATGTTCTGAGTTGCATATGAGAATCGTATTGTCAATATTGGTATTGGTGATATCGTTGGCGTCAGCTTGGGCGACGGAGCCGACGGATAGTGTGGACGTAAAACCGCTCCGTCCGGTATTTGCCGCTTATACTTACGAGGTTGGTGCATCGAATTTGGCCGATACGTATCTTACACCGCTGAAATATTCCGGATGGCACATGGGGCTGCATTATGACAGAATGCAGGCAATGGGATTTAATCCGGAAAACTGGGTAATGCGACTGCGCACCGGTTTGCATGTTGATAAGACTATGAACCATCGCCGAAATGCTACGATGTGGTATTGGGGTGTGGATTTCTCGTGGAGTATGATGAGGCGTTGGCGATTGCAAAATGGACTTTCGGCAGGTATAGGTGGCGAAGCTCGTTTGGATGCCGGTTGCTACTACAATACGCGAAACGGCAATAATCCGGCAGCTGCGAAGGCCGCAATCACTATGGGATTGACGGGATATGCCGCGTGGAACGGGCATATCGGACGGATTCCACTGACTTTGCGCTATCAGCCTAGTATGCCGTTAGTTGGCGCATTTTTCTCCCCCTCCTACGGAGAACTGTATTACGAGATATATCTGGGCAATCATTCCGGGCTTGTGCATCCTGCTTGGGTAGGCAATTATTTTCGGTTGGAGAATTTGTTGACTGCTGATATTCATTTGGGTAATACGTCGTTGCGAGTGGGATATTCGGGAACGATACATACGACGAGAGTGAATAACATAACGACACGCAGATTTGTTCATGCTGCGGTAATCGGCTTGTCGGGCGAGTGGCTGTCAGTGAATCCTCGAAAGATGCCGAGTAAAGAAGCCCGTATAATTTCAGCTACTTATTGAAGATAATATGAAGCGCGCGTGTGAAATATTGATAGCAATAGTGGCAATGGTGATGCTTTCATCTTGTCACGATATAACGGAGTATGCCGATAATCCGCGAGGAAATTTCGAGGCTCTTTGGACGATAATTGATGAGCATTATTGTTTCCTTGACGAAAAGGATGTGGACTGGGATGATGTTCACGAAAGATATAGTAAGCGTGTAGCTGACGATATGACGCGTGAAGAACTGTTTAATCTGCTATCGGAGATGGTGGCTGAGCTTGAAGATGGTCACGTAAATCTGTCATCGCCGTGGGCAACGTCGTATTATAGAAAATGGTGGAGCGATTATCCTCAGAATTATAATGCACGAATTATCGAACAGTATTATTTTAATTTCAATTATCGCTCTCTAGGAGGATTTACATACGGACTGCTGACGGATAATATAGGATATATGCACTGTCCGTCTTTTGAATCAGGACTTGGAGTGGGAAATATAGACTATATATTGCAGTATTTCGATCCTGCGCGAGCTATGATAATAGATGTTCGCGACAATGGCGGCGGAGAGCTGACCAATGTAGAAGATTTAGTGAATAGGTTTATCTCCGAACGTACTCACGTGGGGTATATAGTACACAAAACAGGCCCAGGACACGGTGAATTCGATAAGCCGTATGCGTATTATTACTCTCCTATAGGGAATGGGCATTTACGTTGGGCAAAGCCAGTAGTAGTGCTTACGAACAGAAGTACATTTAGTGCGGCAAACAACTTCGTTTCAATAATGAAGCTTCTGTCCGGAGTGACTATAATCGGTGCGACGACAGGGGGGGGGAGCGGAATGCCTTTTAGCTCAGAACTGCCTAATGGATGGGGAATTAGATTCTCTGCCTGCTCCATACTCGACGCCGAGGGTAATAGTACGGAGCGAGGGGTGGAGCCGACAGAGGGATGTAATGTGGATATGAGTCCGGTGGATGAGCAAAACGGTCGAGATACAATACTTGATTTTGCTATCGAGTATATCAATTCGCATTATTGAGATTAGTAGCATTAATCATCGTATTCAGATCTTTGTCGCCGCGACCGGACAGATTGACCACAACAATATCATCAGTATGCAGTGTGATTTTTTCGAGAGCTGCAAGAGCGTGTGAGCTTTCGAGAGCGGGGATTATGCCGTCGCAACGAATGAGTCGGAAAGCGGCTTCGAGTGCTTCGGAATCGGTGGCAGTTGTGACACTGATGCGTCCGGTGTCGGCTAAATGAGCTAATAAGGGGCCTATACCCGGATAGTCGAGTCCTGCTGATATGGAGTAAGCTTCGAGTGTGTTGCCATCGTTATCTCGCATAACCATAGTTTTGGTGCCGTGTAGCATGCCTTCGCGACCATTTGTGATAGTAGCGGCATTGTCGGGCGTATTTACGCCTCTGCCTGCGGCTTCAACAGCCACAAGATGGACTTCCGGAGAGTTGATGAAATGATAGAAAGCTCCGGATGCGTTGCTGCCACCACCTATAGCTGCTACAACGTAGTCGGGGTTTTCGCGTCCGATTTCAGCGCGAAGTTGATGCTTTATTTCAGCTGAGATGATAGACTGAAAGCGCGAAACCATCTCTGGATATGGGTGCGGTCCTGTGGCGGAGCCCATCATATAAAAAGCATCGTCGTCGGCAATCCACGCAGTAATGGCTGTGTCGACAGCATTTTTGAGGGTTTGGCTACCCGACGTTACGGCAACGACATCAGCACCAAGCATGCGCATACGCTGTACGTTTGGCTGCTGACGCTCCATATCGACAGCGCCCATATATACTGTGCATTTCAGACCGAGCAGAGCTGCAACTGTGGCGGCAGCCACACCATGCTGTCCAGCACCGGTTTCGGCAATGATACGGCTCTTGCCCATGCGTTTTGCAAGGAGTCCAAGTCCAATTGCATTGTTGATTTTATGTGCTCCGGTATGGTTTAAGTCTTCGCGTTTAAGGTAGATAGAAGCTCCGTATAGCTTGCTAAGGCGTTCAGATTTGTAGAGTGGAGTTGGTCGCCCGACGTAGTCGTGCATAAGATGTTCAAAATCAGCGATAAATGAGGCGTTGGATAGCGATGCGCGGAATGCTGATTCGATTTGTTGAAGTCGTAGTTTTACATCGTCGGGGACGAATGCGCCACCAAAGCGACCATAGTAGCCATTGGAGGGGAGGAGAGAATCGGTTAAGTCGTAGTGTGACATGGAGTTATGGATTTTTTTGTTTGTGATGTGGTAATAAAAAAGAGCCGTCTGATAATTCAGACGGCTCTTGGTATTTGATGGGATATTTGTAGCTGCGAAATTAATGCCTCAATATGTGCATACCGCAACGGCCGCCTGATAAATCATAGCGACGCCACCAATAATTGTTGCTGCGGTAGATTGCGTTCATTTTAGTAGATATTTGTTTTTACAGAGGCAAATATAAGTGCTTTTAATAATAGAGCAAAATAAATTCGATGAAATTTTTTTAATCGCGAACTTCGTATGCCGGAATGTCGACGAGCTTTATGTCGAAAGCAAGCGTGGAAAATGCCGGAATTGCTGAAGAACCGTTGACTCCATAACCTAATGCGTAAGGGATAATTACGCGACAAGAGTCGCCGACATGCATGTTTGTAAGAGCTACTTTCCATCCGTCGATAAGACCGTCGTTGAGGGTGAATGTACGGATGCTGTCGACTTCAGTGTAAGAAGAGTCGAATGCGGCACCAGTATAGAGCCAACCCTTGTATTTCACGGAAACAGTACTCGTAGAGAGCGGCACGAGATTGTTTTCAGTAAGCTCGCGGTCGTTGAAATAGTGGATTAGCACACCTGACGAGGGGTACCAGTTAGGGGATAGCTTGGTGTAGAAGTCTGTGCCATCATCGTTTTTGAGATTAGCCTGTTCGTTATACCATTCAATGTTGGCTTGTTGGTATTCGGCGTATGTCTCCATGTCGTATCCGTCGTCGGAGCAAGAACCGACGATAACGAGCATAAATGCGGCAAGCAGAGCAAATGGAAGTTTGTTCATTTTATCAATCGTTGAAGTCTACAGTCGGAGCTTTTTCAGCACCCTCTTCAGCTTTGAATTGGGGCTTAGATTCGAAGCCGAACCATCCGGCGTAGATAACAGTGGGGAATTTTTTTATAGCAGTGTTGTATGATGCAACGGCTTCGGTGTAGCGACTACGTGCGGTTGTTACACGGTTTTCGGTGCCTTCAAGCTGCACTTGCAGGTCGCGGAAGTTTTCGTTAGCTTTCAGGTCGGGATATGCTTCGGTAACAGCGAGGAGCGACTTGAGCGCACTTGAAAGTTCGCTCTGAGCCTGCTGAAAGCGTGCAAGGTTTTCTTCGTTGAGCTCGTTGGCGTCGATGGTTACCTGTGTGGCCTTTGCGCGAGCAGCTATAACATTTTCGAGTGTCTGGCTCTCGTGTTTGGCGTAGCCTTTGACTGTACTAACGAGGTTTGGAATCAGGTCGGAACGACGCTGATACTGGTTTTCGACTTCAGCCCAACTTTGATCGACAGATTGCTGCTGCTCAACAAGTGAGTTGTAGTTGCATGAGCTAAGCGACAGCATTGCAACCAAAGCAACGATAAAAGATAGACGTTTAATCATAATTGTATGACATTAATAATGAGGAGAATAAATGCTACGAATCGAAAGTTAAGCGAGTTTGCGGAGGAGAGAATTGATGCTAACTTGGTCGTGGATAAGACGATGCAGATCTTCGATGGCTACGCGCGACTGCTGCATTGAATCGCGTTCACGCAGAGTAACGGTGCCGTCTTCGAGTGTCTGATGGTCGACTGTGATGCAGAACGGAGTACCGATAGCATCCTGACGGCGGTAGCGCTTGCCGATAGAGTCTTTTTCGTCGTACTGAGTGGCGAAGTCGAACTTGAGGTCGTTGACAATTTCGTGAGCCTTGTCGGGCAGACCATCTTTCTTGACAAGAGGCATAACGGCGCACTTGACAGGAGCGAGTGCCGGCGGGAGGTGTAGGACAACGCGCTTGTCGCCACCTTCGAGCTGCTGCTCTTCGTAGCTTGAGCAAAGAACGGAAAGGAACATACGGTCGACACCGATAGATGTTTCGATGACATAAGGAACGTAGCTTTCGTTGAGCTCAGGATCGAAGTATTTGATGTTTTTGCCAGAGAACTTCTCGTGCTGAGAGAGGTCGAAGTTGGTGCGAGAGTGAACGCCTTCAACTTCCTTGAAACCGAAAGGCATTTCAAATTCGATGTCGGTAGCAGCGTTTGCGTAGTGGGCAAGCTTTTCGTGGTCGTGATAGCGGTATTTGCTGTCGCCGAGTCCGAGAGCTTTGTGCCAACGAAGACGCCATTCTTTCCATCGGTTGAACCATTCAATTTCTTCGCCAGGACGAACAAAGAATTGCATTTCCATCTGTTCGAATTCGCGCATACGGAAGATGAACTGACGAGCAACGATTTCGTTGCGGAAAGCCTTACCAATCTGAGCGATGCCGAAGGGGAGACGCATACGGCCGGTCTTCTGTACGTTGAGGTAGTTTACGAAGATGCCTTGCGCGGTTTCGGGGCGGAGGTATACGCTCATTGCGCCATCGGCAGTAGAACCCATTTCGGTGCGGAACATGAGGTTGAACTGACGAACATCAGTCCAGTTGCGAGTGCCAGAGATGGGGCAAACGATTTCTTGGTCGATGATAATCTGACGAAGTTCAGCGAGGTCGCCATCGTTCATGGCTTTTGAGAAGCGTTCATGAAGGGCATCGCGCTTAGCCTTGTGTTCGAGGACACGCGGATTTGTCTGGCGGAAGAGTTCTTCGTCGAAGTTTTCGCCGAAACGCTTACGAGCTTTGGCAACTTCTTTTTCAATCTTGTCGTCCATTTTGGCGAGCTCATCTTCGATGAGGACGTCGGCACGATAGCGCTTCTTAGAGTCGCGGTTGTCAATCAACGGATCGTTGAAAGCGTCGACGTGACCTGATGCTTTCCAGATGGTAGGGTGCATGAAAATTGCGCTGTCGATACCCACGATATTTTCGTGGAGAAGGGTCATTGCGTCCCACCAATAGCGCTTTATATTGTTTTTCATTTCCACGCCGTTCTGGCCGTAGTCGTAAACCGCTGCGAGTCCATCGTAAATTTCACTTGATTGGAATACAAATCCGTATTCTTTTGCGTGGGAAACTATTTTCTTAAATACGTCGTCTTGTTGAGCCATATTCTGTAGGATATTGTTATAGGGCGCAAATTTACGCATTTTTTTGTAATTAAGCGCATTTGCGACGTGGACATTGAACGAAGGATTGCGAAAATAGGCGTAAAGTTTGTGAAAATACGTTGGCTAATATCAGGTATTTAACTGAGTAGGAGAACCGAATAAATGAAGCTATTGCATAGAAGTGTAGATATTTAATATTAATT